>NZ_JAXJZK010000029.1:0-144403 GCF_036306485.1 Gemmiger sp. | reverse complement strand
GTTCTTGGTGGCCTGACGCTGGCTGTCGTTGAAGTAGGCAGGCACCGTGATGACGGCCTCCGTGACCGGCTCACCCAGATAAGCCTCGGCATCCGCCTTCAGCTTGGAGAGGATCATGGCGCTGATCTCTTCGGGGGTGTAGTCCTTGCCGCCGGCATGGACCTTGTTGGCAGTGCCCATCTGACGCTTGATGGAGGAGATGGTGTTCTCGGGGTTGGTGATGGCCTGGCGCTTTGCGACCTGGCCGACCAGACGCTCGCCGGTCTTGGTGAAACCGACGACGGACGGGGTGGTGCGGGAACCTTCGGCGTTGGCGATAACGACGGGTTCGCCGCCTTCCATAACGGCAACACAGCTGTTGGTGGTGCCAAGATCGATACCAATGATTTTGCTCATACTATAAAACTCCCTTCACATTTCTTCTTACAGGAAATATTCGGATGATAATGACTGTTTATCTGAACGGACCGCAAGGGTCCGGTCATGCGTTATTCGGCCACAACCACGGTGGCGTGGCGGATGATGCGGTCCCCGATCATGTAGCCTTTCTGGAAGACCTGCACGACGGTTCCGCTTTCCTGCCCTTCGGCGGGCGGGACCTGCTGGACGGCGTTCATGAAGTTGGGATCAAAGGGCTTGCCCTGCGCGTCGATTTCCTTGATATTCAGGGTATGCAGTGCCTTGCCGGCTTTGTCCAGCGTCATCACGACGCCCTTTTTGTAATTCTCGTCGCTGCACTCCGCATTGGCGGCCATCTCGAGGGTATCCAGAATTCCCAGGATCTGGTTCACCGCGTGGGAAACGCCGTCGTTGAATTTCTGATCGGCTTCCCGGGCGCTGCGCTTGCGGTAGTTGTCATACTCGGCAGCGGTGCGCAGCAGCTGGTCCTTGAGCTGCGCGTTCTTCTTTTCGGCATCGTCCAGCTTGGCCTTGACGGATTCCAGTTCACGGGACTTTTTGCCGAACCAGTCTTTCTTTTCCTTTTCGGCCTTGCCGTCGCTCTTGCCTGCCTCGGCAGGTTCGGGCTGGGAAGGCTGGGATTCCGCTTCGGGCGCTTTCGTTTCGGGAGCCGGCTGCGCTTCGGTTTCGGGCGCGGACGGCTTCTTTGTCTCTTCGCTCATATCTGCTCCTCCTTTTTACCGGACATCGACTGTCCGAGCTTGATGGCAAAATAATTCAGGATGGGAATCAGGCGCTGGTACTCCATCCGGTTGGACCCGATGACGGCCACCGTGCCGTGCAATCCGCCGCCTGCCAGGTATCGCTTGCTGACAATGCAGCAGTTGGGCATCGGCGGGTCCAGATCGTCCCCGAGGGTGGCGGTGATCTTGCCGCCGTCCGGTTCGATCAGATCACAGGCCGCTTCGTTGTCCGAAAAGATTTCCAGCAGCGTGCCCAGGTTGGTGCGCACATCCGGCATCTTGGCCAGATACTGCGCGCCCTCCAGGCTGACCTGGGGGCGGGTGCGGACCAGTGCCTCGGCGGCCAGCACCACCGGCAGCAGACGCTGTCCGGCGGCCATGGCCAGCCCGGCTGTGAGCGAAGGGCTGAGATCCTCCGGCGCCACAAAGGTCAGGCTGCGGTTGAGCAGCTGTGCCAGCTGCTCGGCATCGGTGCGGGTCAGGCCGGTGTTGATGCGCGCCACACGGGTGCGCACGCCGCCGGCGCTGGTGACGGCCAGAACCGCCGCCGAATACCGTCCGACCTGCACCACCTCAAAGTGGGCGATGCAGAGGTCCTCGGCCTGGGGCGTGGTGGCCGCTGCGGCGCAGCCGGTGTAGTCGGCCAGGGCGCGTGCCGTGCTCTGGGCCAGCTTTTCGGGTTCAACGTCCATGCTGGCAAACAGACGGTCAATGGCGGCGCGGTCCTCCTCGCCCAGCGAGGTGGTGCCCGGCGCCTCGATCAGATGATCGAGGTAGTACCGGTACCCCTTGGAACTGGGAACCCGGCCCGCGCTGGTATGGGGCTGCTCGAGCAGGCCGAGCTTGGTGAGCGCGGCCATCTCGTTGCGCAGCGTTGCGCTGGAAAGCGCCATGTCAAAGTAGCTGGCCAACAACCCGGAACCGACCGGCTCGCCGTCGGTCGCATAGAGGGCAACGATCGCTTCGAGAATGCGCTGCTTGCGTGCATCCATCGCCATGCTCCCTCATCTCCTTTGGTTGGCGATTTTTTAGCACTCCATGTTCCCGAGTGCTAAATTTATTATAGCCCAACTCTTTTTCCTGTCAAGTGGTTTTCACAAAAAGTTTCAAAGTTTAACAGATTTGACACAATCCCCCACCGTCAAAAGGAGCCGGAACGGCGCTGGCGGGCCACCGTTCCGGCTCTGGTACGGCACCGCCCACGGACGGTGCCTGTTGGGTTATTCCTCCATCCACTTTCCCAAAAACGACGCTGCAATGTTCACTGCGCGGGTTGTCTCGGCGTCGGGGGCGGTCTCCTGATCGGAGCCGGTCAGCAGCACGCCGCCCTCGATGTCGCCGTGCGCCACGATCGGCGCGGCGCACAGCACGGTGCCGGTGCTCTTTTCAAACGCGGGCAGCCGCCGCGAGATGGCTTCGGGCGCCGTGTAGGGGGTGCGCATCGCAAGCAGTTTGCTGACCTCCTCGCTGATTTCCTGACCCATCAGCTGCTTGCGGTCCTGGCCGGTTGCCGCCACGACGGCATCCCGGTCGCAGACCAGCACCGGACGGTCCAGATGGCGGGACAGCACATCGGCGTATAACCCCGACAGCCGCCCCAGTTCGGCCAGCGGCGAATACTTCTTGAACACCACCTGGCCGTCGGCGGCGGTGAAAATCTCCAGCGCGTCCCCCTGCCGGATGCGCTGGGTGCGGCGGATTTCTTTGGGAATCACGACACGGCCGAGTTCATCAATTCTTCTGACGATGCCTGTTGCTTTCATACGTTGGTGAAACCTCCCTGTATTTGTTGCAAATCTCCCGGCGGCAAAGCCGGGTATGTGAACATGAGGCGGCCCCATTCCTTATATAAGAAGGGCCGTTCCGATACGCGCAGCCCGGTTGACATGGAAGATTCTTTGTGATATCATTTTGATATCAACTCATGAGGAGGGTTTTCCATGTCTGAAAAGGTTCTTGCAAACCGGAAAAACGGAATGCCGGTTCTTCTGGCTCTGATTGTGCTGTATGTGCTGGCTGTGGTAGGGCTGCTGATCCTGGATGATCTGGATCTGCTGGACTGGCTGAAAAACCTGCTGGTGCTCTGGCTGCTGGCGGGCTGGCTGCTGGGGGCCGGGCTGAAGGTGCTCAAGCCCCAGGAAGCGCTGGTTCTGACGCTGTTCGGCAACTACATCGGCACCCTCAAGGGGCCGGGCTTTTACTTTGTCAATCCGTTCTGCGTCGGGGTGAATCCGGCGGCCAAGACCCGTCTGGGCCAGAGCGGCGATGTGAGCGAAAACGGCAAGACGGCGGCCAAGAATGATCCCGAGCGCACCAGCAAAAAGCTCTCGCTGAAGATCATGACGCTGAACAACAGCCGCCAGAAGATCAACGACTGTCTGGGCAACCCAGTCGAGATCGGCATTGCCGTGACCTGGCGCATTGTGGACACCGCGAAGGCCGTCTTCAATGTGGACAATTATAAGGAATACCTCTCGCTGCAGTGCGACAGCGCGCTGCGCAACATTGTGCGGATCTACCCCTACGACGTGGCCCCCAATGTGGACACGACGGGCGACGGCATTGCCGACGAGGGCAGTCTGCGCGGGTCCAGCGAGGTGGTGGCCGCCCGCATCCGGGATGAGATCCAGAGCAAGGTCAGCGAGGCCGGGCTGGAGATTCTGGAAGCCCGGATCACCTATCTGGCCTACGCGCCGGAGATTGCCGCCGTCATGCTGCAGCGGCAGCAGGCATCGGCCATCATCGACGCCCGCAAGATGATTGTGGACGGCGCGGTCGGCATGGTGGAGATGGCGCTGGATCGTCTGGGGGAGAACCATGTGGTAGAGCTGGATGAGGAGCGGAAGGCTGCGATGGTCTCCAATCTTCTGGTGGTCCTGTGCGGCAACCGGGACGCCCAGCCGGTCGTCAATTCGGGAAGCATCTACTGATGGCACCGGACGCCAAGAAACAGGTACCGCTGCGTCTGTCCCCCAGTCTGTACGCAGCGATTGCGGCCTGGGCGGAGGAGGATTTTCGCTCGGTGAACGGGCAGATTGAATATCTGCTGACCGAATGTGTCCGGCAGCACCGGAAAAACGGCAGGCCCGTTCCGGAAAAGCTGGATGTGCCGCCCGATCTGAAGTTTGACTGAATCACCGCCCGGAAGTGCGCGCCGCCTTCCGGGCTTCTTTGGTCGCCCTTCTGGAAATAGTTTGCAGCACATGAGTCAAATTATACCTTTGTCCCTTGTCCTTTTGCGGGACGGCTGGTACAATAGGACGGGAAAGGGGCGGTCTGAATGGCAGAGCTGCTGCAAACAACGCTGTGTTATCTGGAGCGGGACGGCTGTTATCTGATGCTGCACCGCATCAAAAAGAAGAAGGATGTCAACCACGACAAATGGATCGGCGTGGGCGGCAAGTTTGAACCCGGGGAGGATGCCCCGGCCTGTGCGCTGCGGGAGGTGCGGGAGGAAACCGGCCTGACGATGCTCGCACCGCTGTACCGCGGCATTGTGGATTTTTACTGTGATCCCTGGCCCGCCGAGCGGATGCACCTGTACACCTGCACCGAGTTCACCGGCACGCTGACAGACTGCCGGGAAGGGGTGCTGGAATGGGTGCCCAAGGAACAGGTGACCTCGCTGCCGATCTGGGAGGGCGACAGGCTGTTTCTTGATCTGTTGGCCCGCAATGCACCGTTTTTCCATCTGGAACTGACCTATGACGGCGATACGCTGGTCCGGGCCGTTCTGGACGGCCGGCCGCTGCTATGACAAAGACCTCCGCGCAGGATTGCGCGGAGGTCTTTTGTGTATTCAGGTTCAGGCGGTTTCAAGTTCCAGCACGCCCCACAGGCCGTTCTGGCAGGCCCACAGCCGGCCGCCCTGCACCGGGCGGAGTTCATCCAGCACGCCGAAGGGGATGCGTTCGGTGCCGTCCAGATTGTACAGCGCATACTGGCCGTCACGGCAGAGCACAACGGTGTCCTCGGTGGCCGGGTAGGCGCTTTTCATGAAGGAGGCATCATACTCGCAGGGGAACACCAGGCTGCCCTGCTCGTCGGCATAGCCCCAGCGTCCGTTCTGACAGACCGGGATGACGCCGCAGCTGTACGCGCCGGCCTTCTCGTACTGGTCATCGCTGACCGGCCGGGTGCCGTCGGTGAGCACCACCTTGCATTCGAGGGGAAGATTCTCCTCATAGGTGTCCAGCCAGTACGCGGCGCAGGGAGCGTGGCTGCCGGATGTGGTCCAGGGATCAATGCCGGTGTCACAGCCGCCGGCACAATGGAACGTGCCCTCGTCCTCGACCCAGACCAGCGGCGCATAGCCGCAGGTGCCGATGATCCAATGGCAGGCCTGCATCGTGGACGGCGCGAGCTGCCCGTTCTCGTCGAGGGTGTAGAATTCGTCCCAGTCCCTGACGATGGCGTACTGGGCATCCCAGTCGCAGTACAGATCGGTGAACCGGGGCTCGGCGATGACGGTGCCGTTGACATCGGTCAGGCCCTTGAGCGTCTCCCCTTCCGCATCGGTGACGGTAAAGCTGGAGTTGCCGTCCGCCGTCACGATGCCGCGGTTGGAATTGAAATCGTACCGGTCCTTCCTGCCGTGGTACATCATCGGCTGCACATCGTCATAGGCAAAGGACGGTTCCACCGCCCAGTGAACGCCGGCGGGCAGCGGCTGGGGGGTGGGGGTAGGTGCCGTTGTGGGGGTGGGTGCGGCCGTGGGCACGGCGGTGGGCTGCACCGGCACGGGCGTGGCGGCGGCAGACGGGGTGGAAGGCGCCGCACATCCTGCCAGAAGCAGCATGGCAGCGGCACCGGCAAACCATCGGACCAAGCGGAACATCGCAGGCACCTCTTTTCTGCCTTATTCGGGCTTGAGCTGGCGTCCCATCAGGGAGGTCAGGGCATCGCTGGCCGCCAGACGTCCCGAAAGGATGTCCGACACGGCGGTGACGATGGGCATTTCCACCTTATATTTCTTGGCAAGGCGGCAGGCGGCGGGCAGGGCGTTGATGCCCTCGACCACCTGGCCGACTTCCTTTTTGGCCTGTTCGGGGTCCATGCCGCGGCCGATCAGCATGCCGGCATGGAGGTTGCGGCTGTGCATACTGGTGCAGGTCACGATGAGGTCCCCCATGCCGGACAGGCCGGCGAAGGTTTCGGGCTGGCAGCCCATCGCAATGCCCAGGCGGGACAGCTCGGCGTTGCCGCGGGTGATCAGGGCCGCCTTGGCGTTGTCGCCGTAGTCCAGGCCCATCGCAATGCCGACGGCCAGGGCGATGACGTTCTTGATCGCACCGCCCAGCTCGACGCCGCGGCGGTCGGGGTTGGTGTAGACACGGAAGGTGGGGGTCGTGAAGATCTGCTGGACCCTGCGGGCGACCGCCTTGTCATCGCTGCCGGCGACAATCAGGGTGGGCAGGTCGCGGGCCACCTCCTCGGCGTGGGTGGGGCCGGAGAGGGCCACCACCTTGCAGCCGTCATGGCCGGGCACGGCGGACAGCTCGTCCTCAATGATTTCGGACATCGTCATGAGGGTCTTTTCCTCGACACCCTTGGCCACCTCCACAATGAGCTGACCGTCCGGTACATACCGTGCCGCCTTTTTGGCGGTGGAGCGCACAAAGACCGAGGGAACCGCAAAGAGCAGCACATCCCGGCCGGTGCAGATTTCCTCAATGTCGGCGGTATAGTGCATCTCGGCGGGCAGTCTCATGCCCGGCAGATTGGGGTGCTGGTGGGTCACGCTCATGTTCTTGAGCTCCTGGGGCAGCGCGCTCCACATCGTCACATCACAGCCGTTGACGGCCAGCAGGCGGGCCAGCGCGGTACCCCAGGTACCGGCGCCCAGTACACCGATTTTGGTTTTGGTCATAATCTGTCTCCTGTTATCCTTGTTGGGCGGGTTGATCACCCGCGGTTCCGGCTGTGCCAGCGCTCCAGCAGCGACTGCCGCCGGGGCAGCTCGGGTTTGTCGGGCAGGTCCAGCGTGAATTTTTCGTAGGCGTTGATGATGCGGGTGGAGCCGTACTGCTGCTCCCGCGGCAGGTTGGCGCCGTAGTTCAGATGGATATGGCCGTGCAGCATCAGCGCCGGATGGTAGGTATCCAGCAGTTCGGAAAAGACCGTGAAGCCGCGGTGGGGCAGGTCACTGAAATCCCCGTACCCGTGCAGCGGCGCGTGGGTGACCAGAATGTCCACCCCGTTGACCTTCTCGATCTTGGTGCGCAGACGGCGGACGCGGCGCTTCATCTCGGCCTCGGTGAACTGCCAGGCACCGGAACGATACCGGCAGCTGCCGCCCAGCCCCGCAATGCGGTAGCCGCGGTAGCAGAATACATTGTCATCCAGACAGATGGCCCCGCGCGGAGGGTTGCTGTCATAGCTTTCGTCATGGTTGCCGTGAACGTAGAGAACCGGAACCGGCGCCACATCGCTGAGGAAATTCAGGTATGACAGGCTCAGGTCCCCGCAGGCGATCACCAGATCAATGCCGTGCAGTTTTCCCGGTTCGTAGTAGTCCCAGAGATATTTGGATTCCTCGTCGGCAACGGCAAGGATCTTCATAGCTCGGCCTCCTTCTCCGCCGGGAGTCGGTCACGGTGGATTCCCTGCATCCGGTACATCGGTTTTGCAATCTCCTTGAGTTCGTCGAACTCGGGGATATGCCCCTCGACGGCGTCGCAGAGCCAGTCCATATGCAGGATCTGCTCCGGCGAGAAGCCGGTGCGGCCCTCGTTCATCAGGGTGCCGTCCTGGGCCACGATATGGCAGGCAAACGGGTCAATGCTGCCCGAAATGATGCCCGAACGCAGAATATCGGCCAGATGGCGCACATCGTGGGGCAGTTCGCGGCTGAACAGCACATCCATGACGCCGCTGTTCATGCCCCACCAGTAGTTGACGGCCCGGCCGTCCACGCCGGACTTGTCGCGGGTCCAGCCGCCGTTGAGGACGGTGCGGATGACGTTCTCGTAGAACTGGCCCCAGTGCCAGAAAGGACTGGCCAGGTCGGCCAGCATGCCGCCCGGCCGGATCTGGAAGGTCCCGAATTCCCGGGCCGGGCGTCCCGGCGCGGGGGCATCGCGGCCCGAAACCACCGTGATGCCCTGCTCGGCAAAACTGCGGACCGGATCGTCGTCCAGGCTGGTCCACCGCAGATCCACCTTGATGCGCGGATTGACCATCCGCGCGCCCAGCGCAAAGGCGTTGATGTTGGCGGGCACACCGAAGGTGGGGGTATCGGCGACATAGCCGATGCGGTCCCCCTGGGCAAAGGCGCCCGCAATGGCACCCGTGATGAACTTGGCTTCATAGACGCGGGTGTAGTAGGTGCGGATGGAGGCATAGGGCATATCCACCGAGCAGTTGAGGATGCGCACCTCGGGATGGCGCAGGGCCGCCCGGAGCGACGCTCCCACCAGCTTGGGCGAGGTCGTAAAGACGATGTCGGCCCCGTCCGTGATGGCCTTTTCCACCAGCTCGTCGGCGTTGCGGCCGGCCTCGGCGCCATGGTAGGCCACCGTTTCCACCTGGCCCGCAAAGACCATATCCAGCTGGGTCCGGCCGAACTCATGCAGGCTCGTCCAGGTGCTGGTCTCGGGGGTGCGCTCATTGACGAACGCCACCTTGAGGTGCTCCGGCGCATTGCGCTTGCCAGTGAGGATGCGGTCCAGCAGGCCGCTCTTCTCGGCCGGGGCGGGCGGCTGGGTGCTGAGCTTGACCGGTTCGGGCCGCTCGATGGCCAGCACGTCGTCCCACACCGCGTCGATGGCCTTGGCCAGCTCGGCGGGAGAATAGTTTTTCAGTTCATCGCGCTTGTACACGCGCAGCAACAGCAGCAGCACATCGGCGGGCGTCGTGTGCATCCGGTCGCCGCCGTGGGCATAGTAGGCTTTCTTGACCCAGTTCAGCAGGCTCAGCACATCGGCCCGGACATCGTCATCCCACTTTTCGCCGGGGGCCATGCCGAGGGCCTTCTGCAGCCGGGCAAAACTGCCTTCCTGCGTGAATTTCAGGCTGTACAGCCGGCAGAGCGGATAGAATTCCATGAACTCGTAGTAGAGCCGGATCTGCGGGGTGTCGGTGTACTGGGGCACCATCCGGGTCACGTTGGCCGAGATGGAATCCGCCCCGAAATATTTCAGGACGCTGACCCGCTTGTTGCCCTCCTGGACATAAAAACGGCCCAGATATTCAAAGCAGCGGATCGGGTCGTGGATGCCTTCCTCCAGATGCGCCAGGCACAGGCTGACCCATTTGTTGGCAAACTCGGATTTTTCCGGCAGCAGCGGCATAAAGTTGGAGGCAAATGCCGCCGTGCGGCCTGCCGTCTTGGTGCCGGCCACCAGCTCCAGCGGGATCTCGACGGTGCCGAGGGGCAGCTGCGCCTCGACGTTGAGCTTGTCCGTCATATCGTCCAGTGCCGGCAGGTAGGGGTACTGGCCTGCCATCACCTTTTCGCGGTAATCCCGCTGGCCCAGTTTCTGGGCCCGGGAATACTCTGTCAATGCGTCCATTCGATTCATCGTAAGACCCTTTCCTCTCCGTTCATTGGTTCAGGCTCATTATAGCATATCCCGCCGCGGTTTGCACCTGTTAGTTTTGCCGCGGATGAAGCGGTTCGGGAATTCTGGCATGGATCACGCTCCAGGCAAACAGCAGCGTGGTCAGGCCCCAGGTCAGCGGGTAGGCCGTGAAGATCACAAAGATCTGCGGGATCAGGCGGAGCATCAGGGTGATGTAGACGATGCGCAGGCCGCACCAGACCGCCAGCATGACCACCATCGGCACCACGGGACGGCCGAGACCGCGCAGGATGCCGGCGCTGCAATGGCTGAAGGCCAGCAGGCAGTAGAACAGCGCCTCGGTGCGGGACTGCCGCACACCGAAGGCGATGACCTCGGGTTCCCGGCTGAACGCCCCGATCAGCACCGGCGCGAGCAGGAAGATGATGGCGCCGACACACTCGGCCAGGGCCGAGGAGCAGAGCAGGCCGAACCGCATTCCCTGCCGGACACGGTCGGGACGCCCGGCGCCCACATTCTGGCTGACAAAGGTGGCCAGCGCCATTGCGAAGCAGGTGACGGGCAGGAAGGCAAAGCCCTCGATGCGGCTGTATGCGCCGCAGCCCGCCATGGCGGAGGCGCCGAAGGTGTTGATGTTGGCCTGGACGATGACGTTGGCCAGCGAGACCACCGAGGACTGGACGCCGGAGGGAACGCCCTGGGCGATGACGGCGCGCAGCATCGGCAGGTCAAACCGCACCTGGCGCCAGCGCACGCCCCAGGCTTCGGGGGCGCGGCCGAGACGGCGGAAACAGAGCGCCGCCGAGACCGCCTGCGACATGATGGTGGCCAGCGCAGCGCCGCCGACACCGGTATGGACCACCCCGATGAGGAAGAGGTCCAGCACCACGTTGATCAGCGAGGCCAGGACGAGGTATTTCATGGGGCTGCGGCTGTCCCCCACCGACTGCAGGATGCTGGCGCCCATATTGTAGAGCACGACGGCCAGCGAGCCGAGGAAGTACACGCGGAAATACACCACCGAGTTGGGAAGCACATCCTGGGGGGTGCCCATCCAGCGCAGGATCTGCGGTGTGAGGACGACGCCGACCACGGTGAGCACCGCGCCGATGGCCAGACCCAGCGCCACCGTGGTGTGGACCACACGGTGCAGCACATCGTCATCCTTGGCGCCGTAGGCCCGGGCAATGAGGACGCCGGCACCCATCGAGATGCCGTTGACAAAGCCGGTCAGCAGGAAGATCAGGCTGCTGGAGGAGCTGACCGCCGCCAGCGCCGCACCGCCGAGGATGTTGCCCACGATGAGGGAGTCCACGGCGTTGTAGAGCTGCTGGAACAGGTTGCTCAGAAAGATGGGCAGCGCAAAGAGGATCATGCCGCGCGGCACGCTGCCCTGGGTGAGAGAGAAATCCATTGCTTTCATGTCGGAAAAACGCCCCATTTTACAATTTATTTTTCTGTTCCATGATAGACGTTTGCGGGCAAAGTGTCAACCGGCCCGGCGCGTGTGCACAGCGTACAAAATTGGAACCAAAGCCGGCAGCGCTTTTGGCGCGGCGCTGTCTTGCGTCAGAACGATGTTTTGTGTATAATGAAAGTCGTATGCGAGAAAGATACGAACAAACACACTGTGAGGTTTCACCATGCTGACAAAATATCTGACCGTCTTTCTGATCTCGATGGTTCCGCTGCTCGAGCTGCGCGGCGCCATTCCCTACGGTGTCGCCTTCGGCCTGCCGCTGTGGAGCACCTATGTCGTGGCGATCATCGGCAACATGCTGCCCGTCCCCTTCATCTTCCTGTTTGCCCGCAAGATTCTGGAATGGGGCGCCGACAAACCGGTGATCGGCAAGTTCTTCACCTGGTGTCTTGAGAAGGGTCATCACGGCGGCGAGAAGCTCAAGGCCACGGCCGGCCGCGGTCTGTTCTGGGCACTGCTGCTCTTTGTCGGCATTCCGCTGCCGGGCACCGGCGCCTGGACCGGCACCCTGGCGGCCAGCCTGCTGGACATGGATTTCAAGCAGAGCGTGCTGGCCTGCATGGGCGGCGTGCTGCTGGCCGGCTGCATCATGGGCACGCTGAGCGTGCTGGGGGTTTCGGCCTTCGGCGCCATCGTGAGCTGATCCCAAAACATCAAAACGCGCCCCGACGGGCAGGCATTGCTGCCTTCGTCGGGGCGCGTTTTTTTGCAGTTAACCGGCCGCGCCGTCCTGCCGGCTGAGCAGGATGCGGTCGTTGTCCAGATGATGTCCGGCGTTGTGGGCAAAGCGGTCGAGCAGGTCGTCCACCGTCATGCCGCTGCGCTCGGGGCCGGCAATGTCCAGCACAATATGGCCGTTGTCCATCATCAGGGTGCGGTTGCCCAGTTCGAGCGCCGCGTGCATATTGTGGGTGATCATCAGGCAGGTGATGTGGTTTTCCTCCACAATGCGGCGGGTCAGGGCCAGCACCTTGTCGGCCGTGGCCGGGTCCAGTGCGGCGGTGTGTTCATCCAGAAGCAGCAGCTTGGGGGTGACGAGGGTCGCCATCAGCAGGGTCAGGGCCTGGCGCTGTCCGCCCGAGAGCAGCCCGACCGGCTGTTTCATCCGGTTTTCAAGCCCCAGACCCAGCTGGGCCAGCCGCTCGGTGAAGAGTTCGCGGTCCGCCCGGGTGATGCGGGACAGCGGCGAGGTGTGGGTGGAGGCGCGCAGGAAGGCCAGAGCGAGGTTTTCCTCGATGGTCATGCTGGGGGCCGTGCCCTTGAGCGGGTCCTGGAACAGCCGGCCGATCGCCTTGGAACGGCGGAAATCCGGCCAGAAGGTGATGTCGGTGCCGTCCAGCACAATGCTGCCGGTGTCGGGGATGAAGCTGCCGGCAATCGCATTGAAGAGGGTGGATTTGCCGGCGCCGTTGGACCCCACAATGGTGGCAAAGTCCCCGGCTTCCAGTTTGAGGTTGATGTCGGTGAGGGCCTTTTTTTCGTTGACGGTCCCCGGGTTGAAGGTCATACTGACCTGTCGGAGTTCAAGCATGGGTCTTCCCCCTTTCCCGGATGGCGGCCGCATGGCGGCGGCGCAGAGAAGCGCTCTTCCGGAGGGCGGGGGCCGCGATGGCCAGCGCCACGATGATGGCGGAGATCAGTTTAAGGCATTCGCTGGGCACGTTGGCGCGCAGGGCCAGCGCAATGATGAAGCGATAGATGACGCTGCCGGCCACAGCCGCCACCGCCTTGGTCCACATGCCGCCCCGGCCGAAGAGGGTTTCGCCGATGATCAGCGAAGCCAGGCCGATGACGACCATGCCGGTGCCGAGGTTGATGTCGGCGGATTTCTGGTACTGGGCCAGCACGGCGCCGGACAGCGAAGTCATGGCGTTGGCGATGCAGAGCCCCACGGTGATGGTGAAGGCGGTGTTGATGGAGGACGCCCGGACCATGTCGGGGTTATCGCCGGTGGCCCGGATGGACAGACCCAGCCGGGTGGTCAGGAAGAGGATGAGCGCCGTGCAGACCAGCGCCGTGATGACAACGGCAATGAGCAGTTTGTAGGGCAGGTTTTCGCCGAGCAGCGACCGCGCCGCCGTGAAGATGGTGTCGGTCTTGAGCATCGGGACGTTGGAGGAGAACCCCATCACGGCCAGGTTGACGGTGTACAGGCCGGTGTTGGTGATGATGCCCGCCAGAATGGAGGGCACCCCCATGCGCGTCTGCAGGAACGCCGTAATGAATCCCGCACAGGCGCCGGCCGCCATGGCCAGCACCAGGCCGAGGAACGGATGGCCCGCCACAGCGGCGGTGGCCGATACCGCACAGCCCAGCGTAAAGGCGCCGTCGGTGGTCATATCAGCAATATTCAGGACGCGGAAGCTCAGGAACAGGGCCATCGCCACCAGGGCGTAGATGAATCCCAGTTCCAGGGCGCTCTGCACGATCGCGAGGGAAAACATAAGCAAGGCTCCTTACTAAAAAATCGACGGCCTCATTCCTGAGCGGTGGTCACCTGGACGACCTGGCCGGCCATGCCCTCAAAGACCGAGGGATCAATGCCCAGCGCCGCGGCGGTCTCGGTGTTGACGGTGATGATGCCGCCGTCCATCACATGATACTCCGGCACGGTTCCGGTTTCAAGGACATCCAGCACCATGTCGGCGGTGTAGGTGCCCAGATCGGTGTAGTTGACACCGCTGGTGACGAAGGCGCCCGCCGTGACAAAGCTGTCCGCGCCGGTGTAGTACGGGATGCCCGCCTGGGTCAGCGTCTCGGAGACCGCAGCCGCGGCCGCCATGACGACGTTGTCGGTGGGGGTAAAGACCGCATCGACCTGGCCGACCAGGTTGGAGGCGGCGGTGAGGATCTCATCGTTGGTGTTGCCGGTGGCTTCCAGGTAGGCAATGCCCTTCTGGTCAAGGTATTCCTTCGCCTCGGCGATGGGCTTTTCGGAGTTGGGCTCCGAGTTGGAGTAGAGCAGGCCAACCGTCTTGACGTCGGGGTTCACGGCCAGCATCATATCCAGAATGAAGGAGGTGTTCAGCGCGTCGGAGGTGCCGGTCACATAGTCCAGCCCGGTCAGGTCGGCGGCCTCGGGGTCACTGATGGCCGCATAGACCACCGGGGTCTTGGTGTCCGCGCAGGCGTTGGCCATGCACTGGGCCGCCAGGGAGGCAATGGGGACCACGGCGTCGTAGCCGTCCGCCACGACCTGGGTGCCGATCTGGTTGAGGGTGGTGGGGTCATTCTGACCGTTGAAGTCCTTGTATTCGATGGTGATGTTCTCGGACGCGGCGCGGGCATCCAGCTCGGCCTCAATGGCGGTGCGGATCTCGTCCAGGCTGGCATGGTCCATCTGCTGGACAATGGCGATCTTGTAGCCGGAATCGGCGGTGCTGCCGCAGGCGGCAAGAGAGAACATCATGGCGGAGGCGGACAGGACGGCAAACAGCTTTTTCATGGGAGAAGCTCCTTTCGATTGTACAATTTGTAGATTTTTTGGATTGTTTACAAATTGCAGTTACGCCATCGCTCTTTCAATCGGATCATCATCGGTTTCCTCTCTTCCCTGTGCAAAGCTATGAAAAAAAGCCCCTGCACAGAAGTATCTTCTGTGCAAGGGCAGATATCAAATCTGTGGTGCCACCTTGCTTGCCGCGCAGTCGGCGCGGCCACTCTGCGGAGAACTACCATTCCCCTGCCCGGTAACGGAGGCTTCCGTCAGCGGATACTCAAGCCAGCGGCTCTTTCCCCGTGCCCTCAGCGAACCATTTGTCTGCGCCGCTCTCCGCCCCGTTCCCAGCATCGGGGGCTCTCTGTGGGTGCGCCTGCAGTTTTATCTTCGCTTCATCGGTTTCGTCCATTAAAGCACAGTCGCCGGGATTTGTCAACCCTTTCGGCCAAAAAATCCGCCGGCGGCGGGCTCAGGAGTCGGATTCCCAGTCCGAACCGGCGCTGTCCTGCCAGTCGGAATCCGAGCCGGTGTCCGCGGCCTCCTCCTGGGCGGGCGCCTCTTCGGCTCCGGAATCCGAATCCGCGGGGGCTTCCTCCTCGCTCCAGGCGTCGCTGTCCGCCGTCTCCTCACCGTCGGAGGTTTCCTCGGCGCTCTCGGGGGTCTGGAACCAGTCGCGGGTCGCATCGCGGCCGTAGAGGAACTGGTGGAGCAGACGGATATTCTCGGCCCAGTCGGGGTCGTACATCGAGCGGTCATCCATGCCGATGCGCACGCCATAGGTTCCCTGCGCCGGCAGCGACATCTGCTGGGCCGTGACGCCGAGGAAGCCGGGCAGCTGGAGCATCAGGGCCGCGATCTCGGTCTTGGTGAAGTTGGTCTGGACAAGCGGCAGCGCGGCATCCAGCAGATCGTTGAGTTCGGTGATGGAGGCCGACTTGATCTGGTTGAGCACCGCCTGGATGACGGTGCGCTGGCGCTGGATGCGGTGCCAGTCGTCGTCGATGGCGCGCAGACGCGCATACTGCAGCGCCGTGTAGCCGTCAAAGTGGTTGAGGCCCGGCTGCACCTTGTTGACGATCAGCATCGAGTTGGAGGGGACTTCCCAGTTCAGCGCCTTGGCCTCCTCCTCGGTCAGGCGGATATCGACGCCGCCCACCGCGTCCACGATCTGGACAAAGGAGTTGAAGTTGAACCGGACATAGTGGTCCACCTGGACATTGAAGCAGTCCTCCACGGTGTCCATCGTCAGCTTGGCGCCGCCGTAGCGGAAGGTGTGGGTGATCCAGTCATACTGGCCCTCGTAGCCGTCCAGCAGGATGGGCACGCCGGTGGCGCGCTCGATGGAGACCAGCTTGATGGTGTCCTCCCGGATGTTGAGGGAGCACAGAATCAGGCTGTCGGCACGGGCATCATCGCTGAATTCCGTCGTGGCACGGGTGCCGTCCAGCTGGTTCAGATGGGTGAAGGCATCCCAATCGTTGACGGCGTCGGTGCGCTCGTCGGTGCTGATGAGCAGGATGTTCAGCACATCGTCATCCTGGAAGGGGCTTCCTTCCGGCATATACATCTCATCGTTGTTGGTTTCGAGGCCGGTGGTGTCCAGGTCCTGGTCCTCCCCGGCGTCGATGGTTCCCACCTCGTCCACCGTGCCGTCGCTGTAATGGATTAAGTCCAGCTTGGAATTGATGTACAGGAACGCGGCGGCCAGCAGCACCACCAGCGCGGCCGCAAAGACCGCCAGCAGTTTCTGCCACAGCGGGCGCGGTTTGCGGGGCGGTTTTGCGTCCTGCGGGGTGTCCCCGGCCGGTGCGGAGGGTTCGGAAGCGGCGGGGGCGGTGTTCTCGTCGGGGCGGGCGGGTTCGGTGGAGGGTTCACTGTCGGCGGCTTGCGCCATATTTTTTTCGTCGTTCATAGATGATCTTCCCGTGATGTTTTGCGCAGCGCAGCCAGACGGCGCAGGCCGGTCCGGAGACTGCAGGAGTAATAGACGAACGCCATGCCGGCAAACAGCGTCACAGCCAGGCTGCGCCAGGTAAACCATCCGTGCTGGATGGAATGGGTGCGCAGCACCGCCAGCCAGACCGGCGCCATCAGCGCGGTCAGGCCGAGCGGCAGTGCCCGGAGCAGGGCATCGCGGCGGCGGATGCAGAGGCCAAACAGCGCCGCAGCCAGCACAACGGCAGCCACACAGGGCCAGAGCAGGCCATGTCCGGCAAGGGTTTCATAGACAAAGCGGAAAATATTGCCCCAGGTCAGCTCCATTCCGTGCCAGGTATCGGCGGTGGTGCGCACCCCCGCCTGATGCAGAGCGTCCCCGATGACATCGCGGCCGGTGATCAGCGTGGCCAGCACCCATTTGCCGGCCCAGCACATCCCGTAGCCGACGCCCCAGCACAGACTGCCCGAAATGACCGGCAGGCACTGTCTGGGTCCCGAGCAGAGGCGCTGGGGCAGACAGCAGAGCCAGACCGCCATGGGCAGGCCGAGCGTCAGGATGGGGGTCACCAGCAGGTCGCAGAAGGCCGTGCAGGTGCCGAGAATGACCATCAGCACCGCCAGTTCCTGCGGACGGCGGGGCCGGACCAGCACGGCCAGACAGCCGGCATAGGCAATCAGGAAGGTGGTGAAGAACTGCACCTGCCGGGGCACGAGGACCACGGCCACCGCCAGCTGACTGACGGCGAACCAGACGGCGGGCCAGCGGCCGCAGACGCGGCGCATCCGGGCCAGCACAATGGCCAGCAGGGCAAAGAGGACCAGATACTGCACGGTCCGCACGCCGGTGATGGGCATGAGGCAGAGCAGCGGGCGCAGCCAGATCAGATAGCCGTGCCAGTACCGCGCGTAGGAGAAGGGTTCAAGGTCCTCGCCGGGGGACTGCTGGTCCAGACGGGCGTCACAGTAGGCGATCAGGTCATCGGCCAGCGTCTCAAAGTTATCGACATTGTAGGCGGTGGCCTGCATGGCCCCATGCAGAGGATCGCTCTCCCCCATCGCAGCCGCCTCAAAGAGCATGACGGTATCGGTATAATTGTCCATCTGCAGAAGCTTGCAGCCGAGGTATTCGGGATACAGGCCCTCGGCGGCGATGGTCCGGGCGGACTGCCGGACCTGACGCAGGACCGCCCCGTCGGGCAGCGCGCAGGCCGCGAGCAGCAGAACAAGGAGCACCGCCAGGGTGCCCCCGAACGCCGCCAGCATCCGAACGGCCTGTCTGACGGGAGAGATCTGTTGAATTGGGGAGGGTGAGTTCTGCATAGCCGGGCCTCTGCAAAAAAACGCAAAAGATTCCATGATCTTTGGGTATTATAGCGTAAACCCGGCACGAATTCAATACAGAAATGTTTCCCTTCATCCGGGGTCCGCCTGGCGGGAAACCGAGAGGACAATGCCCATCTCCCCGAGCAGCATCATCAGGCTGGTGCCGCCCGAGGAAAAAAACGGCAGACTGATGCCGGTATTCGGGATGGTGTTGGTGACCACGGCGATGTTGAGAACGGCCTGCAGAATGACCTGCACGACAAATCCCACCGTGAGAAGCGCACCGAATTTGTCCCTTGCGCGGACGGCGATCTGCATGCCGCGCAGGAACAGCAGCAAAAATAGCAGGATGACCAGCGCCGCCCCCACAAACCCCAGTTCCTCGCAGAGAATGGAGAAGATGAAGTCGTTCTGCGGTTCGGGGACATAGAGGTATTTCTGGCGGCTGTTGCCGAGGCCGAGTCCGGCCGCCCCGCCCGAGGCGATGGCGTAGAGGCTCTGGATGGTCTGGTGGCCCTCGCCGAGCGGGTCGGCGAAGGGGTCCCGCCAGGAGGCCAGACGGTCCATGGCGTAGGGCACCAGCTCGGGCAGCAGCAGGACGGCGGCGGCCACGGCACCGATGCCCGCCGCACCGGCCAGGCCGAACCAGCGCAGGCCGGTGCCGCCCACGAACATGAGCACCGCCCCGATGCCCAGGATCAGCACGGTGCCGGACAGATGGGGTTCGAGCAGCATCAGGACCGCGACGGGGCCGAGGATGAGCATGAAGGGCAGCACCCCTGTCGAGAAGGTTTTCATCCGGTCATGGTTGAGGGAAATCAGGTGAGAAAAGACCAGGATCACCGAGAATTTGGCGATCTCGCTGGGCTGGAGGGTGCCCAGCCCGGGCAGGACGATCCAGCGCTTGCAGCCGTTGTATTCCGGCATGAAGAGCACGATGGTCAGCAGCACCAGCGAGATGCCGAGCATCGGCCAGGCCAGCCGGTGCCAGACATGGTAATCCACCAGGCTGGCGGCGTACATGGCCACGACGCCCAGCGCCGCAAAGAGCAGCTGCGGGCGGATATAGGTGTAGGCGTCGCCGCGGCGGTAGAGCGCAACGGCATACCCGGCCGAGAACAGCATGATCAGCCCGAAGCAGAGCAGCAGAAGCAGCAGCACGAGAAACGGCAGATCCAGCCCCGGCATTCCCGCCAGGCGGCGGCGCAGTTCCGCCGCGGGGCCGGGACGGGACATCGGTTCGGATTTGGGCATAAAAAGACCTCCTTTCCCTGTTGCTATTCTACGCAGGGAAAGGAGGTACTAGTCATCATTGCTGCCGAATCAGTAGGTGGTCAGCGTGGTGCCGGGGTAGTAATGCGTCAGGATGGAAGCATAGTCCCAGCCGTTGAGCGCGTAGCCGACGGCGCCCCACTGGCTCATGCCGCAGCCGTGGCCGTATCCATACACATCAAAGATGAAGCAGTCCAGGCCGGCGTCGTATGTAACGGTAAAGCACTGGCTGCGCAGGCTGCGCCCGTCAACGCTCTGGCCCGCCAGCAGCACTTCCCGGAACCAGCGTCCCGAGCAGGTATCGTTGCCGCTGGCGTTGGGGCCGATCTGCATCTGGCTGACCCAGCCGTACTCGTTGGCGGACAGGATGGTGAACCAGCTGTTGGGGTCCACGCCGGACAGATCCACCCCCATCTGTTCCAGAATACGGTCCTGCAGCGTCTGGCGGCTGAACCGGGCACAGCCGGTGCTGCTGCCGTTGGTGTTCCAGTGGGTAGCGGTCTGCTGGTCATAGGGGCTGTCCACCGCCTGCAGGTAGGGGCGGTCCACGCCCCAGACATCCTTCGAGGAGGCCGTGCCGGTGGAGGCCGAGGCAAAGTACGGGGTGAAGCAGACCTCGCCGTTATAGGTCACGAGCACATGGGCGACCTCCTGGGCGGCGGCGAGGGCCTCGGGGCCGGGGTCGGTGCCCGCCACCGAGGGGAATCCGCCCTGGCTGAGAATCCAGCAATGCGCGGCGACGCACTGCGCCTTGTAGGCCTCGGCGGGGGCGCCGTCCCCCAGCTCGTTCTGGGCAATCATGGCCAGGCACTGCACAAGGTCCAGCGTCTGCTGGGTCCCGTTCATCGTCACATCGATGGTTTCCGCCGCTGCGGCGTACTGTTCCGGCTCGGCGGTATAGGTCTGTTCGGGGACCTGGGTCGGGTCGGGCGCCGGGGTGGGCTGCTCGGCCTTGACGGCCTCGACCGTGACGGCCTGGGTCGGAACACCGCCCTCGGCGCCCTGGTTCAGGTCATCCTCGGCGGCATCGTCATCCCCGGCCAGATCGGTCAGGCCGGCCAGCAGCTGGTCGGCCGACGCCAGCAGCTCCTGGGTACGCCGGGTCAGTTCCTCGACCTGGCGGTCCAGTTCCTCGTCACTATCCGATGCGGTGTCGGTGTCGGGGGTCTGGCTGTCCGCCGAGACATCGGTCCCGCCCCCGCGCCGCATCAGCACGGCGGCCAGGGCCTTGGCAGTGACCGGGCGTTCCCGGCCGTCCTCCTGGTACTGCTGCTGGGTCATCAGCGGGTCCTGGGCCTCGGTGATGCTGCTCGTCGCCAGCGTGGTATCCTCCCCGTCGGCGAGAATCCGGCCGGTCAGGCAGAGCAGTCCGTCATCGGTCTGGGTGCAGAGGGTCAGGAAACTGCTGGTGTCCCCGGGTTCGGTGCCGGTGTCAAAGAGGCTGCGTGCCGTGATGCCCAGCGTGAAGTTCAGATAATCGTAGTAGCGCGAGAGATCGCCCCAGTTGGTGGGGTCGAACTCATCGGTATCGGCATAGTAGAGCGCAACGGCCTTGCAGCGGTAGATGCCACCGTCGGTGTACAGTGTGAAGCCGCTGTTGCGCTTGAAGGTTTCGAGATCGGTCAGGGTGGTCAGTTCCTTGACCCCCGAGATGACCGTGTTGGACGGCGTGGCGGCGTTCATCCGGGCATTGCCGTAGAAGGCGGCGGTATGGTCCTTTTCGGCCAGGTAGCCGCGGGGATAGACCAGCGTGCCGGTCATGCCGGGCCAGGCCAGGTATCCCTGCACGCCCAGCTTGTCGGCGGCGCTGTCGAGGTATCCCGTCGCGCTCTCATCGAAGGGCGCGGTGCCGTAGTTCTTGAAGGAGGGTTTGCTGCCGGGGTCGCGGCGCACGATGCCCACAATCAGGCAGACCGCCGCGATCAGCACCAGGATGCCCGCCGCCGCGGCAATGCGGTTGCGGCGGGTGCGCTTTTCGGCCTTCTCGATCATGGCCAGGCTGCGGTTCTTGACGGTGCCCGAGCGGGGCAGCGGCCGGGTGGTCCGGGGCTCCGCCGCAGGCTGGGCGGGCTGTTCCCGGGCCGGAGCCGCGGCGGGCTTGCCGCGGCCGGCAGGCTTGCTGCGCCCCGTCGAGACAGTCCGGGTCGGCGCGGCGGGCGCGGGATTGGTGTCATAGTCGGCAAACAGCTTGCTGGCGGCGCGCTGGAACTCGTCGGCGGGGATCGGCGGGGCCTTCTCATCGGCTTGCCGGGCCGCTTCCATGGCGGCGGGGTCCAGTCCGGCCGAGAAATCCGGAATTTCCTGATCCAGCAGCGAGGGCGCGGCCGGGGCGCTGCGCTGTTCCGGTTCGGGGCTGCGCTGGGCGGTGCGGCGGGCGCGGGCTGCGGCGGCGGCCTCGGGGCCGACGGTATAGAGATCGGTCGGATCGGGCAGCGTGTCGGACTCCGCTGCGGCGGGTTGTTCCCGACGGCGGGGCGGCGGGGTCGTCACGGCAGGGGCAGCCGGCTGCGCGGGCCGGGTCGTGGGCGTTTCAAAGGTGATGGTGCCGACCGGGGCAGCCGGCTGGGCCGGTTTGGCGGCGTCGGCGGGGCGGGAAGCCTGTTTGGGGCGGTGCCGCACCGAGAAACGCATCGGGCTGCGGGGCTGACCCTCCTGGCTGACGAGCAGCAGGGCGTGTTCCCGCCCGGGCCGGAAGGTGATCGTCGAGGCACTGAGCCGCAGACCGAGCACCCGGCGCCGCACAAGGTCCAGAATGTTGTTGGTGATGGCAGCGTCGGACAGTTCGGGGCTCAGAGCACAGGCCGCGGCCCCCTGCTTGGTGCAGATCAGCACAAAGGGCGCCTGGCCCACCGTGGCGGGCATATACACGGCCGCACAGTCCGCGCCGGACACCTCCATTGCGAGCTGGGCACGGCCGGCAGCGGCCTGCATGATGTCGCCGGGGAATTTTTTGAGGATGCCCGGGGGCGTGATGATCCGCTTGGCGGCTTCGGGGTTGGCGTAGGTCTGGTTGCCGAAGTCAAACACCGCTTCGCTGTGTTCCAGCCCCTGCAGCGCACTGCCCAGCAGCCGGCCCGTTGCGGCGTCGGCCGCCACGAGCAGCTTGCGCTTTTTGAGCAGGGCATTCAGCGTGGCCTGGGCCAGCGTGGTATCCCCCATGCCGTACAGCGCATCGCCGAAGCGGGTGCGCAGTTTCTGGGTCCATTTTTCACAGTATTCGTCCGCCATGGCCTGGGTGGGAGCCGATGCCTGCACACAGACAAGGTACTCCCCGTCCCGTTCCTTCTGGCGCACACTGGGGCAGCCTTCGTCCCGCGCGGCACGGACAATCGCCGCGACTTCCGCCGAAGGCATTCCGAAAACGCGCAATATTCGCATTTGGATCTGCAGCATGGAGGACACCTCTTTATATTCGGGATCCGGCACGCGGGCCGGTCAGAGTTCAGACATCCAGCGTTTCTGGGGGCGTGCGGCGGTCCGGCACGGCCAGGGCTTCCTCGGTCGGGAGGTCCAGAGCCATCCGGCGCAGCAGGTCCAGCGCATAGAGGGCGGCGCGGGTGCGGATGATGCTGCGCTCGCGGTAGCCGCCGAGTTTGAGACGCATCAGGTAAGCACGGCCGCTGCGGGCATCGGCACCGGCCAGATAGACGGTGCCCACCGGTTTGCCGGGCAGGGCGCCGCCGGGTCCGGCCAGGCCGGTGATGCCGATGGCGAGGTCCGCCCCCGAGGCATCCAGCGCCCCGTAGGCCATGGCGACGGCCACCGGGCCGGAAACGACGTTATACCGTTCGATGAGGGCCGGGTCCACCCCCAGCAGGCGGGATTTGGCGCTTTCGGCATAGGTCACAAAGCCAAAGCCGAACACCTCGCTCGCGCCGGGCACCGAGGTGATTTTTTCGGCCACCAGTCCGCCGGTACAGCTCTCGGCGGTGGCGGCGTGGAGGCCGCGCTCCTTCAGGACGCGGACCACCGTGTATTCCAGTCCCGGCACATCCACATCGTAGGCGTTGGGGCCCAGAATCCGGCGGAATTCCGCAATGCGGGCATCGCAGGCCGCCTCGGCCTCGGCCGCGCCGGCGGCCCGGGCCGTGACCCGGATTTCGCTCTCGCCGGTCTTGCAGTAGATGGCGGCGGTGGGGTTTTCACTCTCAAAGAGCGGGGCCACCTTGCTGGCAATGCTGCTTTCGCCGCCCAGCACCCGCAGCGTCCGCGAGCGGATCGTGCAGTTCTGCCGCGCTTCCAGCGCCGGGCGGACATCCTCCGCCCACATGGCTTTCATCTCCCGCGGGACGCCGGGCAGCAGCACCGCCACACAGCCCGGCATCTCGAACCAGGCGCCCGGCGCGGTGCCGTGGGCGTTGGGCAGTTTGTGGCCCCTGGTGGGGACCATGGCCTGCTTGCGGTTGTTCGGGGTGGGACGGCGCCCCGTCCGTGCAAAGAAGGCCAGGATCTTCTGCCATTCTTCCTCGTCGAAGTGCAGCGTATCGCCAAAGACCCCGGCGACGGTCTCCTTGGTCAGGTCGTCCTCGGTGGGGCCCAGCCCGCCCGAAAAGACCAGCAGCTCACTGCGTGCCGCCCCCTGCCGGACCAGCTCGGCCAGACGGCCGGGGTTGTCCCCGATGACATGCTGGTGCAGCACGCTGATGCCCAGCTCGGCCAGCTCACGGCTGAGAAACTGGGCGTTGGTATTCACAATATCGCCGAGCAGCAGCTCGGTTCCCACACAGATGATTTCAGCGGTCATGCGGCGCTCCTTCCCCGCAGCTCAGAATTCCGGATCGTCCCCGATGCGGATGGGGATTTTCTCGACCTGCTCGGCGGCGCGGGCTTCCAGCTCGGCCAGCTCGGGCATTCCCGCCTCGGCGGCCTCGATCTCGGCCAGCGTCGGCTTGGTCTTGGGATGGGCCGGGGTGAAGATGGTGCAGCAGTCCTCGTAAGGTTCGATGGAGGTATCGAAGGTCCCGATGCGGCGGGAGATCGCGATGATCTCGGTCTTGTCCATGCCG
Source organism: Gemmiger sp. (assembly GCF_036306485.1). GTDB lineage: Bacteria > Bacillota > Clostridia > Oscillospirales > Ruminococcaceae > Gemmiger. Next base: position 120,281 of record NZ_JAXJZK010000029.1, on the reverse strand, counting down.
ATCAGCGGACGCAGGACCGGCAGATCCTGCGCGGCGTCGGTGCAGGCCAGGGCCGCCATGGTCTGGCTGGCCACCTGGGCCAGGCTCTCGCCGGTGATCAGTGCTTCCATCTCGCTGCCGCGGGCCACCTTCTCGGCAATGCGCAGCATACTGCGGCGCATCAGCACCGTGAACAGCACGTCGGGGGCATGGTCGCGGATATATTCCTGCGGTTTGGTGTAGGGCACGACAAACAGCTGGCAGTTGCCGGTGTACTCGGCCAGTTCCCGGGCCAGCGCGCGCACCTTGAGTTTGGCGCGCAGGCTGGTATAGGGCGGGCTGGCAAAATGGATATGATGCAGCGCCAGGCCGCGGCGCGCCATGCAGTAGGCCGCTACCGGGCTGTCGATGCCGCCGGACAGCAGGTTGAGCGCCCGGCCGCTGGTGCCGACCGGCAGACCGCCGGCCGCCTCGACCTTGGGGCCGTGGATATAGGCGCCGCGGTCCCGGATCTCGACCATGATCTCCAGCTGGGGATTGTGGACATCCACCCGCAGATGCGGATGCTTGCCGAGCAGGTAGGCGCCCAGTTCCCGGCAGATTTCGGGGCTCTTCATCGGGTAGGTCTTGTCGGCGCGCTTGGCCTCCACCTTGAAGGTGCGCAGACCGCGCAGCGTGGGGCCGAGATACGCCTCGGCGGCGGCGCAGATCGCGTCAAAGTCCTTGTCGCAGCAGGCGGCACGGCTCATCTTGACGATGCCGAAGATCTTGGAGATGCGGCGGAACGCCTCCTCCATGTCGAGGTCCTCCTGCTGCGGCTCGATAAAGACGGTGGACTGGGCCTGCCAGACCTTGAACGGTCCGAGGTCCTCCAGACGATAGCGGATGCTCTTGGCAAGGCGCGCTTCAAATTTATTGCGGTTGAGGCCTTTCAGGGTCATTTCGCCCTGGTAGGCGAGGATCATTTCTTTCATACAGGAAACCTTTCCGTTGCGGCAGCTTACAGATGCTGCAGTTCTTGCAGGGCGTCACGCAGCCCTTGCAGCAGGGCATCCACGTCCTCCTCGTTGTTGTCGTCGCAGAAGCTCACCCGCAGTGCGGTGCGCACCGCCAGGTCGGAGGCGCCCATCGCTTGCAGCGTGTGGCTGGGTTCGCCCTTGTCGCAGGCCGAACCGCCCGAGATATAGATTTTCCGGGTGCTGAGATATTCAATCATCGTCTGGCTGTTGATGCAGTTGGTCGAGAAGTTCAGCACCTCGGGTACGGCTCCGGCCGGGGTATTGAGCGTCAGGCCGGGCAGCTGGGCCAGGCCGGCGCGCAGCCGGTCATTGAGCGCCCGCACCCGGGCCGAGCGGGCGGCCAGCGTTTTGGCGCCGCGCTCGGCGGCAAGGCCCAGACCGACCGCATAGGGCACGTTTTCGGTGCCGGGACGGATGCCGCGTTCCTGGTGGCCGCCCAGATAGGGCGGCTTGAGGGTCTGGCGGGCACTGTCCCGCAGGAACAGCGCACCCACCCCCTTGGGGGCATGGACCTTGTGGCCCGACACCGAGAGGGTGTCCACCCCGGTCCACTGTCTGAGCCGGATGGGGATGCGCAGCCAGGCCTGGACGGCGTCCACATGGACGGCGCAGCGGCTGTTCCTGGCCTTGACGGCGCGGGCCAGCGCCGCCACATCCTGGCAGGCGCCGGTCTCGTTGTTGACGGCCATGCAGCAGACCAGCACGGTGGATTTGTCCACGGCGGCCTCCATCCGTTCCAGATCGAGGTGCCCGTCGGATTCGGGGCGGATCTCGATCACCTCAAAACCGCGTTCCCGCAGTGCCCGCACCGGAAGCTGGACACTGGGATGCTCAAAGCCCGACACGACAATCCGGTTGCCCCACTTTTGACGGGGCAGCGCGGCGCCGAGGATGGCCAGGTTGTTGCTCTCACTGCCGCAGGAAGTGAAGTACAGTTCCTTGGCGGTGCAGCCCAGGCTGGCGGCCACACGGCTGCGGGCCTGGCTGAGGGCCTCCTGTGCCTCGACGGCGGGCTCGTACAGACTGCTGGGGTTGGCCCAGCAGTGCAGCAGCGCGTCATGGATGGCATCAGCTACCGCCGGGTCCACCATCGTGGTGGCGGCATTGTCCAGATAATGCAGGGTGGGATCGGATCGCATACAGGCAGCCTCTTTTCCGTTCGGTTCCAGAAGAACAAAGTCATACAGAATAAATTATACACAGTGCGGCCGCAAAACACAAGAGCCGGACAGGACAAAAAATCCCCGCCGGACAAGCAAAAACCGCTTGCGGGCGGGGCGATGGACCACAAAACAGATCACTCGCCGAAATCGGCGGCAACCTGGCGCAGCATCTGCCGGATGGGCAGGTTGTAGGGGCAGCGGGTCTCGCAGGAGCCGCAGGAGATGCAGGCCCCGGCCTTGACCTTGAGGGTATTGTACCGTTCATGGGCCCAGTCGGCCAGGCCGTAGCGGTTCAGATACCCGTGGAACAGGAAGCAGCTGGGGATCTGGATGCCCACCGTGCAGGGCGCGCAGTAATTGCAGCGGCGGCAGAACTGGGTGCCCAGCTCGTCGCGGACCTTCTGGCAGGCTGCCTCCTCGTCGGGGGTCAGCGGGCCGGTCTCGGCGCTGCCGGCCACGTTGGCCTCGAGTTCCCGGGGGTCCGCCATGCCGGGGATGGCCACCGTCACGTTCGGGTTGGACAGCACATACCGCAGCGCCAGACGCCCGTCCTCGATCGCGCCGCCGGCGAGCGGCTTCATCGCGATGAAGGCCTTTCCCGATGCCGTGCAGCGCGCCATCAGGTCGGCGCCCTGCTGCTCCACAATGTTATACGGGAACATGACGGTCTCGATCTCCTCGACCTCCAGGGCCCGCTCAAACGTCGCGGCCAGATGCGCCGTGACGCCGATATGGCCCACAATTCCCTGCCGTTTGGCGTCCAGCAGGGCCTCGAGGGCGCCGCCGGGGGCCAGGATGGTCTCAAAGTCCGCCGGGGACGGGTTGTGGAACTGGTACAGTTCAATATGGTCGGTGCGCAGGTTTTTCAGACTCGCGGCCAGTTCTTCCCGCATCTGGTCGGCCGTCAGGGCCCGGCATTTCGTTGCCAGGATGAAGGCATCCCGCAGCCCGGTCTCCTCGAGCGCCTGGCCGATCCACGCTTCGCTGACCGTGTAGCCGCGCGCCGTATCAATATAGTTGATGCCCGCCTCATGTGCCGCGCGCAGCAGATCGCGGGTTCCCGCCTCGTCGATGCGCTGGATCGGAATGCCCCCGAATCCCAGACGGGATACCCGGAGTCCGGTACGGCCAAAATCCACATATTGCATACTCTGTTCCCCCTGCGGCGGAAATCGCCGGTTTTTTTGGCTTCATTATAGCAGTTCAGGCAGAATTTGTCACGGAATTTCCGTATTTTTATTGACTTTGCCCCCGCGGTGCGATACCATTAACCTAATTACAAGACAGGGGGAAGTTTTCATGCGTTTTGGGTTTATCGGCTGCGGCAATATGGGCAGTGCGGTAGCGCGCGCCGTCTGCCGCGGCGTCGGAGCGGAGAACGTCCTGCTGGCCAACCGCACCGCCGCCAAGGCGGAGGCACTGGCCGCGGAACTGGGCAGCCGCACGGCGTCCAACAATGAGATTGCCGCCGAATGTGATTATATGTTTCTCTGCGTCAAACCGCAGATGATGGCCCCGATGCTGGCCGGCATTGCGCCGGTCCTGGCACGCCGCAGCGGACGGTTTGTGCTGGTCACGATGGCAGCCGGGCTGAGCATGGCCCGGGTCCGGGCGCTGGCCGGCGGGGAATACCCGATCATCCGTATTATGCCCAACACCCCCGCTGCGCTGGGCGCGGGCATGATCCAATACTGCGCCGACGGCGTGGACGACGACCGGATGTTTGCCTTCCTGAGCGCGATGGCCCCGGCCGGACGGCTGGATGCCCTGCCCGAAGAACTGATTGATGCGGCATCCTGCGTTTCGGGCTGCGGTCCGGCGTGGGTGTATCAGTTCATCGAGGCGCTGGCCGACGGCGGCGTGGCCGCGGGTCTGCCCCGTTCCAAGGCGCAGGACTATGCGGCCCAGATGGTGCTGGGCAGCGCCAAGATGGTGCTGGAGAGCGGCAAGCATCCCGGCGAGCTGAAGGACGCGGTCTGCAGTCCCGGCGGCTCGACGATCCAGGGCGTCCGCGTGCTGGAGGAGCGCGCCTTCCGCGGCGCCGTGACCGACGCGGTGCTGGCGGCCTTTGCCAAGACCAAAGAGATGGGAAAAGACTGAGATGCGTATTGTAGTAAAGATCGGCACCAGCACGCTGGCCCATCCGGGGGGACGGCTGAACATCCGTCACATCGAATCGCTGGTCAAGGTATGGAGCGACATCAAGAACGCCGGCCATGAACTGATCATTGTCTCGTCGGGCGCGACCGGCCTGGGCGCCGGCAAACTGCAGATTGCACGGCCGCGGGACATCACGACCAAACAGGCGGCCGCCGCGGTGGGGCAGTGCGAGCTGATGTACACCTACGACAAGCTGTTTTCGGAATACAGCCACACCGTGGCCCAGATCCTGGTGACCTGGGAGGACTTTGACCATGAACTGCGCCGCCGCAACCTGCAGAACACCCTGATGCGGCTGCTGGAGCTGGGCGCGGTGCCGATCATCAACGAGAACGATACCGTGGCCACCGAGGAATACTCGGTGGGCGACAACGATACCCTGAGTGCGCTGGTGGCCCAGTGCGTCCATGCCGATCTGCTGGTACTGCTCAGCGACATTGACGGCCTGTACACCGCCGACCCGCACACCCACCCCGACGCCACGCTGATTCACCGCGTGGAGCGCATCACGCCCGAGATTGAAGCCCTGGCGGGCGGTGCCGGCAGTGCCCTGGGCACCGGCGGCATGACCACCAAGGTGGTGGCGGCCCGGCTGGCCAACGCCGAGGGCGTGGACATGGTGATCGCCAACGGGTCCCATGCGGAGCTGCTCTATGACATTGTGGACGGCAAGGATGTCGGCACGAAGTTTCTCGGCAGAAAGGAGACCAACCGATGACCACCCATGAAATCCTGCTCGATGCCCAGACCGCCCGGCTGCCGCTGGCACTGGCCGGAACCGACACCAAGAACGCCGCGCTGGAGGCCATGGCCGTGGCGCTGGTGGAAGCGACGGACACCATCCTGGAAGCCAACCGCCGGGACCTGGACGCCGCCCGCGGCCGGACCAGCGATGTCATGCTGGACCGTCTGGCCCTGACCCCCACCCGCCTGACCGACATGGCCAAGGGCATCCGGGAGGTCGCGGCCCTGCCCGACCCGGTGGGCGCCGTGCTGCACAAGATCGTGCGGCCCAACGGCCTGCTGATCGAAAAGACTTCGGTGCCTATGGGCGTCATTGCGATCATCTATGAGAGCCGTCCCAACGTGACCTCCGATGCGGCGGCGCTGGCCATCAAGGCCGGCAGTGCCTGCGTGCTGCGCTGCGGCCGGGATGCCTGGTCGAGTTGCCATGCCATTGTCGAAGCGCTGCGCACCGGACTGGAGCGGGCGGGTCTGCCCGCGGCATCGCTGCATCTGATTGAGGATACCAGCCACGATTCGGCCAACGAGCTGATGACCGCCGACGGGCTGGTGGACCTGCTGATCCCGCGGGGCGGCGCCGGGCTGATCCGGGCCTGCGTGCAGAACGCCACGGTGCCCTGCATCCAGACCGGAACCGGCATCTGCCACGTCTATGTGGACCGCGCGGCGGACCCCGAGATGGCCCTGCGCATCGTCGAGAATGCCAAGACCAGCCGGCCCAGCGTCTGCAATGCCGAGGAGGTCTGTCTGGTACACCGCGACATTGCCCCGGTCTTTCTGCCGATGCTGCGTAAGGCCCTGGTGGAGGACCGCGCCGCGGCCGGCATGACGCCGGTGGAGCTGCGCCTGGACCCCGCCGCCGCAGCGATCATTGCCGGCACCCCGGCCGGCGAGGCGGATTTTGACACGGAATTCCTGGATTATATCCTGGCGGTCGGTGTGGTGGATGACCTGGACCAGGCCATCGCCCACATTGCCGCCCACTCGACCCACCACAGCGAGGCGATCGTCACCGAGGACGAGGACGCCGCGGCGCGCTTTACTGCCTGTGTAGACAGCGCGGCCGTCTATGTGAACGCCTCGACCCGCTTTACCGACGGCGGAGAGTTCGGCCTGGGCTGTGAGATGGGCATCAGCACCCAGAAGCTCCACGCCCGCGGCCCGATGGGCCTTGCCGAACTTTGCAGCTACAAGTATGTGATTCACGGCAGCGGACAGATCCGCGGCGGCGCTTCGGCGCGGCTGCAGACCCCCTGCCGCTGAGACCGTAAAAAACGGCCGGACGCATGTCCGGCCGTTTTGCTTTGCGGCTCAGCCAAAAAGATTCTGGCAGATGCCGGTGATGGGATCAAAGTAGAAATTGCGGAAGCCGATCTTCTGCCAGCCCTTGGCCATGGCCCCGGTGATGGGGTCATAGTAATAGAGCCGCAGGCCCGACAGATACCAGCCCTTGATCATCTTGCCCTGGGCGTCATAGCGCACCCATTTGCCGGTTCCGTCGGCAGATTCGATGTACACTTCCTTGCCTGCCGCCCGTGCGCCGCCGCGGTTGTTGTCCAGCCAGTACCAGGCGTCGGAGGCCGGGTCATAGATTTCCTTGCCGCGGTAGGCGGGGTTGTACAGATCGCAGCCCTGCCGCACACCCTTCTCGTACCAGAACACGCCGTAGCTGCCCTCGTACTCGCCGGCGCGCCAGATCATGTCAAAGGCCGTGCCGTCGGTGTGGAAGCCGCAGACCTGCCCGTCCACCAGCACGATGCCGCGGTCCATCAGGCCGTTCTCGCTGCCGAAATGGTACAGCTCACCGTCCACGGTCTGCCAGCCCTTGATCATGGCGCCGTAGACCTCGTCAAAATAGCTCGTGCCGTTCGGATTGGTGGACCAGCCCTTGACCATCTTGCCGTCCAGCCCGTAGCGGCACCACTTGCCGGTGCCGTCCTCCCGGTCGGCGTAGGGGCCGGCGTCGGATTCCTGATAGACATCCTGATCGACGGCCATCGCCCCGCCCTGCGCGGCGTCCAGCCAGTACCAGCCGTCCGTCTCGGGGTCATAGATCTCCTTGCCCCGGCCCTCGGTTCCCTGTCGCACACCGTTCTCGTACCAGTACCGGTGCAGGCCCTCGGTGACCCAGCCGGTGTAGTCCTCCGCGACGGCGGCGGTTTCGGGGGTGGCGGCGGTCTCGGGCGTGGCCTCCTCGGCCCGGGCGGGCAGCAGCGTCATGCCGACGGCCAGCAGCAGCGCCGCGGCGCCGCACAACCCTTTGAACTGCTTCAATCTGAACACTTCCTTTGCGATTTGCCTTCTATTATACCGCGGGCACAACACGGTGCGCAACCTTTTTTCGCCCTTGCGTTGGCCGCCGTGCATGGTATAATGGTTCGTACCATTCCAGAAAGGAGGGATCCTGCCATGCGTCCCGATGTGGCGGACTTTTACGACGGCCTTCTCTTTGACGCCTACCGGCTGCTGGGTGCGCATCCGGCAGGACCGGGGCGCGGCTGGCTGTTCACGGTCTGGGCGCCCCACGCCCGGCGCGTCCAGGTCCTGGGGGACTGGAACGGCTGGGACCTGTACCATGCCGCCGAGCTGGCTTTCTGCGAGGACGGTCTGTGGCGGGGCCGGGTTCCCGAAGCCCGCAGCGGGCAGCTCTACAAATACAATCTGCAGGGCCCGGACGGCCGCTGGCATCTGCGTCCCGACCCCTACGCCTTTGACGCCGAGCCGCTGCCCGGCACGGCCAGCCGGCTGTTCCGGCCGCAGGCCGACTTCACGGCTCCCGCCAGGCGGGGCGTGGGGCCGGATGACCCCATCCGGATCTATGAGATGCACGCGACAAGCTGGCGGCGTCACTGGGACGGCCGGTACTACACGGGCTCCGAGCTGGCCCGGGACCTGGTCCCCTATCTGCAGGCCCACGCCTTCACCCATGTGGAGCTGATGCCGCTGGCCGAATATCCCTTTGACGGCAGCTGGGGGTACCAGGGCTGCGGATACTTCTGCCCCACCCGACGGCTGGGCGGCTTTGCGGGGCTGACGGCCCTGGTCGAGGCGCTGCACCGCGCGGGCATCGGGGTGCTGATGGACTTTGTGCCCGTCCATTTTGCCGCCGACGAGGGACGGCTGGCCCGGTTTGACGGTGCGCCGCTCTATGAGTCCGGGCCCAGCGACTGGGGCAGCCTGAATTTTGATCTCTCCTGCGGGCCGGTGCGGAGTTTTCTGCTGAGTTCCGCGGCCTTCTGGCTGCAGGTCTGCGGCTGCGACGGGCTGCGGGTGGATGCAATCGGCAATGCGCTGTACCACTGCGGCAACGGATGGCAGGCGGCGGAGTTTTTCAAGACTCTCACGGCGGGGCTGCATGCGCGGTTCCCCGGCGTGATGCTGGTCGCCGAGGACACCGCCGGCGCCATGAACGCCACGGCCACGACGCGGGACGGCGGGCTGGGCTTTGACTATGTCTGGGACATCGGCTGGACACGGGGGACGCTGGCGTATCTGGCTGCCCCCTTTGACCGGCGTCCGCAGATGTTTGACCGCTGGCTGTCCGTTCTGGAAATGCCCCCGCACACCCGCGGGATGAACGCGCTGAGCCACGACGACAACGCCCCCGGCACCGGGGCGATCTACGAGCAGCTGTTCGGCAGCGAGGAGCAGAAGCTGGCCCAGCTGCGGCTGCTGTTGCTGCTGCAGGCCGCACGGCCCGGCAAGACACTGCTGTTCAGCGGCACCGAGTTTGCCCAGCCCCATGCCTTTCATCCGGGGCGGGAACCGGACTGGGCGGCGGCCGCCGCGGCGCCGCGGCGGGACCTGGACGCCTTCTGTGCGGCGCTGAACCGGTTTGCGGGGGATCACCCGGCGCTGTTCTGCGGGGAGTACCGCCCCGGGGCGCTCTGCCGGGCCGGGCAGGATGCCGGGTGCGGGGTATTCGGCTTTGTGCGCCGGGGCGAGGGGGAGACGCTGCTCTGCGCCTTCAACACCGGCGCGGGGACGGTGTCGGGCTTTTCGTTTGTGGTCGGCGGCAGCGGTCAGGCCCTGCCCCGGTTTGCGGCGGGGCCGCTCGGCGATGCACCGGTCCCGGTGCGGGAAGGTCGGGTCCGGCTGGACCTGCCCGGGCTGAGCGGCGGCATCTGGGAAATCCGCGGAACCCCTTGACAAATTCCGGTTCGGCGCTATACTGAGAGCGGACATAAGAACAGGGGCGCTGGGGGGCATCCCCGGCTGAGACCGAAGTAACTGCTGCTTTGGGTACCCTTTAACCTGATCCGGGTAATGCCGGCGTAGGAAGCGGACTGTCAGAAGTATTGGGTGTGCCTGCTTGCCTGCGGGTGCACCTGTTTTTGTGTATCTACATTGTACAAGGAGTCTTCTGTATGTCCGAACCGAATTCTCGTTCCAAAGCGTCCTCGCGGACCCTCGTCATGGTGGAGTGCGCGCTGCTGATTGCGCTTTCCACCGTACTGAGCCTGCTGCAGATTCCCCTGATGCCTCACGGCGGCTCGGTGACCCTCTTCAGCATGCTGCCCATTCTGCTGGCCAGTTACCGCAACGGTCCCGCCTGGGGCATGTTCACGGCGTTCATCAACAGCCTGATCCAGTTTGCGCTGGGCATTGACAACCTGGCCTACTGCCAGACGCTGCGCGCCCAGATCGGCTGCGTGCTGCTGGACTATCTGCTTGCCTTCTCGGTGCTGGGGCTCGCCTGCCTCATCGCACGGCCTTTCCGCAACCGGACCGCCGGCATTGCGGTCAGCTCGGTGGCGGTCTGCGCGCTGCGGTATCTGTGCAGTGTGCTGTCCGGCTACCTGGTCTGGAAGGATTATGACTACGCCTTTGAATGGATGACCCAGATCGGCTTCCCCGGCATCTCGGCGATGAGCGAGGACCCCCTGTGCTGGCTGTACAGCATCGTCTACAACATCACCTACATGCTGCCCGAAACCATCCTGACCACCGTCGCCGCCGTCCTGATCTTCCGCAAGGCGCCGCGGCTCTTCTCCCGTTCCTGAACCTTTTTCTCCGGCCGGTCCCTGCGGGGGCCGGCTTTTCTTGTTTCCTTATAAAGAAGGGTTGCGCGCCGGGCCGCACAGAGGGTATGATGGAAGAAACCCCGTCCGGGAAGGAGGAACCCCATGACACGCGAAGAAATTCTGGCCCGCCTCGAACAGGAGGCCGACCCCGCCTATGCCCGGTTTTCCGCCGGGCTGATTCCCGACTGTCCGCCCATGCTGGGGGTGCGTCTGCCCATCCTGCGCCGGATAGCAGCCGGACTGGCCCGGGACCCCTCCGGGCCTCTGGCCGTGGTGGCGCTTCTGGAGGGGGAGACCTTTGAACTGGCCATGCTGCACGGCATGGTGCTGGGATATGCAGCGCTGCCCGACGAAGAGCGGCGGGATGCGCTGGAACGGTGGCTGCCCCGCGCAGACAACTGGAGCCTGTGCGATTCGCCCGCCGCCGGGTTCCGGTTTGTGCGGCGCAGCCCGGCATTCTGGCAGCCCTGGCTGCGCAACCTGGCCGGCTGCGACCGGGAATTTGCGGCGCGGTTCGGGCTGGTGTGCCTGATGGATCATTGTGCCGACACGCCCGAGGGCCGGCGGCTGGTGCTGGATGTCTGCCGCGAGGTCCGCTGCCCGGCGCTGTACACCCGCCTGGGCGTGGCCTGGGCCGTGAGCACCGTGGCGGTCAGAGAACCCGCGCTGGGACTGGACTTCCTGGCCCGGGACACCCTTGACGCCTTTACCCACAACAAGGCGATCCAGAAAATCCGGGAGAGCCGCCGCGCCTCCCCGGCCCTGCGCGAGGCCGCCGCCGCATTAAAACGAGGCTAAGAATCGAAATTTCGTCCTACGTTACAATCATTCTGCAAAAATATTTCTTTAACAAACCGCAACTTCCCTAATGTTTTGGAAAATAGTCGCCAGTTTTTTTGACAATATTTCGTCAATGTGCCGATTCAGCGAAAAAGCCTTTCTTTTTTGTGGCGAATATGTTACAATACTTTTAACAGATTGTAAGGCTGCGCGAACCAGAGCGGCCTGCAATCCCGGAATCGTACCCTGCGGTTCCGGATCTGTAACTTAGGAGGAATTCATTATGATGAAATGGCTGCAAAAGCTCGGCAAAGCATTGATGCTTCCTGTTGCCGCGCTTCCCGTCTGCGGTATTCTCATGGGTCTGGGCTACGCACTGGCTCCGGCTGCCATGGGTGCCGATGGCGCCTCGACCGGCCTGGCTTACACGGTCGGTTTTATCCTGATCAAGGCCGGTGGCGCCCTGATCGACAATATGGCCTGGCTGTTTGCTGTCGGCGCGGCTGTCGGTATGGCCGACGACCATGACGGCACCGCCGGTCTGGCAGGTCTGGTCAGCTACCTGATGATGACCACCCTGCTCTCCCCCGCCGTTGTCGGTGCCGTCCGCGCCGGCTTCGGTTCCGAGCTGGTCGAGAACAGCGTCGATTACGTCGCGTTCTCCAAGATCGCCGGCAACGCCTTCATCGGCATCCTGGCTGCGATCGTCGGCTCTGCCTGCTACAACAAGTTCAAGGGCACCAAGCTGCCTGACTTCCTGGCGTTCTTCAGCGGCAAGCGCTGCGTCGCCATCGTCACCGGTCTGGTCTCCATCCTGGTCTCCGTCATCCTGCTGTTCCTGTGGCCCATCATCTTCAACGCCCTGTTCCTGCTGGGCGAGGGCATCGTCAGCCTGGGCGGCTTCGGCGCTGGTCTGTACGCCTTCTTCAACCGCCTGCTGATCCCCACCGGTCTGCATCACGCCCTGAACAACGTGTTCTGGTTTGACACCATCGGCATCGGCGACCTGACCCACTACTGGGCCGGCGACACCTCCGCCGATGTGGGCTGGAGCCTCGGTATGTACATGTCCGGCTTCTTCCCCTGCATGATGGGTGGTATCCCCGGCGCTGCGCTGGCCATGGTCCACACCGCCAAGAACAAGAAGGCCGCCATCGGTCTGGTTCTCTCCGCCGCCATCTGCGCTTTCATCTGCGGCGTTACCGAGCCGTTTGAGTTCGGCTTCATGTTCCTGTGCTTCCCGCTGTACGTTGTCTACGCCCTGCTGTACGGCATCTTCACCGTCATCACCTACTACGTTGGTTTCCGTGCCGGCTTCCTGTTCTCTGCCGGTGCCACCGACCTGTTCTTCTCCTACACCCTGCCGGCTCATGCCAAGACCATCATGATCATTCCTCTGGCTATCGCCGCGTTCGTCGTGTTCTACGTTGTCTTCCGCTTTGCCATCACCAAGTTCAACCTGGTCACCCCGGGCCGTGAGCCGGAAGATACCGAAGCTGCCGAGTCCAAGATCAAGCTGGCCAACAACAACTTCACCGAAGTTGCTTCCGGCGTTCTGGCTGCTGTGGGCGGCAAGGAAAACGTCACCAATGTCGATTACTGCGCGACCCGTCTTCGCTTTGAAGTGAAGGACAGCAGCGTTGTCAACGAGAAGGCCGTCAAGGCAGCCGGTGCCGCCGGTGTCATCCGTCCTTCCAAGAACGCCTGCCAGGTCGTCATCGGCACCCAGGTCCAGTTCGTCTACGATGAGCTGAAGAAGATGCTGTAAGACAGCTTCTCATCCGCACTGTGGGTCTGGTTCTCCCTGTGCATCCGCCGCAGGCGGGCCGCTGGCCCGCCTACGGCTTTTTCTTTGCCGCGCGCACGGAGCAAAGGAAGTATTTTTGACTGATTCATGTGTTTTTTTGCTGTTTCTTAACAATTCCGGTATAGTATCGCCCCGCCGGATATGCTATACTGAAGTTGGTCCAACCAATATAAAAAGGAGTGCGTATTTATGAAGATCATCCGCGCAAAAGACTATTACGATATGTCGCGCAAGGCGGCAAACATCATCTCGGCGCAGGTCATCATGAAACCCAACTGCGTGCTGGGCCTGGCCACGGGCGGCACCCCCGTGGGCACCTACAAACAGCTGGTGGAATGGTACAACAAAGGGGACCTGGACTTCAGCGAAGTCACGACGGTCAACCTCGACGAGTACCGCGGCCTGCCCCGTGAGCATCCCGAAAGCTACTGGTCCTTTATGCACAAGAACCTGTTCGATCTGGTGAACATCCGCCCCGAGGCCATCCATCTGCCGGACGGCACCAACATGGATGCCGCGGCCGAGTGCGCCCACTATGACGAGGTCATCCGCAGCCTGGGCGGCGTTGATCTGCAGCTGCTGGGCATCGGCCACGACGGCCACATCGGCTTCAACGAGCCGGGCGCCGCCTTTGAGCTGGGCACCCACTGCGTCAGCCTGACCCAGGAGACCATCGAAGCCAACAAGCGGTTCTTTGACAACGATGTGAACCAGGTTCCCAAGCAGGCCTACACCATGGGCATCAAGACGATCATGCAGGCCCGCAAGGTCCTGATGGTCGCCAACGGTGCCGGCAAGGCCGCCATCATCAAGAAGGCGTTCTTCGGCCCCGTAACGCCGGCCGTGCCCGCCTCCATCCTGCAGATGCACCCGGACTTCACGCTGGTCCTGGATGCCGAAGCCGCTGCCGAGCTGGACTGAACAGCCCCGCCCGAGGTTTGAGGGAATAGCCATGATTATCAAAAATGCCAAAATCTATACGCCGGACCACACCTTCCGCACCGGGGACCTCGTGATCCGGGACGGCCGCATTGTGCCGGCTGCCGCGGCGCTGCCCGATGAGGAAGTGCTGGACGCCAACGGCGCCTACGCGCTGCCGGGCCTGGTGGATATTCATTTCCACGGCGCTGTCGGCCACGATTTCTGCGATGCCGACGAGGCCGGTCTGCAGGCAATCGCCGACTTTGAGGCCAGCAAGGGTGTTCTGGCCATCTGCCCCGCCACGATGACCTTCAGCGAGGAGATCCTCAACGGCATCATGGACACGGCCGCCGCCCACCGCAACGGGCGCGGTGCCGATCTGGTGGGCATCAATATGGAAGGCCCCTACATCAGTCCCCGCAAGATCGGGGCGCAGAATCCCAAGTACGTCCAGGGCGCCGACGCCGCGATGTTCCGCCGTCTGCAGGCACGCAGCGGCGGGCTGATCAAGCTGGTGGATGTGGCGCCCGAGGAGCCGGGCAATCTGGACTTCATCCGCGACTGCGCCGGCGAGGTCCGCATCTCCATCGCCCACACCTGCACCGACTACGACACCGCCAAGGCCGCCTTTGCGGCCGGTGCCAGCCACATGACCCACCTGTACAACGCCATGCCGGGCATCACGCACCGCGCCCCCGGGCCCATCATCGCGGCGCTTGAGGATCACGCGGAGGTCGAGCTGATCACCGACGGCGTGCACATTCATCCCGCCATGGTGCGGTTCACCTTCAACACCTTCGGCGATGACCGGGTCATCCTGATTGCCGACAGCATGATGGCCTGCGGTCTGCCCGACGGTGCATACAGTCTGGGCGGCCAGGCCGTGACGGTGCGCGGACCGCGTGCCACGCTGACCGAGCACCCCGACACCATCGCCGGCAGCGCCACCTGCCTGTATGACTGCATGCGCCGCGCCGTCCGGGAGATGGGGGTGCCGCTGGAGAGCGCCGTCCGCGCCGCCAGCGAGAACCCTGCCCGGAGCATCGGCATCGACGCCGATTACGGTTCTCTGGCCGAGGGCCGCTACGGCAATGTCATTCTGGCCGACGAGGATCTGAACATTCTGACCGTTGTGCAGAAGGGCCGGATTCTCAGCGACAACCGCTGATCGGGTTTTTCTTCCCCGGGCCGTTCCCGGCCCGGGGATTTTTCTGTCTGCGGCAGGGTGCGGGGCATTCTTTACAACTGTCCGGATTCGTCGTATAATAAGGAGCACCCAAAAAAATCCGGAAGAGGTTAAAGAAAATGATTCGTTTTGAATGTGATTATGGGGAGGGCGCTGCGGAGCCCGTCCTGGAACTTCTGCAAAAAACCAACCGGGAACAGACCCTCGGCTACGGCACCGATGACTACTGTGCCCAGGCCGCCGCGCTGATCCGGACCCTGTGCGGCGTCCCCGAAGCGGGCGTTCATTTCTTTGTCGGCGCCACGCAGGCCAACTTCACGGTCATCGACGCCGCGCTCAAACCCTGGCAGGGCGTCCTGTGTGCCGACAGCGGCCACATCCATGTCCATGAGACGGGCGCCGTCGAGGCCACCGGCCACAAATGCCTGGCGCTGCCCGGCGTTCAGGGCAAAATCACGGCCGACCAGGTACGTCAGGCCTGCCGCGACCACTGGGCCAGCGATTCCCACGAACATACCGTCCAGCCGGCCATGGTCTACATCTCCAACCCCACCGAGGACGGCACGCTGTACAGCCTTGCCGAGCTGGAAGCCATGTCCGCCGCCTGCCGGGAATGCGGGCTGCTGCTCTTCGTGGACGGCGCCCGGATGGCCTACGGCCTGACCAGCCCCGCCAACGACCTGACGCTGAAGGACTACGGCCGTCTGTGCGATGTCTTTTATCTGGGCGGTACCAAGTGCGGCGCTCTGTTCGGCGAGGCCGTGGTCATCCCCAATGCGGCGCTGAACCGCGATTTCCGCTACGCCATCAAGCAGCACGGCGCCATGCTGGCCAAGGGCCGGCTGCTGGGCCTGCAGTTCCTGGCGCTGCTCAACGGCGAGGACGGCACTGGCTGCAGCCCCTATTTCCAGCTGGCGGCCCGTGCCAACCGGCTGGCGCTGCGCATCCGTGCCGCCTTCGAGGCGCAGGGCTGCCCGATGCTGTTTGATTCCCCCACCAACCAGCAGTTCCCGATCCTGCCCGATGCCTGGCTGGACGTGCTGAACCGCCGGTATGCCACGACCTTCACCGCCAAGCCCGACGCCGATCACACGGCCGTGCGGTTCTGCACGAGCTGGGCGACCCGGGAAGAGGACGTGGAGGCCCTGCTGAAGGACCTGGCCGATCTGGCCGGTGCCCGCAACACCGAAACCAACTGACCAAAGCGCGAGTGACATAAGTTCTGCAAGAGCTGCGGAGCCTCGCAAAATGACTGCGAGACGGCAGATGCCGCCTTGCGGTCAGAGTTTTGCGGCTTTGTTATCTTATCGAACCGCGCAGAAAGGAAATTTTTTCATGGAAAACACCAAAAAGCCTTTGAACAAGAAAATTCTGATCGGCGTCATCGTGCTGGTCGCCGCCGTTGCCCTGCTGCTGGGGCTGAACCATTTCACCAAGGCCCCGACCCAGGCGGGCAGCAAGACCATCACGGTGGATGTCGTGCTGACGGACGGCAGCGACACTGAGTCCACCCTGCACACCGACGCCGAGTATCTGCGCGGCGCGCTGGAGGAGGCCAAGATGATCGAGGGCACCGAGAGCGAGTACGGCCTGTTTGTGACGACGGTGAACGGCGTGACCGCCGACGAGTCCAAGCAGCAGTGGTGGTGCCTGACCAAGGACGGCGAGATGCTGCAGACCGGTGTGGATTCCACGCCCATTGCCGACGGCGACCATTTTGAGCTGACCCTGACCGAGGGCTACTGATGCGCCGGCTGACCACCCGACAGGTGGTCCTGTCCGGGCTGATGGGTGCACTGCTGATGGTCCTGAAAGAGGTCCTGGCGTCTGTTCCGGGCATTGAACCTGTCACACTGCTGATCCTGCTGTACACGCTGGAGCTGCCGGCGCTGGCCCCCTGGGCCGTTGCGGTCTTTGTGGTGCTGGAATTTGTGCTGTACGGCTTCGGGCTGTGGAGCTGGATGTACCTGTATATCTGGCTGGTCCCCATCGTGCTGGCACGGCTGCTGCGCTCGATGGACAGTGCCCTGGGCTGGGCCGTCGTCAGCGGTGCCTACGGGCTGGCATTCGGTGCCCTGTGCGCGCCGGTCTACCTGTTCACGCAGGGGCCCGGCGGGGCGGTGGCCTGGTGGATTGCGGGCATTCCCACCGACGTGGGACACTGCATCGGCAACTTTTTTGTGATGCTGCTGCTCTATCGCCCGCTGCGCCGCACGCTTCACGCCATCACTTCCCACCACAGATAACAAAACCAAACAAGCGCCCGCGCCGCATCGGATTGAATCGATGCGGCGCGGGCGCTGTATTTATATAGAAGCCGGGGGCCGGCAGAGTTGGTTGTCTGGCCTTCGCCGGTTCCTGCTGCTTTTGCGGCCGGAACCTCGCATGGCGAAGGGCTCAGTGAATGTTTTCGTCCGTATTTCAGCTCATCGCTGCTTTTCTTTGACTACACTGCCAGTATAACGCCCCTTTGTGGAAATCCGGTTAAAGAGTTTTAAACGAATTGGTAAAAAATGGTGAACAATCTTTGAAGGGCGGTCACTTGCGGAGCCGTTTGTCGCTGCGCAGGGCCAGCCGCGTGCCGATGCCCTGGAACACCTGCACCAGCACGACGAGCAGCGCGGTGGCGAAGAGTTCCAGCACCACGTTATACCGGTAGTAGCCGTAGTTGATCGCGATCTGGCCCAGGCCGCCGCCGCCGATGACACCGGCCATTGCACCGTAGCCCAGTATCGTCGTGGCGGCGATCGTGGCGTTGGAGATCAGGCTGGGCAGGCTTTCGGGGATGAGCACCTTGAAGATGATCTGCATCGGCGTGGCGCCCATGCTCTGGGCCGCCTCAATGACGCCGTTGTCCACCTCGCGCAGGCTGGTCTCGACGAGGCGCGAGACAAACGGGAAGGAGGCGATGACCAGCGGGACAAT
Source organism: Gemmiger sp. (assembly GCF_036306485.1). Classification (GTDB taxonomy): domain Bacteria; phylum Bacillota; class Clostridia; order Oscillospirales; family Ruminococcaceae; genus Gemmiger. The sequence continues at coordinate 102,573 of NZ_JAXJZK010000029.1, read as the reverse complement.
GGCCGCCATCGTGCCGATGGAGGTGCCCAGGATGAGCCGGGACAGCGGAATGACAATGATCATGAGGATCAGGAAGGGGATGCTGCGCAGCAGGTTGATGATGGTGTTGAGCAGCCCCATGAGCCAGCGGGGCATCGGGCGGATGCCCTTTTCCCCGACCACCAGCGAGACGCCGAGCGGCAGACCGATGACGAGGGCCAGCACCGTCGAAACCAGCGTGGAATAGAAGGTCTCCCAGGTGGCATAGGGGATGGTGGGAAGCACATCCAGAAAGGTCTGCCAGTCCTTGGAGGCAAACAGTGCCTGAAAATACGCCTGCATCACTTCTTCACCTCCTCAAAGGAAATACCGGGATACTGCCGGATATAATCCAGGGCGCGCCGGCGCTCCTCGGGGTTTTCGGGCAGGGCCAGCAGCATGCTGCCCAGCGTCTGGCCGTTGACCACCCGGGTGTCGGCCGCCATGATGGAGACCAGCGCGCCGCATTCGATGGCCAGGCTGGCCACAAGCGGTTTGTCGGTGGTCTGGGTGCCGTTGAAGGCCACCCGGACCAGGTGCCGGTCAGGCATCTGCTGCTGTTCCGGGGCACCGGCCGGGAACACCAGCCGGCGCGCCGCGTCGGAGTGCGGGTTGGAGAAGATCTCCCGCACATCGCCCTGCTCCACGACGGTGCCCTGGTCGAGGATCGCCACATGGCGGCAGACTTCCTCGACGACACTCATCTGGTGGGTGATGATGACCACCGTGATGCCGAGTTCCCGGTTGATCTTGCCGATGAGCTGCAGGATGGAATGGGTCGTGTTGGGGTCGAGGGCGCTGGTGGCCTCGTCGCACAGCAGGACCTTGGGATCACAGGCCAGCGCCCGCGCAATCGCAATGCGCTGTTTCTGGCCGCCCGAGAGCTGGGCCGGGTAGGCCTTGGCCTTGTCGGGCAGGCCCACCAGTTCCAGCAGTTCGCGGGCGCGGCGCTCGGCCTTGTCCCGCGGGACGCCGGCCAGCTCCATGGGGAAGCAGATGTTTTTCAGGCAGTTGCGCTGCATGAGCAGGTTGAACTGCTGGAAGATCATCGCAATCTCCCGCCGGGCACTGCGCAGCTCGGCCGGGCTCAGCGTTTCCATCCGGTGGCCGTTGACCGTCACGCTGCCCTCGTCGGGGCGTTCCAGCATATTGATGCACCGTACCAGCGTGGATTTGCCCGCGCCGGACATTCCGATGATGCCGTAGATATCCCCGTCTGCGATCTCAAGGCTGATGTCCCTGAGCGCCACCAGCGTGCCGGCATCCGTGGCAAAACGCTTGGTAAGGTGTTGAATCTGAATCATAGCGGACTCCTTGACCCCAAAATTCCCTGCGCCCCGAAGGACGCAGGGGAACGGCTGTTCGGTTTAGAAGATGGCAACGACGGCGCCGTTGTAGGTTTCGTCGATATAATCCTTGACGGCCTGGCTGGTCAGCGCGGCTGCCAGCGCCTTGATGGCGGGCTTTTCCTCGTTGCCCTCCTTGACGACCAGGACGTTGGCGTAGGTCTGGGCGGCCTCACTGTCGGCATCCTCGGTGGCGAGTGCGTCCTCGCTGGCCGAGAACCCGGCTTCCGCCGCGTAGTTGCCGTTGATCACGGCGTAGTCCAGATCGGCGAGGGTGCGGGGCAGCTGGGCGGCCTCCATCTCGATAATGTCAATGTTGTGGGGGTTGTCCACGACATCGTTCTTGGTGGCGGTCAGGCCGGCATCCTCGCGGATGGTCAGGATGCCCTGGGCGGCCAGCAGCTGCAGGGCGCGGGCTTCGTTGGTGGTATCGTTGGGAACGGCGATCTTGGCACCGTCGGGGATGTCGTCCAGGCTGGTGCTCTTGCCCGGATAGATGCCCAGAGGCTCATAGTGGACGGCCGCCACACTCACCAGATGGGTGCCGTTCTCCTCGTTGAAGCTCTCGAGGTAGGGGCCGTGCTGGAAGTAGTTGGCGTCCACTTCCCCGCTCTCCGTCACCATGTTGGGCAGGACGTAGTCGGTATATTCGATGATGTCCAGGGTGATGTCGGCCTTGGCCAGGATGTCGGCCGCAACCTTGAGGATCTCGGCATGGGGCACCGGGGAGGCCGCCACCTTGATGGTGGTGCCCGCCAGGGAAGCATAGTCCACGGTGGGATCGTAGCCGTCGCCGGTCAGGTCGGCGGACTCGGCAGAGGCGGTGGAAGCGGCGGAAGAGGTCTCGGACTCGGCGGCCTGCGAAGAAGAGCCCGTGGCGCCGCAGGCGGCCAGGCTCAGCGCCAGCGCGGAAGCCAGCAGGGCAGAAATCAGTTTTTTCATGGTTCAATCTCCTTTGTGTTCATTTCAGATGGTCAGCGGGCGGTCTGGGGATCACACACACATTCGCACCCCGGGCTGTCCGCATTGTGGGCTGTACAGCATGGCCCATCCCCCTTTCCCTGCAAAACAAAAAGAGCGGAACGCCTTCGGCGTTCCGCTCTTGGTTTGCCATCTTGCGCTTAAAAACGCACAGGGCAAGCAAGCACAGGCTGCCGAAGCATACTGTACATGCACATCATCATGCCATCACGGCGTTCGATCTTCTGTTCCATGACGGCACCTCCCTTTGCGGCGTTTTTGGTTTGCACTGCCGAAAGTATATCTTTTTTTTCGGAACTTGTCAAGTTTTTTCCAGAAATTGTATTTCCCTATTTCATCCATAGGTAACTTGTATTTTGCACTTGCCGCAGATGTAAAAATCTGGTATGATAGAAAAAAAAGTTCCCGGAGGTGACCACCATGAAATTCTCGACGAAAGACCGGTATGCGCTGCGGCTTATGGTGGAACTGGCCAACCGCCGCCCGGAAGAGTATCTTCCCCTCAAGGCAATCAGTGACCGCCAGGAAATCAGTGCAAAGTACCTCGAACAGATTGTGGCTCCCCTGACACGCGCCGGACTTGTGGAAAGCGGCCGCGGCAGCCAGGGCGGGTACCGGCTGAGCCGTCCCGCCGCTGACATCACGGCCGGCGATATCCTGCGCGCTGTCGAAGGAGAAATCGTGCCCATCCCCTGCTTAAGCCGCACGGCCGCGGAGTGCCCGCGCCGCAGCCACTGCGAAACCCTGCATTTCTGGGAGGGGCTCGGCGAGGTCATCAATCAGTATCTGGACATTGTCACGCTGGAACAGCTGCAGGCCCGGAACGCGGATGACCTTCTCTCCCCGGAGGAGACCGGCTCCTTCTGAAGCCACGTTGTTACCGGCGGGTTGACCCCGTCGGCTTTTTTACGGCGCAAAACGAGCCCGCGGCGCTTGCCGCGGGCTCGTGCTGTTGATGTTACGGCTGTTCGGTCGCCGGGCTGTCGGCCCAGTTGGGCTCGGCACTGCTGGTATCGGAGGATGCGGAATCGACGGAGCTCGAGCTGCTGTCGCTGGACGGCTCGGACGGAACCGCATAGCTCGGATCGGTGGCACCGCAGACCGTGCAGACGCCGTTGACATAGTTGTGGCCGGTGGCGTTCACATAGTTGTCGCGGTAATCCTTGGAGGAATCCTCGTTGCAGTGATGGATCGTGTAGCCCTGCTCGGTGCAGGTGGGGGCCACAACCTCATCCCAGTAGGTGTAGGTGATGCTGGAAGCCGGGGCCTCGGTGGGCTGAACGGTCGGTTCGGCGGTGGCCTGCGGCTCGACCCACTCGGGCTCGGAGCTGTCCTGCTCACTGTCGGCCGGCGGATTGGTGGCCTGGACCGGCGGGTTGGTGGCGGCCACGGTCGGCATGACGCTGACATCCTTGTCGCCGGTATGCTTGGGAACGTTGGTCACGGTGGGGCGGTCATCGTCGGTGATATAGCTGTGGGTGCGGATATACTCAAACAGGGCGTCCATGGCCGCGGAGGTCAGATGGATGCCGTCGCTGGACTCCACATAGCCACTCTTGGCATAGCCGGTGGAGCTGTCCTTGAGCGTTTCGGCGCTGTTGAGGAACTTCCAGTCATGGTCCCGGCACATCTGGACCAGGGCGTTGTTGTATTCATCCACCTGTTTCTGGGTCAGCTGGCTGTTGGAATGCTGCTTGCCGAGCGGCGGGATGGAATTGACAATGATATCCACGCTGGGATAGGCTTCCACGATGGCCTCGATGCCCTCGCTGTATGCCTTGGTGAACTCCTCGGCGGAGTAGCTGGGGCTCAGGTCGTTGGTACCGAAGGTCAGGATCACCCGTTTGGGCTGCATTAGTGCGACAGCCTCGGGCATGGTCTTGTAGCCGCTGTACCCGCTGAACTGCACACAGGCGTAGCTGGCCAGCGACTTGGCGGACATACCCACCGAACCGATGGCATTATCGTAGCTGCAGTAATCGAACATCCGGTACATCCGGGCGGTGTTGGAGTCGCCCAGGAAGAGCGTCTCATCCACATAGCTCTGGCCGGCGTCCTCGCTCTGCTGCAGGACCGTCCCGCTGTACTGTGTGGTATCAATGGAGTTTTCGTCCTTGTTGTAACCGCTGTCCTCCACCAGGGTAGAATCCGAACTGGCGGAATCGGACGGTGCTTCGGAGCTGCCCTGCGGCACACCCCACGCAATGAGGAACGCAACCACCACGGTGATCACGACCGCCGCACAGCACAGTGCCAGTACCAGATACATGCGCTCTCTCTGATCCAGCCCGCCCCAGAAGCTCCGGCGGGATTTCTGTTTTGCCATGGTAATTCCTTTCTTTCCTTGTCCTGATTGGTTCTCGGGATTTTCCCTGTGATTCGACACATATTTTATTGTACACCATTTTTCTGTATTTCACCAGTGTTTTCCGTTTTTTTCATATTTTGCACAAAAATGGCACCGGCCCTTTCGGGCTGGTGCCATTTTCTGCGAAAAAAGCCGGATCAGGATTTGCGGCGGGGCATCTCGGGGTCCTCGAGCAGATGCGCACGTTCGAGCGCCGGACGCAGTGCCAGATAGATCACCACGGCGCAGACCGTCGAGAGCAGCGAGTTGACCAGCGTGACGCCGCTGGTGACCTTCGCCATGGCCGAGGCCAGATCGGCCTGCTGGCCGAAAATGTACCGGTTGCGGAAATACCCCAGAAACGGGTCGGTAAAGACGTTGACAAGCAGACCGCTGAAGGCCGAGCAGATCACGGCGATCAGGTACCCCTTGCGGTCGGTCTTGCGGTCACGGGTTTCCAGCCGGAAGATGCGGTGGGCAAAGAAACCGCAGACCAGGCCGATGATGAACTTGAGCAGGAAGGTCGTCACGGCATAGCCGGGATCGCCCGCCATGATATCGGCCAGCGAAAGGCCGATGGCACCCGCCAGGCCGCCCGAAACGCCGTCCAGCAGCATGGCGGTCAGCGCCGTGAAGGTGTTGCCGAGATGGAAGGACGAACCGCTGCCCAGGATGTCGGGAATGCGGAAAAACTCATAGGCCACCAGGCTGAGCGCCGCCATGATGCCGATCATGGCGATCTTGCGGGTGGTAAAACGGGTCCTGGTCAGTGCTGCGACCAGGACGGCGAGGGCTGCAGCCAGAAACAGCAGCAGCCACATCATAGGTTCTGTCATACAGGTATCCCCTCTCTGTGTCAGATCCGCCGTGCCGCGTCCCGGGACTTGACAAAGCCGGCTGCCGGCGGTATGCTTCCATTATACCGCGTTCTGGCATGGTTTGAATAGCCAGAACAGAACTTTTTTATACTACCAGTTTCGAGAGGAAGGAGAACCCGTGATCACACTGCACCCGGAATCCGACACGCCGCTGTATGAGCAGCTCTATGCCGCGCTGGCGGATGACATCCGCCGCGGGCGTCTGGCCCCCGGCAGACCGCTGCCCGGCCGCCGCACGATGGCCACCCGTCTGGGGGTCAGCACGAGCACCGTCGATACCGCCTACCAGATGCTGGCCGCCGAAGGTCTGGCCGTTGCCCGGCCCCGCAGCGGCTTTTTTGTGCAGGAGACCGGCGGCATGCTGCACTCCCGGCCCGACCGCCCCGCAGCACCGGCGGCGGAAAAATGTACAGAAGAGAATAAAAACGTAATAAAATACAATCTGTCAACCGGCAGCATTGACACCGATCTGTTCCCGGCGCGCAGCTGGGGGCGCATCCAGAAAGACCTGATGTACCACCGGCCCGAACTGCTGGAGCGCGGCGAGATGCAGGGCGATGCCAACCTGCGGGCCCGCATTGCGTCGTATCTGAGCGAGTATCGCGGGGTGGACTGCACGCCCGACCAGGTGATTGTGGGGGCGGGCATCGAGTACCTGCTGGGGTGTCTGGCGCATCTCTTTGCGGGGAGTCTGGCAGCCATTGAGAATCCCGGCTACGGGCGCACGCGGGCCGTGTTGGAGAACAGCGGCATTCCCTGCGTGCCGGTGGACATCGACCGCAGCGGGCTGCCGGCGGACGGTCTGGAGGCGAGCGGCGCCAACCTGTGCTACATCACGCCGAGCCATCATTTTCCCACCGGGGTCACGATGCCGGCGCCCCGCCGGGCCCAGCTGCTGACCTGGGCCGCCGCCCGGCCGGGGCGCTACCTGCTGGAAGATGACTATGACTCGGAATTCCGGTTCGACACCCGTCCCCTGCCCAGCCTGCAGGGAATGGCGGGGCCGGACGGTCCGGTGGTCTATCTGACGACCTTCTCCAAGAGTCTGGCGCCGGGGATGCGCATTGCCTGCATGGTGCTGCCCCAGTCGCTGCTGGAACGGTACCGCCGGGATTTTGCGGTCTATGCCAACACGGTGAGCCGGTTCGAGCAGCAGACCCTCTGCACCTTCATGGCGGAGGGCTATTTCACCCGGCACATTGCGCGGATGCGTCTGGCCTACAAGCGCCGGATGGAGCATTTTGCGGCGGCGCTCCGCGCTGCCCTGGGGCCGGACCTGGTGCTGGGCGGCGTCCATTCGGGGCTGCATTTTCTGCTCACGCTGCCCGGAGCGGGCGGTGAGGAGGCGATGGTAGAAGCCGCCGCGGCGCAGGGGGTGCAGCTGCGCGGGCTGCGGGACTACTACATGGCCCACGCCGACCGCTGCCCACCCGACACCGTCGTGGCCGGCTACGCGGGCCTGAAAGCCGCCGACATCGAGGGCGCTGCTCAGGCACTGGGCTGTGCCTGGAATTCCTGAGTTTCGCTTGTGCCCAGCAGGCCGCGGAGCTCTTCGGCGCCATCCTCGGTGAGTTCCCATTCCCCGCCGGGCTGGGAGGTAAAGGGCAGGGCCTCGGTGTCTACCGTGATCTCGGGCAGGCCGGCCAGATACCGGAACGCCTGCTCGAGCTCATTGAGTTCCTGGGCGGGCAGATCGGTCAGGGTCCGGGAGGCTGCGCTGCGCAGCCCGCTGACCAGCTCGGGCAGCTGTTCGGGATGCTGCCGGAACAGCGCGCACCAGTACCCGGCCCGCAGACGCGCCGCCGTGGGGGCGGTCTGGTCGGCTCCCAGATCGGCCAGGGCGGTCTCGGCCGTGGCGGGAGGGATTTCCAGCACCGTCTGGTCGGTCAGCCCCTTCTGCTCGCGGGCGTCCTCGGTCAGGTAGGCGGCGGTGTCCAGCCGGGCGGTGATGCCTTCCGGCCAGAGTCCCGCCAGCACTGCCGGCGTGGCGGCCAGATACCGGTCGGGCTGTGCGCCCACTGTCTCGCCCAGCAGCTGTACCGCACGGGCCGGGCCGGCGGTCAGGTAACAGTCCGCCAGCGTCGTGGTGCCGGCGGGCGCCGCCACCTGCATGGAGCCGGGCAGCGCACAGAAGGTGATTGCGGCAGCCGGGGCATCCACCCGGACCAGCACAAAAGCCGGGTTCTCCTGCTGGACGGCGGTCAGCACCGTGCGGACCACCTTGGAACCCGGGTCCACCACCACGCCGGAATCCGCCGCGTTGGCCTGGCGCAGCTCCTCCTGCTGACGGCGCTGGACGGCAAAAAACTGTACCACTCCGATCATCGGCAGCAGCAGCAACAGGGTTAGGATCAGACTTTCCAGAAACAAAGCGGCCCGTGAACGCATAATGACTCCCCTTTACGCCAAACTGTACTCAGAGTGTGGTCCGATCGGACCGCCGCTAATCCGCAAGTGGCAAGGGAGTGTTGCATCATGGAACATCCGGCCGTACCGACCGATGAGGAATTCTGGGTGGATCTGACCGCAGATCCCGCCGTTCCGGCCGCAGAATGCACCGGTCCGGCCCAGGAGACGGGACTTTGGGTCCGGGAACCCCTGACCCCCGCCGACGCCTACCGACGCACCCGCAGGCTGCGCGGCCGGGCAGAGTCCGCGGCGCCGTCCCCCTGACAGAAAACGAGTCCCCGGCTCCTGTATGGGAGTCGGGGACTCGTACTGTTTTCAGATCACAGACGGCGATAGACCAGGAACCGGAACCCGATCTCGGTGGTCAGGCTGTCCAGACGGCTGAGCCGCAGGGCGCCCGATGCCGGGGTCTTCCAGAAATAGGGGGTCATCGCAAAGAGATTGTGCAGCTGGCCGGCCGGCACCGTGATGGTATCGGTCACGGTCCGTTCGCCGAGCGCGGCAAATCCCTCGTATTCGGTGGATTGTTCGGTGTTTTCGTAGGGGCGGTCGTATAGGACTTCCTTCAGGCCGTAGAGATGGCGGGCCGTGGGGACGGCGTAGATCAGCACACCGCCCGAGCGGAGCATCCGGAAGAACTCTTCCCGCGCAAAGGGGGAAAAGACATTGACCAACACATCGGCCCAGCCGTCCCGCACCGGGGCGCAGAAGCTGCCGCCCACCGCAAAGGCGCCTTCCGGCACCAGGCGGGCGGCCAGGCGGACGGCCTCCCGCGAGAGGTCAAACCCGGCCAGCACACAGGGGCGGCCCGCCGCCGTGAAGCGGTCCTGGATGACCCGGTCATAGCTGCCCTCGCCGCAGCCGGCATCGAGGAGATGGTCCTCGCCGTTCTGGGGGGCATATTGCAGGCAGAGATCCGCCAGTGCCTGCTGGAACGGCGCATAATACCCCGCCTGCAAAAACTCGCGGCGGGCACGCACCATCGGCTTGCCGTCGCCGGGATCGGCGGCGTGGCGTTTGTGCAGCGGCAGCAGGTTGACATAGCCTTCCTTGGCCAGGTCAAAGCTGTGCCCCTTGGGGCAGCGCAGGGTCCTGCCCAGCGGCATCAGCGGTCCGCCGCAGACCGAGCAGCGCAGCGCCGCCGCAGACTGGGGCGTCATTCGCCGGCCTCCGGCTCCGGATCGGGCCCCACGATGGGAGCCGTCACACCGCCGTGGGCGGCAATGTATTCTTCAAAGTTGGCAAATTTCTGTTTGGGAGGACGGCGGGAGATGAGTTCCAGACCCGGATCTTCCTCCTTCTCCTGCCGGGCACGGCTGCGCGGCGCCGGCTGGGGTGCGCGGCGGGACTTGCCGCCGTTGCCGTTCTGGGGCGCCGGGCTGCGGCGTTCGGGGGCATTGGCAGAGCCCTGGGCGGGCTGCCGGTGGCGCTGCTGGGCGGATTCGTTCTGCGGCGCCTGGGAGCCGCGGCGGCGGGAATTGTTCTGGCCGCCGTTCTGGGCGGGTTTGCGCTCGCTCTGCTGGGGCTGCCCTTTATGGGCGGCGCGCTGGCCCGACTTGGGCTGCTGGCCGGATTTGGGCTGCTGCTGGGCAGCACCGCGCCCGCCCTGGGCACGGCTGTTCTGCTGGGCGTTGCCCGATGCGGCCGCCTTCTCCCCGCGCGGGGCACGGCGCCGGCGCTGGCCGGACTGTCCCTGCCGGGCAGGTTGTTTTTCGGGATTTTTTTCGTTTGTTGTAGGCATCGTTTTCCACTCCGTTCAGAGTCTGTCTTTCCATCACACCGGAGCGATCAGGCTGCGGCATTCATTGTAGTAACGTTTTTCCTCGGCATGGCCCATGCTGAAGGTCTTGCGGGGCAGTACCCCGCCCAGCACCACACCCCGGAACAGGTCGGCCTTGGCAAAGTCCGGCATGAGCAGGGCTGTGGCCGGACGGTCGGTGCCGGCTGCCATGGACCGCGCGGCGGCGGCTCCGTGGATGTAATCCACCGTCACGCCGGGATGGTCCGCGAGGTAGTCGGTGATGAAATGTTCGGCCGTGCCCACCGCCAGCGGGTCGGGGGCATGGTCCACCGCCACGGGTTCCTCCCGGCCGCTGCCGACAAGGGTGATGAGCTGCGAACCGCCGCAGGGCGATGCGCCGCGTTCGGCCAGCCAGGCGTCCAGGGCGCGGCGGACCTCGTCGATCCGCACACCGAACAGCACCCGGTGGATGGGCTCGATCTCAATGGCCGGCGAGTGAACGTTGCACACCTCGGCCAGGCACCAGCGGGCCGGGTGGGTGCTGCGCTGCTCGGGGGGCAGCGTGGCTTTGAGTTCCTCCCAGTAGGCCTTGGCCGTCGCCAGCGAGTGGTTGCCGTCCCCGACGGCCAGCGTCATGGTGGGCTGACCGGCAGCTTCGGGCCAGCGGGCCGCAAAGCGGGCGGGGTCGCCCAGCGCGGTCACCGCCGCATCAATCTGCGCGATGAGCCCGGGATCGGTCACGGCCCAGCCGGACAGATGCCCGCCCCCCAGCATGAGGTCGCCGTCATAGAGCAGCGGCAGCCCGGCCTTGCGGGCGCCGACCGGCTCGATCAGCGTGCAGTCCTCATCGTCAGCCAGCATCATGACATGGGGGGTCTCGAGCGACGCGCCGCGGCGGATGCGCAGGCGGGGCGGAATCCGCTCGACCACCGTGCTCTCGCTCGGGCGGACGGCCGGTTTGGCGTCCCCGTCATAGCAGTATTGTTCCAGGTCCACGGCCCCCACGAGGCCCTGCCGGACGGTGCCGTCCATCTGGGTGCGCTCGAGGTAGACATAGCCGTGCAGACGGCGGGTCAGCACCGTGCGGCGATAGTCCTCCATGGCGGCACGGATTTCGGCCAGGCGTTCTTCCTCCCGGGGGGTTCCCAGGTAGGCTTCGGGCAGGACCAGATGCAGCGTGCTTGGCTTGCCGGCGGCCAGGGATTCCGCCTTGCGCCAGTATTCCGGCTGGGAGGTGAACTGGTCCACCGCAATGCAGGCCCAGGGGTCCAGCGGGATGCCTTCCGCCGGCAGCAGAATGTCGGCGGGAACAAAGCAGTTTGCCATGAAAAATTCCTCACTTCCTGGAAGCGGACGGTCAGACGGCGCTTCCGATGCCCACCAGGCCGTAGATTGCCAGCGAGATGATGCCAATGTAGATCAGGGTGCTGGGCAGACCGCGGAAGATCGCGGGCACATCCTTGCTGCGCAGACGGCGACGGCCTTCGTCGACGACCAGGACCGCCACCAGGTAGCCCAGACCGCTGCCGAAGCCGAAGGCAATCCACTGCAGCAGGTCATAGTTCTGGTTGGCCGAGATGAGCAGCGTACCGATGACGCAGCAGTTGAAGGTGGCGGCGGGCAGCTGTTCGCGGTAGGCGGCCCGCTTGCGGGAAATCCCGACCAGCACCCAGACCACGGCCATGGCGATCAGCGAGCAGGTCAGGAAGGCCAGCGGACGCAGGGCGGCCAGCGGGAGCCAGTCGGGCGTGCGGCTGGTCAGGTACGGGAACAGCAGATTCTGCACGGCCCAGCCCAGCGGTGCGCTGAGGGTCTGGACCAGGATGGTCGGGATGCAGTACTGCCAGGTATTGACATCGGGGTCATTGACCAGCTTGATGAGGCGGGAGACGCCCATCGAGCGGAAAAAGACCGCGTTTTCGGCAAAGATCGCGATGACGGCATAGGTGAAGAACTGCGCCACCGCCTGCAGCACCGAAAGTTCAGCGTTTGCGATCAGCATACAGGTGACGCACCTCCTCCAGCTTGTAGTGTACATAGGCGCCGCCGATGGCCGTCCAGACGGCGGCAATCAGACCGACGATGATAAAACCGGCGCCGGGCTTGTCGGCCAGCGGCAGCGGGGGCACCGGCAGGATGACCCGGCCGAACACCGTGCCGTCGGCGAGCAGTTCGCGCAGGCAGCCGATGAGCAGCGTGGAGATGCACAGGCCGATCGTGTTGTTGATACCGCGGCGGAAGGCTTCGCCGATGGTTTCCAGCTCGTCGGCCTCCATGCGCTTGGTGATGGCGGGTTCCACCACCAGCATGGGCAGATAGATGCCCAGCAGCGACAGGTCACTGCCGAACAGGTTGGACAGAATCAGGTAGGCGGGAATATAGAGCAGCGCGGCCGAGAAGGAGTAGATCACGCCGCGGAAGCGGTTGCCGGTCAGATGACAGACGGCAACGGCCAGCACGCGGGTGGTGGTCAGCAGCAGCACCGAGGCGGCGCAGAGCATGAGGGCGGTCTGGCCGCTGATGGCAGCCGCCACGACGGGCGCCAGGCCCAGGCCGCGGACCATCACGGGGTTGTTGAGCCAGAGATGGTCGTCATGGATGCTCTGGGCCAGTTCGGCCTCCGCCTCGCTGCGGGTGCGGCGGGTCGAGCGGGGCCGGGGGGTCTCCTTGGGGGGAGCGGCCTCGGTGCGGGGCGGTTCGGCGGCAGCCTGTCCGGCCGCAGCGGCGGTTTCCTGGTGCTGCCGTTCGGCAGCCGCCAGCGCCTCCTGCTCGATCTCCTCACTGGTTTTGCCGGCGGCAGCCGCCTTGCGGGCCTGTTCGAGTACTTCGGGCGACAGCTGCGGGATGATGATGGTCTGGGTATGCTCCTTCAGCGTGTTGCCCTTTTTGCGGGTTTTACGATTCTCGATTTCGGGCAAGGCGTTTCTCCTCCTTCCGCATGAATCTCATTCTCTCGGCACGGTGGGCGATGCGGTCCAGCCATTCGGGGAAGGCGCAGACCAGCAGCAGCGCAAAGCAGACGCCGGTCTCGTAGGTGCTGAAATACCGGAAGGCCGTGGTGGCGATTCCCAGGAAGATCCCGTAAATGATGCGGCTGGACCGGCGGTTGGGCTGCGTGACCGGCTCACAGGCCAGGAACACGCCGCCGAAGAGCATGGCGCCGGAAAGCAGGATATACTTTTCCAGATAGACGCGCTGACGCACGAATTCCCACGGGGCGCTGAAGGACGGCAGGTCGTTGAGCGGCGGCAGCAGCCAGGGGATGAGCAGGCAGACCACCAGATACGGCAGGAAGGTGGTCAGCTGCAGATGGCCGCGCACCAGCAGGTAGAGCCCGCAGGCCACGATGACCAGGATCGCGCAGCAGCCCAGCGGGCCCGCCACATTGCCGGTGATCAGGTTGACGGTACTGTCGGACGGCAGACCGCCCGCCGCCAGCGAGACATTGGAGCCCGCGACCAGCGGCACATCGGGCTCCCCCCACAGCGGCAGGATGGTGCCGGGGGACGGATAGCTGAACAGCTCCACGGGCCAGGCCAGGGCGGCCGAGGCCAGGCCCACCGCCGCCGGGTGGAAGGGATAGTGCCCTTCCCCGCCGAAGGCTTCCTTGACCAGCACCGCGATGACGGTGGCCATGACGACCATATAGTAGGAAGCCGTGGCCGGCATCATCAGGACGATGAGGGCGGCAAAGGCCTCGCTGGAAGGCTCGTGCGGCTGGTAGCCCGCCGCATGCAGCGGCGTGACGGCGCAGTCCGCCACATAGGCGGTCAGCAGACCGACCGCCATCATGATGAGCGGGCGCGCACCGTAGTAAAAATAGCTCATCGCCAGCAGCGGCACACTGCAGAACAGAATGTCCCAATAATAGCCGTAGTTGGCGCTTTTTTGGGTTCTCGCATGACGTTTTGGCATGGGTTCTCCTTTGGGGATGTCACAGTTCCCGGATTGACTTTGCCAGCGCGGCGGGATCGGCGGCGCCGAAGAAGGCGCTGCCCATCACCAGCACACTGGCTCCGGCCGCTGTACACAGCGGCGCGGTGGTTTGGTTGATGCCCCCATCCACCTGGATGCGGGGCGACAGGCCGCGGCGTTCGCACTCGGCCTTGAGGACCGCCAGGCGGTCCACCGTCTCGGGCAGGAAGGCCTGTCCGCCGAAGCCCGGTTCCACGCTCATGAGCAGCACCAGGTCCAGCTGGTCGAGATACGGCACCAGCGCCTGCACCGGCGTGCCGGGGCGGATGCTGGCACCCACCCGGCAGCCGCTGTCGCGGATGGCGCGGATGGTCTGCTCCTCGCGGCCGGGCACGGCTTCCAGATGGAAGGTCAGCAGGTCGGCGCCGGCGGCGGCAAAATCCTGCACATAGCGCTCCGGATCGGAGATCATCAGGTGGACATCGTAGAAGATGTCGGGCACGGCTTTTTTCAGACACTTGAGGACCGGTGCGCCGTAGGTGATGTTGGGCACAAAATGCCCGTCCATCACATCAAAATGCAGCATATCGGCGCCCGCGGCCACCGCGCGGCTGCATTCGTCGGCCAGGTTGGCCAGGTCGGCGGACAGGACCGAAACACTTAATTCCGTCATGATTATACTTTCCCTCGTTTTGTTTGCATTCCAGACGTCTGTTTCCCTCTTCAGACGTTGTACTGGTTGATCTTGTCCAGCTGGACCTTCACGCAGTCCAGAGCGCTCTCGATGACCTTGTCCATGTCGTAATACTTGTACTCGCCCAGACGGCCGCCGAACACCACATGGGGTTCCGCGTCGGCCAGTGCCTTGTACTTGGCGTACAGCGTGCCGTTCTTCTCGTCGTTGACCGGATAGTAGGGCTCGTCGCCGGGCTTCCACTCGGCGGAGTACTCGCGGCTGATGACCGTCTTGGTGCCCGGCGCGGTGGAACCGAACTCAAAGTGCTTGTGCTCGATGATGCGGGTGTAGGGGGTGTCGGCATCGGTGTAGTTGATGACGGCGTTGCCCTGGTAGTTGGGGCAGTCCAGCACCTCGGTCTCGAACCGGACGCTGCGGTACTGCAGCGCGCCCAGCGAATAGTCAAAGTAGGCGTCGATGGGGCCGGTGTAGACGATGCGGTCGGCCAGTGCATCCAGTTCAGCCTTGTGGGCCAGGTAGTTCACGCCGAGGCGGACCTCGATGCCCTCCAGCATATTGGCGACCATCTGGGTGTAGCCGCCGTTCGGAATGCCCTGATACAGCGCATTGAAATAGTTGTTGTCAAAGATGAAGCGGACGGGCAGCCGCTTGATGATGAAGGCGGGCAGCTCGGTGCAGGGACGGCCCCACTGCTTTTCGGTGTAGTGCTTGACGAGTTTCTCGTAGATGTCGGTGCCCACGAGGTTGATGGCCTGCTCCTCGAGGTTCTTGGGCTCGGCGGTGAAGTGGGCCGCGCGCTGCTCGGCGATCTTGGCCTCGGCCTCGGCGGGGGTGACAACGCCCCACATCTTGTTGAAGGTGTTCATGTTGAAGGGCATGTTGTACAGCTCACCCTTGTAGTTCGCCACCGGGGAGTTGGTGTAGCGGTTGAAGACGGCGAACTGGTTAACATAATCCCAGACTTCCTTGTTGTTGGTGTGGAAGATATGGGCGCCGTAGCGGTGGACATTGATGCCCTCGACGTTCTCGGTGTAGATATTGCCGGCGATATGGTCGCGCTTGTCGATGACCAGGCAGGTTTTGCCGGCGCGGGTTGCCTCGTGTGCAAAGACGGCACCGAACAGACCGGCACCGACGATCAGGTAATCGTACTGCTTCATGATAACTACCTCCCAAGGATCAGAGTTTGGTTTCAACGGACTGTTTCTTCCAGTGTTCCACCTGCTGCAGGCGGAATTCAAAATCCCGGTCGTCCTTGGTCAGCAGGCTGGACAGCATCACGCCGGAGACAAAGAGCAGCAGCGCAGCCACCATCACGCAGGCACAGACGATCAGGGTGGGGAAACGGGGAACCAGGCCGGTGGCGAAGTAATCGCCCAGTACCGGGGCCAGAAATGCCAGGCTGATGAGCCCGAGCACCGCCGCCAGGATACTGAAAAACCCGAACGGCCGATAATTTTTATACAGACGGGCGATGGTGCACAGCGCCTTGAACCCGTCGGCAAAGGTGTTGAGTTTGCTTTCGCTGCCCGCCGGGCGGTCGCGGTAGTCAATGATGACGTTCTCGACCTGCATGTTGCGGTGGACCGCGTGGATGGACATTTCGGTCTCGATCTCAAAGCCCTTGGCCAGCACCGGGTAGGTCTTGACAAAGCCGTAGCTCATGGCCCGGTAGCCGGTCAGGATGTCCTTGATGTGCGCGCCGAACAGCCCGTTGATCGCCAGGCGGACCAGCGCGTTGCCGGTGTTGTGGAAGGGACGCTTGTTCTCGGTGAAATAGGTGGAGGAAAGGCGGTCCCCCACCACCATGTCGGCCCCGTGTTCCAGCACCAGGCGGACCATCTCGGGGGCAGCCTCGGCGGGGTAGGTATCGTCGCCGTCCACCATGATGTAGGCTTCGGCGTCGATCTCGCGGAACATCCGGCGGATCACGTTGCCCTTGCCCTGGCGGTATTCATGGCGCACCACGGCCCCCGCGGCGGCGGCCAGCTCGGCGGTTCCGTCGGTGGAGTTGTTGTCATAGACATAGATCGTTGCCTCGGGCAGGACCCGCCGGAAGTCACCGACGACCTTCTGCACGGTCAGAGACTCGTTGTAACAGGGAATCAAAACGGCGATTTTATCCAAGTCGTTCACTTTCCTTCTCTTTGAGGGTTCCCGCCGGCATCACAGCTCTGCGCAGCGCTTGATTTCTTCGAGCCAGAAGGCCGCGGTCACCGGCCAGCTGTATTTGCGCAGCACCTCGTCGGGCGGCGCGACCGGCTCGGCCAGCAGCTTGTCCAGATCCACCTCGTAGTCGTAGGGATCAAAGTAGTGGGCCGTGTCGCCGTACAGTTCCGGCAGGCAGCTGGCCCGCGCCAGCGCCACCGGAACGCCCAGGCTCAGCGCTTCGAGCGGCGGAATGCCGAAACCTTCAAAGACCGCCGGGTGCAGGAAGGCCTTGCAGCCCAGCATCAGGGCCTTGTTCTGGGCGTCCGTGACATAGCCGGGATAAAAGATGTTGCCGGTGTTGCGGGCGGCGTCGGCCTCGGCGCTGCCAAAGGCCGCCAGATCCTTGCCGCCGGCCACCACAAAGGTCTTGTCGGGGTTGCGGGCCGCGACCTCCCGGACCCAGCGGAAATTCTTGTGGCCGGCCAGGCTGCCCAGCGCGTAGTAGTATTCGCCGCGCTTAAGCCCCGGCATGGCGTCAAAGATGGTATCGTCCGGCCGGACCTTCTGCATATGTTCCCAGCCGTTGTAGGTGATGCCGATGCGGTCCAGCGGGATGCCGAGTTTTTCGCTGATCAGATGCCGCTGGTTGTCGCTGACCGTGTAGACCCGCCGGGCAAAGGCCCGGATGGAAAGGCAGTGGACCCAGAACTTGAACCGGAAAAAGGCGCGGTCGGTGTTCATGACGAGGGGGCGGATGTCGTGCAGGACGACGACACTGCGCCGGGTCATGAGCATATCGCTGGCCAGCCCCACATAGAAGGCATGGCAGCGGCGCAGATAGCGGGGCAGCACGACGAGGTTGTAGCTGTACCGGATGGCCCGCAGCGGCACCACCCGGATGTTTTTCAGCGGCGGGAGGTGCAGCGGGCGGCCGTCGTCGCGGTAGCACAGCCGCACATCCAATCCGGTGCCTTCGAGCAGCGGGTCCAGCCGGGTGACGACCTCATAAACATAGCGCGGAATGCCGGTGATGGCGTCGCAGAGCACCGTTCCGTTGATGACGATCGGATTCAATCGGACTCCTCCTTACTAGGATGAGAGCAGTTGTAGAGTTCCTTCTGCCAGTCGTCGTAGCGGCGACGGCAGTAATCGCGGAATTCCGACTCAAACCGCTGTTCGCTGAACCGGCGGCTGTGGTCGCGGATCTGGTCGGGGGTGCAGGAAACGCCTTGTGCCTCAAACCGGCGGATGCAGTCGGCCAGACATTCCGGCGTCTGGGCGTCAAACAGCAGGCCGGTCTGGCCGTCCACCACGGTCTCGCAGGCGCCGCCCCGGCCGTAGGCCAGCACGGGGGTGCCGGCGCTCTGGGCCTCGACGGGGGTGATGCCGAAATCCTCCTCGCCGGGGAACAGAAATGCCTTGGCGCGCAGATAATACCCGCGCACCTCCTCGTCGGAGAGCCCGCCGCCCAGGAACCGGACCGTCGGGCCCGCAATGGCGCGCAGGTGTTCGGCCTCGCCGCCGGCACCGATGACGATGAGCGGGCGGTTGAGCATGGTGCAGGCGGCCACGGCCAGGTCGATCCGCTTGTACCAGGTAAAGCGGCCCACCACGAGATAGAAGTCCTCCTTGGGGACGAAGGGCTCCTCGTTGATGTGGACGCAGGGATAGATGACGTCGCTGTTGCGACGGTAATATTTTTTGATGCGGTTGGCGATATAATGCGAATTGGCGATGAAGTAATCCACCCGGTCGGCGGCGCACTTGTCCCACTGGCGCAGCTTGTACATCTGCCCCGGCATGACGGCCCGCACCAGCGGGTTGGCATTGTTGCGGTAGGTGTAGTAGAAGTCCCAGACGTACCGCGTGGGGGTATGGCAGTAGCAGATATGGACGGCATCGGGCCGGGTGATGATGCCCTTGCTGCAGGACGAGCAGGAGGAGATGACCATGTCATACTCCGACAGGTCCAGCGCCTCAAAGGCGCGGGGCATCAGGGGCAGCAGCGATTTGTAGATCCGCGAGGCAAAGGGGATCTTCTGGATATAGGTTGTGCGGATGTCGTAGTCCCGGAACCAGGCCGGCATCCGGTTTTTGTCATAGACGAGGGTATAGATCGGTGCGTTGGGGAAAACATGGTGCATGCAGTCCACCACACGGTCGGCACCGGCGTAGGTTACCAGCCAGTCGTGGACAATGGCCACCTTCGGCTCGCCTGTTTTCATCCTCAGCCCTCCTTTGCGTCTTACTCGATCGATTCATCGTTGACCATCTTGCCGCCGAACACCGTGCGGAACAGAATCTTGATGTCCAGTGCGACGGTCCAGTTTTCGATATACCAGATATCATAGCGGATGCGCTCGGCGATGTCGGTGTCTCCGCGCAGGCCGTTGATCTGCGCCCAGCCGGTCACGCCGGGGCGGACCTGCTGGCGCACCAGGTAGCGCGGGATCTCCTCCTTGAAGTGCTCCACATGGTAGGGCACTTCGGGGCGCGGCCCCACCAGGCTCATGTCCCCTTTGAGGACGTTGAAGAACTGCGGCAGCTCATCCAGGCTGAATTTGCGGATCAGACTGCCGAAGCGGGTCTTGCGGGGGTCGTGGTTGGTGCTCCAGCCGGACTCCTCGTCGGCGTTGACCCGCATCGAGCGGAACTTGTACATCATGAAGGGGCGCTTGTTCAGTCCCACCCGCTCCTGGCGGAAAATCACCGGGCCCGGGCTGGACAGCTTGACCCCGATGGCCACCGCCGCCATGATCGGGCTGGTGAGCACGATGAGCACCAGACTGCCGACCACATCCATCAGCCGCTTGACAAAGGCGTTGAGCAGATTGTCGAAGGGGGTCTGCCGGACGTTGATGAGCTTGCAGTCCCCCAGCACGTCGATGGTGGGACGGGCGGGCAGATAGTCGTTGTAGAAGGGCACCATCGTGATGCGGATGCCCTGTTTGTCGCAGGCCGCGAAGGCCTTGGGGATCATGTTCATCTCGGCGGCGTCCAGCGCCACCACGACCTCGTCAAGGCCGGGGTCCTGCAGGGCGATCTCCATCTTGTCGTAGCCGCCGAGGTACCGCACCTTGAACGCGGGGTTCGGGCAGGGGGCCAGATAGCCGTCCACCCGGAAGCTGTAATAGGGGTTGTGCTCCAGCGCCAGCAGGTATTGTCCGGCCATCTTGCCGCCGCCCACAACGAGGAGATGGCGGAAGCCTTCCCCCCGCCGGTTCTGGGCCCGGTCATACCACCGCTTGAGGATGCGGCGGAAGATCAGGAACGCCGTGGCGAGCAGGTAGAGCAGCGCCATGACGGTACGGGAGAAGTTCTGCAGACGGAACACAAAGAGCAGCGCCATGAAGCCGACGACACCCAGCGCATTGACCAGCGCAATCGTGCAGCTGCGGCGCCACAGTCCGCGCAGGCGGGATGCGTCGTACAGCCCGCACCCCCAGTACAGGATGACCAGCGCCACGGCATAGCCCGTCCAGCCCAGCGCCACGGCGGGGCTGCGGGCGATTTCCAGTGCGGGACCGGCACCGCCCTCCTCGAGGAAGGGCAGCCAGGAAAACCGCAGGTAGTTGGCAAGAAGGTAAGCGGCAAGCAGCAGCAGCACGTCGATGGCACTGCTGATCAGACTTTTGATGCGTTGGTTTTTCCCCAGCAAAGCCGCTTCCTCCTTCCCTTTCAGGATAAGCCTGAATCAAGTAAGTATACCATAAAACCGCGCAGCTTTCAACCTTCGCGCCGTTTCGCGGGGTGCGGGGCCGTCACTCGAAAAAGTACTCCCAGTCGGTGAAGGTGGCATTGACGACGGCCTGCCCGACGACAACGACCGGGTTGCCGCTGCCGGCCTTGGCGGTGAGCAGCACGGTGCCGGTGCCGTCGGCGATGGTGATCGGAATGTCATAGCTGGTGCGGTCGGTGGGCAGATAGAAATTGCCCTGGTCGGTGTCCCGGCCTGCCGCGGCACAGAGCTGGTTTTCCGTCTCACAGGTCACAAAGAGGAACTGACGGTTGAAAGGCAGCGTCAGGCTGTCGGTGTCCTGCAAAGTGTAGTGCAGCGTGACATCCGCCACCCCGCAGAAGGACGGGTCCTCGGCGGTCACGGTGACGGCCACGGTTCCTTCGCCGCGGGGCTCCACCGTGACCGTGGTGGGCTGGCCGAGATCGTTGTCGGTGCCGGTGCGCTCCCAGAACAGGTGCATTCCGCCGCAGGCGTAGGTTGTCCCGATGGGTGCCCAGTAGCGGTACAGCTCGCGGTAGAACCACCAGTTGGCGTTGCGGCTCCACCGTTCGGGCGGGGCAACCTTGACGCTGGGGGTGATGACCAGGTCAAAGTCCCCGGCCTGGAAGGTCTGCAGATAGGCCAGCCGCTGGCGGTCCCCCAGCGCGTGGATGATATAGTCGGTGCCGGTAGGCTGCAGCTGGCCGGTCATGGCCTCCAGGGCGCTGCAGTAGGTGCCGAACACCCGGCGCCCTGCGGCGATCTGCTGCTCGGTGGCCAGCTTTTCGGCCTGGTCGCCGATCCAGCCGCCGAGTTCCGGCAGATAGGTCCGCCCCTCGCCGTGGCCGCCGATCCGGATGCTGACCTGTTCGGACACGCCGACGGCCAGCACCGCGCAGGCCGCCACCGCACACAGCGGCGGTACGGCGCGGCGGCACAGACGGCGCCCGGACGCCGGCAGACGGCGGACTCCTTCGAGGAGGGCGCGCAGCAGGACGGCGGGGACCAGCACGGCCATGAGGGCCGCCGCCCCGCCGGCAGGGCCGTTGTTGGAGGCGCTGACGACGGCATAGAGCACATTCCAGAGCATCATGCCGAAGGTCAGGGCAAACCCGGCGCCGGCCAGCACCGCCGAGCGGTGGCTGCGGCAACGGAAGATGCCCACGGCGAAGAACAGCGCCGCCGCCAGGCAGAAGAGGATCTCGGGCGGCCAGCGCAGGTCGGCGAAGGAGCAGACCCGGTCGCTGAGGGTGGTGCCGAAGTACCAGGTCTGGAAGCTGCCGGTGCCGCGGGTCTGCTGCAGCCAGGCCAGCGGATGGCCCCAGCTGATCAGCGTGACCGAGACGCCGAGCCCCACCACGCTGACGAGGATATAGCGCAGCGTGGCCAGCGCGATCTGCCGCAGGTCGGTGCGGTACAGCCGGATCAGGAACATCCCGTAGGCCAGGGCCACCGCCACATACATGGCGCCGCCCATATCGTTGCTCCAGGGCACCAGGGCGCCGGCCGCCAAAGGCACAAGCCAGGCCGGGCGGACCAGACGGCTGTGGGGATGGGACTGCCAGTACCGCAGCCCGGCCAGGATCAGCAGCACCGCGAGGGTGAGCGCCGCCGAGCGCATCATCCGGGCGCTGTTGCCGTTGGCGGCCGCATAGCCCAGCAGCGTGTTGACCTGGCCCGCGAACGGCAGCGCCGCCCCCTGCACATAGAGGAAGCAGACGCTGCACAGCACCGCGGCGGCGGCCCGTGCGGCCCGCGCCGTGCCCAGCACGACCAGGCAGACCGCCGTCACGAGCAGTTCAAAGTACAGCCAGGTACAGAAATTGCTGGCGAAGATGCTGCGCCCGAAGCTGTTGCCCAGCACGAGGAGCAACCCGCCGACGCTGTACAGTTCCCCGGCGCCCAGATAGACCGTGAAGTCCCGGTAGGGCGCCTGGCCGGCCAGCAGATGGCGCACGGGGTTGTAGTTCTGGAAATCCCCGTTCATGATCTCGTAGCCGATGTCGTAGTTGGCGGCCAGGCCGCGCACGGCGGCCAGACCCGCCAGAAGCACCACAAACAGCACCCACGGTGCGGCGCGCTTTGCGGTTTGCGCTGCGTTATGCAAGGGAAAGCCGCCTCCTTAACGGTAGAGATTTTCCAGTGTATCCAGCGTGCGTTTCATCTCGGCGCGCACACTGGGCGGGTCGATGATCTCGACGCCCGCGCCGAAGCCCGCCACCCAGCCGAAGAACTGGGGGCTGACCTGAATTTCCACCATCAGGTTGAAATGGTCGCCGTCGGGGCAGGGAATCAGCGAGGGCCCGGTCCCGAACCGGTCGATCATGGCGCCGGCAAAGCGGTTTTCGCACCGAAGCGTCACCTTTTTGAGCGGTCCGTTGAACATCCCGAACATCTGCTGCATATAGGCGTTGACATCAAAGTTCGCGTATTCCTCGGCGCCCTCCCGCTTGCGGTCCGGCAGGGCCTCCACCCGGGCCATCTTGTCCACCCGGTAATGTTTGAGCCGTCCCTCGGTGTAGGCGATCAGGTAGTAGTTGCCGTTCTCCCACACCAGCACCCAGGGGCTGACGCAGTAGAGCTGCCCGTCGTGCCGGGGGACCATCCGCTTCTGCAGGTCCCAGTCGCAGTAGCGGAACTGTACCTGCACGCCCACCGTGATGGCGCGGTGCAGGGTATCCACACTGTACAGGATTTTTTCGTCCTGGCTCTTGACCCGGCCCGAGACCAGCACCTTGCGGTCCAGTTCCTCCTGGCGGTACCGCGAGGTGAACTGCCCGAGTTTGTCGATGAGGATCTTGCTTTTGCGGGCCGTGATGAATTTGCTGGCATAGACGGCATCCACAAGCAGCTTGAGTTCGGCCAGTTCAAAGGGGGCGTCCGTCATATAATAGCCGCCGCCCCGGCCGCGCTGCTGCACGATCTCGAACGGAGAGCCGGGCATGTTGTTGAGGGTCTGGATATCGTCATAGACGCTTTTGCGCTCGGCGACAATGCCCCGCTCGCCCAGCAGTTCCACCATGCGGGGAACGCTGAGCGGATGATTCTCGTCGGTTTCCCGGGCCAGGATCTCGAGCAGCGTGAGCAGTTTGAGTTTTTGACCTTCTTTACGCGGCACGATAACGACCTCCCTTCAGGGTCATTTCTGATCGAAAGCCTTGCGGCGCTCGGTCGAAAGCCGGAACATCTCCTCCAGTCCCGCCCGGTCGTCCTCGACCAGCTTGGTGCGGACCGCCTGCAGCGCATTGGAGAACATGTCGATCTCGCTGATCAGGTTGTCCTTGTTCCACAGGAAAAGTTCTGCCCACATCTTGTCGTTGATGCGCGCAATCCGGGTCAGATCCCGAAAAGAGTCGCCGGTATATTTGGCCAGGTCGGTGTTGTCCGACGCGCACATCAGGCTGACCGCGATGGCATGGCAGAGCTGGCTGACATAGCCGATCATGTGGTCATGCTCGGCGGGGCTGAGGATGCTGATGCGTGCAAAGCCCAGCGTCTCGGCCAGCTCGCGGCACCAGGCAATGCCCTGTTCGGTGTTGCGGTCGGTGGGCGTGATGATGAAGTTGGCGGGGGCAAAATCCACCTCGGCACTGTGGGTGATGCCGCTGGTCTCGCGGCCGGCCATCGGGTGGCTGGCGATGAACTCGACGCCCTCGGGCAGCATCTGCTGCACCGGCTCGACGACGCCGCGCTTGACGCCCGACACATCGGTGACGAGCGTGCCGGGGCGGATCAGGTGGCCGTACTGACGGACCCAGTCCAGCAGCACGGTGGGATACAGTCCGAAGATGATCCGGTCGGCCTGCTGCACGAGCGGTTCAAAGTCCCGGATGGCCCCCTCCCGGATATAGTCATGGGTCAGCGCATAGTCCAGCGTGGCCTGGCTGTGGGTGATGCCGTTGACGCGGCAGCCCTTCTGGCTGAGCACCTGGGCGTATTTGCCGCCCAGCAGGCCCAGACCGACAATCAGATAGGTTTTGTTGGCTTCCACTGGTCATTCCCCCGTTATTTCAATGTTGGCGCCCAAGCCTTTGAGCACCTCAAAAAAGCCCGGCCAGCTCTTGCGGACGGCCTCGGCCCCCTCGATGACGGCCGGCAGTCCCGCCGCCAGGGCGGTGATCGCCATGCTCATGACGATGCGGTGGTCGTTGTGACCGGACAGCGGCTCCGCCGCCTTGTGCAGCGGTCCGCCGGTGATGGTGACGGTCTCCCCTTCCGCCTCGACGCAGCCGCCCATCCGGGCCAGCTCGGTCTGCATGGAGGCAATGCGGTCGGATTCCTTGATGCGCAGCCGGCCGGCGTTGCGGATGACCGTGCGGCCGTTGCAGAAACAGCCCAGCGCAATCAGGATGGGACCCAGGTCGGGGCAGTCGGCGAGGTCGATCTCGGTGGCCTTGAGCAGGCTGCGGTGAAAGACAATCGCACCGCCCTTGCGCTCGAACTTGGCGCCGCAGCGGCGCAGGATGTCGAGGATGACCCGATCCCCCTGCCGGGAGGAGGCATCCAGCCCGGTGACCGAGATGCCGCCCACAATGCAGCCCAGCACGGCCAGGAAGGCGGCCTGGCTGTAGTCGGCCTCGACGGTCAGGTCGGCGGCCAGATACCGCTGGGGCGCCGCGACCTTGTAGACGGCCGAGCCGTCCTTGCGGGAGCGGGAGGTGACCTTGACGCCGAATTTCTGCATGGCGTCCACCGTCAGGTCCACATAGCTGCGGCTCTCGAAGGGAGCGCGGACCTCGATGGTGCTGTCCGCCTCCATCAGCGGCGCGGCAAAGAGCAGGCCGCTGATGAACTGGCTGGACACATTGCCGGGCAGCGTGAACGCCCCGGGACACAGACGCCCGAAGATCAGGATGCCGTCCGGGCCCTGCTCAAACCGCAGGCCCTGGCGGGCAAACAGCTGGGCGTACACGTCCTGAGGGCGTTCCATCAGCCGTCCCGCCCCGGTGAACCGGATTTTCTGGGCGGTCAGGCTGAACACCGGCAGCAGAAACCGCAGGGTGCTGCCGCTTTCATTGCAGAAGACCGGGCGGGTAACGGTGGCAAAGCCGTCGCTTCCGCCCCGGCCCGTGATGGTCAGGCTGTGTTCCTCGCGCTGGACACGGGCGCCGAGTTGCTGCACCGCGCCCAGGGTGGCGAGGATATCCTGTGAAAATTCCAGATTTTCCAGCCGGCTGGTACCGGAGGCCAGCGCCGCGCAGAGCACCGCACGGTGCGCCGCGCTCTTGCTGGGCGGTACGGCGGCAGAACCGCTGACCCGGCCGGGTGTAATGACTGCGTTCAAGGCACTCACCCTTTACACTTCACGGCCGACGGCAGCCGCAATGAGCCTGCATTTCTCGATGGTTTCGGCAAAGAGGTCGGGCTTGAGGCACTGGGCGCCGTCGCTCCAGGCACACTGCGGGTTGTCGTGGACCTCGATTTCTAGACCGTCGGCGCCGGCGGCCACAGCGGCCATCGCCATGCGCTGGACGTACTTGTAGTTGCCGGTGGCGTGGCTGGGGTCCACGATGACCGGCAGATGGGTCTTTTCCTTGACGACCGGCACCGCCGAGAGATCCAGCGTGTTGCGGGTGTACTTTTCAAAGGTACGGATGCCCCGCTCGCAGAGGATGACCTGCTCGTTGCCGCCCGCCATGATGTACTCGGCGGACATGATCCACTCCTCGATGGTGTTGGCCAGGCCGCGCTTGAGCAGCACCGGCTTGTGCATCTTGCCGACCGCCTTGAGGAGCTGGAAGTTCTGCATGTTGCGGGCGCCGATCTGCACGATGTCCACATACTGCTCGAACTCGTCGATGTGGGCCTCGTCCATCAGTTCGCTGACAATGGGCAGGCCGGTGGCCTCGCGGGCCTTGACCATGTCGAGGATGCCCTCGGTGCCCAGGCCCTGGAAGCTGTACGGGCTGGTGCGGGGCTTGTAGGCGCCCCCGCGCAGGAAGTTGGCGCCACCCGCCTTGACGAGTTTGGCCATCTTGAGGGTGTGTTCCTCGCCCTCGATGCTGCACGGGCCGGCCATGATGGCGAGGGGCGCGCCCTCGCCGATCTTGATGCCGCGCACGTCGATGACGGTGTCGGCGGGGTGGAACAGCCGGTTGGCGCGCTTGTAGGGCGCCGACACACGGGTGACGTTCTCAACCCAGGGATTGGCGAGGACATCCTTCTCGGCGATCTTGGTGGTATCGCCGACCAAGCCGAAGACGTTGTAGTCGGTACCGCGGATCAGCGTGACCGAGAGGCCCTGTTTCTCAAAATTATCGATGATGCGGTCCAGTTCGACCTGGGGAGTACCCTTTTTGGTGGAGATAATCATGGATGGAAAATTCCTTTCTGTTTGACGTAAGACAGCCTTCAGGGCTTGTCGAAGAGTTGTTCAAAGAGGCGCTTGGCGATCTCGGCGGCGTCGGAGGGGCGGCCGGTGTTGTCCACGATGCCGTCGCTGGCGTCGCGGTAGAGCGGCGCGCGCTCGGTCTGCATCTGGATCAGCGCTTCGAGGCCGGTGGAGAGCGGACGGCCGCCGGTGGCGAGCCGTTCCATCGGGCGCTGCACCCACAGCACCGGGCCGTTCTGGTGCAGGGCCCGGGCGTTGCCGGGCGTCTTGATGACGCCGCCGCCGCAGGCGATGACCTGGCCGTGTTCCCGCGAGACCAGGCTGACCGCCTCCGCCTCATAGCGGCGGAAGGCTTCCTCGCCCTGGCGGGCAAAGATGTCGGGAATCGGCATTCCGGCGCGGCGCTCGATGACCTCGTCGAGGTCCACATAGGTCTTGTTGAGCAGACGGGCCAGGATGGCGCCCACCGTGGACTTGCCGCAGCCCGGCATGCCGATCAGCGAGACATTGCACAGTTCCCGCTTGAGGTCGCGGTGGGTCTGGCCGATGACGCCGGAGGGCAGACGGCGTTCGAGGAACTTTTCCGACGCAAAGACCGCCTGGGCCACCAGCATCTCAAACCCGCAGAAGGCCGGGATGCCCAGCTCCTCGGCCCGCAGCACCAGCTCGGTGCGGAAGGGATTGTACACGCAGTCCAGCACGGCCTTGAGATGGGGCAGGCTGCGCAGATCCACCAGGCAGCTGCCGTTGTCGGGATACATGCCCGCCGGGGTGGTGTTGATGAGGATGTCGATTTCGGGGTGCTGCTGGATCTGTTCGTAGGTCAGCGCCCCGCCCCGTCCGGTCCGGCTGGCCGTCAGGATCTGGCGGGCGCCGGCGTCGCGGCAGACCGCCGTGACGGTATTGTGGGTGCCGCCGGTACCGAGGATCAGCACATTGGCGCCGGTCAGCCGGACGCCGTGGCGGCGGGCCAGGTAGACAAAGCCCGCATAGTCGGTATTGTAGCCGCGGAGCTTTCCGCCGCGGTTCACCAGCGTGTTGACGGCACCGATCTGCGCCGCGCGGGGTTCCACTTCGTCGCAGTAGGAGATTGCCAGCTGTTTATAAGGGATCGTCACATTGACGGCCCGGAATTCCCGCGCGGCCAGGAACGCCCGCGCCTCCTCCTCGGTGGGGAGCGGATGCAGTTCATAGGAATAGCCGCCGATTGTTTCGTGTATGATTTTGGAGTAGCTGTGGCCCAGCTTGGCACCGATCAGACCGTAATCCATTTTCCTTATCCTTTCTGACAGGTCCCGGGTTCCTTGCGGCCCGGTTTCTGCCCCAGTGTGCCGTAGCGCACCGTAAGCAGGTCCAAAATTCCAAACGCCGCCATCGTGTTCTGGACCACGGCGGCACGGGCTACGATGCAGGGGTCATGGCGGCCCCGGATCTGCAGTTTGGTATCGGTCCGCGTCCGGAAATTGACGGTATCCTGTTCGCGGTAGATACTCGGTGTGGGTTTGACGACGGTGCGGAAAACGATGGGCATGCCGTTGGCAATGCCGCCGTTGACGCCGCCGTTGCGGTTGGTGGCGGTCACAATGTCGCCGCCGCGCATCACAAAGGGGTCGTTGGCCTGGGAGCCGCGCAGATCGGCAAAGCCGAACCCGGCGCCGAACTCGATGCCCTTGACCGCCGGAATCGAGAAGGCCAGGTGGGCCAGCTCGCTCTCGACACTGTCAAAGAAGGGCTCCCCGACACCGGCCGGAACACCGGTGATGACGGTTTCCAGAATTCCGCCCACGCTGTCCCCCTCGGCGCCGGCGGCCCGGATGGCCTGCTGCATCGCGGCCTCCCGCGATGGGTCCAGCAATGCAAAGTGTCCGGGTTCGGGGTCGGCGCAGACCAGCCCCGCCGCACTCGAGAGGGGGGCGTCGTCGATGCCGGCACAGCGGGCAATGTGGGTGTAGACCCGGATGCCCCGGTCGGCCAGAATCCGCTCGCAGACGGCGCCGGCGGCCACGGCGGCTGCCGTGATGCGGCCGGAAAAATGTCCGCCGCCCCGGGCGTCCTGGAAGCCCTCGTACTTGGCAAAGGCCGTATAATCGGCGTGGCCGGGGCGCAGCAGATCGGCGGTGCGGGCATAGTCGCCGCTGCGGGTGTTGGTGTTGCGGATCACAAAGGTCAGCGGGGTTCCGGTGGTGTGGCCGTCCAGCACGCCGGAGAGGAACTCCACCCGGTCGGGTTCGGTCCGCCCGGTCGAGAGCCCGTCCCCCCGGGCGCGGCGGCGGTCCATCCGTTCGGCGATATACGCTTCCTCCACCGGCAGGCCGGCGGCCAGTCCGTCCAGCACGGCCCCCACGGCCGCGCCGTGACTTTCGCCGAAGATGGTCAGCCCCACCGCGCTGCCAAAGGTATTTTTCATGGCCTTACTCCTCTTCCGACAGGCCGAGCAGGGCCGGCAGCTCGGACATCGGCAGACGGTCGGCGCGCCAGCAGCCCAGGCCCGGCACCTTGATGACGGTGATGGAATCCCCGCTGCTCTTCTTGTCGTGCTGCATATAGGCAAGCACCTTGTGCTTGTCCACTCCGGTGCGGACCGGCAGGCCCAGCGTGCGGTAGATCGCGCGGGTGCGCTTGGCCAGCGCCTTGTCCTCGATCATGGGCAGCATGCCCAGGGCCACGCACTCGCCGTGGTACAGGCCGTTCGTGCGGCGGCCCCGCACCCCCTTGACGGCCTCGATGCCGTGGCCGATGGTATGGCCGAAGTTCAGGCAGGCACGCTTGCCGTGTTCCCGCTCGTCCTGCTCGACCACGTTTTTCTTGACGCGCAGCGAGCGGTAGATGATCTTTTCCAGATTGTCCTCGGGATGTTCACATTCAAACAGGCCGTACAGCTCGGGGTCGGCGATCAGGCCGGCCTTGAGGGCCTCGGCCAGGCCGTTGACCAGATGGCGCCGGGGCAGCGTGGCCAGCGTGTCGAAGTCCACCAGCACGACCTTGGGCTGCCAGAAGGCCCCCACGATGTTCTTGGTCTCGCCGAGATCGACCGCGGTCTTGCCGCCGATCGAGGAGTCCACCTGGGACAGCGTCGTGGTGGGGCAGTTGACGAAATCAATGCCGCGCATATAGGTGGCGGCGCAGAACCCGCCCAGGTCCCCCACAACGCCGCCGCCCACGGCGACGAGCAGGTCGTGGCGGGTCATGCCGAAGTCCAGCATGGCCTGCAGGACCTGGCCGTAGACCTTGAGGCTCTTGCTTGCCTCGCCCTGCGGCACGGCATAGACGGTCCCGTTGGGGCACTGTGCCAGCACGGTCTGAGCGTACTGCTCAGGGACGCCGGAGTCCGTCAGGATGAACACCCGGCGGTTGGCAAGGTTGATAAACTGGTACAGGTTCGCCAGGCATCCACGCTTGAGGATAATGTCATAGCTGCGGCTGCCGAGCTGCATCGTCAATTTCATAGCAAAGGCCTCCCACTTTCTTTATATCCGGTATCAGAGATCAAATACGCCAAGGATGCGAACGGTGCGGCAGACCTGCTCCAGTTCGCGGACAAGACGGCCGGCGTCCTCGGGCGCGGCGCCGTCGGGGCAGATCAGCTGCACATAAAAGTAATATTCAAACTGCACATGGGGCAGCGGCCGGCTCTTGATGGTCTCCATATTGAAGCCGCGTTCCCCGATGATCTGGATGACCTGGGCCAGCTTGCCGGGCTTGTGGTCCACCGTGAAGAGCATGGCCAGGCGCTGGCCGGGTGCGGCGGTGCGCTGGCCGGCGTTTTCGCTGCGCTCGATGACGACAAACCGGGTGGTGTTGTCGCCGTCCTCATTGACGCCCTCCACCAGGATCTGCAGCCCGTACAGGCGCGCGGTCTCGGCCGAGGCAATCGCCGCCAGCGAGGGGTCGCCCTGTTCCGCCACATACCGGGCGGCATCGGCGGTATTGCCCCAGACGCGGGTGGCATAGCCCCGCGCCCGGAGGAAGGGGCTGCTCTGGGCGAGCGCCTGCTGATGGCTGATCACCGTCCGGATCTGGTCAAGACCGGCACCGGGCACTCCCAGCAGATCCTGCCGGATGGGCAGATCGCACATCTGGGTCACGGTCAGGCCGCGATGGGCATACAGCAGGTCCAGCACGGTGGAGACATCCCCGGCGTTGGAGTTCTCGATCGGGAGCACGCCGCAGAAGGCGTCCCCCTGCTCGACGGCCTCGATGACCTCGGCCCAGGTGGCATAGCTGCGGGCCCGCGCAAAGGGGAAGAGCCGCCGCAGCGCAATGTGCGACCAGGCGCCCTCCACGCCCTGATAGGCCGCGACATCCCGCCCGAGCAGCGCCCGCTGATAGGCGCGGGAAACGCTGAGGGCGCCGCCGAGGAATTCCTTATAATAGGGGCGCAGCGCCTCGTCGGAAATCCGGTCGGTGTTGCGGGCAATCAGCGAGGCCTCCCGCCCGGCGTCAAACACCGCCTTGCCGGTGCGCGCCTTGTACTGCGCGACCTGCCCCACAGCGTGCATCCGCTCCTCAAAGAGCGCGGCCATCCGGGCATCGATCTCGTCGATGCGGGCGCGGGCCTCCTGTAATTGATCCATGACGGTTCCTCCCATTCCCCGGCGGGGACAATGTTACTCGTTTTAACTATACTATAAAACGGTCTTTACCGCAATAGAAAATTCAAAAAGTTTGCAGTTCTTTGTTTTCCCCCGGCGGCTGCGGACATACAAAAGCCGCCGCATCCCCGGGGATGCGGCGGTCTGGCTTTGTCTATTTGGTTTTTGGGCGGCCGGTCTCCCTGTCCTGGTCCCGGCGCTTCTCGCGTTCGCGGGCCGTGCGCACAAGCTGCTCAAAGGTGGGCATCGGCGTGAAAAAGCGGCGGTAGGGATTGTCGGGCACCGGCGATTGGGCCACGGGTCTGGGACGATAGCGCTTCATTCGTCCTCCTTCACGGTGGAGACCGCCCCCGCGGTCAGCGCCTGCCACATGGCTTCATCGGCTTCGCGGTGGTCCTCCTGCTTTTCGGTGAAGAGGGCGCGGCGTCCCACATACAGGCCGGCCAGCACGTCCTGGCTGCTGCCCTGCTGGTCGTCCAGCATGGTCAGGCCGGTGTAGGTGCCCAGGTCCAGCCCGGTCAGCACCGGGCAGTCCGTCCAGTGATAGACCATCTGATGCCAGTCATCGTTCTCGGGGTGGTCCTGGTCGGGCATCGTGCCGTCCAGATAGCACAGCGCGCCGGTGCTCTGCACAAAGCCCGCCGGGTCCTCGAGCAGGAAAATGTAGGCGCCGCCGTCCGCCAGATCGGCCGAAAGGCGGGTCACGCCGGCCATCTGGGAGTAGGCGTCGGTGTTGTCGGTCTCGGAATTGAAATCCACATTGTACTGATCCAGCTGGACCACCACCTGGCCGTCCCCGTTGCAGTCGGTGCCGAAAGCCTGCAGGGCGTTGGTCAGCGCGTCGGCGGTGTCCACCGGCAGGTCACTCTGACCGATGTAGGCAACCCGATAATCCGGCTCGACCTGCGTCACGACATCGTGGACCAGCCACACGAGCAGAAAGACCGCAATCGCCACACCGATGACGATCCATTTGTTGTAATGCCACCAGTTGGCGGCCTTCTCCTGTTTGGTGTATTCGCGCGGCGGTTCCGGCGTCTGGTTGTATTGTTCGGTACTGTCCTTGGTTACCCATGCCATGCTGCGTTTCCCCCTGGTTTTTTGAGATTTTCCTATTATACCACAGAATTGTGGAAGATTTGTAAAATAATTTTGGCGGGGCAAACCTCCGGCCTTGCAACCCCGTACAAAACAAGGTATGATAGAATGGAACTTTGTAAAGAATGGAGAGGGTGCGCACAATGGACGCTGAAAAGAAAAACGTTCCGGCTTCCGGGGAGGAACCGGAAACCGCAGGCGGGAGTTCCCGCAAAGTGGGCATCGCCCGCTTTTTTGAGGTGCTGGGCCGCGATCTGTGGCCCTTCTACAAGGCCAGTTTTCTCTGCACGGTGGGGTTCATCCCGGCCTATGCGGCGGTGCTGTTCGGCGTCATGGCGGGCAGTTTTCCGATCTGCGTGGCGGGCGGCGCCGTGGGCGGCGTGATTGCCGCGCCGTTCCTGTGCGGGATGTTTGACACGATCCTGCGCTCACTGCGCGATGAGCCGGGCTACTGGTGGCACACCTACCGGATGGCCTGGAAGCAGAACTGGCGCGACGCCCTGCTGCCGGGGCTGCTGGCCGGGGCCATTCTGGGCATGTGGGCGTATCTGCTCTTTACGCTGCCCGACATGGAGAACGTCCCCACCACCGTATGGATCTGCATGGTGCTGACCGCCTTCTTTGTGGTGGCGGCCTGTACCTATCTGTTTGCCCAGATCGTGCTGGTGAGCATCCCGTTCGGCAAACTGCTGCGCAATTCCGGCCTGTTCATGATCGGACTGTTTCCCCGCACGCTGGCGGCGACGGTCGTGCAGTGCGCCTACTGGGCCGTGACGCTGGCCTGGATGCCCTACACGCTGCCCGTGATGCTGCTGACGGGATTCTGGTTCCCCTGCACCGTCGCGTTGCAGATCATCTATCCGGGTCTGGACCGGGCGTTTCACCTCGAAAAGACCCTCAGCCAGCGGCGTGACGAAGAGATCAACACGCTCCTGCAGGAGCGCGACCGGTAAGGCGGCGGCGGTATGGAAAACAAGAACACCTTTATCCTTCAGGACACCGAGGCGTTCATGCGCGGTGACCTGGACAATGTGACGGTTTCGGGCGGGCGGATCGTGCTGGACCTGGTGCCGGGCGGCTATGTGCCGTACGGCTGCTACACCAGCCCCGCCGTTCCGATGCCGCTGTTTGACACGATGCGGGTCAGCTGGAATGCCGGCACCCCGCCGGGCACCGCCGTCGAGGCGCAGGCCCGGGTCCTGGTGGACGGCAACTGGACGAGCTGGTCCAGTTTCGGGCGGTGGAGTCCCTATCTGGCGCGGGAAGGCGCACAGCCTTCGGCCAAGGGCGCCGTGGTGATCGGGACGGACAGCCTTTCGCTGGACAGCAAGACCGCCACCCAGGTCCAGATGCGGATTTATCTGTACACCAAGGATGAGAAAGTATCCCCGGCCGTCAGTCTGCTGGGGGCCAGCGTGCGCGCCCTGGATGTGATTCCGGCCGGCGGGCGCGCCGTACATGCGCGGCTGCATCTGATGCCCTATGTGGTCAGCCGGCGGGCACCTTCCCTGCTGCCGCTGATGGATCTGGCCATCAGTCTGACCAGCCTGACCAACCGCTGGGGCGCGGACATCCTGCCCGAGGAGTTTGCCCTGGCGATGCGGGACTGCCGGCCCGGACAGTCCGGCCGCAACCTGAGCTTTGCGGCTGCGACGGCGGGCTGCTGGGGCTTCCCCTGCTGGGTCTGCTGGGCGGACCTGGCCCTGCTGCGCGCCGAAGTCCGCGCCGGCTACGGCGTGGTTGTGGGGCTGGAAGCCACCCCGGCCCAGCTGGCGCAGGGCTATCCGGCGCTGCGCTATGCGGCACTGCGCGGTTTTGCGAGCGCCGCCGAGGGGACCGTCGTGCTGCTGATCGACCCCTATGCCGGGAACGATGACTTTGACGCCGAGATCTCGCTGCCGATGGATGATTTTCTGGTGGCGTGGAACAACACGGCGCTGTGTATGCGCAAACGGGAGAACGGCCCGCTGCCGGGCTGCCCGGGACGGACCTCGGTCTGGCTGCGGCATATGCCGGAGCTCGGCCCCGCGGTCTACCATCTGTACGTCAACGGGGAGCCGCATCTGCTGCCCGACAATTTCTGCGGTTCGCCCCGGACGGAGACGCCCGGCGAGGCCGTCGATGATTCGGCGCCCCCGGTCCACGGCGGCGTGCTGGCCTGGTCGCTGCCGGACGAGCACCCCCACGCCACGACCGCGCACCGCAAGATGCACTTTACCTCCCCCGGGCAGGGCGGCCTGCTGCTGGAACTGCCCGACCCCGCCAACGAACAGCGGCTGCCCCGCAAATACACCGTGTATGCCATTGAGGAATCCGGCTGCATGTTTGTGGGCGACGTGATGGTGTGATTTTCGCCGCAATAAAAAAGTAAAACCCGGACGGCCACTGCCCCGTCCGGGTTTTTTAAGAAGGAGAAAAACAAAGCGTCCCTGAATCTGCCCTTCATACGGAACCCACCCCTCTACCGGCGGAACCGAAGGCTCGGCCCGGGGCGCTTTGGTATTCTTCTTCTTGTTTTGTCCGGCCAAGCCGGACAGAAAAGACGCTTTGGAAGCATCTGAGTGCCATCCAAAGCGTCTTTGCTTCTTGCCATTATCTTACAATATTCCCCCACAAATTGCA
This sequence comes from Gemmiger sp., assembly GCF_036306485.1. Taxonomy (GTDB): domain Bacteria; phylum Bacillota; class Clostridia; order Oscillospirales; family Ruminococcaceae; genus Gemmiger. The sequence continues at coordinate 67,729 of NZ_JAXJZK010000029.1, read as the reverse complement.
AGGACTTGCATGTACAACATGCAGTAAAAGACACGGCAAATTTTATGCAGTTTGACCAAGAGCTTCGAGCTGAGCGGCCGCCTTGGCCTCATTTTCGGGGATTGCCTGTTCCATGGTGGCCAGATAGGACTGCGCGTCGGCGTCCCAGTCCTCATAGCCGGGCTGGCCGCGGTGGTCCGGAATCTGTCCGCTGTCGGCGAGCACTTTTCCGAGTGCCTGGCTGAGCTTGCGGGCGCCGAGGACATTGAGATGCGCGCCGCTGTCCGGCGTGTCGGTGCGCCAGTCGATGCCCGGGTTTTCGCTGTCCAGGTTGTAGTCGATGTAGGTCAGGCCCTGCTGCTCGGCGTAGTCGCGGATGCCGTTGTGGCGCGCCATGCTCCAGCTGACGGTGGGCACCGTGATGAGCAGCAGTTCACAGCCGTTGTCCCGGCAGAGGGTGACGATGCGGTCCAGATAGAGCCGGGCCAGCAGCGGGATCTCCTCGGGCGGGGTGTCGGGATTGTACATATAGCTGCCGCCCGTGTAGGCGCTGACCTCGGTGATGGGGGTATAGCCCTTGTTGGCATCCCGCCAGGAATAGTCGTGCTCCTCCAGCATATTGTCGAGGGTCAGATATTTCCAGTTGTCGTGGAAGCGCAGCAGCGGGAACAGTTCGTCGGTGATGTCCCCGAGCGCACACTGCAGATAGGTTTCGTTGCCGCGCTTGCTGTACACCGTGCCGGTGCCGAGCACGACGACCTTGGGGGCCTGCTCCTTGAGGATGTTCTGCAGCCGGTAATAGATGCTGTAAACGGTCAGCCAGCCCGAACCGTAGGTGTAGCCGGTGATGCCGTAGGCATTGTACCACTCCATCGGGGAGATGCCCTGGGCGGCGTTGGAGTCCCCCATAACCAGCACGTCGATGGTGTCAAAGTCCTCACCCAGAATCCCGCCCGCCGTATAGCCGGACAGATAGCGGTTGGAGTGGGGCATCAGATAATGTCCCGCCAGTGCGACGGCGATCAGCAGCGCGAGGCAGAAGGCCGTCACATGCAGGACGGGACGGAGGAAGGATTTGCGCATCGGTTTGCCTCCTTCTTAGAACTGCGCGTAGATGAACGCCGCGGGGTCGTAGTTGTCGCCGTAGGCGCCGAAGATCATCACCGCGAGGACACCGCCGATATAGACGGCCCAGCGCAGAGGCAGCGGCCGGGCGGCCAGTTCGCGGCGCAGATGATGGCCCCGCTCATGGAGCAGATCCACCGCCAGCAGCAGGACGGCCCCGACGACCAGCACAGCCATGTCGCGGGCGTCCAGCTTGATCAGCAGGCTGCCCTGGTACCGCACCGGCAGGCTGCGCAGCATATCCAGCGCGGCGCGCACACCGTTGGCGCGGAAAAGCAGCATACCGAAATTGACCAACACAAAGGTGCGCAGCATCTGGAACAGCCGCCAGGCGCGGGTCTGGCGCCACCGGGGCAGCGCAGGCAGCAGCCGGACCAGGGCGGGCTCACAGGCTTCGCCCAGGAACTGCAGCCCGAAATAGTACAGCCCGTAGACCAGATAGATCCAGCCCGCACCGTGCCACAGGCCGATGAGCGCCCAGGTCACGCCCAGGCTGAGCCAGACCGGCCAGCGGCGGCCCGCCTCGGCGCCGAAGCGGGTGCGGCAGAATTTGCCGAACCGCATCAGCGGTTTGCTGACCACCAGCGGCTGGAAGACGTACTCCCGCAGCCAGGCTCCCAGCGTGATGTGCCACCGGCGCCAGAATTCGCCGATGCTGCGCGAGAAGAAGGGCTGGCGGAAGTTCTCGGCCAACGGAATGTTGAACAGCTCCGCCGAGCCGAGGACAATGTCCATACAGCCGGAAAACTCGGCATAGAGCTGCAGGGTATACAGCAGCGTGCCCACAACAACGGCGGCGCCGCTGTACTGGGTCCAGTCATCAAAGACGGCCTTGACATACATATTGGCCCGGTCGGCGATGACCACCTTTTTGAACATACCCCAGACGATGCGCTGGATTCCGAACCGGAACCCGTCATAGCCGGGCGCTCCCGGCTGGGTCAGGGCGGGCAGCAGGGCCCCGGCGCGGTCGAAGGGACCTTCGACGACATGGGGCCAGAAGCACAGATAGCTCAGCACCTGCCAGTAGCGGGGCGCGGCGGGCACCGTGCCGTGGCTGACATCCACCAGGTAGCTGATACCCATGAGGGTGAAGAAGCTGATGCCCAGCGGCTGCACATAGGCCGGCACCGTGAAGGTGGGAATCCAGGAGATGCGGGCGGACAGCGCCGCCCAGCTCTTGGCCGCGAAGGGCAGGTATTTGAGCCAGAGCAGTGCCCCGAGCAGCACGGCGGTCCCGGCCGCGAGGGTGCTGCCGCGCAGCACCGCCACCTTCTTTTTCAGCGCCTTGCGCTTGGGGGCGGGCAGGTCGGGGCCGGTCTCGGCATAGAGGGCGTCGAGGCGGCCGAGCTGCCGGCCCACCACCCAGGCGACGGCGGCCAGCACGAGCAGATAGACGATGTACCGTCGGGCCGTGGCCCAGTAAAAGAAGAGGCTGGCGGCCAGCAGCACGCCGGGGCGCATCCGCCGGGGCAGCACGGCCCAGAGCAGCCACACGGCGCCGAGGAACAGGAACAGATAGGCAAACGAATTGTAGGACATGGCATCCTCCCGTCAGGCAAGGCCAGAACCGGCTGCGGGGATCACTCCTCCTCGAGGCGGTTGACCAGACGCAGGATATCGGCCGCGGTGCGGAAATTTTCTTCCTTGAGGTCCACCGGGCTGATCTCCAGATCAAATTCCTCGGCCAGCGCCATCGTCAGCGACATGATGTCGATGGATTCCAGCTTGCCGGAACGGATGAGCTCCTCATCCGGCGCGGGATGCAGACCGGGTTTGACTTCTTCCAGAATGGCAAGGATTTCTTCAATCTGATGCATGGGTTTCCTCCTTAAGCTGTTCGCGCAGCGCCAGACGGTCAATCTTTCCGTTGGCGTTCTGCGGCATCTGTTTGACGCGAAGATAGACGGCAGGGCGCATATAGCCGGGCAGGCGCTGTTCCAGGCGGGCCCGCAGCGCCTCGGTCAGGTCCCGTTTGCCCTGATAGAACAGGACCAGCCGGTCCCGCGGGGCATCGTACAGGCAGGCGCAGGAATCCAGCTTGTCCTGCCCGGAAGCGGCGGTCTCGATCTCGCCGAGCTCGATGCGGTACCCCAGATGCTTGATCTGGGTATCCATCCGCCCGCAGTAGATCAGCTCACCGCGCGCATTGCGGCGGACCAGGTCCCCGGTGCGGTAGATCCGCTCGGGGTATTCGGGCCGCGCCGGGTTGCGCACAAACCGCTCGGCGGTCTTTTCGGGCTGGTTATAGTAGCCGGCCGCCACAAAACTGCCGCGCACGCAGAGCTCCCCTTCCTCCCCGTCGGCCACCGGTCTGCCGTCCCGCAGGATCAGCAGCCCGCAGTTCTCGCAGGGGAACCCGATGGGCAGCGCCTCGTCGTCGGCAAAGGGCCTGTCCAGCCGGTAGTAGGCACAGATGTCGGTGGTCTCGGTGGGGCCGTAGAGGTTGGCGAACTCCGCCTGCGGATAGTGGGCGCGCCAGTAATTGAGCTTGGCCGTCGGCATGACCTCGCCGGCAAACAGGATGGTGCGCAGCGGGGGCAGCGCCGTGTAATCCAGCGCCTTCCAGGCCGCGACGATTCCCAGCGCCGACGGCACCCAGTACAGCGTGTTGACGCCGCGCTGCGTCAGGTATTCCAGCAGCGGCACCGGGAAGCTGAACAGCCGTTTGGGAAGCACCTGCACACAGGCCCCCGAGCGCACCGCGCCGAACACATCGGTCACCGACATCGAGAAATAGAAGGGGGTCTGGTTGCCCAGCACGGTGTCGGGGCCGAAGCGGAAGGCCTCGGTCACCCACTCGCTGTAAGCCAGCACGTTGCGGTGGGTCACGGCCACCCCCTTGGGCAGGCCGGTGGAACCCGAGGTGAACAGCACATAGGCAAGGTCGGTATCGACGGCAGCCGCCCGCACCGCCGCCAGCGCGGCCTCCTCGGGCGGGAAGGCGACGGCCTCCTCGTACCGCAGCACCGGAATGTCCAGTCCCAGCGCGGCTGCGGCTTCGGCATGGGCGGCGTCGGTCAGCAGGACCGCCGGGCAGAGCTGCCCGGTGATCTGCCGCACCCGCTCGGCGGGCTGCGCCACATCCAGCACGGTATAGAAGGCCCCCGCCGCCAGCGTGCCCAGCATGGCAAGGGGCGTTTCGGGGCCGCGGCCCAGATAGAGGGCCACCGGCCTGCCTGCCGCCCCGGCCCGGAGCAGTGCCGTGCCGATGGCACGCGCCGCCGCCCGGGTCTGGGCCCAGGTGTATCCGGATTCCTCACCGCAGAAGGCCGGGGCGTCGGGCAGACGGTCCGCGGTGCGGTCCAGCAGATCCAGAATATTTTTCATGGTTCCATCCTGTTCCGGCTTTTGGCCTGTTGTTTGCAAAGTTGTTTACGGGCAACAGTATACCACATTCCGTGCGTCGATTCCTAGCGAACAAACCGCGCAAAAATGGCGCGGAGCACCGATTTTCCTCGATACTCCGCGCCATTTGTTGTTTAAAAACGGATTTGTAAATTTTGTGTCAATTCCGTTACAGCTGCTTTTCGACCTTGACGGTCCAGCCCTTGGTGTCGGGCAGCTTGCCCCACTGGATGCCGGTCAGGGTATCGTACAGCTTCTGGGTCAGCTCGCCGATCTTGCCGCCGCCGATGTAGGCGACCTTGCCTTCCCAGTCCAGCTCCTTGACGGGGCTGACAACGGCAGCCGTGCCGGTGCCGAACACCTCTTCGAGCTTGCCTTCCTCGGATGCCTTCATGACATCGGCGATGGCCAGCTTGCCCTCGATGACCTCATAGCCCCAGTCCTTGAGCAGCTCAATGATGGAGCGGCGGGTCACGCCGGGCAGAACGGTGCCGGTGCAGGCAGCCGTGTAGATCTTGCCGTCGATCTTGAACATGATGTTCATCGAACCGACTTCCTCGACGTACTTCTTCTCGACGCCGTCCAGCCACAGCACCTGGCTGAAGCCCTTTTCCTCGGCCAGCTCGCCGGCCTTGATGGAAGCCGCGTAGTTGCCGCCGCACTTGGTGAAGCCGGTCAGGCCCGGGGCGGCACGGATGTACTCATCCTCGACGTAGATGCGCACGGGGTCGAGGCCCTCGGCATAGTAGGCGCCGGACGGAGAGCAGATGATGCAGAAAATGTAGTGCTTGGACGCATGGACGCCGAGGCCCACATCGTTTGCAAAGACAAAGGGACGGATATACAGCGAAGCACCGTCGGAATGGGGCACCCAGTCACGATCGATGTCCACGATGGCCTTGACGGCCTGGATATAATCCTCCACAGGGATGCGAGGAATGCACAGACGATCCGCGGAATCCTGGAAGCGCTTGGCGTTGCAGTCGGGGCGGAACAGCTGCACACTGCCGTCCGCCGTGCGATAGGCCTTCATGCCTTCAAAGATTTCCTGCGCGTAATGGAAAACGACCGTGGCAGGGTCCAGCGGCAGCGGCGCATACGGAACGATGCGGGCATCATGCCAGCCCTCGCCCTCGGTGTAATCCATCAGGAACATATGATCGGTAAAAATCTTGCCGAAACCGAGCTTGGTTTCATCCTGAGGCTTTTCCTTCAACTGTTTGCTTCGAACGACTTTGATGTTCAACATATACCTTCTTCTCCTTACCTACGGCGCGCTGGGAGCTGCACAACTCCGGCCCGCGCGAGATTATCCCTATTATAGCGCTCTAAAGTGATGAAAACAAGTACTTCCCTATGGAATTCTGTGTAGATTTTGCGTATTTTTGACGGGCAGGCGATTGCACACGCCCGGGTTTTGGGGTACAATGAGGGGAAGATTCAGGCATGATACAGGGAGGGAATGGCCATGGCTCCTAAAATCCGGGGCGTAATTTTCGATATGGACGGTCTGATGTTTGACACCGAGCGCATCTGGGACACCTTCTGGGCCCCGTGCTGCCGCAAGCTGGGGCTGCCCGAGCCGCCCGCATCGTTTTACAGCGGCGGCCGCGGACTGGCGGGCGACAAGCTCAAGGCCCACATCGCCGAGACCTACGGCAAGGATGCCGGCCGGCTGCTGGACGAGGTCTGGGCCTACGGCAACGAGCAGTTCCGCAAGGGGGTTCCCTGCAAGCCGGGGCTGAAGGAGCTGCTGGCCTATCTGGAACAGCGCGGCATGCCGCGGATTGTGGCAAGTTCCAGCCCCAAGACGATGATTGAATGCAACCTGCAGACCACCGGCACGGCGCGGTATTTCCACGACGTGGTCTGCGGGTACGACGTGGACAAGTGCAAGCCCGACCCGGCAATCTTTCTCGAGGCCGCGCGGCGCATCGGGGTGGACATCCACGACTGCCTGGTGCTGGAGGACAGCTACAACGGCGTGCGGGCCGGCCACGCGAGCGGTGCGGTGACCATCATGGTGCCCGACCTGATGCCGGTGACCGATGAGATGCGCTCCCTCTACGATGCCTGCTGCCGCGATCTGTTCGAGGTGCGGGAGATGTTTGAGCGCGGCGAACTGTGAAAAAGCGCGGAGACCGGATGGTCTCCGCGCTTTTTTGGGATGCGGTTAGAGGTCGATGTCCTGCAGACGGAGCAGGGCGAGAATGTAGATCTTGAGGGCTTCGATGAGCTTGTCAAACGGGGCACCCTCGTTGGCGCCGTGCATCGGGCCGGCGAAGTCGGGGATGGCCAGGTCGGTATGCTCGGGTCCGAAGCTGACCGCGTAGGGGAAGTGGCGCGCATAGGTGCCGCCGCCCATCGTGAAGGGGGTCTTGTCCTCGCCGGTCACCTCATTGTAGGTGGTGATGAGGGTGCGGATGGCGGGGCTGTCCGCCGCAATGTAGAACGGGACCTTGACCTCGACGTTGTCGAGCCGGGCCGCGGTGCCGCAGGCCTTGCGCATGGCGGCGGTCAGGACATCGCCGTTGGTGGAGGTGGGATAGCGGCAGTCGAAGGTCTGACGGATGCGGCCGTCCTTGTACTCGATGGTGCCGCCGATGATGGTCAGCGGGGTAAAGACCTCATCCGAGGCCGCAATGCCCAGTGCGCTGCCGTCGGTGGAGGCGTGCAGGGTATGCAGGACCCGCAGATAGGCCGCCTCGGCCGGGGTGCAGACGCCGGATTCCAGCAGGCAGTTGACGATCAGGCCGATGGCGTTGACGGTGCCTTCCGGCATGGCCGCATGGCCGCTCTTGCCCCAGCCGCGCACAATCGTGGTGCCGTTCTCGCCGGCTTCAAAGGTGACGCCTTCGGTCGGCTTGAGGGCGGACGCCGGCACGCGGACCGTGCAGCTGGCGCGGTCCGGCACGGCGTTGCGGGCCACGCCGCCGGCAAAGTCCACAATGACGCCGTTGGTCAGCTCGGGGCTGACCAGGTCGCCGTTGAAGCCGCCCTTCTCACCGTTGCAGACCGGGAACTCGGCGTCCGGCGTGAAGCAGAAGGCCGGCATCGGGAAATGCTTTTCGTAGTATTCCACATCGTGCATATGGGTTTCCTCATTGGTGCCCAGCAGTGCACGGACGGGATACCGCAGCGCAATCCCCTGCTCGCGCAGATACTTCAGGGCATACAGGCAGAGGATCGAGGGGCCCTTGTCGTCCGCCACGCCGCGGCCCAGCAGCCAGCCGTCCCGCACGCGCACCGTGTAGGGATCGGCGTCCCAGCCGTTGCCCTCCGGCACCACGTCGGTGTGGGTGATGGTGGCAAGATATTTCTGTCCGTCGGCGATGGGACCGGTCTCGGCCCAGCCGATGTAGCCGTCGGCGTCGTGGGTGTCAAGACCCAGCTCGGCGGCGATTTCCAGCGCCTTGGTCAGCGCGGCTTTGGGGCCCTTGCCAAAGGGGGCGCCGGGTTCCGGCGTTCCCTCTACACTGGGCACGGCCACCAGGCGGGTGATGTCCCGCAGGATGGCTTCACGGTTCTGTTCGGCAAAGGCGTCGATGGACGCCCAACGAGAATCCTTCATCAAGTTTCCCCTCCAGTTATTGAGATTGAACTACCGGCTTTATTATAACACGAACGCAAAAAAGTGCAATCCGTCCCGCGCGGCGCTGCCGGTTGCGTTTTGCCATGGTTTGTGCTATGATTTCTCTATCTAAACTTCAATGCAGGGAAAGGGAACTGAGGTTTCATGGGACTTTGGGCAGATGCAAAAAACATCCGGGACAAAGACCCCGCGGCTCGCAATGTGGCGGAGGTCATCATTCTGTATCCCGGCTTTCACGTTCTGGTCACGCACCGGATCGCACATTTTCTTTATCAGCACAAATGGTTTTTCCTGGCGCGGCTCATCAGCCAGCTTGCCCGGCATCTGACCGGCATCGAGATTCATCCCGGCGCCAAGATCGGCGAGCGGCTCTTCATTGACCACGGCATGGGCATTGTCTTTGGCGAGACCACCGAGATCGGCGACAACTGCACGATCTACCACGGCGTGACGCTGGGCGGCACCGGCAAGGACACCGGCAAGCGCCATCCCACGCTGGGCAACAACGTGCTGGTGGGCGCCGGCGCCAAGGTTCTGGGCCCCGTCTACATCGGCGACAACGTCCGGGTGGGTGCCGGCAGCGTCGTGCTGAAGAATCTGCCCGCCAATGCGACGGCGGTCGGCGTACCGGCCGAAGTGGTGCGGGTGGGCAACATCAAGTGCTGCCCCGCCGACGACCTGGACCAGCAGGCCCTGCCCGATATTGTGAGCAACCGGATCAGCGAACTGGAAGCGAGGCTGAGCCGGATGGAAGCCAAGATGCAGGGCGAGTACCCGCCCGACAAACCCGTGACCCCCAAAGGCCCGATGTCCTACGGAGGGGACGCCGGCCGCGGTTGACAGCCGGGGAACGGCGTGATACACTTTTCTTATAAGGAATCTTCACCGGCTTTTGCCCCAGATGCTTTGCAAGGAGGAATTGCGATGCGCAAACAGATTTTCGCCGCAATGCTGCCGCTGCTGCTGTTCGCCGCCTGCCCGCTGAGCGCTGCCGCCCAGTGTGTCTGTCCGGTGGTGCTTCAGGCGCCCGCGGATGCCGCCGAATTTCCCGATTTCTGCCAGTACGAGAGCCTGCGCACCCGCGTCTGCACCTATGCCTGCTCCAGCCTATGCCCCCGCAGTGAGGAACAGCCTGCCTGCGACGGCACCCAGGCACGCCTGCAGGAGCACGACCATGACGGCAGCCACGACGGCAACCGCTATGGCAGCCACAACGGCGGTTCCGGCCAGCACCATGGCGGCCGCTGAACCCCGGATTTCCCGATCAGCCACAAAAAGGCCCGGCACAGCAAACGCTGTGCCGGGCTTCTTTTTGTATTGATCTGCCGTTTACTTGGCCACGCTGGTGCGCACAAGGGCGCGCTTGAGCCGGGCCTGCGCGAGTTCCATCTCGCGGCGGTCGAGGTTCTTGCGGGCCAGGATCTCCTCGGCGCGGGCCTTGCTGGCCTCGGCGCGGGCTTTGTCGATCTGGTCGGCCCACTCGAAGGTAGTGGCCAGCAGATGACATTCGCCGTCGATCATGCTGAGCATCCCGCCCATACAGGCGGCATGGCGGGAGGTTCCGTCCTCCTGCACGATGTGGGCGTCCCCCATACCGAGCGCTGTGCAGTAGTCGGTGTGGCGGGCCAGGATGGCCAGGTCACCGGTGATGGTGCGGCAGACTACCCGGACGACCTCGCCCTCATAAGCGGTGCCGTCGGGGGTCATGATCTTCAAATGGAAGGTCGCCATACTGCCCTCCTTCCATCAGGCCTGAGCCTTGGCCTTGGCAAACACGTCGTCAATGGTGCCGGACATCAGGAAACAGCTTTCGGGAATCTGGTCACATTCGCCGTTCAGAATCATCTTGAAGCCGCGCAGCGTCTCCTTGAGGGGGACGTACTGGCCGGGCATACCGGTGAACTGTTCGGCGACGTGGAAGTTCTGGGACAGGAAGCGCTGGACCTTGCGGGCGCGGTTGACGGTGATCTTGTCGGCCTCGCTCAGTTCGTCCATGCCCATGATGGCGATGATGTCCTGCAGTTCCTTGTAGCGCTGCAGCACGCGCTGCACCGCACGGGCAACCTCGTAGTGTTCCTGGCCGACGATCTCGGGGGTGAGAATCCGGCTGGTGGAATCCAGCGGGTCAACGGCCGGGTAGATGCCCATCGAGGAGATTTCACGGCTCAGAACCGTGGTGGCGTCCAGATGGGTGAAGGTGGTGGCCGGGGCGGGGTCGGTCAGGTCGTCGGCGGGAACGTAGACGGCCTGGACCGAGGTGATGGAGCCCTTGCGGGTCGAGGTGATGCGCTCCTGCAGGGCGCCCATCTCGGTGGCCAGGGTGGGCTGGTAGCCGACGGCGGAGGGCATACGGCCCAGCAGCGCCGAGACTTCCGAGCCGGCCTGGGTGAAACGGAAGATGTTGTCAATGAAGAGCAGCACGTCCTGGTTCTTGACATCGCGGAAATACTCCGCCATGGTCAGGCCGGACAGCGCCACGCGCATACGGGCTCCCGGCGGCTCGTTCATCTGGCCGTAGACCAGCGCCGTCTTGTTGATGACGCCGCTCTCGGTCATTTCGCCGTAGAGGTCGTTGCCCTCACGGGTGCGCTCGCCGACACCGGTAAAGACCGAGTAGCCGTTGTGCGCGGTGGCAATGTTGTAGATCAGTTCCTGAATCAGAACGGTCTTGCCGACGCCGGCGCCGCCGAACAGGCCGATCTTGCCGCCCTTGGCGTAGGGGCAGATCAGGTCAACGACCTTGATGCCGGTTTCCAGCATTTCGGTGTTGGATTCCTGCTCCTCAAAGCTGGGCGCCGGGCGATGGATGCTCCACCGCTCGTCGGTCTTGGGGGCGGGCTTGTTGTCAACGGGCTCGCCCAGCAGGTTGAACACACGGCCCAGGCATTCCTCGCCGACAGGCACCGTGATGGGACCGCCGGTGTCCACCGCGTCGGCGCCGCGGACCAGGCCGTCGGTGCTGGACATGGCGATGCAGCGCACGACATTGTCGCCGATATGCTGCGCCACCTCAACCACGACCTTGTGGCCGTGGTTGTCCAGTTCGATGGCGTTGAGCAGCGCGGGCAGCTTGCCGTCCTCAAACCGGATATCCAGCACAGGCCCGGTGACCTGAATCACCTTGCCGATGTTTTGTTCTGGCATTGAATTCACTCCTTTTATTCCCCGGCGCCGGCCACGATCTCGGTGATTTCCTGCGTGATGGCGGCCTGGCGGGCGCGGTTGTAGTAAAGGTTCAGATTGTCGATCATCTCGGTGGCGTTCTTGGTGGCGGCATCCATCGCGGTGCGCCGCGCACCCAGCTCGCTGGCCACGCTTTCGCACATGGCGCCGTAGACCACGCCGGCCAGATATTCGGGGATGATGGCATCAAAGACGGTTTCCTCGTCGGGTTCGTATTCGATCAGGGTGGGACGGGGCTTGCCGTCCTCAGCGGGCAGCGCCTCAAAGGGCAGCACCGGCATGACCGTCGCCGTCTGGGTCAGCATCGAGACAAAACTGGTGTAGGCGATCTTGATCTCGTCAAAGGCACCGGCCAGGTATTTCTGGCAGACCAGATGTGCGATGTCGAAGCAGTCGCTGACCGAGATGTCCCCCACCATCTGGAACCGGCGGCTGACCAGTTCCTCGCCGTGGTTCTCGTAGTGCTCGACGGCTTTCTTGCCGATGGGAAGCACACAGTGGGGCATATCGTCCTGCATATCGGCGGCCACGGCCTTGAAGATATTGGAATTGTAGCCGCCGGCAAGGCCGCGGTCCCCCGCGAATACAATATAGCAGACTTTTTTCCGTTCCCGCCGGGTCACATAGGGGCTGGAGAAATCCGCCGTTCCCTGTGCGATCTCGATCAGGGTCTGGTAAAGGGTCTGGAAGTACGGGCGGCTCTGTTCGACCCGCTCCTTGGCGTGACGCAGCTTGGAGGATGCCACCAGTTCCATGGCCTTGGTGATCTGCATGGTGCTCTCTACGCTCTTGATGCGCAGCTTGATCTCCTTCATCGATCCTGCCATGCCTGTGACCTCCTTTTAGCGTGATGCGCGGAATTGCTCGGTAAACGCGGTGAGCACCTGTTTGAGGGCTGCCTCAATCTCGGGGCTCCAGGCGCCGGTGGTGCGGATGGGCTCGATGGCCTGGATGGCCGCGGCGTCGGCGTCGAGGTACTCATACAGGCTGCGCTCGTACTCCGCCACCTGATCGACGGGGATTTCGGTCAGGAACCCGTTGATGGTGGCATAGAGGATGGCGACCTGCTTTTCGACGGGAACCGGCGAGTTGCGGTCCTGCTTGAGCACTTCGACGATGCGCTCGCCCTGGGCCAGACGCGCCTTGGTATCCTTGTCCAGATCGGAGCCGAACTGGGCAAAGCCCTGCAGCTCGCGGTACTGGGAGTAAATCAGTTTGAGGGTGCCGGCCACCTTCTTCATGGCCTTGACCTGGGCGTTGCCGCCGACACGGGAGACCGAGATGCCGGGGTCCACGGCGGGCATGATGCCGGAGTGGAACAGCTCGGTGACCAGGAAGATCTGGCCGTCCGTGATGGAGATGACGTTGGTCGGGATATACGCCGAAACGTCGCCGGCCTGGGTCTCGATGATGGGCAGTGCGGTCAGCGAACCGCCGCCCTTCTCATCGCTGAGCTTGGCAGCGCGTTCGAGCAGACGGCTGTGCAGATAGAAGACGTCGCCGGGGTATGCTTCACGTCCCGGCGGACGGCGGATCAGCAGCGAAAGGGCACGGTAGGCGACGGCGTGCTTGGACAGGTCGTCGTAGATGATCAGGACGTGCTTGCCCTTGTTCATGAAGTACTCGCCCATGGCGCAGCCCGAGTAGGGGGCGATATACTGGATGGGCGACAGTTCCGACGCGGTGGCGGCCACGACGATGGTGTACTCCATGGCGCCGTTGCGCTCGAGGTTCTCGACCAGGCTGGCGACGGTGGACTGCTTCTGGCCGATGGCCACATAGATGCAGATGACATCCTTGCCCTTCTGGTTGATGATGGTATCCGTCGCAATGACGGTCTTGCCGGTCTGACGGTCACCGATGATCAGCTCACGCTGGCCGCGGCCGATGGGGATCATGCTGTCGATGGCCTTGATGCCGGTCTGCAGGGGTTCCTTGACCGGCTGGCGGTCGATGATGCCGGGAGCCGGGCTCTCGATGGGGCGGAACTCCTGGGTCTCGATGGGGCCCTTGCCGTCGATGGGCTGGCCCAGTGCGTTGACAACGCGGCCGATCATGGCTTCGCCGACCGGGACAGACACCACCTTGCCGGTGCGCTTGACCACGCTGCCTTCCTTGATGCCGGCATCGGAGCCCAGCAGAACGATGGAGACGGAGTTCTCCTCCAGGTTCTGGGCCATGCCGTACTCACCGTTCTCGAACTGCACAAGCTCGCCGGCCATGCAGTTGTCCAGGCCGGAGGAACGGGCAATGCCGTCGCCCACCATGATGACGGTGCCGGTCTCGCTCTGTTCGATGGCATTCTGGTAGTGCTTGATCTGCGAACGGATGATTTTGGAAATTTGTTCAGGTTTTAATTGCACGGTTTGTTTCACCACTCATTCTCATACTGGGGAGCGCCGCCCGGCGTCCCCCTGACTGTTTTACAAAACCACTTCGGAAATCTCGGCGCGCAGCTCTTCGAGGCGATGGCTGACGGTGCCGTCCAGCCGTGTACCGGCCAGGTCCAGGCGGATGCCGCCCAGAACGCCGGGGTCCACCCGGACGGTCAGGTCAATCTTTTTGCCGGTTTTCTCGGCAAGTCGGGCAATGAGCTTCTGCCGGCTTTCCTCCCGCAGCGGCACGGCCGCCACGGCACAGACCTCCAGAATGCCGAACGCCTGATTGTAGCGGGTACGGTATTCCCGCGCACAGGCCGACAGTTCGCGGATGGCGTTCTGCTCGCACAAAATTTTCAGAAAATTGACGGTGTACGGATGCATCTGCCCGCCAAACGCTTCATCCAGCAGGGCGGTGCGCTCCTTCTTGGGAACGCTCGGGGTGCACAGCAGCTTGAGATACTCCGGCTCGGCGAAGATGCAGCGGACAGCGCAGTCCAGCTCGTTGAGCAGACGCTCTTCCAGGTGCTCTTCCGCGGCCAGATCAAAGATGCTGTCGCCGTAGCGCTTTGCCAGATCGGTCACGATGCTTCACCTACATTCCGGATAAATTCGTCGATCAGATCCTGATGATCCTTCTCGCTGATCTCGCGCTCCACCACCTTGGAGGCAATCTCCATGGCGATGCCGCCGATCTCATTCTTCAGGCTGTTGATGGCGGTCTTTTTCTCCTGTTCAATGTCCGCCTCGGCCTGGCGGCGGATCTGGGCCGCCTGGGCCTGGGCCTCTCCCACCAGCTCTTCGCTGCGGGCGGCCGCCGTTTTCTGGGCATTGACTACGATCTCGTTGGCTTTGGCTTTGGCGTTGGCCATGTCCTTCTCATACTCGGCTTTCATGGCCTGCGCTTCCTCGCGGGCAGCCTGGGCCGCGGTGATCTCCTGATCGGCAGCCTTGCGGCGCTCGTCGAGGACCGCCTTGATCTTATTCAGAAAGAACTTCTTGATGATGAACATCTGAATGAAGAGGTTGCAGATCGTGCAGATCAGTGTGATAGGCTCCACTGCCACAAGGGACTGGTAAACAACGGACATTCGGGAACCTCCTTCCGTCGGGTGCTGCGGATGCCGATCAGCCCAGGAAGTTCATGAACATGCCGGGCGCGACAAAGATCAGCAGCAGGCCGGTGACGAAGCCGTAAATACCGGTGGTTTCGGCCAGGGCGACGCCGAGGATCAGCGTGCTGGTCACATCACCCTTGCACTCGGGCTGACGGCCGATGGCTTCACAGGCCTTGGCGGCCGCGTTGCCTTCGCCGATACCGGGGCCGATACCTGCGATCAGGGCGAGACCTGCGCCGATGGCGCAGCCGGCAAGAGCAATACCTTTTGCTAAAATCGTGAAATCCATGGTGTAATCCTCCTAAAAATTTGATGATTTACTTGGTTTTTTGCAGGCACCGGAGGGATCAGTCCTCCCCGGCGGCCTGTTTGATGAACATGGTGGTCAGCGTACAGAAGATGAACGCCTGGATGCAGCCGCCGAACCAGTCAAAATAGAAGCTGATGATGGCAGGCAGGCCGATGTCCAGCCAGGGGAACTCGGCAGCCAGGCCGCCGGTGACAACGGTCAGCAGCGCCAGCACGCCCAGCACGGTCAGCACAATGCCGGGGATTCTGCCCTTGGCCTTGCCGCCCGCCGCCTTGCTGCGGCGCGCCCGCACAAGCAGCAGAACGCCGATGAGCAGCACCGCCGCGGCAGCCACCACATTGGAGCCCAGCAGGTGGAACAGCGCATAGCTGGCGGCGGCCAGCGCGGTGTAGAGCAGACCGCTGATGACGGTGCCGGACAGAATGTTGCCGAAGTGACGGCAGGCCATACTGATGGGGGTGAAGCACTCCGACACCACATTGATGGGCGCGAGCAGGAACACCGGTTCAAGGAATCCCTTGAGATACCCGCCGAGGCCGCTGGCCTTGATTTTGTGGTAGGTAATCAGCACAAAGACCACCAGGGCCCAGCCGATTTCCGTCATCAGGTCGGCGGTGGGGCTCCAGATGCCCAGCAGGCTGATCAGGTTGGAGACCACACTGGTCACAAAGATGGTGCCTACCAGCGGAATATAGCGGTCAAACTTGGGACCCATATTGCCGCGCACAAAATTGATGAGCGCGTGGTAGATCATCTCGGCCACAGCCTGTTTGCGGGAAATGCCGGTCACCTTGAGGCCCGACCCCAGCACCACGCATCCCACCGTGATGATGGCCATGACCAGCCAGCTCACCACCAGTGTCTGGGTGATGTTCACGGTCCCCAGAATGGGCACATCCGTGAAGGTGTGTAGAATTTTTGCGCCGTTAATGGAAATATCCATCGGTTGCATCACCTCTCCTGTTCGGGCGGCAGGGGGTTTCCCTGCTGCGCGGCGGAAGCCGGCGCGGCTTCCGGGCGCTTGCGCTCTTTGATTTGCTGGAAATAAATTGCCACGCGGGGGAACAGCAGCGGCAGGGCAGCTGCCACCACCTGGAAACACGGGGCCACGAACGCCGCAATGCACCACAGCGCCTGCAATGCCAGGCGCGCCGTGTAGCTGGTCTGGACGCAGGTATGGACGAATCGCGCATCCTGGGATTTCTCGGCCGCCTTCTGCACGGTCAAGCAGAGCGCCGCAAAATTGAGAATGGCCACCGCAGACCCCACCAGCGCGCTGAGCACGACCTGCCACAGCGCCGTGCGGTATACGCCGGCCACATGAAGGACGACAAAAACCAGTACCATCACCGCGGAGCACGCCAGGGTGCCCGCGGCAATCACTTTGAGTTCTTTACGGGAAGAAGGCTGCAATTTCATGGATGGACCTCTTGTCAGGTTAATGACGGTTGAACCCGGACGGGCGATGTTCGGCGTCGCGGCGGCTGTCCCGCAGCCAGCGGGCGGCAAAGCTGCGGAAGGTGACGGCCGCCGTGGCCAGCCCCAGCAGGATGGCCGGCAGCCAGACCCAGACGGGCCAGCCCCAGCGGGTCACAAGCCAGTGCGCAAGCCCGAGAAAAAAGACCGGCGGAAGCAGAAGAGAGAGCCCCAGCTGCGTGACCCAGATCAGGTTCTCCATCGCCTTATAAAAGTCTTTCACACACAGGCCTCCGTTTATGCGCGGAATGAATTCACACAAAACCAGTATAAAGTAGACCGGCGTTTTTTTCAATAGGTCTGGCCAAAATCTTTTCATAATCTTTACATAGTTTTATCTATTGTGATCATATTTTTCCAATTATCGCAGTTTCCGGCAATTTGACGCTATTCAAACCCCAAAGAGTCTGTTATAATGAAAACGACAAAATACGGGTGCGTCGAGCCGGAGAAGGGATCTGCCGCACAGAGCACACAAAGGGGGAGCTTATATGAAAGCCGTTATCACCGTGATCGGACGGGATACCGTGGGCGTGATTGCCCGGGTCAGCGCCGTCTGTGCCGAACTGAATATCAATGTGGAGGACGTGACCCAGAGCATTCTGCAGGAGATGTTCTGCATGATCATGCTGGTCAACACGACGAACTGCACCGTGGAACCCGCCGAGATGCGGGCCCGCTTTGAAACGCTCGGTCAGGAGATGGGCATGCAGGTCACCCTGACCCGCCAGGAAGTCTTTGACGCGATGCACAAGGTGTAAGGAGGCCGCAGCATGAAGATTCTGAACAGCGGCGACATCATGGAAACCATCAACATGCTCACGGCGGAAAACCTCGACGTGCGCACGGTCACGATGGGCATCAGTCTGCTGGACTGCATTGATCCCGACGGGCGCAAGGCCTGTGAGAAGATTTACAACAAGATCATCCGTCTGGCCGGCAATCTGGTGCCGGTCGTGGACAAGATCAGCGCCGACTACGGGATTCCGATTGTGAACAAGCGGATTAGCGTGACGCCCATTGCGATGCTGCTGGGCGCCGCGCCGGACGCCGACCCGGTCTGGTATGCCAAGACGCTGGACGCGGCCGCCAAAACCGTGGGCGTCAACTTTGTGGGCGGATACGGCGCGCTGGTGCACAAGGGATTTTCGGCGGGCGATGTGCGCCTGCTGGAGAGCATCCCCCGCGCCCTGGCCGAGACCGACCTGGTCTGCTCGAGTGTCAACGTGGGGTCCACGAAGTCCGGCATCAACATGGATGCCGTGGCCATGATGGGCAAGGTTGTGCGGCAGACCGCCGAGCTGACCCGGGACAACATGTGCATGGGCGATGCCAAGCTCGTGGTGTTCTGCAACGCGCCGGAGGACAACCCGTTCATGGCGGGTGCCTTCCACGGTCCCGGCGAGCCGGACTGCGAGATTCATGTGGGCGTTTCAGGCCCCGGTGCGGTCCGCGCCGCGCTGGCCAAGCTGCCCAAGGATGCCCCGATGGACGAGGTGGCCGAGCTGGTCAAGCGCACCGCCTTCAAGATCACCCGTCTGGGCCAGCTGGTGGCCAACCTGGCCAGCAAGGAGCTGGGCGTGCCGGCCGGCATCATTGACCTGTCGCTGGCGCCCACGCCGGCCATCGGTGACAGTGTCGCCAACATTCTGGAGGAGATGGGCCTGGAGAGCTGCGGCTGCTGCGGCACGACGGCCTGCCTGGCCCTGCTCAACGACGCCGTCAAGAAGGGCGGCGTGATGGCCTCCAACCATGTGGGCGGCCTGTCCGGCGCCTTCATCCCGGTTTCGGAGGATGACGGCATGATCAAGGCGGCGACCTGCGGCAGCCTGACGCTGGAAAAGCTCGAGGCCATGACGGCGGTCTGCTCGGTGGGCATCGACATGGTGGTCATCCCCGGCGATACCTCCGCCGAGGTCATCAGCGCCCTGATTGCCGACGAAGCCGCCATCGGCATGGTCAACAGCAAGACCACCGCCGTGCGCGTCATCCCCGCCATCGGCCACAAGGCCGGCGACGTGCTGGACTTCGGCGGCCTGCTGGGCCATGCGCCCATCATGCCGATCAGCAAGTTCAAGCCCGACGTGATGATCCACCGCGGCGGACGGATTCCCGCCCCGATGCAGGCACTGAAAAACTGAAATCTTTGGGGGAAGGCAAGGCGCCTTCCCCTTTTTTGCAGGACACAAAAAGCCCCGCGCTCTGCCAGGCAGAGCGCGGGGCTTTGGTTTTGAGGTATCGCAGATCAGCCGTTGTTGACCTGAGAAGCCGCAACAGCGCAGGCGACGGTCATGCCGACCATCGGGTTGTTGCCGGCGCCGATCAGGCCCATCATCTCAACGTGCGCAGGCACGGAGGAGGAGCCGGCGAACTGGGCGTCGCCGTGCATACGGCCCATGGAGTCGGTCAGGCCGTAGCTGGCAGGACCGGCGGCCACGTTGTCGGGATGCAGGGTACGGCCCGTGCCGCCGCCGGAAGCGACGGAGAAGTACTTCTTGCCGTTCTCGATCGCCCACTTCTTGTAGGTGCCGGCGACCAGATGCTGGAAGCGGGTCGGGTTGGTGGAGTTGCCGGTGATGGAGACCTCAACGCCCTCCATCTTCATGATGGCAACGCCTTCCAGGACGTCGTTGGCGCCGTAGCACTTGACAGCGGCACGCTCGCCGTCGGAGTACGGGATGGTCTCAACAACCTTGACTTCGCCGGTCTTGAAATCGAAATCGGTCTTGACGTAGGTGAAGCCGTTGATGCGGCTGATGATCATGGCGGCATCCTTGCCCAGGCCGTTCAGGATGACGCGCAGCGGGGTCTTGCGGACCTTGTTGGCGGTACGCGCAATGCCGATGGCGCCTTCGGCGGCGGCGAAGGATTCGTGGCCGGCCAGGAAGCAGAAGCAATGGGTGTCCTCATGCAGCAGCATGGCGCCCAGGTTGCCGTGGCCCAGGCCGACATGACGCTGCTCGGCGACAGAGCCGGGGATGGTGAAGGCTTCGAGGCCTTCGCCGATGGCGGCGGCGCACTCGGCGGCGCTCTTCAGGCCGCGCTTGACGGCGATGGCGGTGCCCAGGGTGTACGCCCAGACAGCGTTGTCAAAGCAGATGGGCTGCACGCCGCGGATGATCTTGTCGCAGTCAATGCCCTTGGCAAGGAGCATTTCGTTGCAGGCGTCCAGGCTCTCGAGGCCGTTGGCTTCGAGGCAGGCATTGATCTTGGGCATACGACGCTCTTGAGATTCAAAAGTTGCCATAGTTTGTTATCCTCCCTCTCTTATTCTTCGCGCGGGTCGATGTACTTCACGGCGCCCTGCTCGGCGGAGAAGCGGCCATAGGTGCCGATGTTCTTCTCGTAGGCTTCCTTCGGGTCCTTGCCGTGACGGATGTCTTCCATCATCTTGCCCAGACGGACGAACTGGTAGCCGATGACCTGGTTGTCCTTGTCCAGCGCGGTCTTGAGGATGTAGCCCTCGGTCAGTTCCAGGTAACGGACGCCCTTGGCTTTGGTGGAGAAGATGGTACCGGTCATGGAACGCAGGCCCTTGCCCAGGTCATCCAGGCCGGCGCCGACAGGCAGGCCGTTCTCGGAGAACGCGGTCTGGCTGCGGCCGTAAACGATCTGCAGGAACAGCTCACGCATGGCGACGTTGATGGCGTCACAAACCAGGTCGGTGTTCAGCGCTTCCAGAATGGTCTTGCCGGGCAGGATCTCGCCCGCCATGGCGGCGGAATGGGTCATGCCGGAGCAGCCGATGGTCTCGACCAGGGCTTCTTCGATGATGCCGTTCTTGATGTTCAGGCTGAGCTTGCAGGTGCCCTGCTGGGGAGCGCACCAGCCCACACCGTGGGTGTAGCCGCTGATGTCCTCGATTTTATAGGCCTTGACCCACTCGCCCTCTTCGGGGATGGGGGCGGGACCGTGCTTGGGACCCTTTGTGATCGGGCACATATTCTTGACCTGTGCGGAGTATTCGATCATAATTTTCTCTCCTTTACATTTTTGTGAAGCTTTTCACAGCTAAGAACATTATACGGTATAGACAGCGTTTTTTCAAGTGGTTCCTTCTGTCAACGGGCAGATTTTGAGAATTTTTGCGCCGGTCAGAGCAGGAACCAGAACAGCAGGCCGGACAGCGCGCCCGACACCGCCATGCCCGCAATGGCCGCGGCGGTGATCTTGGCATAGCGCACCACACGCTGCCGCCGGGTCAGCGGTTTGGGGGGATGCTGTTTCCGGCCGGCGGGGCGGCGTTCGGACGGCGCCGGTAAGCTGGGAGACGTGAAGGCGGTGAGCAGGCCGAAGAGCAGCATGACCAGCGGGAAGACCATCGAAACCCGGATGGACACCACCGACTGGGCCAGGTAGCTGCACAGTGCCAGCAGGACCGGAGCCACGCCGGGGCGCTGCCAGTTGGCAAAGCCCCGCCGCAGATGGGCCGCGATCAGCAGGACCCAGGCGGCCAGACCCAGCAGGCCGGTGGTCAGCAGCTGTTCGAGATACTCGTTGTGGGCCGCATAGAAAGTGTTCATCCGGGGCGTCACGGCGTCCCCGGCCCAGGCGGCGACGGCCTCGTGCATCATGCCGGGGCCCACGCCGATGAGCTTGCGCCACCAGGAGCCGTCCGCCCAGGTCGAGAAGGCAATCCGCCAGGCGGTGCCGCGGTAAGTACCCCAGTCATCGCTGAAGACGAGCAGGTTGTGCAGCCGTCCGGGCAGCGGCAGCGTCGGCAGGCAGTTGGCCACGGCGACGGCCGCCACCGCCAGCACAAGGACGGCGCCAGTCAGCACCCGGCCGGGCAGGCAGAGCGAGACCTCGGCCCGGCCGCTCCGGGACCGCAGTGCCAGCAGGGCCCACAGAACCAGGCAGACCGCCGCCCCGGGCAGGGCGACCCGGGGATCGCCGAGTTTGGCCAGCAGCGCGGTGCCGCCCTGGGTGTAGACGCTGGCGCGCAGCAGATGCATGGTCCAGGCCCAGCCGAAGAAGGCCGCCGCCACCAGCGCGGTCCTGCGGAGCTGGCGGGTGGTGAAATCCCGGTGGCAGACCATGACCATGGCCGCCGCCGCAATGCCGAGGGTCAGCGCTTCGGAGTCCACGATGGCGAGCGCCAGCGCCCCGAAAAAGGCCGGAACGCCCGCGGCAGCCGCCCGGCGCCGGGTCGGCGCAAAGAGGAAGGCGTAGAAGACCAGCGGCAGGGTCACGGCAAAGAAACTGGCATTGAAGTCCTTCTGGCCCAGCGTGGAGAAGAACTGGGCGCGCTCGACGACGGCGGTGTTGGCATAGGTGCCGATCAGGTCAATGTTGAAGATGTTGAGCAGGTAGAACACCGCCACCAGGGAGCTGGTGACGCCGACGCCCAGCGTGAGGAAGCCGAAGTCCCCGGCATCGGCATAGCTGCGGATACACCAGTACCCGGCGGCCGTGAAGAGGACCATCATGAGGCCGCCGTAGTATCCGCCGAGACCCCAGACCGAGGAGAGGCTGGAGAGGGAAAAGACCGTCGAGACCAGCGTGGTCACGACGAAGGCGGCGACGCCCCACAGCGTGAGGTCGCGGCGTGCCGCCCGGTAACGGCCGGCGGGGGCATGGGCCCCGATGGCGGTGCAGGCGCCGAGCCAGAGGGAAAAGAGCAGGAACAGCGTGAAGCAGCCGGTGAACTTGGTCACGCCGAGGTTGGAGAACCGATCAATGTACAGCGGGTAGACGCAGAGCACCGCACACAGGAAGGCCGTGGCGGAGGACGACGTCAGGCGGGAAAGATTCTGTTGCATGGCTGGAACAATACCTCCGGGAAACAGGGTCCGCCGCGCTGCCAGGGCGCGGGACCCGGGAAATTATCTTTTTATTGTACCCTTTTCCCCTGGTCTTTGCAACCTTGCCGCAAAGGTTTTACAAAGAGGAAGCAGGCACCGCCCGCCCCCGCGCTGATGCCCGCCAGAATGTGCCGGGCGGAGAGCGGCAGCAGCTGGCTGCCCGCATAGCTCAGCAGGCTGCCGGCGCTCATGCCGAGGGCGGTCAGCCCGTAGTTGACGCCGGCGTGGGCCAGGCCGAACAGGTCGGTGTTGAGTGCCGGCTGGACGGCCGCCCCGCCGGAATAAAAGAAGGTCAGGGTACAGTAGGCCGCCGGGAACCACCATCCCTGCGCAAAGGCCAGCGCCGCCGATCCCGCCGCCAGCCCCGCATAGACGCCGTACAGCACCGGTTTGCGGCCCAGCCGGTCGCTGGCCGCCGGGCAGAGCAGCCGGCCCAGCGCACTGGCCGCACTGCCCAGCGCCACACAGACCGGCGCCCACTGTTCGGGCAGACCGCGGTCGGCGGCCAGTGAGAGGATCTCGGGGCTGAAGAGCAGCACGGGCGGCGCCGCCAGGGCGATGCCGGCCACACAGAGCCGGTACTGGGAAGTGCGGATCATCTGGCGCGGTCCCATCCCCTGCTGCGGGGCCGGGCCGTCCTGGGGCGGATTGACCAGCACCGCAGCGGACAGTCCGCAGACGACCAGCACCACGGCCCCGAGTACCCCGAAGCAGACCCGCATGCCCCACCGCCCCGCGATGCCCCGCACAAAGAGGGTGAGGAAGGCGCCCGAGAGGCCCATCGACGCCCCGCTGACGCCGGTGGCCAGACCTTTGCGGTTACGGTACCATTTCTGGGCGCAGGCCAGCACCGCCGGGGCCAGGAAGGCACTGCCCACCCCCGCCGGGACGCTGTACCCCAGAAGGAAGAGCACAATCCGCCCCTGCGGCAGAAAGGCGGCCGCAAAGCTGCCCCCCGCCAGCAGCGCCGTGCCCCACAGCGCCGCAAACCGCGGGGAACGGCGGTCCTGCACAAAACCGCCCACCGCACAGCCGATGCCGTAGCCCGCCACCAGCACCGCGAACACCAGGGAGGCCTGTCCCCCGCTGAAGCCGTAGGTCTCACAGACCGGCCTCTGAAAGATGCCCCACGCGGCCGGGATGCCGGTGAGCAGCTGCACCGCCGCACCGGCGGCCAGCACTTTGGGATTTCCTGTCTTTTGTGGCATACACTCGTCTCCTTTGACGATAGTATGCCCGGATTTGGTTGACAAAACGAAGGCAGGCGGATATGATAATATTTACACAGAACCATCTTATTCCAATTTGTAAAAAATATTGGATAAAATACAATCCGGAGGGAAAGTCATGAAAGTTCAGCCTTTGAAGGGAATGCGCGATCTGCTGCCGCGCGAACAGGCACTGCGGGACTACATTCAGGGGGAGATCCTGGCCACCTACCGTGCGGCGGGGTTCCAGCGCATCTCGACGCCGATTCTGGAGGATATGGAGAACCTGGACAAATCGGACGGCGGCGACAACCTGAATCTGATCTTCAAGGTGCTCAAGCGGGGCGACAAGCTGGCCGCGGCGCTGCGCAGCGGCGATGAGAAGGCGCTGTCCGACATGGGACTGCGCTATGACCTGACGCTGCCGCTTTCCCGGTACTATGCGGCGAACCGCAACGAGCTGCCGGTGCCGTTCAAGGTCATCCAGACCGACCGCGTCTACCGCGCCGAGCGCCCCCAGAAGGGCCGTCTGCGCGAGTTTGTCCAGTGCGACATTGACATTCTGGGCGATTCGTCCCCCAACGCCGAGGTGGAGCTGATCGACGTGACGGCCCGGGCGCTGCTGCGCATCGGCTTTACCGGTTTTACCGTGAACATCAACGACCGCCGCATCCTGCGCGCCATGCTGCAGAAGATGGGCTTTGCCGAGGCGGATCTGGATTCGGTCTGCGTGAGCTTTGACAAGCTGGACAAGATCGGGGCGGACGGCGTGCGCGCCGAGCTGCTGGAAAAGAACTTTGCCGCCGACGCCGTGGAGGCGCTGGACAGCTTCCTGCGGGCGGGGGATTTCAGCCTGGATGCCGTGGCGGCCCGGGTGGGCGACGAGGCCCTGACGGCCGATCTGCGGTATGTGATCGAGGTGTCCCGCCGCATTGCGGGCGACCGGTACGGCATTGCCTATGCGCCCAGCCTGGTGCGCGGACAGGGCTACTACACCGGCATGGTCTTTGAGGTGACCTGCCCGCAGTTCTCCGGCGCGGTGGCCGGCGGCGGCCGGTACGACAACATGGTGGGCAAGTTCATCGGCCAGCAGGTGCCGGCGGTGGGCTTCTCGATCGGGTTCGAGCGGGTCTGCGGGATTCTGCTTGAGCAGGGCTACCAGATTCCCGGCGCCAAGCCGCGGATGGCGCTGCTCTATCTGAAGGAAGCGGACTTTGCGCAGGTTCTGGCCAAGGCCGAGACGCTGCGCGCCGACTATGACGTGACGGTACTGCCCCAGGCCAAAAAGCTGGGCAAGCAGTTCGGCACGCTGGAGAATGCCGGCTACCAGGCCGTGGCCTTTGCCGACAACGACGAGATCCGCCGGCTGGGCCAGAAGTAAGAGAGAAACGACAGAACGGAACATTCCGCAAATGGAATGTTCCGTCTTTTTTTGACATCAAAGTGTAACGCACAGCGGCACTTTTCCGTGTTATAGTGGTGAAAAGGAAACCGGCTTTTCAACTGCAAAGGAGTGTGACTTCCCGTGAAACTGTGCCCTTCCCTGTCCCGGACCCTCTGTCTGGCAACGGCCGCGGCGCTGGCGCTCTCGCTGGCCGGCTGCGGTGCCTCCTCCGGCGCCACCGATGCTGCCTCCACCACGGCAAGCACCTACCAATCCGCTGCGGAAAGTACCACGGCGGATTCGAACGGCGGAACCCCGGTCAACGCCGACTCGCTGCTCGACCCGTCCCAGCTGTCGGAGGATCTGAAAATCATCTACACCGCTTCGATGACGATGGAGACCAACGATTTTGACGCTTCCCGCGACGCACTGCTCGCCGCCGTGGACGACTGCGGCGGCTACCTGCAGAACACCAACCAGGGCGGCAGCGCCGACTATGCCAGCCGGTACGCGGACTACACCGCCCGGATTCCCGCCGACCGGTACCGGGAGTTCCTGACCACCGCCGGGGAGGCCGGCAGCGTTCAGAACCTGACCGAGCGTGCCGAGGATGTGACCGACCATTACATCGACGTGGAGGCCCGGCTGACGGCGCTGGAAAACCAGCGGACCCGGCTCAACGAGCTGGCCGACCAGGCCGACACCACCGCCGACCTGCTGGAGATCGAGAGCCAGCTGTCCGATGTCCAGTATGAGATCGAGCGGTACACCAGTCAGATGCGCCAGCTGGAAAACCAGGTCAGCTATTCCACCGTCGAGATCTCGCTGTACGAGGTGCGGGAACTGACCCCCACGACGGTCACCTTCGGCGAGAAGGTTGCCCAGGCGTTCCGCCAGGGATTGCGCAACCTGATCTCCTTCTGTGAGGAGACCGTGCTGGCGCTGCTGCGCATCTGGCCGTTCCTGCTGATGCTGCTGGCGGTGATCCTGCTGTTCTGGCGGGGCCGGCGCCGTCGGCGCGCCGCCAAGGCTGCCAAAGCCGCTGCCCGGCCGGCCGATCCGCCCCCGCAGGAGGACGGTACACCCCCGTCGGCCTGATTGCCCGCTGTAAAAAAACGCCCTCCCCGGATGGGGAGGGCGTTTTTACTGTATGAGGAAGAGTGAAACTCAGGCCTTGTCTTCCGGCAGGGTCAGCGCAATGGACAGGTCCTTGAGCTGCTGCGGGTCCACCACGTCGGGGGCGCCGGACATCGGTTCGCTGGCGTTCTGCACCTTCGGGAAGGCCAGCACGTCGCGGATGTTGTCACGCTTGAGCATCAGCATGACCATGCGGTCGAGGCCGTAGGCCATACCGCCGTGCGGCGGCGCACCGTACTTGTAGGCATCCATCAGGAAGCCGAAGTTCTTGCGGGCGCGCTCCTCGGTGAAGCCGAGGGCCTTGAACATCCGGTCCTGCAGGACCGGGTCGTTGATACGCATCGAACCGCCGCCCATCTCGACGCCGTTGAGCACGATGTCGTAGGCAACGGCATGGCAGGCACCGGGATCGGATTCCACCTTGTCGATGTCCTCGGCCTTGGGCAGCGTGAAGGGATGGTGCATGGCCATCCAGCGGCCTTCCTGCTCGCTGTACTCGAAGAGCGGGAAATCCACCACCCACAGGAAGTTGAACTGGTCGGGGTTCATCAGGCCGTATTTGCGGCCGATCTCCAGACGGACCTGGCCCAGCGCCGTACAGGCCTTGACCCAGTCGGCATCGCTGACAATCAGGATGACGTCGCCGGTCTCGGCGCCCAGGGCGGTGTACAGGGCGGTCTTTTCCTCCGGGGTGAGGAACTTTTCAAAGCTCGAGGAGGTGGCATCCGCCGTGATGCGGCTGAACGCCAGGCCCTTGGCGCCGTAGGTCTTGGCCACGTCGCCCAGCTTGTCGATGTTCTTGCGGCTCAGCTGATCGGCCAGGCCCTTGGCGTTGATCGCACGGATCGTGCCGCCGGCGGCCACGGCGTCGGCGAACGGCTTGAAGTCGGTGCCGTCGAACAGGTCGGTCACATCACAGATTTCCAGGCCAAAGCGGGTATCGGGCTTGTCGGAGCCGTAGCGGCCCATCGCCTCGTCCCAGGGCAGGCGCTGGAAGGGCGTCTTGAGGTCCACACCCAGCATCTCTTTCCACAGACGCTTGAGCAGGCCCTCGTTGATCGTCATGATGTCGTCCTCGGTGACAAAGGACATCTCCTCATCCACCTGGGTGAACTCGGGCTGACGGTCGGCACGCAGGTCCTCGTCGCGGTAGCAGCGGGCGATCTGGAAATAGCGGTCAAAGCCGGAGAGCATCAGCAGCTGCTTGTAGATCTGCGGGCTCTGGGGCAGCGCATAGAAATGACCGGGCTGCACACGGCTGGGCACCAGATAGTCACGCGCACCTTCCGGCGTGGACTTGATGAGGGTCGGGGTCTCGATCTCGGTAAAATGATTGTCGGTGAAATAGCTGCGGATGATCTGCATGATCTTGCTGCGCAGCACAATCGGTTCGTGCATGGACGGACGGCGCAGGTCCAGATAACGGTAGCGCAGGCGCAGGTCATCGTTGACGTTGATGCCGTCGCGCAGCTCGAACGGCGGGGTCTGGGCCTCGCTGAGGATGCGCAGCTCGCTGACATACAGCTCCACGTCGCCGGTTGCGATCTTATCGGTCTTGGAAGCGCGCTCGCGCAGGCTGCCGCGGCAGATCACGACATATTCGCTCTTGAGGCTCTCCGCCTTGGCAAAGACATCCTTCGGCGTATCCTCATCAAAGACCAGCTGCAGAATGCCGGTGGTATCCCGCAGGTCGGCAAAGATGATGCCGCCCTTGTCCCGGGCGCGGGCAATGGAGCCGCAGACCGTCATCTGCCGGCCCACATCGGCCATGCTGACCTCGCCGCAGTAATCGGTACGGCGCAGGCTGCCCATCGTTTCCATAGTAACTCCCCTTTTCTCTATTGTCTGACAATATATTATACAGCGGTGCCCTGCCTTTTGCAAGACAAAACGCGGTTTTTGCGGCGGTTATTCCGCGCCGCCGCTGCCGCCCAGTTCCAGGCGGCGGAATCCTTCGCCCGCCACCTCGTTGGCCTGCAGCATGACGATGAAACTGCCGGGGTCCAGGCGTTTGGCTTCCCGGTTGATGATGTACAGCTGTTTGGAACTGCAGGCGCACATGACGACATCCCGCTCATCCTGCGCATAGCCGCCGAATCCCTTGAGGATCGTCGAGCCGCGGTCCACCGTGCGGCCGATCATGTCGCAGATGGCCGGGCCGTCCGATGTGACGATGAGGGCCACCATACAGGCGTTGAAGCCGAACATCATCCGGTTGATGATGTAGGAGGCCAGGAAGTTGAAGATCAGGCCGTAGATGATGGAATCCACATCGTGGAAGACCAGGCCGTTGGCAAGGATGACGGCCAGCGCCGCGCCGAAGGTCAGGTTGCCGAACGGCATATGCGGATGCTTGGCCTTGATGGCCATCGTGATGAAGTCCAGGCCGCCGGTGCTGGAGTTCTGCATATAGATCAGCGCGTCGCCGATGCCGCTGATGACGCCGCCGCACAGGGTGGCGAGCATCCGGTTGCCGGTATAGACGGGCAGCGCGGGCAGCAGAAAGTCGGTGAACACCGCGAAGAGGATCATGCACCGCACGCTGCGCAGGAAGAAGTCCTTGCCGAGCAGCCGGAAGCAGACCAGC
Organism: Gemmiger sp.; assembly: GCF_036306485.1. Taxonomy (GTDB): domain Bacteria; phylum Bacillota; class Clostridia; order Oscillospirales; family Ruminococcaceae; genus Gemmiger. The sequence goes on along the minus strand of NZ_JAXJZK010000029.1, from coordinate 39,100 downwards.
ACGATGGGCACATTGATCAGAATGTTCGTCACGCCGATGGGCAGTCCGAACAGCCGGTACAGGATGGCGCCGATGCCGGCCACGCCGGTGACGGGGACCTCCGCCGCGACGGCGAAGCTGTACAGACCCGCCGCCGAGATCAGGCAGCCGATCACTTCCAAAAAAAGATTTTTCCAACGGGAATCTGTCATTCCTTTTCCTCCCTCAATGTCGGGCAAAGGAACACTGCACTGCCCGCGGTATGGATTATTTCCGGTTCTTTCTGCGATGGTAGGATTCGCCGCTCTGTCCGCCGGCGGTTCCGCGGCGGATCAGCAGCACGGCCACAACGGCCACGCAGACCAGGCCCAGCACAATCGCCGTGTACAGCGGCAGTTTGCTGCTGGTCTGGGCCGCTTCCTCACGGCGCTCGGTCTCCTCGGGATCGGGGGTGGGCTCCGCCGTCGGTTCGGGGGCCTCGGTGGGTTCCAGCGTCGGCATCGGGGTGGTGCCGATCAGCGTGCCTGCCGAGGGGTCCTGCACCGGCGCCGGCGTGCGGGTGCTCTTGGTCTGCTGTCTGGCAGCGGGGGCCGCCGTGGGCTGCACGGCCGCAGCCGCGGGGGTCTGGGTGGCCGTCACGGTCTGGGACGGTTCCTCCTGCCGCGTCTCGGCGCTGTTTGCCTGGGGTGCGGCCGGGGCCGCAGTGACGACCGGCTGCGGGGTGGCTGTGGGCTGCACCACAACCCCGCCGTCAGAGGCGGCCGGGACCGACGAGACCATGACCGGCGTGCCGTCCGCCGTGCCGATGAAGGTGATGTTGCTGAGGTAGTAGCCCGGCTCCCCTGCCTGCATCCGGAAGGTATGGGAACCCGGGGTCAGGTATTCCAGCCAGAGATTGCCCGACACATCGGCGACCGCCGTCATCGGGGTACCGTCCAGCAGGAAGTGAATGGTATGGTTGGCATAGCCGGTGCCGAGGCAGACCGTGCCCGTGTAGGACCCGGCGTTGACGGGGAGCGAACGTCCCACGCTGCCCTGGCGGCTGAGCAGGACCGTGAGGGTATCGGCATCCGCATTGGCGGGCAGCGCCGTGATGGCGCCGCGGAGGGTCAGGCCGCTGTCTGCCAGCAGGTTTTCGGCGGTGTTGAGGCCGAACCGCTCAAGCAGTCCGGCGGGCAGGACCAGCGCCAGGCGGGTGTCGGCAGTGACGGCGCGGCCGTCTGCCGAGGCGGAGTCGGCCAGCCAGAGGCTGTCCACCTGGGGTTCCCCGCCCGCGCTCTTCCAGGTGAAGCGCAGACCGCTGACCTGGGGATAGCCGCCGTAGCCGCTGCTCTGGGAATCCAGCATCCCTTCCAGCGAGACATTGAGCAGGTCGCGCAGCTTGGCGCCGTCAATCACGACGAGGGCCAGCGTATCGTCCCGGACGGCCTGGGCAACGGTGTTGAGGTCCACACCGGCCTCCACGGTGCCGGTCAGGCTGGCGCCGTCCAGCACCGCCACGAGCGGCAGCGTGTTGCCCGACCGGTTCCAGGCGTCGGAGGATGCCGCGGCCAGGGCAGCCGCGTCGGCGGCAAGGTCGCCGAGGTTGGTTTCCTCACGGCTGGCCGCCTGCAGGGTGGTGCCGTTGGAGAGCGCGACCGGCCCCCACAGTGTGGCATTGGTGCGGGCTTCGGTCTGGGCATTTCCGGCCGGGTAGCGGGCTCCCGGCACCGGGGCGCCGGTCATCCAGCCTGCGGGCCAGAGCGGAATCGAGGGGGCGGGCGTCGTCTGGCCCGGGGCGGCGGTGGGGGCCGGCGTGCCGGGCAGCGGCGTGGGCGCCGTTTCCGGTGTGGCGGATTCCGGCGTCGCCGTCTCGGGGGTGGCGGTTTCCGGGGTGGCGGTCTCCGGCGTGGCATCGCCGCGCTGGCCTCCTCCGGTCAGCAGCCGCACCAGATCCCCGAGCACCGGGATCTCCATCAGCGTTTCCACAAAGCCCGTCGGCTCCGCCTGGGCCGGCGCCGCGAGCGCCGGGGTGGCCGTGCCGAGCAGCAGACAGGCGGCCAGAGCCGCCGAACAGGTACGCCGTTTCCAGTCCGTCATAGGTAACATCCCCTTTATTCCGATCGTTTTTTACATTCTGTGGTCCAAAAAGGCCGGGGCGTGCTTTGGATATGCACCGCTCCGGCCCTGCGAGTTCCTTAGACAGTCTTTTTGATCTTGGAGGCGCTGTACGTCTTCATCGCACTGGCGGAGAGTCCGTTCTCCATCGAGGCGCCTTCCGCATACAGCTGATTCTGCAGCTCACTGCTCTTCATCGCATCGAGCAGGTTGTAGTTGCTGACATACTCGTCAACGGTGCCGTATTCCAGCGGGTCGATGGCGCGCACCACCACATAGCTCAGACCCAGATCGACGGTGGTCCACTGACCGAACCCGGCCTGCTCCACCGCATTGATCAGGGTGTTGTTGCCGGTGCCGTCGTCATAGCTGGCCAGGTCGTCCGGCGTGTACAGGCCGCTGGCCGCATAGTACAGCGCCTGGCTGGAATCCGTCGAGCTGCCGATCGCGGTGAACGCCTCGGGCACATACTGCATGGCGGCGAGGTAGAGCGCCGACTCGGAGGTGGCGGCGGCCAGATAGTCGCGGCACTCGTCGGCAATCTCGCTCACCTGCTGCTTCTGGTCCTCCGTCGCGTAGGCGTAGGTGGACTGGTCAAACAGCGGCAGCTGCACCGTCTCGAGATAATAGCAGTTGTCGGCAATGTAATCGCTGTAATCCTGGGTGGAGACCGGCTCGGTGCCGTTCTCGCCGTAGATCAGCTCCAGGCAGGCCTGGGCCTTCTGGGAGTTGAGCAGGTAGGTTTCGAGGCTGCTCTTGCTGATGCCGTTGGCCGTGTAGAGATCCCCGTTGGACTCCCACAGCGAATCCGCCGTCTGGGCGGCTTCCGACGTGGCGGCATCCTCGAGCGTGCCGCCGAGTTCGTCGAACTTCTTCTCAACGGCGGCATAATACTGCAGGCTGCGCAGCGTCAGGCGGCTGACATAGTCTGCGCCGTCGGTGGTGACTTCCTCATCGCCGATGGTGCCGGTGCACTGGGCCTTGAGCACGGCCTTGACATCGTTGGCGGTCTCGCCGGTAGCCAGATCGGCCACGCCGGCGGCCGTGTTGTAGGCGTTGTACTGCGCCAGCAGGTAGATGCCGGCCGGAATGTCAACGCCGCCGATACTGCCCACGCTGGCCGGGGTGGACATCGCACAGCCAGAAATGCTCAGCAGCACCATGACCGCAAGAGCCAGGCTGATGAATTTCTTCTTCATGAGGGGTTTCTCCTTTATGTACTTTCAATTTGCCTTCTGCCATACCTGCACAAAAAGGCAATATAAAGGTATTATAACGCTTTTGGGCAGTCAATGCAAGTAAAGACTTGCGCCGTGCAGACAAAAAGCCGCCGGCTGGTCGGCCGGCGGCTTTTCTGATGTTTCCAGGTATTGAGGCAGGACCCGGCATCACTGGCGCAGAGCACCCACGACGCGGTCCAGATCATGCTCATCTTCGCAGACAATCTTGACAGGGTGGCTGTAATCGAGGCTCATCATCCCCAGGATGCTCTTCGCATCGGCGATGCTGCCCTTCATGTCGTGCACGCCAACCTCGTTGTAGCATTTGGCGGCGGCAGACACGATCCCCTGAACTTCGGCGAAGTTGGAAACCTTGACTTGTCTCACCATCATAAAGACCTCCATACAATATATCCCACCCGCGGACCATCATGTCCGCGGTGCAAGGAGCGGAGCCGCTTGCTCTCTGTCCTCCTTACATTGTGCATTATAGCATAATTATTTCCAACGGAGTTGTGTAACATTCACAAAGCCGATTTTTTCATCAGGATGCACAAAAGAGGGATTTGTTCATATTTGGATTTGTCTGCTATCACAAAACTTTGAAGCCAGAGTAATGTTTTCTTTATATTTTTTGCCTTATCGGATTTTAAATTTTAACTATCAGCTTGATTTTCTTTTCTTTTACACACATTCAATAGTTTTGTATAGCCGTTTTCGCGTGGGGGTCAGCGGGGGGCTTGCAACAAAATTCCATAATTGGCCCTGTTTTCTGTCATTTGGTTGCCTGCGGCACAGCTTTCATGGTCAGGCCGATGCGTTTTTTGTTGACATCGACGGTGAGGACCCGGACGCGGACGACGTCCCCGACCTTGAGAACCTCGCCGGGATGGCGGATGAACCGGTCGGAAATCTGCGAAATATGCACCAGACCGTCCTGATGCACCCCGATATCCACGAAGGCGCCGAAGTCAATGACGTTGCGCACCGTGCCGGTGAGCTCCATGCCGGGCTTGAGATCCTCGAGTTTCATCACATCGCTGCGCAGCTGGGGCGGGGGCAGGGTGTCGCGCACGTCCCGGCCGGGGCGGCAGAGTTCCGCCACAATATCCTGCAGCGTCGGCTCGCCGATGCCCAGCCGCTCGCAGAGGCTGCGGGTCCCGCAGGACCGCACCCGGGCGGGCAGTTCCTGCATCCGGGCGGTGCCGATCTCGGCGGGGGTGTAGCCGCAGGCCTCCAGCAGGCCGCGGGCGGCGGCGTAGCTCTCGGGATGGACGGCCGTGGCGTCCAGGGGATTCTCGGCGCCGGGCAGCCGCAGAAAGCCCGCGCACTGTTCAAATGCCTTGGGGCCCAGCCCCTTGACCTTTTTGAGCTGGGCGCGGGAGCGGAATGCACCCTCCTCCTCGCGCCGGGCCACAATGTTGCGCGCCGTCGCGGCCGTGATGCCGGCCACACGGCGCAGCAGCGGGGCCGAGGCGGTGTTCAGGTCCACGCCCACACTGTTGACGCAGTCCTCCACCACGCCGTCCAGCGTCTCGTTGAGGCGTTTCTGGGGCATATCGTGCTGATACTGGCCCACGCCGACCGCCTTGGGATCAATCTTGACCAGCTCGGCCAGCGGGTCCTGCAGCCGGCGCGCGATGGAGACCGCGCTGCGCAGGTTGACATCAAACTGGGGGAATTCCTCGGCGGCCAGCTTGGAGGCCGAATAGACCGAGGCACCGGCCTCGCTGACCACCATGTACTGCAGATGCAGGCCCTTCTCGGCGGCCAGGTCCCGGATCACACGGGCGGCGAATTCCTCGGTCTCGCGGCCCGCGGTGCCGTTGCCGATGGCCAGCACCTCCACGCCGTGGCGCAGGATCATCGCCTTGACGGTGCGCTCGGCCTGCTCGACCCGTTTGAATTCCGGCACCGGATAAACCACGCCGGTGTCCAGCACCTTGCCGGTGGGGTCCACGACGGCGATCTTGCAGCCCATCCGGTACCCGGGGTCGAGGCCCATGACGGTCTTGCCCCGGATGGGCGGCTGGAGCAGCAGCTGGCGCAGGTTGCTGCCGAACACCTCGATGGCGCCCTCGTCGGCCCGGGCGGTCAGCTCGGCCCGGAGTTCGTTTTCCAGGCTCGGATGGATGAGCCGGGCATAGGCGTCGCGGGCGGCGGCTTCGACGATGCGGGCGCTGGCGCCGCCGGTCTTTTTGCGGGCGAACATCCAGGCGGTGATGGCGGCGGCCCGCTCGGCATCCACCTCGATGGAGACCTTGAGATACCCTTCCCGCTCGCCGCGGTCAAGGGCCAGAATGCGGTGGCCGGGAATCTTGTTGACCGGCTCACGGTAATCGTAGTAGGGCGCGTAGACGCTGTCCTCCTCCTTGGCGGCCACGCTGCGCACCGCGCCGAAGGCGTGATAATAGCGGCGCAGCTCGGCACGGCAGGCGGCACTGTCGCTGACCGTCTCGGCCAGGATGTCCTGCGCCCCGGCCAGGGCCGCGGCGGCGTCGGGCACCTCGTCGTTCAGGTAGCCGGCGGCGGCTGCCTCGGGATCAAAGGCGGCGTCCTGGCGCAGGATCGCATCGGCCAGCGGCTGCAGTCCCCGCTCCCGCGCAATGCCCGCCCGGGTGCGGCGCTTGGGCTTGTAGGGGCGGTACAGGTCCTCCAGTTCGGCCAGCGTGGCGGCGGCGCTCAGTCTGGCATCCAGCTCGGGCGTCATGGCCTGCTGGTCGGTGATGGCGCTGCGCACCTCCTCGCGCCGCTTGTCCAGCCCGCGCAGGTAGGCCAGGCGGTCGCCCAGGCTGCGCAGGACCTGGTCATCCATCGACCCGGTGGCCTCCTTGCGGTACCGGGCGATGAACGGGATGGTGTTGCCGGCGTCAATCAGGGCGATGGCGCCTTCCACATGGTTGGGGGATAGCTGAAATTCTTTGGCCAGCTGTTCGGCATAGGTCATGGATCTGGTTCTCACTTTCTGGGATCTTGGGGAGCTGCGGGTGCACTGTCGGCACGGCGGCGACGGCGCAGGACCGGCAGGCAGACGCCGGCCAGCCAGACGACGCAGGCCGCGCCGCTGACCGTAGCCGAGGCGCGCAGCCCCGCGGTGTGGTAGGTAAAGACAATCTCGCTGCGGCCCGCCGGGGCACGCACCGCCATCAGACCGTTGTCCACCTTCTCGATGGCGGCGGGCTGTCCGTTCACGGTGGCGGAGAAGCCGTCATCGTAGGGGACGCTGAAAAAGACGAGGTTTTCCCGGTCCAGGTCCGCCGTGGCGGTGAACCCGGTGCGGGTGGCCGTGAATCCGGTCACGGCATCGGCGCGGCGGGCGGCGCAGTCGTCGGCATAGCCGGCAAAGTCCAGCGTCCCCACCTCGTCGGCGGGCAGTTCGGTCAGCAGATCGCCCAGGCGGCTGATCTGGTCATCGGTGAGGAGCAGCGCCTTCATCAGCAGGTTGCCGCGCTTCTCCTCGGCGACGGAGTCAAAGGTCTCCTGGGTGACGTACCGGTCATAGGTAAAGCCCATCGGCACCCAGTTTTCATTTTCATAGAGCAGGTAGTCCCCCGCTTCGCCCGCGGCCTTCCAGCCCTGGGCTTTCTCCTTCTTCCAGTCCGCGTCGGCGTCGCGCGGGACCAGGGTATACCGCACGCTGAGCAGTCCGCGCAGCGCGTAAAGGCCGACGTCCGGCTTGGAGCTGACATCCCGGGTGACGCCCACGCTGGGATAGAATTCCAGAATGCTGGGGGCCACGGTGGAGTTGAAGAACTGGATGCAGCTCTTGTCCAGCCACAGGCCCATATTGTTGTAACATTCGTAGGCGTCGATGCGGTAGAAGGCATCGTCGGGCAGGGCGGCGTTGACCTCATCGGCCTGGCCCCAGGTTTCGTCCACATAGGCGGCGTCATGGTACCACTGGCCGTACTTGGTGATGGAGAGGTGAACCTGTCCGTACACAAAGCTGAAGCCGAGCACCGCCGCCAGCAGCAGCGAGGCGAACCGCTCCGGCCGGCGCAGATGCAGCAGCAGCGCAAACAGGGCGATGCCCAGCAGGGTGGCGGCCAGCAGTCCCCAGTAGCGCAGCGGTTCCTCCACAACGCCGAGCGTCGTGGTGTCGTTTTCCGTCACCGGGACCAGTGCGAAGGCGATGCTGCTGAGGGTGCAGAGTGCGACGACGCGCAGCGCCAGCCGGAACTCGGTGCGGCGCAGCCGTTCGCTGCGCAGGGCCATGACGGTGGCGGCGCAGAGGATCAGCACCGGCATATAGTACCAGCGGGCGTAATAGCTGGAGTTGAAGGCATAGAACATGCTGTTCAGCACCGGCACAAAGGCGCAGATCACGCAGACCCGCAGGATGCGGGAGAAGGGATGGCGGCGTCTGACACGGCAGAAGACCAGGCCGCCCGCAATGCCCACCACGGGCAGGTAGGCCGTCATGCTGGTATGCTTGAGGATGCCTTCCTGGAAGAGGTCGCGCAGATAGGGGGCATCCGGCATGAGGAAGGCGCTGTAAAAGATGGCCAGATACTGCTGCGCACTGCCGTAGACGAGATACCCGTAGCCGTTGAAGGGGTCGATGGTGCGGGGGTTCTGCACCAGCGAGAGGGCCGCCGGCCAGAGCAGCGCGCAGCCCATCGCACAGCCGAGCAGGGTTTCGAGCGCGAGACGGCCGAACAGCCGCCGGGTCAGACGGTAAGCGCCGCCCGCCGTCAGGCAGACAAAGTAGATGATCAGAAAGACGGCCTGACCCGCAAAGAAGAAATAGTTGTTGAGCAGGTTGAGGCCCAGCCAGAAGGGGAACATCCGGTGTCTGCCGTCCAGCACCGCGTCATCCAGCGAGGCCAGCAGATACGGGAAGAGGGCCACCACATCGAGGAAATGGTTGAAGAAGATATTATAAATGGTAAAGCCCGAGAAGGCATACAGGCAGGCACCGATGACGCTGTACTCCTCGTCCCGGACCCAGCGGCGCATCCAGAGGTAGGCGCCCCCGCCGGCGACGGCAAATTTGAGGCAGAGCATCGGCACCATGAACCAGGGGGTCAGCCAGTCCGGCAGCAGCAGCGTGAGCCAGAAGAAGGGGCTGCCGCACAGATAGAAGCTGTACGCATTGACAAACCCGCTGCCGAGGTCGGTGGCCCAGCTGAAGGTGCCGCCCTGTTTGACGAAGGCATTGGCATAGGAATAGAAGGAGATCTGCTGATCGTTGAAGTCCCCCGCATAGTGGAAGAAATCCCCGCTGAGTGCGTCGATCAGGCAATGCGGCGCAAACAGGGCGGCGCTGACCGCCAGGCAGAGCAGAAACACCTGCCAGTAACGGCTTTTGGATGGGTGAAGTGCGAGCTGCGGCATACCGGAAGCCCCCTCTTTTTTGAAAAATTCCCGCGAAGTCCTTAATAACGGACCCTGCATGTGGTATACTGGAATCGGTTTTCCCAACCCCACAGTTTACAGGAAAGGAACTGCTTTTGCAATGAAAACTTATCCGTTCCACGCGCTGCTCGGCCGGATGAAGTACATTACCCGGTGGTCGCTGATGCGCAACGGCCGGCCCGAGTCGCTGAGCGAACACTCCGCCGACACCGCGGTGCTGGCCCATGCGCTGTGTCTGATTGCCCGGCACTGCACCGGGACCGGGGACGAGATCCGTCCCGACACGGTGGCCGCCGCGGCGCTGTACCACGACGCACCGGAGATTCTGACCGGGGACATGCCCACCCCCGTCAAGTACAAGAACGACGCGCTGCGCGACGCCTACAAGGAGGTGGAGCGGCAGAGCGCCCGCGCCATGGCCAGCCTGCTGCCGCCCGAACTGCGCGAGGTGGAGGAAGGGTATCTGACCGGGCAGGTGCTCAACGAGGCCGAGCGCCGGCTGCTCAAGGCCGCCGACCGGCTGAGCGCCCTGATCAAGTGCATGGAGGAGGTCGGCAGCGGCAACCGTGAGTTTGCGGCCGCGATGGACCAGCAGCGCCGCGCGCTGGAGGAGATGCACTGCCCCGAAGCGGACTACTTCATGCAGCACATGCTGCCATGCTACAACCAGAATCTGGACGAGCTGACCCGGGGCCGGTTTTAATCCTGCAGGCGGCAGGCCGTGTCGATCAGGCGGTCAACATCGGGGAAGTGTTCGAGCATCGAGCAGTACCGCCGCAGCGATGCCGCTCCCTTGAGTCCCTTCATATAATACATGGCCTGGCTGCGGGCCTGGGGCATGGCGGTCCACTCCCCTTTTTCCTCGCACATCTCATAGACCTGGGCGCGCAGGGCGGCCATCCGGCGGTTCAGACTGGGCAGGGGTGGTTCGGGCTGTCCGGCCAACACCGCGTTGACCCGCTCAAACAGCCAGGGGTCGCCCAGCGCCCCGCGCCCGATCATGACACCCGCACAGCCGGTCTGTTCCAGCAGGCGGGCCGCGCCGGCGGCGGACGTGATGTCGCCGTTGGCAAGCACCGGGATCTGCACCGCCTGCCGGATGGCGGCAATGGCGGCCGGGTCGATGGGCGGGATATACATCTGTTCGCGGGTACGGCCATGGACGGCCAGCAGGTCGGCGCCAGCCCGCTCACATTCCCGGGCGACCTCGACGCCGGTCAGATGATCGCCATCCCAGCCGATGCGCATCTTGACGGTCAGCGGCGTGTCCGGTCCGAGGGCCTGCCGCGCCGCCGCCACCATCCGCCCGCACAGGGCCGGGTCGAGCAGCAGCCGGCTGCCCGCCCCGCCCGAGGTGATTTTGGGGGCCGGACAGCCCATGTTCAGGTCCAGAATATCAAAGGCGACGCCCTTGTCCCGGATGATGCCGATGGCCTGGGCCACCGTCTCGGGTTCGGCGCCGAACAGCTGGACGGCGTAGACCCCGTGGGGATGGGCATCGCGCAGAAGGGCGATGCTTTTTTTGTCGCCGAAGGTGATGGCCTTGGCACTGGCCATCTCACTGACCGTCCAGGCCGCGCCGTGGTCCGCCATCAAGTGACGGCAGGCCGCGTCGGAAAGCCCCGCCATGGGGGCAAACACCGCCGGATGGTCCGGCAGGGTAAGGCTGCGAAGCTGCATAAACTCTCCCATCTTGTGCGATTTGTCTGTAAAGATCGTTTTATTATTCTACCACACTCCCCGCAACAGTGCAATTTGTGATATACTGGGGTTCAGCACAGCATCTTTCAGGAGGTTTTTATGAAACTGTTGGTTTTGGACGGCAACAGCCTGGTGAACCGGGCCTATTTCGGCATCAAGCTGCTGACCACCAAGGACGGCCGCCATACAAATGCCATTTTCGGGTTCCAGAACATTCTGCTGAACCTGCTCGCCACCCACAGCCCCGACGCGGTGGCTGTGGCCTGGGACGAGAAGGCGCCCACCTTCCGCCACACTGCCTTTGCGGGCTACAAGGCCACCCGGCATGGGATGCCCCCCGAACTGGCCGAGCAGATGCCGGTTCTGAAGGAGCTGCTGGCCGATCTGGGGTTTGTCCAGGTCAGCCGGGCGGGCTGGGAGGCGGATGATCTGCTGGGCACGCTGTCCGCGGCCAACGAGGCGGCGGGCGGCGTGACGCTGCTGGCCACCGGCGACCGGGACAGCCTGCAGCTGGTGGATGCGTCCACGACGGTGCTGCTGGCCACCAACCGCGAGACCGTCGTGATGGACTGCGCCGCCGTCGAGGAAAAGTACGGCGTCCAGCCCCCGCAGCTCATCGAGGTCAAGAGCCTGATGGGCGACGCATCGGACAACATTCCCGGTGTGCCGGGCATCGGCGAAAAGACCGCCCTGGCCCTGGTCCAGCGGTTCGGCAGTCTCGAGGGGGTCTATGACCATCTGGACGACCCGGCCATCAAGCCCAAACAGCGGGAAAAGCTGACCGCCGGGCGGGAATCGGCCGAGTTGTCCCGGATGCTGGGCACGATCCGCCGGGACGCCCCCATCGAGACCGACCCCGACGCCTACCGGCGCGGCGCGGGCGATCCGGCCGCGGCGGCCCATCTGCTGGCCGACCTGGAGATGCACAAACTGGCCGCCCGCTGGGGTCTGGAGGAGAACAGCGCCCCGGCCGCCGTGGACCAGGTCCACCCCGAACCGCTGCCCGATGCGCCCGCCGGCCGGCTGTATCTGGCCCAGGGTCCGGAGGGCTGGTATGCGGTACAGCAAAACCATGTCTGGTCGGTGGCGCCGGAGCGTCTGGCGTCCCTGCTGGACGGCGATGCCGAGCTCTTTGTCTTTGACGCCAAGCCGCTGTTCCATGCGGCGCTCGACGCGGGCGGCACCGGCCGGGCCGTGCAGTTTGACGGCAAGCTGGCCGCCTATCTGCTCAACCCGTCGGCGAGCGATTACCAGGTCGGGCCGCTGGCGGCCGAGTACGGCATCCGGCCCGCCTTTGCCTGCGAGGCCTGCCCCGACGCCGGTGTGCTGGCGGGGCTCTGCGAGGCTTTGCAGGCCCGGCTGCGGGAACAGAAGGAGGACGCCCTGCTGACCGGAATGGAACTGCCGCTGGCCCGGGTGCTGGCCGACATGGAGCGGATCGGCTTTGCGGTGGACCCCGAGGGCATCCGCGCCTTCGGCGACAGTCTGCGCGCCGAGCTGGACGGGATTCTGCGCTCCATCTATGCGGAGGTCGGGTATGAGTTCAACCTGAACAGCCCCAAGCAGCTGGGCGAGGCCCTGTTTGACAAGCTGGGGCTGCCGCCCCGCAAAAAGACCCGCCGGGGCTACTCCACCGACGCCGAGACGCTGGAAAGCCTGCGCCCGTACAGCCCGGTGGTGGACGATATTCTGAAATACCGCACCTATTCCAAGCTGCTGTCCACCTATGTGGACGGGCTGCTCAAGGCGCTGGGGCCGGACGGGCGGATTCACTCCACCTTCATCCAGACCGAGGCCCGCACCGGACGGATCAGCTCCACCGAGCCCAACCTACAGAACATTCCGATCCGCACCGAGCTGGGCAGCCGGCTGCGCGGTTTCTTTGTGGCGTCGCCTGGCTGGAAGCTCGTGGACGCCGACTACTCCCAGATTGAGCTGCGGATTCTCGCGCACATCACCGGCGACGAGGCGATGCAGCAGGCCTTCCGGTCGGGAGCGGACATCCACCGCGCCACCGCGGCCAAGATCTACCACATTCCCGAGGAGCAGGTCACCCATGAGCTGCGCACCTCCGCCAAGGCGATCAACTTCGGCATCATGTACGGCAAGGGCGCGTTCAGTCTGAGCAAGGACCTGAACATCCCGGTGCGGGAGGCCGAGGCGTTCCTGAAAACCTATCTGAACACCTTCCCGCGCGTGGACGGCTATATGCAGGACTGCATCACCCACGCGAAGGAGAACGGGTATGTGGAGACGCTGTTCGGCCGCCGCCGCCCGCTGCCCGAACTGGCCAGCTCCAACTTCCAGGTGCGTTCCTCGGGCGAGCGGATGGCCCGCAACACCCCGATCCAGGGCACGGCGGCGGACATCATCAAGCTGGCGATGGTCCATGTCTGGGAACGGCTGCGCCGCGAACACCTGCAGGCGCGGCTGCTGCTGCAGGTCCACGACGAACTGATCGTGGAGGCGCCCGAGGAGGAAGTGGAACAGGTCAGCCGTCTGCTCCGCGAAGAGATGGAGCAGGTTGTACAGTACAGCGTGCCGCTGACCGCCGAGGTCGGCGTGGGCACCACCTGGCTGGAAGCGCACTGAAACTGTGGAGGATTGTCCAATGTATATTCTGGGAATTGAATCCACCTGCGACGAAACCGCGGCCGCGGTCGTCCAGGACGGAAAGAAACTGCTTTCCAACGTCATTGCCACGAGCGTCCGGGAACAGGCGCTGTACGGCGGCGTGGTGCCGGAGATTGCCAGCCGCCGCCATGCCGAGTACATCAGTGCGACGGTGCAGCAGGCCCTGTCGGACGCCGGCATGACGATTGCCGATGTGGACGCCGTGGCCGTCACCTTTGCGCCGGGCCTGATCGGCGCCGTGCTGGTGGGGGTGAACTTTGCCAAGGGGCTGGCCTACGGGGCCGGCAAACCGCTGGTGCCGGTGCATCATCTGCGCGGCCACATTGCGGCCAACTATCTGAGCCATCCCGAGCTGGAACCGCCGTTCCTGTGTCTGGTGGCCAGCGGCGGGCACAGCCACATCGTCGAGGTGCAGGACTGGTGCCGCTACCGCGTGCTGGGCCGCACGGTGGACGACGCCGCCGGCGAAGCCTTTGACAAGGTGGCCCGCACGCTGGGTCTGCCCTACCCCGGCGGGCCCAGCATCTCGGCGGCGGCCAAGACCGGCGACCCCCACGCCTACAAGCTGCCCACCCCGCATGTGGAGGGCAAGTACAACGTGAGCTTTTCGGGTCTCAAGACCGCTGTCGTCAACGAGGTGCACAACGCCGAACAGCGCGGCGAAACCATCCGGGTGCCCGACATGGCCGCGAGCTTCCAGGAGCGGATCGCCCAAATTCTGGCCCACAAGCTGCTGTCGGCGGCGGCGGACACCCATGCCCGGGTGATCTGTCTGGCGGGCGGCGTGGCGGCCAACGGCCGGCTGCGCCAGCTTGTCAACGACGGCGCCCAGAAGCTGGGGGCACGGGTCTATCTGCCGGCGCTCAAGTTCTGCGGCGACAACGGCGCGATGATCGCCGCCCAGGGGTACTATGAGTATCTGGACGGCAATATCGCAGGGCTGACCCTCAACGGTCTGCCCACCCTGCCCATTGATTACCGGTAACCGACAGGAGGCTCCCCGCAGCGGGGAGCCTCCTGTTCATTCTTCCGGTGCGACCAGATCATAGAAGAAGATGCCCTCGGTCAGGTTGACGAAGGTATCCTCATCCCGCAGCGGCAGCGCCCGGCCGTTCCACCAGACCGTCCGGCGGCTGGCCGAGACGGTGGTCTCGCCGTCCGCGGTAAAATAGGTGATGGTGATCAGCGGGGAGTCGTCCGGGTCAGGGTCGGCAAAGATGGCGTATTTCAGGAACCCCGTGAGCTTGACCGCCAGCTCGATCTGGTCGGGGTCGGTGGTTTCCCGCACGTCCGGCGTCAGGGCGGGATAGGCGACGGTCACCCGCTGCACCTCCCCGACGGCGGGCACCCCCAGCAGATACATCCCGTCCTTGACAATGGAAATGCCCACAAACAGCGCCGCCGTCACGATGACCGGCAGCACGAAGCCGGTGAGCAGGTTTTTGAGTGATTTCATACCGCAGTCCTCCTTCTGCTTCCAGCATACCCGACGGCGGGTCCTGCCGTCAAGCCGGACAGCTCTTTTCCGTGCCGTCTTGCAAAAAGGGACCGACTATTGTACAATAGAGGATATTATCTGAACTTTGGGGTGGATATTATGTCAGAAGAAAAATTTTCCAACTTTTTGACCGACGTCATTGATGAGGACCTGGCCCAGGGCAAGGTGAAGGAGATTCACACCCGGTTCCCGCCGGAGCCCAACGGATACCTGCACATCGGCTCGGCCAAGGCGATTTATATCAATTATATGGCTGCCAAGACCTACGGCGGCAAGTTCAACCTGCGCTTTGACGACACCAACCCCGCCCGCGAGGGGGACGAGTATGTGCAGAGCATCCTCAAGGACCTGGAGTGGCTGGGTGCGACGCCCAACGGCGGCGTGTTTTACGGCAGCGATTACTTTGACCGCTGCTACGAGTATGCCGAGAAGCTGATCCGGGAAGGCAAGGCCTATGTGGACGACCTGACCCGCGAGGAGATGCAGGAATACCGCGGCAACGATGCCGGCAAGCCCAGCCGTCCGAGTCCCTACCGCGACCGCACGCCGGAGGAGAACCTGGATCTGTTCCGCCGGATGCGCGCCGGCGAGTTTGCCGACGGCGAAAAGACGCTGCGCGCCAAGATTGATCTGGCCAGCCCCAACATGAACCTGCGCGACCCGGCGATCTACCGCATCAAGCATGTGACCCATCATCGCCAGGGCGACCGGTGGTGCATCTATCCGCTGTATGACTTTGCCCACCCGATCCAGGACGCCATCGAGGGCATCACCCACTCGATGTGCAGCCTGGAATTTGAGAACCACCGCCCGCTGTACGACTGGGTGGTGAGCAACCTGTTCGGCAGCGAGTTCCCCAAGCAGCGGGAATTCGCCCGTCTGAACGTGACCAACACCGTCATGAGCAAGCGCTATCTGCGCGAACTGGTCGAGAAGCACATCGTGGACGGCTGGGATGACCCGCGGATGCCGACGCTGTGCGGTCTGCGCCGCCGCGGCTACACGCCGACCAGCATCTTTGAGTTTGTGCGTTCGGCCGGTGTGGCGAAGGCGGACAGCCTGGTGGACATGCGCCAGCTCGAAGCGGTGCTGCGCGCCGAGCTGGAACTGTCGGCCGCCCGCCGTGTGGCGGTGCTGGACCCGGTCCGGCTGATCATCGACAACTATCCGGCCGACAAGACCGAGCTGTTTGAGCTGCCCAACAACCCCAACCGTGACGCCAACGACACCTCGACCCGCCAGGTGGCCTTCACCCGCGAGGTCTGGATTGACCGCAGCGACTTCTTTGAGGTTCCGCCGCCGAAGTTCAAGCGGCTGACGCTGGGCAGCGAGGTCCGTCTGATGGGCGCCTACCTCGTGCGCTGCACCGGCGTGGACAAGGACGAGAACGGCAACGTCGTGGCCATCCACGCCGAGGCCGATCTGGAGACCCGCAACGGCAACCCCGCCGACGGCCGCAAGGTCCGCGGCACCATCCACTGGGTCAGCTGCGCGCACTGTGTGGACGCCGAGGTGCGGCTGTACGACAAGCTGTTCACCGAAGCCAACATGAACGCGATTCCGGACGGCGCCGACTTCAAGGATTACCTGAACCCCGACAGCGTGCAGGTGATCCCCCACGCCAAGCTGGAGCAGTGCCTGGCCGACGCCAAGCCCGGCGAGCGGTTCCAGTTTGTCCGCACCGGCTACTTCACGCCGGACAGCAAGGACCCCCACGTCTACAACCGGATCGTGACCCTCAAGGACAGCTTCAAGTTCTGATTTCCGATAAAAAGAACGCCCTCCCGGCCGGGAGGGCGTTCTTTTTGTTGTCGGAATACCGGTCCGATCAGCCGAGGGCGGCGATGGACTGGCGGATGTTGGCCAGTTTGTCCTCCGCGGCGGCCATCTTGGTGCGGGTCTCGGCCACCAGTTTTTCGGGAGCGCGCTCCACAAACTTGGGGTTGGACAGCTGGTTGCGGAACATCGCGGCCTCCTTCTCGGCCTTGGCCAGCTCGCGGTTGAGGCGGGCCAGCTCCTTCTCGCGGTCGATCAGCTCCATCATCGGGATGAAGCCGCGGGCCGCCGGCGTCACGACGGTGACCATGCCGGCCGTGTCGCCGGTGTAGGCATCGACAAGCGTCACATCGGTCGCGAAGGCAAAGCGCGCCAGGTAGGCTTCGCCTTTGCGGAAGGCCGCCGGGTTGGCCGTCTCGATGATCATGCTGGTCTTTTTGGCCGGATGGACGTTCATGTCGCTGCGGGTGGCGCGGACGGCCTTGATATAATCCATCAGCGTCTCAAAGTCGGCACATTCCTGCGGCCAGCTCTGCATGGCGGCGGCATCGGGCCAGGCTTCGTTCATGATGGTCTCGGCGCTGCCAGGCAGGGACTGATAGATCTCCTCGGTGATGAAGGGCATGAAGGGATGCAGCAGCTTGAGCGCCTTGTCCAGCACCCAGACCAGCACCTTGCGGGCCGTGTCGGCCTGGAGGGCATCGGTGCCGTTCAGGCGGGACTTGCAGATCTCGATATACCAGTCACAGTAGATGTCCCAGATGAAGTTTTCGACCTTCTCGGCCGCCAGACCCAGCTCGTACTTGTCGAGGTTGGCGGTGACTTCGGCGGCGGTGCGGGCCAGCTCGGACAGCACCCACTTGTCGCTCATATCCAGCAGCGACTCGTCGGGCATGCCGGGGACAAAGTCCTCGGGCAGGTTCATCTGCACAAAGCGGGCGGCGTTCCACAGCTTGTTGGCAAAGTTGCGGCTGGCACGGACCTTTTCATCGCTGTACCGCATATCGTTGCCGGCGGTGGAGCCGACCATCAGCATCATGCGCAGCGCGTCGGCGCCGTACTCGTCGATGACCTTGAGCGGGTCAATGCCGTTGCCCAGGGATTTGCTCATCTTGCGGCCCTGGCTGTCGCGGACAATGCCGTGAATCAGCACGGTGTCGAAGGGAGCGCGGCCGGTGTAGGCGAGTCCCGAGAAGATCATGCGGGAAACCCAGAAGCCGATGATGTCATAGCCGGTGACCAGCGTGTTGGTGGGATAGAAGTAGCGGTAATCCTCGCTGGTCTCATCGGGCCAGCCCAGCGTGCTGAAGGGCCACAGCGCGCTGGAGAACCAGGTGTCCAGCGTGTCGGGGTCCTGCTGCAGGGCGGTGCTGCCGCACTTGGGGCAGGTATGGGGCTCCTCCTTGGAGACGATGGTGGCGCCGCAGTCGGCACAGTACCAGGCCGGAATGCGGTGGCCCCACCAGAGCTGACGGCTGATGCACCAGTCGCGGCTGCCCTTCATCCAGTTCAGATAGTTCTTGGTGAAGCGCTCGGGGACGAACTTGATCTCGCCCTTCTCGACGCTCTCGATGGCCGGGCCGGCCAGGGGTTCCATCCGGACAAACCACTGCTTGGAGACCATCGGCTCGATGACGGTGTGGCAGCGGTAGCAGGTGCCGACCTCATGCTTGAGGGGCTCGGTGGACTTGAGGTAGCCGCCGGCTTCCAGGTCCTCCAGGATGGCCTTACGGGCCTCGGCGGTGGTCATTCCGGCGTACTTGCCGCAGTCCAGCACCTCGGGCTCGTCGGCCGACGCATGGCCGGAAGCCTTGAGCGCCTCGGCGGCGGCCTTGTCGGCGGCGCCGGTCATATGACCGTCATAGGTCAGGACCCGGATCACCGGCAGGTTGTGGCGCTTGCCGACCTCAAAGTCGTTGGGGTCATGGGCCGGCGTGATCTTGACGACGCCGGTGCCCTTCTCCATGTCGGCGTGCTCGTCGCAGACAATGGGGATTTCCTTGTTCAGCAGCGGCAGGATGACATGGCAGCCGTGCAGATGGGTGTAGCGCGGGTCGTCGGTATTGATGGCGACGGCGGTATCGCCGAGCATCGTCTCGGGACGGGTCGTGGCCAGTTCCAGCATCTCGCCGGTCTCCTTGACCGGGTAGAGCAGATGCCAGAAGTTGCCGTCCTTCTCCTCATATTCCACCTCGGCGTCCGAGATGGAGGTGTTGCAGTGGGGGCACCAGTTGACCATCCGGTTGCCGCGGTAGATCAGCCCCTTGTCATACAGCCGGACAAAGACTTCCCGCACGGCGTTGGAGCAGCCCTCATCCATCGTGAACCGCTCACGCTGCCAGTCGCAGGAGCAGCCGAGCTTTTTCAGCTGGCTGACAATGCGGGAACCGTAGGTGTTTTTCCAGGCCCAGGCGCGCTTGAGGAAGCCCTCGCGGCCCAGCATCTCCTTGGTCAGGCCCTCCTCACGCATCGCGGCCACAACCTTCGCCTCGGTCGCGATGGAGGCATGGTCGGTGCCGGGCACCCACAGCGCGGCGTAGCCCTGCATCCGCTTGTAGCGGGTCAGGATGTCCTGCCAGGTTTCGTCCATCGCGTGGCCCATGTGCAGCTGGCCCGTGACGTTGGGCGGCGGCATGACGATGGTGAACGGCTTTTTGGACCGGTCGATCTGCGTGTGGAAATACCCCTTGTCGCACCATTCCTGATAAATGCGGTCCTCGGTGCCTTTGGGGTCATACTGTTTGGCAAGTTCTTTCGGCATGATTGTCTCTCCTTTGCGGTGTATGCTGCCCTGCGCGGGGCGAGCCATACAAAAAGGCCGCCCCATGCTTCCAACATGGGACGGCCTGTAGAGTCACAAGTCGCGGTACCACCCAAATTGCCTTTTTGCAAAGGCCTCTTGAACGCCGGATAACGCGGGCGGGACGGGCCCCGCTACTGAGCTGCGCCGTTCACGGAACCTGCTTGGGGGCGACAGGCGCGGACGTACCGCTGCCGGCTCTCACCTGCCCCGGCTCTCTGAAACGGCACCTGCCCGCGGAACTCCCCCGCACTGCATTTGGTATGTTTAGTTTAGCGCTTGCGGCGGGGCTTGTCAAGGGGGGTTCCGGCTTTTCAGGAGATGGACAGGACCTTGTAATCCTGGTCCTCGACGGCCTTTTTGAGCGCTTCGCGGTCGATTTCACCGCTGAGCGTCACGACGGCGGTACCGTCCTGGGCGCTGACCCGGGCTTCGCTCACGGCGTCCAGGGATTCCAGCGCCTTCTTGACACGGGCTTCACAGTGGGCACACATCATGCCCTCGATTTTCAGAGTCATCTGCATGGTTGTTGTCTCCTTTGCTTCGGTAATCGGTTCGTTTACGGGGGGAAGGGGCTTGCCGTGGCGATGGTCATGGCGGGCATCGTAGAGCCGGAACCAGTTGAGCCGCAGCGCGTTGGACACCACGCAGAAACTGGACAGGCTCATCGCCGCCGCGCCGAACATCGGGTTGAGGGTCAGCCCCAGCGGAATCAGCACACCCGCGGCCAGCGGAATGCCGATGGCGTTGTAGAAAAAGGCCCAGAAGAGGTTTTCGTGGATGTTGCGCAGCGTCGCGCGGCTGAGCCGGATCGCGGCCGGCACATCGGACAGCCGGCTGCGGACCAGCACGACATCGGCGGCGTCGATCGCCACATCGGTGCCGGCGCCGATCGCAATGCCCACGTCGGCGCGGGTCAGGGCGGGGGCGTCGTTGATGCCGTCGCCCACCATGGCCACGCGGCCCCGCTGCTGCAGGCGGCGGATGGCGCTCTCCTTGCCGTCCGGCAGCACCCCGGCAATGACCTCATCCACGCCGGCCTGACGGCCGACGGCCCGGGCGGTGCGCGCGTTGTCGCCGGTCAGCATGACGACCGTCAGGCCCATCGCGCGCAGCTGTTGCACGGCGGCGGGGCTGTCCGGCTTGAGGACATCCGCCACCGCGATAACGCCGGCCAGGCGGTCCTCCTCCAGGAAGAACAGCGGGGTCTTGCCCTCGGCGGCCAGAGCATCGGCCTGTGCGGCGATTGCGGCCGGGATGGCGGTCCTGCCGCCGATGAAGGCCTGGCTGCCGCCGCAGAGCTGCCTGCCCTGCCACACGGCCCGCAGGCCGTTGCCGGGCAGGGCGGCAAAATCGGTCACTTGCTGGTCGGGCAGGCCCTGTTCCCTGCCGTACTGCAGCACGGCCCGGGCCAGCGGGTGTTCGCTGCGCTGTTCAAGGGCGCAGGCCAGCCGGAGCAGAGTTTCGCTGTCATAGCCGGGAGCGGGCAGCACATCGGTCACCCGCGGTTCGCCGGCGGTCAGGGTGCCGGTCTTGTCGAGTGCGACGATCTGCACCTTGCCGGTCTGCTCCAGCGAGACCGCCGTCTTGAACAGGATGCCGTTGCGCGCACCCACGCCGCTGCCCACCATGATGGCGACCGGCGTGGCCAGGCCGAGGGCGCAGGGGCAGCTGATGACCAGCACGCTGATGGCCCGGGCGATCGCAAAGCCGGGGTCGCGGCCGAGCAGCAGCCAGACCGCCAGCGTGACGGCGGCCAGCACCAGCACGGCGGGCACAAAAATGCCCGAGACCTTGTCGGCCACCTTGGCGATGGGGGCCTTGGTGGCGGCGGCGTCGCTGACCATCCGGATGATCTGGGAAAGGGTGGTGTCCTCGCCGACCCGGGTGGCCCGGCACCGCAGAAAGCCGGACTGGTTGGTTGTGGCGGCACTGACGGGGTCGCCGGCCTGCTTGTCCACCGGGATGCTCTCGCCGGTGAGGGCGGATTCATTGACGGCGCTGCTGCCTTCCAGCACGACGCCGTCCACCGGGATGCTCTGGCCGGGCCGCACGACGAACTCGTCCCCGGCCCGGACCTGCTCCACCGGAACCTCGGTCTCCTTGCCGTCGCGGAGCAGCACGGCGGTGCGGGGCGCCAGATGCATCAGGCTGCGCAGCGCGTCGGTGGTGCGGCCCTTGCTGCGGGCCTCCAGCATCTTGCCCACCGTGATGAGGGTCAGGATCATCGCGGCGGATTCAAAATACAGCGAGTGCAGCCGGTGCGCGGCGGCGGCGAAATCCCCTGCCGCCTGGTCGGCCGTCATTGCAAACAGTGCGACGGTGCTGTACCCGAAGGCCGCCGTCGAGCCCATGGCCACGAGGGTGTCCATGTTGGGCGCGCGGTGCCAGAGGCTTTTGAAGCCGCTGATGAAGAATTTCTGGTTGATGGCCATGACCGCCGCGGTGAGCAGCAGTTCCAGCAGCGCCACCGCCACGGGGTTGCCGTCAAAGAAGGCGGGCAGCGGCCAGCCGGCCATCGTGTGGCCCATCGAGACATACATCAGCAGGATCAGAAATCCCGCCGAGGCCGCCAGCCGCCGCACCAGCACGGGGGTTTCGCGGTCCTGCAGACTGTCCTGCGCGTCGGCGGCCGGCTTTGCCCCCTTGACCGAGGCGCCGTAGCCGGCCTCGCGGACCGCCGCCACAATCTGCTCGGGGGAGGCGGTGCCCTCCACCCCCATCGAGTTGGTCAGCAGGCTCACCGAGCAGGCGCTGACCCCCGGCACCTTGGAAACGGCCTTTTCGACCCGGGCACTGCAGGCCGCACAGCTCATGCCCGTCACATCGTATTGCTGCATCGTTTTCCTCCCTGTCAGCGCATCAGCTTCTGCAAGGTGCTGACCAGCTCTTCAATCGTCTCGTCCCGGCCCTCGCGCAGATCCTGCGCCACACAGGTGCGGATATGCTCGGCCAGCAGTTCCCGGTTGAAGGCATTGATGGCCGCCGTCGCGGCGGCGCTCTGGACCAGGATGTCCACACAGTACGCCTCGTCCTCGATCATGCCGCGGATGCCGCGGATCTGCCCCTCAATGCGGTTGAGCCGGTGGATCAGTTTGCGGACTTCCTCCTCCGAGCGGTGCTTCTTTCTGCGGCAGCAGCAGGTCTTTTCTTGTTCCGTCTGTGCCATCTCGTCCCCTCCTTTATACCCCCTGGGGGTATCTTTTGACCCTATTATATACCCCCGCCGGGTATATTGCAAGGGGTTGGAAGCAATTTCCGAAAAAAAAAGCGGACCGCCTGACCGGCGGTCCGGGATGCTGGGGGATCAGGACAGCGGCGGGGTAATCTGCCAGCTGCCGTCGGTGAAGTCCACCTCCACCGAGGTGCCGTCCGAAAAGACCGACCGCTGGCGGCTTCCGTCGGGGCGCAGCAGGTCATGGCGGACCAGCTCGCAGTGGGCGACCCGCTCCTGCAAGGCCGTGACGATGCGGCAGCGGCGGACGGCGTGCTCGAGCCGGGCCTCGCTGCCCGTGCCGAAGGCGCCGTCCTGGTCGGGATAGGCGCCCTCCCGCACCAGGTAGGGCGCGCCGCCGTTGAGCAGCGCGTAGAGCATGTAATCCTCGCCGGGGGTTTCCTCCATCATCCAGGGGATGATGACGCATTCATGATAGACGAGGTTGAACAGCGGCACCGGCAGGCCGTAGCGCGGCGCGCCGGGACGGCGCAGCATGAAATCGTAAGGGGCATAGTGGCAGAACACCAGGTTGGCCATGGCCCAGTCGTTGACCTCCTCCGAGCTGGGCAGGATGCCCTGCGCGATCAGGTAGGAGAAGCAGCGGTTGCGGTAGTCGTAGCACTCCCTGCGGGTCATCCGGTGCAGCGGATGGTCGCACTCGTCGCCCTCGTTGCAGGTAAAGACATCCAGATACGCGCCGTCCAGCCGGACACCGTTTTCACGGATCTGCGAGAAATTGCGGCGCAGATAGTAGGGTGCCTGGGTCGCACAGAGGTAACTCTGGGGGCCGCCGGCCCACCGGGCATGCTGCGGGATGCCGCCCTGCGGCAGGTGGCAGGCGTATTCCTCGTCAAAGCTCGGGGCGGAGCGGTAGTAGTCCCGGTACTGGTCATGGATACCGAAGAGGTAGCCGTAGCCCTGCACCGTCTCGGCCAGCGCCCGCATTCCCGCCCAGCCGCCGGCCTCGCGGCAGGCGGGCAGGTAGTCGGGGTGGGCATTGTCGTAGCCGGGCTGGGCCCAGCCGTCCAGGTGCAGGTAGAGCTTGGGAACGCCGAGGGCATGGAGCCGCCCGATCTGCTCGGCCCGCTGCGCAAAGGAGACCAGGCTGTCGTTTTTTTCGGGGTGTTCGGCGTCGTAGAAATCCGAGGAGGGCTCCACATGGGATTTGATGCCGAAATGGACAAAGGCGCAGCCGATCAGCCGCTCGACCGACGGCAGCAGCGCCGCCTTGCAGCGCAGCGGGATCAGACGGCCCTGTTCCCGGGCATCGGTCCGGTACGCCTTGCACAGGGTATTGTAGTCGCAGTCCTCGAAGAAGGAATACCGCAGGATGCGGCGCTCGGCCATCCGGCCGAGGCTGGGTTCCAGCCAGACGCCGATGCGGGTCCGCGGGCCGCCGGCGGGATGCTCGGCCTGATAGCCGGCATTGGCGGGCGTCTCGCAGACGGCGAGGTAGCCGTGTCGTCCGCTGACCTGGCCGAACCAGGGCATATACCCGTCCGCCGTGCCGAACCGTCCGCCGAAGGGCAGCCGGCCGAGTTCCACCGGCCAGTCGTCGGGGATCAGAAGCCCCTGGCAGGCGTTGAGCAGCGCATAGCCGGGCGCGGGGTCGGCGGCTTCGAGCGGGCCGGGCCAGCAGACCCGGTCCACCGTCAGGCCGTCCTCACACAGCGGGGCCCATTCCAGCCGGACGCAGGAGGTACTCTGTTCAATCCAGGCCCGCAGCGCAAAGGCATAGGGCACAATCCGGCCGCCCGCCGGGAAGCCCGAAAAGCGGGATTCGATGCCGCACCCCACACCGTTGGAAAAACAGGTGTGGCGGATTGTCTGTGCGGCCGAGAAGGGGATTTCTTCCCCATGGCAGACCAGCACGGGGCGCCAGTTCTCCGCGGTCTGCCAGCGGGTTCCGCGGGCCTCGATCTCATAGCCGAGGGTATCTTCCCGCAATGTCAGACGGATCTGCTGTGTCCGGACCTGCATCATGATGACTCCTTTCTGTACCGAAAAAAGCGGCAGATCGGAACTGCGATCTGCCGCGGCATGAATGATCAGAGATATCTTGCGTAAATCACGAGGTTGGCAACCGCCACCACCATGACGGTGGCGGGCACCATGGCCAGGCAGTACTTGCCCCAGCCGATCTTGTAACCGCGGGAGGTGGCGGTGGAAACGCCCACCACGTTGGCCGATGCGCCGATGGGGGTCGCACTGCCGCCCACGTCGGTACCGATGGCCAGCGTCCAGGCCAGCGTGGTCAGCGGCACACCCTCGACGGCAGCCAGGTTCTGGATGACCGGAATCATCGTGGCCGCGAAGGGGATGTTGTCGATGAAGGCACTGGCAAAGGCCGAGATCCACAGGATGATGGCCACCATGATGGCCAGGTTGCCGCCGCTGGCGTTGCCGATGAAGTCGGCCAGCAGGGTCAGCACGCCGGTTTCCTCCAGGCCGCTGACGACGATGAACAGACCCACAAAGAAGAGCAGCGTCGGGATGTCGATGCGGCGGACGACCTCAAAGGCCTTGCGCTTGGCCACAATGATGGTCAGCAAGGCGACCACGGCGCCGATGGTGGCAACCGTCAGGCCGGTCTGGGCATGGGTGACCAGCAGGACCACGGCCAGGCCGAAGATCATGCAGCTGGCGATGAAACGGCGCTTGCCGGTGATCATGTCCTCGGGACGGGGTGCATTCTCCGGCGGGTTCTGGTTGGCGTTGGCCAGCAGTTCCTTGCGGAAGATGAAGTAGAAGTAAACCACGCAGAGCACCAGGCAGACCACCGCGATCAGGCCGGTGTTGAGCACGAAGTCCGCAAAGGAGTAGCCCAGCGCGGTGCCGATGATGATGTTCGGCGGGTCACCGCACATGGTGGCCGAGCCGCCCAGGTTGGCGCAGAACACTTCGGCCAGGATCATCGGAACCGGCGGGAAGTTGAGCAGACGCGCCAGCTCGATGGTGATGGCGGCCAGGAACAGGATGACAGTGATGCTGTCAATGAACATGGACAGCGCGAAGGACAGCACCATGAAGGTGATGAAGATCGGGATGACCCGATAGTGCACCAGCTTGGCGATCCACATGCACAGCCAGTTGAAGAAGCCGGCGCGGGACATGCCCTGCACCATGATCATCATACCGGCGATGAAGATGATCGTCTGCCAGTTGATGCCGCCCGAAGCGGCAGATTCCGCACCGCCCGTGTACCAGAAAGACAGCGTAAAGATGCTTTCCAGATTCAGGGTGCGATCAATGGCGGCCAGACTGTGCATTCCCAGTCCGAACACCAGAATCAGGGTGGCTGCACCGCAGCCGAGTGTGACATAGTGCCGTTCCACCTTGCCCGAGATGATCAGAATGAACATCACGAGAAAGATGGCGGCCGCAACGATTTGTACCATCATACTACATTCCCGCCCTTTCGTTTTTGTTTGGCCGTTGGTCGCCCGGTTCAGATCGGGCCGGAACCCGATTCCTCCTCCCGGATGAACATCAGGCCCAGGCTGACAGCCAGCAGCGCACAGCAGCACCAGATGACCCGGAAGCCGTACCGCATCGTGAGCAGACTGCCCGCGGCGGCTCCCACCGCAAACAGTCCGATCACACCAAAATACTGTGCGGCACGGTGCAGCGGTGTGCGGTCCGTCCCGTGCAGGCCGGCATACAGATTGTGCATGCCGCTGCGCAGATTGCCGATGCACATGGTGCTGGCGTACGCATTGCCGTGCACTTTGCGGAAAGACTGCACCTGCATGGCACAGACAAAGCTGACCAGCGCATTGGCCAGGGCGTTGCCGCCTTCCGGCACAAAGCCCACCACCAGCAGGAAAAGAATCTCCAGCAGCAGGATGAACTGCCGCCAGTGAAACTTCTCGCTGCGCCAGTGCCGGCGCACCCATTCCGCAAAATACACCCCCGCCGCAAAGGCAAGCAGCGGGGTCAGATACCGCAGGGCTTCGGAAAGTTCCCCCTCACACAGATGGGTCGCGCACAGGACAATGTTGCCTGTCTGAGCATTGGCAAAGACATGTCCGCGCCCCATGTAGGTGTAGGCGTCCTGGAACCCGCCCGACAATGTCAGGAATATCGTGGTCCGGAACGCATCAGACATCTGCCCATGGTGCGCGGCAAACAGGCTGGCCAAACCGACTTCCTCCCTTTTCTGCGGTATTCTTGTGCATACTGCTGTAAACTGTCCTTGAATTTTTTTACATGTCGTATTATACTTTCGGTAACGGCCAATGTAAAATATATGTTTTACATATCCACTATGTCAATTTGATATGGAGCAACAGTACATGAACGTCAACTACGAATACTATCGGATTTTCTATTATGTCTGCAAATATCACAGTTTCACCAAAGCGGCGAATGTTCTTTGCTCCAATCAGCCCAACATCACGCGGGCGATGAACCGCCTGGAAGAGCAGCTGGGATGCAAGCTGCTGGTGCGCAGCAATCAGGGCATCACGCTGACGCCGGAGGGCAAAACGCTGTATTTTCATGTCGAGATCGCCCAGAACCAGCTGCAGGCCGCCGAGGATGAACTGGCCGGCAACGCCGGGCTGCAGAACGGCACCATCACAGTGGGCGCCAGCGAGACCGCGCTGAACGTCTTTTTGCTGGACAAGCTGCAGATGTTCCGGCAGCGGTACCCCGACATCCGGATGCGCATTGTGAGCCATTCGACGCCGCAGGCCATCGCGGCGCTGAGCCGCGGCCTGGTGGACCTGATCGTGATTTCGACCCCCTCCAAGATCGAGAAGGCGATGCGGGAGACCATGCTGGCCTCCTTCCAGGAAGTGCTGATCGCGGGGCCCAATCTGCGGGACCTGGCCGACAAGCCGCATCATCTGGCCGAGCTGCAGCAGTATCCGCTGATCTGCCTGGGTCCGGACACGATGACCTACGCCTTTTACAACCAGCTGTACCTCAAGCATGGCCTGGTGCTCCAGCCCGACACCGAGCCGGCCTCGGCGGACCAGATTCTGCCGCTGGTCAAGAGCGGGCTGGGCCTGGGGTTTGTGCCGCTGGATTTTGTGCGGGACGCCCTGAGCCGTCAGGAAGTCTTTGAGGTGCCGCTGTATGAGACCATCTCGCTGCGGCAGATCTCGCTGGTGCGGGACAAGCGCCGCGCCCCCAGTGTGGCCGCCCACGCCTTTGAACAGATGCTGCTGGAGGGCGTCCGGATGGACTGACCTTGCAAACGAAATCGGAGAGCCCCGCAGGGCTCTCCGATTTTATTTTGCCCGACCGCGCGGGGATCGGGTGTGGCGGACACTTCCCGAAAAAAGGCAATAAAAAAAGGTTTCACGTTTCCGTGAAACCTTGGTGCGCTGGAAGGGACTCGAACCCCCGGCCTTCTGATTCGTAGTCAGACACTCTATCCAGCTGAGCTACCAGCGCATCTATTCCGCTCAGGAAGTCATCCGTAACTTCCGAACGCTTATTTATTATAGCATACGCTGGCAAAATGTCAACCTTTTTTTCAAAAATATTTTATTTTTTCTCTGCCGCTCACTCTGTGACGGTCAGGCGGACATGTTCATTGCGCCGCAGGAGGGTGCCGGGCAGCGGGTCCTGGGCCGTCACCGTACCGGTCTGCCGGTTAGCGGGGCTGGTGGTGGGCAGCAGATCGAGGGCCGCCAGCTGCCGCCGGGCCTCGGCGACGCTGAGCCCGATCAGGCTGGGCACGGGGCGGAACGGGTCGGACACCGCCCGCGCCACCGTGAGAGTCACCACACTGCCCGCCTCCAGGGCGGTTCCCCCGGCGGGGTCGGTGCGGATCACCGTATCGGCGGGCAGCGTCGGGTCGTCCCGGATGAATTCCACCGCCGTCGCAAAGCCTGCCGCCCGCAGTGTGTCCAGCGCCTCCGACCGGGACAGGCCGGTCAGGGCCGGGACCGTGACGAGGTGTTCGCCCAGGCTGACTTCCACCACAAGCTGCTGGCCCTCCTTGACGCGGGTGCCTGC
This sequence comes from Gemmiger sp., assembly GCF_036306485.1. Classification (GTDB taxonomy): domain Bacteria; phylum Bacillota; class Clostridia; order Oscillospirales; family Ruminococcaceae; genus Gemmiger. Next base: position 10,850 of record NZ_JAXJZK010000029.1, on the reverse strand, counting down.
GGCGGGGCGCTGGGCCACCACCTGTCCGGCCGGGGCGTCATGGTAGCGCTCCACCCAGACCAGCGTCAGGGCGCCGGCATCGGCCGCAGCCTCTTCCCGCGTCAGGCCCGTGAGCTCGGGGACCTCCATCGTCTGGCGCAGCGAAAACATCGGGTTGGTGCTGCGGCGGAGAATGCCCGTGACGGCGGCGGCCGAAGCCGCCACCGACAGCACCGCCAGACAGACCAGAACCTGCAGCAGCGACCATCGCCGCCATCTTGCCGGAAGTCGTTCCTTCATGCCGCGCCCTTCTTTCCGATTTGTATAATTTTATTTTATAATCCGTTTTGGCAACAGAACCGCAAGGCCGGAGCACAGCACCACCGCACCAAGCAGCAGCAGTCCCGCGCCGGAATGACCGGTCAGATCGCCCGCCCAGCCGGTCACGGGGCTGGCGACGATCATCAGGACGCTGTACGCCATGCTGTCCACGCTGACGAGGGTGGCCCGCTGGTCGCTGGGGAAGGCGTCGTGCAAAGCCTTCTGGGCGTGCAGGAACCACATCTGGGTGCTGGCCGAGATGAGCATGCTGCCCGCCACCGCCAGCGGGATGGGCGCGCAGCCCGCCGCCACGGTTCCGCCCGCGCAGAGCAGGGCCGTGAAGAGGTACCAGGGCCGGAGCCGCCGGATGGTCAGACGGCGCCCCACGGCGACGCCGAACATCCCGCCCGTGACGCCGAGCAGAAGCGGCAGTCCCAGCCAGCGGGTGGGGAATCCGTTCTCCACAAGGCGCTGCTGCAGGTACATGCCGCTGAGATAGGCGGGCAGCGAGATGACGGCATCCGCTGCAATGCACTGCCGGGCCCGCCGGCTGCCGCGCAGGAATTCCGATGTCTGCCGCAGATGCCGGCGCAGATCGGTGCGGAGGTTGCGCAGCGGATGTTCCCGCCGGGCGGCCTGGGTGGCCGTCACGACGGGTTCCTCGAGTCCCAACGCCGCCGCGGTGCGCAGCAGGGCGACCACGGCCTCGATCAGATAGAGACCCAGGTAGCTGAACCAGGCCGAGAGCAGGCTGCAGGCGTTGCTGATGAGCTGGGCCGCGGATTGCAGCTGGCTGCAGTTGGCATCCAGCTGCAGGAAGGTTTCGCTGCGGCCGGCCTGCACCAGGCTGTCGTAGCTGAGCGCCTCCAGCGTGCCGGAGATCAGGTTGTAGCTCAGCGCCTGCAGTGCCATCGAGAGGCAGACCGACGCGAAGTCGTGGCCCAGCGCCATCACCAGGGCGCCGGCGCAGGCCATCAGGCCGGACAGCGCCAGCGTGCGGCGCCGGCCCAGCAGATCGGCCGCCGTGCCGCTGGGCAGCTCGGCGGCGAGGCTGACGCAGTGGAAGATGCCCTCGGCCAGTCCGACCTGGGCCAGTGTGAAGCCCCGCGCCGTGAGCAGCACGACCCACACCGCATCGGTCACGGCCAGGCAGGAGGCAAAAGCGTAACTGTAAATATGAAAAGCCTGTTTTTTGAGATTCATCGGGAAAGCACCATCTTTCTGTTCCTACATGTTCAGAAACGGTGTACCCCTGCAAAAAACAAAGCGCCATGGCAAATATGCCACGGCGCACCGTGCCCAATGCACAGCTTTCCCTGGTATTTGCCGGAATATTTCTCAGATTTGCAGAAGGGTACACTTCGGGAAGGATGGGCTTATTTGTATGCGCTGGTCTTGCGCAGCAGTCCCGAATAGTCCTTCATTGCGTCTTTCCTTCTGCCTGTCCGGCGTATTTTGATTTAGTATAGCATTTCCGCGGGGATTTGGCAAGAGACAAGGTCTGTGTTATAATAAGGAAAATACGCGAAAGGGCAGGGACGATCATGAAAATTGCAGTGGCGGGCACAGGATATGTGGGGCTTTCCAACAGCATTCTGCTGGCCCAGCACAACGAGGTCTGGGCGGTGGATGTGCTGCCCGACAAGGTGGAGGCCGTCAATGCGCGCCGCTCCCCCATTGTGGACCGGGAGATCGAGGACTATCTGGCGCACCGCGACCTGAATCTGCGCGCCACGACGGATGCCGCCGCAGCCTACACCGGTGCGGAGTTCATCATCATCTCGACGCCGACCAACTACGACGAGGAGAAAAATTATTTTGACACCTCGAGCGTCGAGGCCGTCCTGACGCTGGCCAAGCAGTACGCGCCCGAAGCGACCGTCGTGATCAAGTCCACGATTCCGGTGGGGTATACCTGCCGCGTGCGGGAACGCTTTGACAATCCCCGCATTCTGTTCAGCCCCGAGTTCCTGCGGGAAGGCCATGCGCTGTACGACAACCTCTATCCCAGCCGCATCGTCGTCGGCGTGCCCCAGGATGACCCGGTCATGGAGGAGCGGGCGCACCGCTTTGCGGCCCTGCTGCAGGAGGGCGCCATCAAGCAGGACATCCCGACCCTCTTCCCCGGCCTGACCGAGGCCGAGGCCATCAAGCTCTTTGCGAACACCTATCTGGCCCTGCGGGTCGCCTATTTCAACGAGCTGGACACCTACGCCCAGGTGCGCGGACTGGACACCCGTTCCATCATTGACGGCGTCTGTCTGGACCCCCGCATCCGGGACAGCTACAACAATCCGAGTTTCGGCTACGGCGGATACTGTCTGCCCAAGGACAGCAAACAGCTGCTGGCCAACTACCGCGATGTGCCGCAGAATCTGATCAAGGCGATTGTGGATTCCAACGCCACCCGCAAGGATTTCATCGCTGAGCAGGTGCTGCGCCGCCATCCCGGGACGGTGGGCGTCTACCGGCTGACCATGAAGGCGGGCAGCGACAATTTCCGGCAGTCCAGCATCCAGGACGTGATGAAGCGGATTCTGGCCGAGGGGGTGCCGGTGCTGATCTACGAGCCGACGCTCAAGGAGGACACCTTCCGCGGCTGCCGTGTGGTGCGCGATCTGGCGGACTTCAAGGCGTGCTGTGACGTGATTCTGGCCAACCGCGCCTCGGCCGATCTGGCCGATGTGCCGGAAAAGGTCTACACCCGGGACCTGTACAGCCGGGACTGACAAAAGGAAAAAGCGGCGCTTTCCGCCGGTCGTTCTGACCGGGAAAGCGCCGCTTTTTGTCATGGGATCAATGGCAGCTGCCGCCGCAGCCGGGGTGTCCTTCCCCAGGATGGCCGCAGGTGTGGCCTTCGCCGTGATGGTCACAGTGGACATCGGGGTTGTAGTTCAGCCCGCCGGAGAGCAGGGCTTCCACCGCCGCGTCGGCACTGCCCGAAACGCCGCCGAACAGCCGGATGCCCGCCGCCGAGAGGGCGTTCTGTGCCCCGCCGCCGATGCCGCCGCAGATCAGCGTATCGACGCCCAGCCCGGCCAGCAGACCGGCCAGGGCGCCGTGGCCGCTGCCCTCGGTGCCGACAATGCGGGTACCGGTCACCTTGCCGTCCTGCACGTCATAGAGCTTGAACTGTTCGGTATGGCCGAAATGCTGAAAAATCATCCCGTTGTCATAGGTCACTGCGATTTTCATGATGGATTCTCCTTTGTCGTGCTGCGGATTGCCGGGGTTCAGCTCGGCGCGGCCGCACCGCCTGCCGCAGCAGGCCCGGGCGGAACCGTCGCAGAGCCGGTAGTTGCCGCCCGTGATGTGCAGCGTCTTGCCGTTGACCAGGCAGTCCGACAGCTGAAATCGTGCGTGTTCATAGATCTCGGTGACGGTGGTGCGCGAAATTCCCATCTGGCGGGCACACTGCTCGTGGGTCAGTCCCTCGTAGTCGATCAGGCGGATCGTCTCGTATTCGTCCACCGTCAGAAGGACAGCTTCCCCGGCCCCCGGTCCGTCCGGGGCAAACCGGTCATATTCCGGCTCCAGGCATACGCGCCGGCAGCGGCTGGGTCTGGCCATTCGGGCACCTCCGTTTCCGATATATGTCGATAACAGTATAGCACAGCGCGCGGAGAAATACAAGCGGAACCGTGCGGTTCAGGACCCGCAGGAGGTTACCTGTCTCCATTCCACCGTCCGGGCGCCTTGTTATGTTTATTTTTCAACACATTTTAACCCTGTATTTATTTCAAAAACTATGTCATAGTATCCATGGGGGATGATGCAATGGACGAACTGAAAATTACAAAAAAGACCGAACCCGTCATGTTCACCATTCGTGTGGACAAATCCATTGTGGATTTTTATGACGATCTGGCCAGGAAAACCAATCGGTCCCGCAACGAACTGATCGGTCTGGCTCTGGAATATGCCAAGGACAAGATCGTCATTGAACCGTAGAACCGAAACAGGCCGTCCGCTTCTGCACATTCCGGCAGAGGCGGGCGGCCTTTTTGGGTTCCGTCCCTCAACAGCGGAACGGGCAAAAAAAAATGCCGCCCCGCGGCAGGAAATCTGCTGCGGGGCGGCGGCTGGCTTTGGGAAGATATCGATTACAGCTCAGCGAAGTACTTGATGGTGCGGACCATCTGGCTGGTGTAGCTGTTCTCGTTGTCGTACCAGGACACGACCTGAACCTGATAGGTGTCGTCGTCGATCTTGGTGACCATGGTCTGGGTGGCATCGAACAGGGAGCCGTAGCGCATGCCGATGACATCGGAAGAAACGATGGGATCCTCGTTGTAGCCGAAGCTCTCAGAGGCGGCAGCCTTCATAGCGGCGTTGATGCTCTCCTTGGTGACGTCCTTGCCCTTGACAACGGCAACCAGGATGGTGGTGGAGCCGGTGGGAACGGGGACACGCTGGGCAGAGCCGATCAGCTTGCCGTTCAGCTCGGGGATGACCAGACCGATGGCCTTGGCAGCACCGGTGCTGTTGGGCACGATGTTCTGAGCGCCGGCGCGGGCACGACGCAGGTCACCCTTGCGCTGCGGGCCGTCCAGGATCATCTGGTCGCCGGTGTAAGCATGAACGGTGGTCATGATGCCGGAGACGATGGGGTAGGTCTTGTTCAGGGTGTCGGCCATCGGAGCCAGGCAGTTGGTGGTGCAGGAAGCAGCGCTGATGATCTGGTCGTCAGCGGTCAGGGTCTTCTCGTTGACAGAGTAGACGATGGTCTTCAGGTCGTTGCCGGCAGGAGCGGAGATAACGACCTTCTTGGCGCCGGCAGCAATGTGAGCCATGCTCTTTTCCTTGCTGGTGTAGAAGCCGGTGCACTCGAGAACGACGTCAACGCCGATCTCGCCCCAGGGGCAATCCTTGGCATCCTTAACGGCGTAGATCTTGATCTCCTTGCCGTCAACGATGATGGAATCCTCGGTGGACTCGACGGTGTGCTTGTGCTCGCCGATCTTGCCCAGGAAGGAGCCCTGCGCGGTGTCGTACTTCAGCAGATGAGCCAGCATCTTGGGGCTGGTCAGATCGTTGATGGCGACGACTTCATAGCCCTCAGCCTCAAACATCTGACGGAAGGCCAGACGGCCGATACGGCCAAAACCATTGATAGCAACTTTAACAGCCATAGTAAAATCCTCCCAAAGAATTTATACTCGGAACGGGAGATTCCCGCTCCACCTTTGCGGCAGACTGCCGCATTTCGGTCTGATCCTATTGTACCCTATTCTTCCGAAAACTGCAAGAGGGTTCGTTATAATTTTAACGCCAAAGTTTCAAAAATTCTGTTTTGAGCAAAAATATTTCGTATTTTTTGCCAATCTTACAGCGTTATGTCAACATTTACCACGGCAGCGGGGCCCCGGGAACGGGCAGACTAGGGGCAGTGTCTGCAAGGGAGGGGGACCCGATGAATCAGGAAAGCCGGGCCGAGCTGGCCGAGGAAGCGGCGCGCCGGGCGCTGGCGGGTCTGGACCCCGGGCCGGTGCTGGAGCGTCTGCGCCGGCTGACGGTGCGGGAGCTGCTGCAGGCGGACGCCGAGCCGGTCCAGGCGGCGGATCTGGCCGGCGAGCTGGACGCAGTCTGCACGGCGCTGCGCGGCGCGGTGCGGCGGCGCCCCGGCTGGCTGTATGCCGCCCTGCCGGGGCAGGAGTGTCTGCCGGTGCGGGTCCGGGGGGAGCTGCTGCGGGCCGCGCTGCTGGATGCCGTGCGGCGGTCCCTGCCGGGCGGCGGGCCCGTTGTGGTGGAGTGCCGCCCGCTGCACGGCGCGGCGCTGCTCTGTGTGCGGGGCCCCACGGGGCGCGGCGGCGCGGTGCCGCCCCTGTGGCGGCGGATGGCCCGGCAGGCGGGCGGCACCGCCGTGGCCGGCAGCGGGGCGTTCTCGGCGGCGGCGCTGCTGCCGCTGGCCGTGGACCTGCCGCTGAAAAAATCCCCTGGCAGCGCAGCGCTGCTGGAGGATCGTTACGGATTGCTGTATTTATTTCTCAACGGCGTCTGCGCCGCACCGTGAGGCGGCCAGGGCCGCCCACAGGCCGCACAGGCCAAAGACGCCCAGCCCCGCGCTGACCAGCAGCTGGGGCAGCGTGACGGCACCGCAGACCAGTTCAAAGACGGCCTGGGGCAGTTCATGCAGCGTGCAGAACAGCAGTGCCATCCAGCCGTACCGGAACCAGGCGCGGCCGGCGGGGCGGTCGGGCAGCAGCAGTCCCTTGAGGAGAGACTGGAGCAGCAGCAGAGCCGCGGCGGCGCTGAGCACCCGGAAGGTGCAGCCCAGCCGCACGACCGAGGCGGGCACCACCGAAAACCGCTGGATGAGCACCCAGAGCATTCCGGCCACGCCGGGCAGGAACCAGAGGACCGAGGGCGGGACCTCCCGCGGGCGGGCGGCGACAACCGCCAGGCCGATCAGGCCAAGCCCCGCGAGGAGGTAGAGCAGCGTATCGGTCAGCGAGGGCAGGGACGCCGCCCCTGCCGCCGCCAGCAGCAGGCCGGAGACCGCCAGCCCCGCCGACAGGCCGCGGCCCGGGACCGTCCTGCCGTCCGGGACCCCTCTGCCGGTCAGCCAGAGAAGCACCGCGGCAGCCAGCGGCACAAGATAGCGCAGCACAACGGCGTTGTCGGTGACAAAGCCGGTCTGCGGATCGGTGAACAGCGCCAGATCGACCGCGCGCAGGATGCCCAGCACCAGGCAGATCGCGGCGGGCAGGAGAAAACGACGGCTGAAAGTTTTCATGAAAGATCCTTTCCCGCCGGGCATATTGCCGTTTGGCGGCGAATACAATGGTAACGGGCGAAGAGGACAGGCTCTGCGGTCCGTCTGCCTGCAGCCGGGCCGCTGCTGCGGCCGGCAGGCAGTCTTATTATACGGTGCCCCGCCGCAAAATGCAAGCCGTCCCGCCCGGAGGTACACCCTTGAAACGGACTTTGCTCTCGGCCGCCCTGCTGGTCCTGCTCAGCGGCGCGGTTCCCTTTCTGTGTCTGCTCTTCCCTGCCCCGGCGTCCGGGGATGCGGTGCCGGAAGTCACGGCCTCCCCGGAGACCGCGCTGCCCGACGCCGCGCCGGTTCCCGCCGAGGTAACCCTCTACGACGAGGCCATCCAGGCGGAGCGGACGCTGTCGGTGCCGGAGTTCCTGATCGGAGCGGCGGCCTGTGAGATGCCCCCCGACTGGCCGGAGGACGCGATCTGCGCCCAGATGGTGGCCAGCCGCAGCTATGCGCTGTATCAGGTCCTTCAGGGCACCATCTTTACCGTCAACAGCGACCGGTGCAGCGGCTGGACGACCGACGAGGTCCTGCAGAGCCGCTGGGGGGATGCCTATGCCGACAACCGCAGCCGTCTGGCCGGGCTGGCCGACCGGGTGGGGGCCTCGGTCCTGCTCTACAACGGACAGCCTGCCGCCGCCTGCTACCATGCGATCAGCTGCGGGCGCACCGAGGCCAGCCAGAACGTCTGGCAGACCGCCCTGCCCTATCTGCAGGGGGTGGATTCGGCGTGGGACCGCTTCTGTGAGGATTACGAGGTGACAGTCCAGTACAGTGCCGATCAGGTATCCGACGCGCTGGGTTCGCTGGGGCTGACGCCGGAGGGCGATGCCTCGGAATGGGTGGGCGACGCGGTCTGGGACGAGGCCGGCTATGTGCGGAGCATTGAGCTGTGCGGGCAGTCGGTATCGGGTACCCGGGTGCGCCAGGCGCTGAGTCTGCGCAGCGCCTGTTTTGCCATCGCCTGGCGGGGCGGTGAGTTTGTCATCACGACGCGCGGCTACGGACACGGCGTCGGGCTGAGCCAGTACGGGGCCCGGGCCATGGCGGAGGGCGGCGCCTCGTGGCAGCAGATTCTGACCTACTACTATCCCGGCTGTGAAATCGGAGAAGGATGACATCAGGCCCGGCTTTGGCGGTATTGCACAAAGCCGGGCCTGATTTTTTGGTTATTTCACTCCTCCGCCGGGGCACTCTTGAGTGCACCGAGCAGCAGGGCCGTGAGGAAGCTGCCGACCACCAGCGCCAGCAGGAAGTACAGCGGATGGGTGGTCAGCGGCAGCAGGAAGAGGCCGCCGTGGGGCGCGGGGATGCCGCACCGGAAGATGGCACAGATGGCGGCCGCCACGCCGGAGCCGACCATACAGCTGGGGATGACCCGCAGCGGGTCGCGCAGCACAAAGGGCAGTGCGCCCTCGGTGATGAAGCTCGCGCCGAGGAAATAGTTGCTCAGCGCCGTGTGGCGTTCCCGGCTGGTGAATTTCTGGGGGAAGAGGGTGCAGGCCAGGGCGACGCCGATGGGCGGGACCATGCCGCCCACCATGACCGCCGCCATGAAGCCCTGCTGGCCGCTCATCAGGGTGACGGTGCCGAAGAGGTAGGCCGCCTTGTTGATCGGGCCGCCGAAATCCACCGCCATCATGGCGCCCAGCACCGCCGACAGGACGATGCGGCTGCCGCCCTGCATCTGGTCCAGGCAGCGGTAGAGCCATTCGTTGAAGCTGCCGAGCGGCGGATTGACGAAGAACACCATCAGCAGGCCGATGACTGCCAGACTGATGACCGGATAGATCAGCGTTGTCTTGATCTGTTCGACGGCGCTGGGGAAGCGGGTCAGGGCCCGCCGCAGGAAGCGGATCAGGAAGCCCGCCACAAAGCCGGCGAGCAGCGCGCCCCAGAACCCCGACGAAACCCAGGATTCGCTGGAGGCGCTGGTCATGCCGGTGTAGGCCAGCATACCGCCCATCATGCCGGGCAGCAGCGCGGGCAGTTCCCCGATGGCCACCGCGATATAGCCGGCCAGCACGGGGTACATCATATTGAAGGCGGTGTTGCCCAGCGTGCGGGCCACCTTGGCCAGGACGGTCCCGGTGCCGAACGCGGCGGCGCCGGCGTTGCTGCCATCCAGGAAGTAGCTCAGTGCGAGCAGGATGCCGCCGCCCGTGACAAAGGGGATCATGTGGGCGATGCCGTTCATCAGATCGGCATAGAATTTGTGGCCGAGGGCCGTCATGGCGCTGCGGTGGGAGGTCACCTCCGGAATGACCGGGATGGGCGGCGGGTCGGTCGCCCCGGTGAAGACCGGCACCGTGCCGGACAGCGCGCGGTGCAGCAGCTGTTCGGGTTCCTTGAGCGCCTCGGACACCGGGACTTTCAGCACCGGTTTGCCGGCAAAGCGCTCGGTCTCGACGGCCTTGTCGGCCGCCACGAGGATGCACTCACAGCCCGCGATGTCGTCGGCGGTCAGCAGGTTCTTGGCGCCGTCCGCGCCGTTGGTCTCGACCTTGATGGGAATTCCCATCTCCTGGGCCTTGGCTTCCAGGGCTTCCGCCGCCATATAGGTATGGGCGATGCCGGTCGGGCAGGCCGTGACCGCCAGCACCCGCGGACAGGGCTGGGACGGCCGGGCGGCCTCGACCCGGGCTTCGTGAGCGGTGCCGGTCTGTTCCCGCTGGGCGATGACATCCAGGAAGGCCCCGGGGTCCTGTGCCTCCAGCAGGGCAGTACAGAAATCCGGTTCCATCAGGAGCTGTGCGAGCTTGGCCAGCACCTGGATGTGCAAATCATCGGCACCGGCCGGGGCCGCGATCAGGAAGATCAGCCGCACCGGTGCGCCGTCCAGCGCCTGGTAGTCGATGGGAGTCTTGAGGGTGACCGCTGCCAGGGCAGGGGCCAGCACGGCATCACTTTTGCCGTGGGGAATGGCGATCCCACCGCCGACCCCCGTGGTCCCCTGCGCTTCCCGCTCGAGGACCGCCTTTTCAAAAGCGGAAGGGTCACGCAGACAGCCGCTGCGTTTCATCAGGCCGGTCAGGGCATGGATGGCCATTCGTTTGTTGTCCAGGTTCACCCTCAGCGCAATGCGGTCGGCTGAGAGCAGGTCGGTAATCTGCGTGGTACTCGCCTCCTCGGTCCGGCGGAATTTTCCTGTAAAAAAGCGGCTCCGCCGTGAAGAGCGGAGCCGCTTGAGCAGTTCGGAGGAAAATCAGTTGAGCAGAGTCAGCTCAGACTCAGGATCGAACAGATGGATCTTGTTGGTATCGAGAGCCATCACGACCTTGTCGCCGCGGCGGGACTTGGAGGTCGGTCCGACACGAGCCATCAGGTTCTGGCCCTTGTAGGTCAGGTACAGGTAGATCTCGGCGCCCATCAGCTCGGAGACTTCGACTTCGGCGTTGATGTGGCTGTCGGGATGCTTCTCGAGGAACTCGGGATCGTCATCGATGTCCTCGGGACGGATGCCGACCTTCAGGGTCTTGCCGACGTAAGCATTCAGCTTGCCGTCCGCGGTCTTCTCCTTCGGCAGGGGAACCGTGGTGCCGGCCAGATCGACGACGAAGGTATCGCCGTTCTTCTGCAGGATGCCGTCCAGGAAGTTCATCTGGGGGCTGCCGATGAAGCCTGCGACGAACATGTTGCAGGGATAATCGTACAGGTTCTGCGGGGTATCGACCTGCTGGATGACGCCGTCCTTCATGACGACGATGCGGTCGCCCATCGTCATGGCCTCGGTCTGGTCATGGGTAACGTAGATGAAGGTGGTAGCCAGCTTCTTGTGCAGCTT
>NZ_JAXJZK010000028.1:0-34413 GCF_036306485.1 Gemmiger sp. | reverse complement strand
GGGCTGCATTTGTTATACTCAACAACGCAAAATTTGCCAAAAGACGTTACTTTTGGACGTTCCAGGAGGATATCGATACAATGACTCGTTCCCAGATGATCGAAACCGTGGCACGCAAGACCGGCTTTACCGAAGCACAGGTCGAGACCACGATGGACGCTTTGTTTGACCAGATCGCTGACTGCCTGCGTGCAGACGAGAAGGTGACCATTGCCGGCTTTGGCCGTTTTGAGATGCGTCCCCGCAAGCCCAAGGCTTACACCAACCCCAAGACCAAGGTCTCCAGCCGTCTGGAGTCCACCTCCATCCCCGGCTTCAAGGCCAGCGGCCGTTTCAAGCAGAAGCTGGAAGCAGGCCGTGCCGCCGCTCAGAGCGTGGAAGAGACCGCCTGAGCGCGTACATCCCAGATCCAACCGCAGAGCCGTGCCCCAAAAGGGCGCGGCTCTTTTTGCGTGCTGATGTACGGGGACAACGTATTTGAGAAATGCGGGATAAACCGGGACGGGGCGGGAGAAGTCGGGAAACCCCGCTATTTCAACGGGAAACGGCACTTTTGAGGTGGGAACGGCCCGCAGTTTAACAACAATCTTGAGATCATGGGCGTCGGCGGCGGTCGGCGTCCTTTTTTCATGCACAGGAGGCCCAGGAACGGCCCACAACGGCGGCAGCGTGGCGGGCGCGACACACACCCGCAGGATGCAGAAACCCCCGGAAAACCGCGTAAAACGGCCATTCCGGGGGTTATTCGCAAAGAAGGGGCCGCTCGGCGACGTCCCGGAAGTCACAGCAGCAGACCCAAGAGGACGAGCTTCGCAGCCCTTGAGGATAGTATAGCAGACGGGGCAGCGAATGGCAAGGGGGTCAGGCGTGCTAACGAGGCGTTAGAGCGTGCGAATTTTGCTCGAAAAACCGAGACTTCGGCGCAGATCGGCGCGGACTGGGGCGTGCGTGGCCCGTGCGAGGCGTGCGCGGCATCTGCTCGCAACCGAGCAAAATCTGGGACGCACAAAGGGACAAATCCGTCAAAACAATGGGACGGCGTCCCTTTGCCCGTTTTTCCCGGGGTTTTGGGCGTTTGAGCCCCAAACACGGGCCCAACAACAAAGGGACAGAAAATAGATTTATAACTAAATCAAAATAGCACAAAAAATCAGGCGGTTCCATCCCGGGCATCAAGGCCCTGGGAAGGGCCGCTTTTTTCGTCGCCGCTCCCTTCGGCATACGTCCAGTAGATAGACTCCATCTTTTTCTCAACGTGCTTTTTGTATTTGAAGTAAACAAGGTCAAATAGATCTTCTTTCTCACTGGACGGAAGGAGCCGAAACATGGCGACAAGGTCTGCCTCAACTTCGTCGAGTGGGCTCCCGTCACACGATAGGCCCTGCTCCCGCTTTACTGCCTCAAGGTCTGGAGTTTCTCCGCTCGGAGAGCTCTCTGAATGGAGAGCCCCGAAGACGAGATAGTCGAGCGACACATCGAGATACTCAGACACGCGCACCAGCTTGTCCAGGCGCGGGCTCTGGTCTCCCCACCGCTTTATTGTTCCATTTCCAAGACCGCAATCATGTTCGACACGGTTAAAAGTGAGTCCCTTCTCTTTGATCGTGGCCCCAATTCTATCGACGAGTTCAGACATAAAACAACCTCCAAATCACTCCAAAACGAGAGATGAAAGAGCATTTTCTCTCCAAAAAGAGAGGAAAGGTATTGACATCTCTCCGTTCGGATAGTATAGTATAGATAGATTTAATTCTAAAGCAAGTTAAATCATATCACACCCCCAGAAAAAAGGAAAGGGGAAAGGGAGGCGATCTCATTGAGACGCGGCAAGAAGCCGACCAGAAAGCAGAAGATCAGGCTCGGACAAGCGGGGCTCGCCCCGGAAAACTGGCTGGTCGTCAGACAGAAGCCGAACGGAGAGCTCATTGTTCTCCACAAGAACACGAACACAATCCGCGTCATCCCGCCGCTGGCCGGATGATCTCAACAGGAAGGAGCAGCAGCATGAATAGATACAAGATTACCTACATCGTCGACGAGGGCGAGACCGAGACCGCATACATCACCGAGCGGACAGAAGCAGCAGCCCGGAAGGTTTTCAAGACCGCGAGCAAGGGCCGGGAAATCACGGACGTGGAGCTTGACGACACCGACGTCCCCGCCACCAAGGAGCAGGAGCGCGAGACCCTCTCCAAGATCAAGCAGATGGTCGAAGAGCTGGGCCCGCAGAGCTACATCGCCGCCGCATTTGAGGGCTGCTTTGATGTCGCCGAGCAGAACATCGAGGACGACTTCGCTTGCAGCATGAAGCAACGCGCAGAGACCGCCGAGCAGCAGCTCGCATACAACCGGCGAGAGCTGGATGACGCAAAGAAGCGGCTCAAGGAGCTGGGCGGTCTGGTCGACAGATTGAAGGAAGAAAACCGCTCCCTCGGATTGCGGTTGACGCGGTCTGTATTCCCGAGTGACCTATACCTCGACCTCTGGACGCTCGCGACAGATGACGCCAAAGAGAGCCGCGAGCGTATGGCCTCCGCCGCCGACATCATGGCGGAGATGGCAGACACCCCGCAGGACATCGCCTTCACCCGGGCGGTCACGATCTACCAGGAACAGAAGGCTCGGGCCGCGAGGTGCGAGCGGATGGTCGCGGGCCTGGATGAGCACCGGCCCGAAGGAGTCTAAAGCCGAAACGCCCTCCGGGGCGTCGCCGGGAGCCGCCCTACCCGGCCTGACGATGGCAGGGCAGAAAGGAAGACAGCAGCATGAGAAAGATTAAGAAGATCAACGGCTTCCTGGTCGTCCGTTTCAACGACCGCGAGAAGCGAAACTACCCAGACCTCGGGAGCTTCGGCGTCATCGACGCCGAGCAGTACACCGGGGACATCGACTTCGACCGCGACGCGATGGAGTACACCGACGCCGACTGCATCGAGGTCGCCGTGGAGCAGGCCCGGGGCCTGGAGTCCGAGTCGGACTTCTCCGAAGAGCCTCCCGTCTGCACCGTGATCGTGGAGAGCGACGCCGAGTGCTCCGAAGAGGAAGTCGAGCCGCAGCTCATGATCGCAGGGTGGGAGCAGCAGCTTGAGACCCAGGTCGAGAGCAAGCACCACCCCGACATCGACGCCAAAGCGGCGGCGCACGAGCTCCACGGCTTCAAGGTGGCCCTGTACCGCCTGGGGATGATCGGCAAGAGCGAGACCGAGGTCGACCCCGACCACTTCGAGCCGAACAAGCTGGAGGAGCCGGAGCCGCCCAGTCCAACCGAGACGGAGCCCGACACCTTCATCCATGCGAACAAGGGCATACGAAGCGAGTGGACGGTGCGGAAGGTCTACGGCCTGGGCCTTATGCTCGCCCAGGATTGTCCGCCGAACGACTGCAAGGTCTATCTCAACATCTTCAACATGGCCCGCGAGCTGGATGACGCGATCGAGACGGTCGGTGAATATCCGGCCATGGTCATGCGGAAAGCCCTCCACGACCACATCCGGGAGCTCGCGGAGATGTACGAGAACAACTACGCCGTCCAGAAGTTCAAGGAGGGGATGCAGCCGTGACCGGGCTCGAGATCATCAAGGCAAGCACCACCACGGCGGGCGAGATCGCGGACATCATCTCCAAACCGTGCCCGCCGGTCATCCCCGAAACGTGCGACCGGCTCTCCTGCCGGGAGTGCTGGCTGGCGTGGCTGGTCACGGGCGAGCCGCCCAAAGAGAAAGGGCCGTCCGATGAACAGACGGCCCCTGACGAGGAAGGGCTGCATCCCAACCTCATCGAGCATTTTCGGAGAGAGCGACGGTTTACGAGGGAGATGCTCAAGAGTCTTGCGACTCCCTACTCAAAAGCGTAGCGGTCGCGACGGCCTGTTTGCATTTTTCATTCAGGCAGTCGTAAAACTCCTCACGATCGAGGACGCCCTTCGCTTCCAGGTAGGACACCAACGCCCAAAACTCCGGGAGCTGGGATATGCGATGCTCTATTGAGAGATCGGCGTATGGGTTCCCAGTATCAATTTTGACAGCATCATTCACGAAAAACACCCCCTTCCTGGGCTGGTAGCCTCACCCCAATTATACCGGCCCGGGGAGGGAAATGGAAGGAGAGCAGCATGGCAAACGTACAGGAATTACAGACCGCGATCGGCGAGATGCTGGTAGCACGCCGGAACGCGGCCTACAGGAAACGGGACGCGGGCGACCCCCGCAACCCCTTCCAGGCAAAGATCGGGCTGGAGAGGGAGTTCTACGAAGCCTCCCAGAGCGTGCGGACTTACGACCTCATTCTCAAATTACTTGAGAACGAAACCAAGCGCGAGGCTCTGAAACGCATGAGACCCGCGCGGGTCAAGATCACCAAGGCGGTCGACAGGATGGTGGACATCTACGTCGGAGCCGGATTGATCGCCCTGGCGACCCTCGGGTTCGCGGCGGCGTTCGTACTGCTCCGGCTCCCGCTCCCCGCCGTACAGGCGGCGGCGTTCATCGGCGTCGCGCTGGCCCTGGCCTACGCGGTGGCCCGGAAGTAAATCTAAGAACGAAAGCAGAGAAAGGAGGACAGCGATGAGAGGCCCAAACAAGAAGCTCACGCCCTTCGGCAAGCTGGTCGTCAAGGCTCTCGCAGACCAGGACATGACAAAGGCGGAGCTCGCCGCCGAAGTGGGCGTAGCACCCCAGTATTTGAGCTATATCCTTAACGGCACCCGCTCGGGCGGGAAGTACCTCCCGGCGATCGTCGCGGCCCTCGAGCTCGACCCGAGGAAGGTCGAAAAGGCGATCGCGGCATAACCCCAACAGAAGGGAGGGACAGAGGTGCCGGACGTATTCATCACACTGGAAGAGGCCGCTGCCTTCGAGGGTATCACATACGAAGCCATGAAGAAGCGAGCCCAGAGAAGCCCCAAGCAATACAAAACGCAGACCCAGGCCCGGGAGGGCGGAGGCAAAGATCAAGTCTTGATCTCCGTCGCCTCCCTGACCACGAAGGCGCGGAAAGCATACCGGGCCGCGCAGAAGGTAGACGGGAGGGATGTCATCATAGACCGCAGAGCAGCAGAGGCGACGCCCTGGTATGTGGACGCCGACCTCAACCACTACATCGAGAGCAACAAGAAGAGGTTCTACGAGGCGGTCGAGCTGGCCGCACGGGTTCAGGACTTCATCGACTACGACGGCCCCGACCGCACGGCCTACGCCGAGCGGTTCGCCCTGGGCCTGGGCGTGAGCCCGCAGACCCTTTACCGCTACACCCAGAACGTCCTCGAGGCGAACGCCTGGGCCCTCAAGCTGGAGAAGGAGGACGGACAGAACCGGGACTACTTCCGAGCCCTGGCCTTGTGCCGGAAGCCAAAGGAGACGGGAACCTTCCCGAGCCTGACGCCGGAGCAGAAGGCCCTCATCGAGAACATCTGGTTCGACCGCCGCTTCGCCGCCAACCTGGGCACGATCGAGATGCTCTACGAGCGGTTCGAGGAAGAGGCAGAGCGGCGCGGATGGGAGAGCTACCCCTCCATTAAGACCGTCGCCCGCTACATCAAGTACCTCATGGACACCCCGGGCGCGGAGTCGGCCCGCTACCTCGCCGCCAACGGGACGAGGGAGTGGAAGAACAAGAAGATGGTCAAGGCCCGCCGCGACGCAACGAGCCTCGAGGTCATGGAGTACGTCGTGGGCGACGAGCACACCTTCGACTTCTGGGTACAGTGGACGGCACCGAACGGCAAGGTCAAGGCCGTCCGCCCGAAGCTGGTCGCCTGGATGGACATGAAGAGCCGCTGCATCATCGGCGACGTGGCGTGCGTGGACGCCAACTCCCAGACCTTGAAGGAGTCTCTGGTCAAGATGATCTACAGCAACCCGGGCGGTGTCCCCCATATCCTGCACGTCGACAACGGCAAGGACTACACCGCGAAGACGATGACGGGGCAGAACCGCAAGGAGCGGAAGATCGACTTCTCCTTCGACGCCGAGACGGTGGGCTTCTACCAGAGCATCGGCATCGAGGACGTGGGCCGGTCGCTTCCCTACCAGCCATGGGACAAACCGATCGAGCGGTTCTTCAAAACCGTGTGCGACAAGTTCTCCCGCTGGTTCGAGTCCTACACCGGCACCCTGACGGGCTCCAAGACCTACGCCAAACGGCAGAAGGACGTCGACAAGATGCTGGAGCGCGGCGAGCTGCTGACGATGGAGGAGTTCTTCGAGGTCTGGACGACCTGGAAGGAAACCAAGTATCACACGCGGGTACACCGTGGCCTCAAGGACGCGGGCGAGAAGTGGGTCACTCCGATCGAGATGTTCGAGAACGGCCCACGCTACGAGAAGGCCGCACCGCCCAGGGAATACGCGGCGATGCTGCTCATGAAGGCGGACACGGCCCGGGTCTACAACTACGGCATCAACAAGTTCGGAACGGTCTACTCCGACAGCGAGCTCGGCAAGTACATCGGTCAGAAGGTCGGCATCAAGTGGGACATCGACGACGTCACCAAGCTCTATGTTTTCGACCAGCAGGGCCGGAAAATCTGCGAGGCAGTCTCGCCGGAGCTGCTGGCCTTCGGCCCGCATTGTTCCCAGGCGGCACTCGAAAAGCATCTCCGCGATCAGAAGCGGCAGGAGCGCGAGGTGCGCGAGTTCCTGGAGGACATGACCAGGCCCTACGAGCTCCGCACCGGCGAGGGCGGAAGAGCTTCCGAGGCGGTCGGCATGATCGACCTGACCATCAAGGCCGAGAGAAGCCCGAAGCTGGTCTTCCTCCCGAACGACAAGGAGTTCCGGGCGGAGGCCGCAGCGGCAACCAAGAAGAAGAAAACCAATGCCGGGGACGAGTTCCTCGCATCGAAGGCAGGAGACGCCCTCGCACGTCTGAGGGCCATGAACGAATAACAGGAGGTACAACATGGAAGTCACAGCAGCAGAGCGCAGCATCACCTACACCGAGGCCCAGAGCCTCGCCCAGAAGATCAACAACTACATCCTCACCAACCGCAGCAGCATCGCCAACGTGGCGAAGTCGATCGGCTACAGCCGCACGACGGTCTCCCGCTACCTCGCGGGCAAGTACGACAGCGACCCGACCGACCTGGAGAACAAGCTGGCCGAGTTCCTGGCCCATGAGACGGGCGAGGCCGTTGAGGTCTCCGCACCGGCGCAGGAGCCGGGAGCAAAGACCGGGCAGACGCCGGTCTTCTATGAGAGCCGGGACGCGAAGGCAGTCCTCGGCGTGTGCCAGAGCTGTCAGGAGTACATCGGGCTCGGCATCGTGGTCGCCCGAAGCGGCTACGGCAAGACCTACGCCCTCCGTCAATATGCGAAGCTCCCCCGCGTCGCCTACATCGAGTGCGACGACACCATGAGCAGCCGCGACCTTGTGGAAGCGATCGAGCGGAGCCTGGGCCTCCCCAGCGGCTACGGCACCATCTGGCGCAGGGTCAACGGCATCCGGGAGTTCTTCAACACGAACCGGGGCTACCTCCTTATCATCGACGAGGCGGACAAGCTGGTATCCAAGTACACCCAGAAGAAGATGGAGATACTCCGGGCAATCTTCGACCAGAGCGACGTCGGCCTTGTGATCGCTGGCGAGCCGAAGCTGGAGGCTCAGATCAAGACCTACCTCGTCCGCATGGCGAACCGCGTGGACTTCTACGCCTCGCTCCGGGGGCTGACCCCGTCCGAGGTTGAGGGCTACCTGGAGGGCTTCGAGATCGAGCCGGACGCCCTGCTGGAGCTCAAGGCCCGGGCGTGCAATATGCAGACCGGCTGCTTCCGCCTCCTCGACCGCACGCTCTCCAACGTCAAGCGCATCCTCGCCGACCGTGGCGAGGAGGTCGTCACCTTGAAGATCATCGAGCAAGCGTCCTCGATGATGATGCTCTGAGGGGAGGCGCGGACAATGAAAATGAGAGAACAGCGTCTCATCGGTGCCGCGCTGGTGATTATGTCCGGCATCTTGATCGCGTTGGCTTGCAGCGGAACAACCCCGGAAGACCGGGATGTGACTGCCGTCCTGCTGACCCTCCCTCTGGGACTTTACATGATTTTCGCAGACTCCTATGTCCCCCGCAGGGGCAGAGTCCACCATAACAAACGCACGAAAGGAGCTTAACCAATGGCAAGAAAAAGAGTGATCGAGGCCCCGAGCCTCAAGTCCTGGGAGGACGTGAACGACGCCCTCCGTCAGATCGCCGAGGCGCAGATCGCGGTCGGCGACATCGAGAGCGATATGCAGAAGCAGATCATCGGAGCCCAGAAGGTCGCCGAGGAACAGTGCAAGCCCTACAAGGACAGCATCGCCCGCCTGGAGCGCGAGATCAAGACCTTCGTCACCGATCACCGCGACGAGATGGGCAAGGCGAAGTCGATGACCCTCACCTTCGGAGAGGTCGGCTTCCGGCTCTCCACCTCCGTCTCCCTCCCCCGCGCGAAGGAGAAGCTGGAGGAGATCATCCGCCGTCTCAAGTCTCGGCAGATGACCGACTGCATCGTGGTCGAGGAGAAGGTCAGCAAGGAGGCCCTCAAGAAGTACGGGGAGGACACGGTCAACGCTGTCGGGGCCACCTGGAAGCAGGGCGACGTCTTCGGCTACGAGGTCAACATCGCCAAGCTGGAGCAGATCAAGGCGGGCAACTAAGAAAGGGGGCCCAGGAATGGCAGCAGCAAGAACAGGGCGAAAGCAGCCCTCCATCCGAACGCTCTGGGCGATCGCGAAGTCGCCGGAGCTCATGCTCACGGACGAAGACCTTCACGCCGTCGTGTACCGGGAAACCGGGAAGGAGTCCATGAAGAAGCTCTCCCAGGGAGAGATCAACACCGTCGCCCGCGTCCTCCAGAACATGAAGGACGGGACGAAGCGGGACATCTGCAGCAAGCGCACCGACGAAGGGGGCGACCCCCGCACCGTCTCGCAGCGGCGCAAAATCTACGCCATCTGCGAAGAGCTCGGGTGGAACGACGACCCAAGGCGCATCCAGGGCTTCATCAAGCGCGTCGCCCACGTTGACCGCATCGAATGGCTCGACAACGCCAAGTGCGAGAAGGTCATCGAGGGGCTCAAGGCAATCCTCGCGCGGCAGAAGCAGAAGGAGGCCCGGAATGAATAGGCCGACCGCAGCGAGCGACGAGGCCGTCCTGGGGGCTCTCGAAGGCATCGTTCGGATGCAGCGCGGCATACGGAGCAGCGACATCGACGTGTGCATCGAGACCGGGCTCGTATTCCTTCGCATCAACTACCAGAGCCTCCCGGGAAACATCGCCCGCCGCCTCACCGAAATCGACCCCCGCGCCGTGGAGGAAATCCCAGCCGCGACGGATAAGGGCGGGAGCCGGGAAAAGCAGCGGGCACTCGCCGCCAAACTGGCGAGCGACGCCGCCTTTGCCCAGGCTATCCGGGCGGCGAACGTGTACCGGGAGAAGACCGGCTACGGCCCACTCGGGCCCGATGGCTGGCCGGAAGACCGGGGAGGTGAAGAATAATGCCCCAGAAGAAAAAACGGCTCACACAGCGCGAGAAGGACAGGAGAGCGGCAATCAAGAAGCAGCTCCAGGAAGAAGGCTTCCTTCCTCCGAACAAGCCCAGGTTGAACCGCAAGAAGTTCGCCCGGGAGGTCTGGGATGAGTTCAATGCGATGGACACATTCACGGGCGACTTCTATCTTCGCAGAGCGATCGCGGCCACCGTGGGGCCGGATATGCACGAGGTAACGCCGGAACAGGTCGGCGTTCTCAAGCTCCTCAAGCTCGCGGTGGAGATGGAGAAGTTTATGAAGGCCCTCGAGGCAGAGGGCCGGGACAAGTACACAATCGGGGAATACCACGAGAAGGTCTACGCCCCGGTCATGAATTTATAACAGGAGGTTCACATCATGGCAGCAGCCAACAAGAAAACCAATACCGCCCAGGCGGTCAACACCACACCGGCCCAGGAGCCGGAGATCAACGAAGTCGACGGGGAGCCTATCTTCCACGCTGACGAGGAGGAGGGCGACGGTGATGAGTAAGATCAAGATTTGCCTCGACGCCGGACACGTCGGCAGTAAGTACAATCAGAGCCCGGTCGTGAAGACCTACTACGAGAGCGCGATGGTCTGGAAGCTGCACCTCAAGCTCAAGGCCGAGCTGGAGACCCGGGGCTTCGAGGTCATTACCACCCGGGCGGACATCGACACCGACCTCGGCGTCTATGAGCGCGGCGCAGCATCGAAGGGGTGCAACGTCTTCATCTCCCTCCACTCCAACGCTTGCAGCACCGAGAGCGTGGACTACCCTGTAGTCTACCGGGCCTACGACAATCTGAACGACGTCGACGTCCTCGCACTCCAGATTGCAAAGAAGATCGGCGAGCTCATGGGAACCAATCAAGCGGGGCGAACGGCGACCCGGAAGAACAGCGCGGGCGGCGAATACTACGGCGTCCTCCGTGGAGCCCGGGCCGTTGGCACCCCGTTCTATATGCTCATTGAGCACAGCTTCCACACCAACACCGCCGCGACGAAGTGGCTCTCGGTGGACGCCAACCTGGACAAGCTGGCGGTCGCCGAGGCAGAGCTGCTGGCGGACTACTTCGGCGTCAATGACACACCCAAGACCGAGATCATGGGCGAGGCCCATGCCACGGCACAGCAGATGGCCCTCTTTTGCAGGAGCAAGAACGCGGAGCCCAAGCTGACGAGCTGCACCCTGGAGCAGCTCGCGGAAATCTTCCTGGAGGAAGGCAAGGCCGAGGGCGTTCGCGGAGACGTCGCCTTCGCCCAGAGTCTCCACGAGACCGGCTACTTCAAGTTCGGCGGCATCGTCCTCCCGAGTCAAAACAACTACGCGGGCATCGGAGCTCTGAACGGGAACGCCACGGGACAGGCCGCTACCTTCCCTGACCCCCGCACCGGCGTCCGCGCTCAAATCCAGCACCTCAAAGCATACGCATCCACCGAGCCCCTGGTCAACACTTGCGTCGACCCCCGCTTCTCTCTTGTGGCTCGCGGCTCTGCTCCCTATGTGGAGTGGCTCGGCGCGGCGGACAACCCCAACGGAAAGGGGTGGGCCGTCCCTGGCAGCGGGTACGGCGCGAACGTGGTCAAGCTCCTCGGTCAGATCATGGCCCAGGAAGCCCCTGAGAGCCCCTCTCCGGCCCCGGAGCCCGACCCCCTGGCAAATTACCCGGACTGGCAGCGGAACGGCCTGACGGCCCTTGTGAAAGCCGGAGTCATCAATTCCCCGGACTACTGGGCCAACAAGTTCGGCGAGGCAATCAAGGTCGGAGAGATCATCGGCATCCTGGGCAAGATGATGGAGCAGCCGACCGAGTAAAAGAAAGGAGGGCGGGACATGGACAATCTCTCGAAAGAGCTGACGATCGACATGATAACAGATGGAGACAACAGGACGATCGCGGAGGCAATCGGAGTCGAAAACTTCTACAAGCTCTGCGAGGTCGTAGGCGGTGCCACCATCTACCTCCCGAAGCCGGAGAGCGTCCTCAGACCCGTCCGCGACGCCCACATCAAGGCCGAGTTCAACGGCTACAATCACCCGGAGCTCGCCCGAAAATACAACGTCACCGAGCGTTGGGTACGGCAGCTTTGCGGAGACGGAAAGCTCGAAGGGCAGCTTGAGCTCTTCGACATCCTAACCGGCACGGACGGGCTGGGAGACACAACTTAATAAAAGCTATATCTTAGAAGTGCTACATATAGAGGCTTCCGAGAGGATGGTTTACCCTAAGAGTACAAGCGTAGCTTGTACTCTTATTTTTTACCCAAAAGGAGGACGCAACACATGGACATGAACATCATCCAGAGCGCGGCGACCGAGGTTCTGGTGAACCTCTCCCTCGCCGTCATCTCCCTCGCGGGAGCCTACGCGGTCTACTACATCCGCCTCGGGGCCTCGAAGCTGAAAGCGCAGACGGCCCAGATCGAGGACGAGTCGGCCCGCAAAGTGCTCGACAACGCCCTTGCGGACGTCGAGAACCTTGCGACCAAGTCGGTCGGCGCGATGGAGCAGACCACGGCAAAAGCCCTCCGCGACGCGGTCAAGAGCGGGGCCGCGAACCGCGAGGACTTGCTTGCCCTGGGCAAACAGGTCTTCAACGAGGTCAAGGCAGCGATCGCGCCGGAGGCCCAGAAGGTCATCACCGACAACCTGGGCAGCTTCGACGACTACCTGACGAAGTGCATCGAGGACGCCGTCCTGAAGGTGAAGCAGAGCGACCCGTTCATCACGCTCCCCGAGGGCGTGCTGCTTGAGGGCAACACCGTCACCGAGGAGGCTGCTCCTTCTTCCAAAGAGTAAGGAGGGGCGCACATGGACGTCGCACAGATCACCACCGTCATCGGCGCAGCGGCTTCCCTCCTTTGCACCCTCGTCGTCGGTGCTCTGACGTTCTTCATCAAGAAGACGCTCGCGACGCTGGAGGAGGCAGACAAGAGGAACGCCGCCCAGATCGCGGAGGCAAAGAAAGAGGCCGCTGAGAAGATCGCGAAGGTAGAAGAGAAGCTCAACGACCTCAAAGCAGACCTCCCGCTGGTGTACGTCACCCGGGAGGACTACATCCGGGTCATGAACCGGGTCGAGGATAAGCTCGACCAAATTCTCTACGGCAAAGGAAAAGGAAAGGAGGAATAACAGCTCATGGCAATCATGGACGAGCTGACGGAACAGGAAGTCAGCAAGAATAAAGCTATCCGGGGCTACATCATCCGGGCCCTGGCGAAAGGCAACCAGAACACGCTCCTCGTCCGGCAGATCACGAACGCCCTCGTCGCCGATGGCTTGATCTACTCCCCCGACATCTCGAAGCACATTGAGTATCTGGAGGAGGCGGGCTACATTGTTTTCACCAGCCGGACGGCGAACGCATACAACGCCTACCGAAAGGACGCCGTCATCAAGCTCACGCGGAAGGGTGTCGACCTTCTGGAGAGCACGATTGACGACCCCGGCGTCGATGTCTAAGAACGAGCGACGCCGGACACGGGTAAGCTCGACGATCGACAAGCTCCCGGATGACATTAAGGGGCAACTCGACGTCAAGCTATCCGACACCACCAACACCTACGAGGAGCTCTCTGCATGGCTCAAAAGCGAAGGGTACGAGATCAGCAAGTCGGCGATCGGCCGGTATGCTATCCGAACCACCCAAGCCGCGCAGCGCGTCGCCGAGACCATCCAGAGGACTCAGGCAATCGCCCAGGCCGTTGAAGCGCACCCCGACCTCGACTACACGAAGGCGGCGTCAATGGTGCTCATGGACGGTCTCATGCAGCGGGTCAGCACCGCCGAGGACGACTTCCAGGAAATGCCCCTCGACAAAGCTGGGCGGCTCATCGCCTCCCTGGCCCGGAACGCGACTTATGAGAAGCGTGTCCGAGCAGACCTCAAGAAAAAGGCGGAGCTCGCCTTCGATCAGATGGAGGCCGAGCTCATGGCGGCGATCAAGCAGCACCCGGAGCTCGCGGGAGAGCTGCATGACGTACTTGCGCGGGCGAGAGAGAAGGTGCTGACCGATGGCGAAGATTGACATCAATGAATACCTCGAACGGCTCGAGGAGCCGGAAGACCGCGAAGTGGTCGCAAACCGTGACTACCAACGGCAACTTTTTCTCGATTATGTTGTCCGAGGTGACAACTTCCCCGAACGTCGGGCGCGGCTCCTCCGGGACTTCAAGGACGGGAAAGAGCTGACCGGGCCGAAGGGGCTGCGCCGGAAGCTCGGGGCATTTGATCTTGAATACTTCGGGCGGGCCTATCTCGCGCACTACTTCGTCCGGCCTTCCCCGGCGTTCCACGGGGAGCTCGACAAGATATGGCGCGAGGGCGTCATGAAGGGTCTCGACCCCGGGGAGTCTGCAAAAGAGATCTCCCGGGCCGATGGATGTCACCGGGCAATCGAGGCACCCCGTGGTCACGCAAAGAGCACGACCTTCACCTTTAAGGACTCCATCCACGCCTCTGTCTACGCCTACAAGCATTACATCCTCATCCTGTCGGACAGTTCCGAACAGGCGGAAGGGTTCCTCGCGGACATCAAGACGGAGCTCGAAGAGAACACCGTCCTCAAGGAAGACTTCGGAGAGCTGGAGGGAAAGGTCTGGAAGTCCTCGGTCATCCTGCTCTCCAACGGTGTCAAGATCGAGGCAATCGGCTCCGGCAAGAAAATCCGTGGTCGGCGTCACAAACAATGGAGACCCGACCTCATCGTCTGCGACGACCTGGAAAACGACGAGAACGTTAACACCCCGGAGCAGAGAAAGAAGCTCCGCGACTGGTTCTATAAGGCGGTCTCGAAGGCAGGCGACACCTACACCGACATCGTCTACATCGGGACGCTGCTGCACTTCGACGCGCTGCTTGCCAATGTGGCGAAGAACCCAAGCTACAAGTCGGTCAGGTATCAGGGCGTCATTAGCTTCGCCACCAACGGCGAGCTCTGGGACGCCTGGGAAGCGATCTTCACCGATCTCACCAACGAGAACCGGCAGGAGGAGGCCCTGGAGTTCTACGAGGCCAACAAGGACGAGATGCTGGAAGGCACCTCCGTCTTGTGGGAGGAGAAGCTCTCGTACTACGACCTCATGGTCATCCGCGTCTCAGAAGGCGAGGCGTCGTTCAACAGCGAAATCCAGAACGACCCAATCGACCCGGAAAACTGCACCTTCCAAGAGGAGTGGTTTGACTTCTGGGATGACGACGGGAAGCAGCCCCCGGACTTCTCCGACCCGAAGTTCCTGTTCATCGGGGCGAACGACCCCTCACTGGGCAAGAACAAGAAGTCGGACACCAGCTCCATCTTCGCTCTGGCGAAGGATACGTCCACCGGCTACATCTACGTCATCATCGCGGACATCGCGAAGCGAAAGCCCGACCAGATCATCGAGGACGCCCTGGAGGCAAGCCGCCGCCTCAAGCGAGAGTACAAGCGGCCCTACTACCAGTTCGGCGTCGAGACGGTTCAGTTTCAATACTACTTCGCCGAGATCATGCGTCAGAAGTCCGCAGCAGTCGGCGAATACCTCCCCATTGTGGAGATCAACAGCACACAGAACAAAGACGCTCGCATCCAGTCCTTGCAGCCATTCATCAAGAACGGCTACGTCAAGTTCAGCCGGAAGCACAAGACCCTCTTGAAGCAGATGACCGAGTACCCGATGGGCAAGAACGACGACGGCCCGGACGGCCTCCAGATGGCGGTCAAGCTGGCCCTCGATGTCAAAGTCGGGCGGAAGGTCGAATACAAGAGCGTCATCGCCCGCGCCCTGGACTTCAAGCGCGGAGCCTATTAAGGAGGTGGGGCATATCACCATCAAAGAGAACACCATCATCCACGACGACAGCCTCACCGTGCTCCGACAGATGGAGGCGGAGAGCATCGACGCGATCATCACAGACCCGCCCTATGGCATCAACTACGTCTCCCAGACCGGGGCCCGGATTAAGAACGACAAGTCGCCCTTCATCTGGTTCCTGTATGACGCCTACAGGGTTCTGAAACCCGGAGGAGCCATTCTCTGCTTTACCAGATGGGACGTTGAGCAGACCTTCATCGACGCGATCAAGCTGGCGGGCTTCCAGGTGAAAAGTGAAGTTATCTGGGACAAGGTTCATCACGGAATGGGAGACACGAAGGCGGCGTTTGCACCATCCCACGAGAACATCGTCTTCGCAATCAAGGGGAAGTATAGCTTCCCTGGACACAGGCCGAAAGACCTCGTTACCTTCAGCAAGCTCGGGAGTGCCCAGATGATACACCCAACAGAGAAGCCGGTGGGACTCATCGCGAACCTCATCACGTCCGTCACGAAGCCGGGAGACCTCATTCTTGACCCATTCGCCGGGAGCGGCTCCACTCTGGTCGCGGCAAAGAAGACCGGGCGGAGGTTCATCGGCGTCGAGCTGGATGACGAGTATTTTGAGAAAGCGCACCGGCGCATCGAGGAGGCGGTTGAATGAGTAAGAAGCAAAAGCGGCAGAAGCAGCCGCAGCAGAACCCCGCGCCGCTCCGCCGCCCCGATACAAACGAGATCGCCGTCGCCCAGGTGACGGACAAGTACAGCGAGTACCCGAGCAACGGTCTCACGCCGGTCAAGCTGGCGGAAATTTTCAAGGAGGCCGACGCAGGAGACGTTCTCCGGCAGATGGAGCTCTTCGAGGAGATGGAGGAGAAAGACCCCCACCTGTTCAGCCAGCTCCAGACCAGAAAGAACGCCGTCACGGGGCTCGACTTCGAGATCATCCCGTTCAGCGATGACCCGAGAGACAAGGAGATCGCCGACTTCATCGAAGAGCAGATCAACGGCATCGAGAGCCTTGAGGACGTCGAGACCGACCTTCTGGACGCGATCGGAAAGGGCTTCGCCGTCTCCGAAATCATGTGGGGCTACGACGAGGGACACGTCGTTGTCAGGGAGATCAAGTCCAGGCATCAAAAGCGGTTCTTCTGGGATAGCCTGGATGACTCCTTCAAGGTACGCACCAAGGACGCACCCGAGGGCATCCTGCTCCCCACGAACAAATTCATCGTCCACAGGTACAAGGCCCGCAGTGGACACACATCCCGGGCGGGCATCCTCCGGGTCGTTGCCTGGATGTACCTATTCAAAAACTACGATCTCAAGGACTGGGTCAGCTTTGCCGAGGTCTACGGCCTACCGCTTCGCCTGGGCAAGTATGCGCCCGGGGCGAGCGAGGCGGACAAGGTCGCCCTCATGCAAGCCCTCATCCAGATCGGCGCGGACGCGGCGGGCATTATCCCGGACGGCACATCGATCGACTTCATCACCACGGAGAAGACGTCAAGCTCTGACCTGTACGAACGCCTCGCCCGATATTGCGACGAGCAAATCTCCAAGGCAATCCTCGGGCAGACGCTCACCTCTGACTCTGGCGGCGGAAGCTACGCCCAGAGCAAGACGCACAACGACGTCCGGCACGACTTGACCGTCGCTGACTGCAAGTCCCTTGCATCCACACTCCGACGCGATCTCATCCGTCCCTTGTGCATCTTCAACTTCGGAGAAGACAAGCGCGTGCCGCATATCCGCTTTGACTGCGAGGAGTCGGAAGACCTTACCCAGACGGCGACCATCATCGGCACACTCGTCAACGAGGTCGGCCTCCGGGTTCCGACGAGCTTCATCTACAAGAAGTTCTCCATCCCGGAGCCGGAAGCTGACGAGGAAGTCGCTGCACCCAGGTCGACAAGTGCGGGATTGACCGGGCTCCCATTCAAAAAGGAGCCAAACCCGGCGCAGATCGCGCTCAAGGCCGAAGGTGATGGCGGCGTCGGAACGCAGCAGCACATCGACAAGCTCGCATCCGCAGCCGTGCGGCACGGGGCCGGTAGCTTCAAGCGTGCCTTCGGCCCTGTTCTCAAGATAATTGAGAAAGCGGAAAGCCTTGAGGAGCTCCGCAACATGATGGAGGACAACAAGGCCGTTGCCGAGCTTTATGCCGCGATGGATGTCTCCGAGGTGGAAGAGCTGCTGCAAAAGGTCATGCTCTACGCAGACCTCGAGGGGCGGGTGCTGGAGAATGGCTGACATCGACGAGATTTTCACGCGGAAAGACATGACCTTCGAGGAGGCCGTCAGCTACTTCAAGGAGCGCGTCCCGGTAACAGCTGCGAAGTTCTACGCAATCGCCGAGGAGTACCGGGGGCTCGCCTTCACGGTCAGCGGCTACACCAAGGCCCAGATGCTCAAGCGGTTCTATGATGAGCTTCTTGCAGCCATGGAGGAAGGAAACACCCTCTCGGAGTTCCGGGCGAACATGAACGAGTTCCTCGAAGCCGAAGGCTATGAAGGGCTCGACCCGCTGCAAGCCGACAACATCTTCCGCACCAACATCCAAACGGCATATAACGTAGGGCACTACGAGCAAATGACAGACCCGGACGTCATGCAGCTCCGCCCGTACTGGATGTACGACGCCGTCAACGACTCCCACACGCGCCCGAGTCACCTTGCGATGGACGGGAAGGTATTCCCGGCAGACAGCCCTATATGGGACACATGGTTTCCTCCAAACGGCTTCCGCTGCCGCTGCACCGTGAGGACGCTCTCAAAGCGTCAGGTGGAGCAGCGGGGCTTGAAGGTTGAGACGTCCTTCCCGGCAGTTGCTCCCGACCCCCACTTCTCCTCCAACCCCGCAAAGGTACGCTTCGAGCCCGACATGAAAGACTATCCCGAGCCGCTGGTGAAGGCGTACCAGAACAGGGAAAAGGAGCGGATGGGCGTGTAAGCCGCTGAGAGGCCCGCAGAGGGCCGCAGAGCGGCGGGCGACCGCAGGGGGGCGGGAGCCCGGAAGAAGCGAAATAGGGGCGTTTGCACGCGTGCTAACGGCCTTAGAGCAAGGCTCGGGAAGAAACCGAAGGAGGACACAGCAAAAATGAATGAGTTTTTCATCCTCAAGGGCAGCAACGTGGAGCTTGAGGGGGCCCCGGAGACAATCTCCGTCCTCCCCCTGGGACACGTCGTCAGCTCGAAGGGGGAGTTCGATGTTGACGAGGAGAGCTACAAAGCGATGAAGGCGCAGATCGCCAAACGTGGCGTCGATCTCGTTGTCGACTACGAACACCAGACGCTCAAGGGGGTCGAAGCCCCCGCTGCCGGATGGGTCAAGGAGCTCAAACTGGAGGACGGACAGATCAAGGCCGTCGTCGAGTGGACGCCCAGAGGGGCGCAGTACCTCCAGAACAAGGAGTACCGCTACCTCTCCCCCGTGGTCAATGTCCGCAAATCAGACAACAAGGCGACGGGGCTTCACTCTCTGGCTCTGACAAATACCCCCGCGATCGAAGGAATGACCGCAATCGTTAATTCTGAAACTTTTGAAGGAGGACAAAACAACATGGAAATCATCAAGAAGCTCGCTGAGCTGCTGGGCCTGGGCGAAGACGCCAACGAGGAGCAGGTCATGGAGGCTCTCAAGGCGTGCGTCGCCGAGAACAAAGCTCTCAAGGAGGGACAGCAGCCCCCCGCCGCCGACGAAAACGTCGTCGCAAACAAGGCTGTGTGTGAGCTGCTGGGACTCAAGGCCGGAGCAGCCACGGATGACGTCACGGCGAAGATCATGGAGCTCAAAGGCGGCACCATCGACGGCGTCAATGTGCTGGAGGAGCTCAAGGCTCTCAAGCAGCAGAACGCGCAGCGCGACGCCGACGAGGCTGTCACCCTGGCTCTCAAGGCCGGAAAGATCACTCCGGCACAGAAGGAGTGGGCCAGGAGCTACGCTCTGAGTGACCCGAAGGGTTTCGGCTCCTTTGTGGAGAAGGCTCCCCAGGTCGTTCCCATGAGCGAGATCGCCGGTGGCGACAATCTCCCTCTCAAGGGCGACCAGATCGACAACGCGACGATGCTCGTCTGCAAGCAGCTCGGCATCAGTGCCGAAGACGTCAAGAAGTACGGAATGAAGGAGGACTAACATCATGGCAGCTCTGACCAAAGAAAGGGACACCACCGAGATCATGCAGGACGCGAAGTTCCTGTATCTGCCCGTCAAGGGCGGCACCACCATCTACCAGGGGGCTCTCGTCGCCCTGGACGCCAACGGCTACGCAATCCCCGGCAAGAAAGCGACTGGCCTGACCGCAGCGGGCCGCGCGGAGGAGACCGTCGAGAATAAGGGGGCAGATGGCGAGGCGTTCATCCGCGTCGCTCGCGGCGTGTTCGTCTTTAATAATACCGCCACCACCTCGAACAAGATCGGCGCGGCCCACGTCCTCAAGCCTTGCTACATCGAGGACGATCAGACCGTCACCGCTCTTGCGACCGGGGCTTCCGCCGCTGGTCTGGTCGTTCGCGTAGACGAGGACGGCGTCGCCGTTGAAATCGGTCGCGGCGTCACCGTGACCAGCGCGTCCTAACACCAACAAACAAAAGGAGGATAACACATCATGATTATCAATCCCCAGAACCTCAGAGGCATCTACGTCTCTTTCAACACTCTGTTCAATCAGGCGTTCTCTGAGCAGAAGCCGACCTATGAGAAGGTCGCGACCGTTGTCCCTTCCACCAGTGACAGCGAAACCTATGCGTGGCTCGGCGACATCCCCGGGATGAGGGAGTGGATCGGCGACCGCGAAATCCAGAACCTCACCGGCTCTGACTACACCATCAAGAACAAGGACTTCGAGCTGACCGTCGGCGTCGACCGCAATGCGATCGAGGACGACAAGATCGGCCTGTATAAGCCCTCTATCCAGATGCTCGGCGCGTCCGCTGCTTCCCATCCCGACGAGCTGGTCTACGCGCTGCTGGCCTCCGGCTTCGAGGCGAAGTGCTACGACGGCAAGGCGTTCTTCGCTACCGACCATGAGGTCGGCAAGAACGCGGTGAGCAACAAGATCACCAGCAAGCTCTCCCTGGAGTCCTATGTCACCGCCCGCGCGATGATGAGAGGCTACAAGAACAGCAAGGGCCGCTCCCTGGCCCTGGTTCCCAATCTGCTGGTCGTTCCGCCCGCTCTGGAGGCCAAGGCCCGGGAAATCCTGGTCGCCGAGTTCATCAACGGCACCAAGAACACCATGCAGGGCACCGCAGAGCTCCACGTCGAGCCCCGACTCACCAGCGACGCGGCGTGGTTCCTTCTGGACACCAGCCGCCCCATCAAGCCCCTCATCTACCAGCAGCGCAAGAAGGCGAAGTTCGTCTCCAAGACTGCCGAGACCGATGACAACGTCTTCATGAGCAAGAAGTTCATCTATGGCGCGGACAGCCGTGGCAACGCTGGCTTCGGCTTCTGGCAGATGGCGGTCGGCTCTGACGGCTCCGAGGTCTAAACCTCCCGCTTTTGACAGAAGGGAGGGGACGGCGTGAGCTACAGCACGAGAGCCGAAGTCCGTAGCATGGTAAAGGATGACGCCCTCAACGCGATCATCGGGGACACCTTCATCGAAGACCCCGCAGAACGTGAGGAGCTGGTCGCCCCGATCATTGACGAGGCGATTGCGGACGCTGACGGTGAGATCGACGGCTACCTTGCCAAGAGGTACGCCGTGCCGATCTCACCGGCCCCCAAGATCATCAACAAATGCTCGAAGGACATCGCAGTCTATAACCTGTTCTCTCGCATCGGCATCGACGAGAGCACAGATCAGAAGACCTATCTCAACCGCTACAATCAGGCGATCAAGTTCCTCACGCTTGTCGCGGAGGGAAAGGTCTCACTCGGGGCCGAGACCGATGACCCGACCACCGCAGCGGCGACCGGGTTCTCGGTGAAATCGAACCCCCGGATTTTCAGCCGGGACAAAATGAGGGGGATGTGAGCCATGTATAGCATCCGACTCGAAGGGGACACCCAGGCGATGCTCCGAAAAATAAGGAGTTTCTCGGAGATCGACAAGAAGAGCATCAACGCAGCTCTCGCCGAAGGTGTCCGGGAGTCCACCCTGGAACGCTTCAAAAAGAGCAGAGACCCGAGCGGCAAGCGGTGGAAGACATCCATAAGGGCGGAGACCGAGGGCGGGAAAACGCTCATCCAGTCCGCGCAGCTCCGCAACTCCATCAAATCGAAGTCGGACGCTACAGGCTTTGCGGTCGGCACCAACGTCAAGCACGCGGCGACGCACCAGTTCGGCGAACCGGGCCGCACAATCCGGGCTCGCAGAAAGAAAGCCCTCCGCTTCCAGGTGGGAGGCAAGTGGGTTTCTAAGAAGCAAGTCCGCATCCGCATCCCCGCCCGTCCCTTCCTCGGCCTCTCCGACGATGATATGCAGGAGATCAAAGCAACGGTCGAGGACTTCATCGGAAAGGAGAATTAACCCGTGCTCTACGGACAAAGCAAACAATACCTTCTTGATAAGCTCGTGGCGGCAGGGTTAAAGTCCAAGCCGTACACAACCCAGAAATCTCTCGAAAAGAGTCAGGAGTCCCACATAGGAGCGGTGCTTTTCGAGTCAGAGGCCCTATCCAGAAACGGCTCCAAAACCTACTACATTGACCAAGAGGGAGCGCAGAAGAAGAGGAGAAAGGTCTTTGAACGGAAGCTCACGTTCACGGTGGTCATCGGGGACTATACCGACGACGCGGTCGAGACCATCTTCGAGAAGTTTCTCGCGAGCCTTGACCGGGGCATCTATGTCGACGGCAACTTCGTCCAGATCGAGGTCGAGGGAGCGGACTGGGTCGACAAAGACGACTCCATTCTCAAAGCCCAGGTTGCCGTCCAGGCGACGATCTCGTTTGACGGTGGCCTTTATAGGGACACGGGCTTCGCACCGCTCACCGGCGTCGAGGTCGTGTCCGTTGAAAAGAACAACGGAAAGGAGCCTTGATAATGGCAACCAAAACCAAACAGCCGGAGCTCTTGACGATCGGAGAACTCTGCAAGAAGTACAATATCAAGCGGGCCGTCTTCGCTGGCGCGTGTGTCGCGAGCGGATGGAAGCCCGGAAGAGTGATGTCTGACGAGGAGTTCCTCGCTGGCATCGAGAGGTTCACCAGGGGGCCCGCGAGCGGCCCCAGGAGCAAGGAAAGTGAGGCGAACGAGTAAATGCTCAGAGATGTTAAACACAACGTCAGCGACGGCCTTCTGGACTTCGCGACGCCCACAGGCGACGGCCTCCACATCAAAGTCGGCGTCTCCCCCGTCGTTTCCGACACCCCGATCATCGTGACCGGGGATATGGACGCGGCGATGATTAAGAAACGCCTCGGCATGTCTCCCCTGGCCGACGCCGTCATGGACTCCGTCCAGTTCGGTGCGAGCCGTGTCTACTGCCTCCCTGTTACCGCCACGACAGCGGGAACCATCGGAGAGGTCACAAGAGTGGGAGATGGCGGCGGCAGCATGACCGCAACCGGCTCCCCGACGAACGCCTTCTCGGTGATCGTGAAGATCACCGCACAGGGCGGACTCAACACCGCTGCCTTCATCGTTTCCATCGACGGCGGCTTCTCCTACAGCGACGAGATCACCGTGCCCATGACCGGCTCTTATGAGCTCTCCGGGACTGGGATGACGCTCAAGTTCGTCGAGGCCACACAGGCCGACCAGAAGCCGAGCTCCTTCCTGGTGAACGATACCTACTCCTTCCAGACCACCGCCCCTGTCGCCACCAACGGCGACATCCTGGATGCCCTCCAGAAGATCACCAAGTTCAACCAGGAGGTCGAAGGTGTCCATATTGTCGGCGCGAGTGCGCTGGCTCTCTGGCAGGCGGTCAGCGAGTTCAGGAAAGAGCTTTTCGAGGTCTATCACAAGCCCATGTTCTTCGTGTTTGAGCCTGAGTTCCCCGAGGAGGGCGAGAACGGAGACCTCCACGACTGGGCCTTCCAGATGGAAGCCGACCGTAAGAAGATCAAGGACACGGACATCCAGGTGTGCGCGGCATGGGGACGCCTTGTGAAACTGGATGGCACCACGCAGAACGTCAATCTCGCGGGCGTGGCCCTCGGTCGCTATGCGATGACATCCGTGCAGAAGTCCATCGGCCAGACCCGCCCCGAGGCTGGCATGGGCATCCCGAAGACGAAGCTGCTTGAGCTGCTCCCGGCAGGGTATGACAACAGCATCATCGAGCTGCTGGACGTGGCGGGCTATATGACCTTCCGCGAATATGACGGCCTGGATGACTTCTTCGTCTACCACACGAAGATGATGAGCCCGGACGGCAGCGACTTCCGCTACATGGAAGATGTCCGCGTGAAGAACAAGATCATCCGCGAGACCCGCAAGGAGGCCCTGCTGCTCAAGAACGATGACATCGACCTGGAGGACATCCAGGGCGAGCTCGAAACCAGGGCGAAGTTCATCAGCGCGCCCCTTGACCGCATGGTCGACGATAAGGAGATCAGCTCCTATGAGACGACCGTTGTCGAGGGACAGGAGGAGACCTTCCTCGAAGATGAAACCATGCGTATCAAAATCCGCTATCTGTCCCGTGGCTATATCCGCGAGGTCGAGATCGACCTGGGACGCGCGGCTCTGGCGGAAAGTTAATGGAAGGAGGAAAAGACCATGCTCAAAGTAAACGGGAAAGCCTACGACTGGGCTGACGTTGACGTCAAGTTCCCGGGTCTTGTGCTCCAGCTCCAGGAGATCAGCTATGATGACGAGCAGGAGAAGGAGGAGACCTACGGCAAGGGCTCTATGCCGCGCGGCTACGGCACCGGCAACTATAAGGCGTCTGGCAAAATCTCCATGCTCCGCGACGACTATGACGATCTCCTGGACTACTGCAAGTCCAAGGGACTCGCGTTCTACAAGCTGGAAATTCCGTCGATCGTTGTTTCCTACGCCAACGATGGCGGGCGGACGAGAATTGACGAGCTCAAGAAAGTCCATTTCTCGAAGCGCAGCAACAAGGCGTCCCAGGGCGACAAGAGCCTGACCGTCGACATCGACCTCATGATCGTCGGCGGCATCATCCAGGACGGCGTCAAGCCGGTCTAAGCGTTATCTCAAAATAATTGATAGGAGGAAGTCACACTATGGAAAGCAAGGAAAACATCGTGACCCAGGCAAGCTCCGACGAGCAGCTCAAGGAGAAGTACGGCGGCAAGCTCTACCGCGTCGGCATGACCGTCCCCGTGGACGACGAGAACGAGATGGAGTACGTCTACCGCTTCAAGCGTCCCAGTGTGCCCAGCTACGACCGCTACATCAAGAGCGCGTCCCAGTCCGGCATCACGAAGGCGAGCAAGGTGTTCATGCTGGACGCCGTGATTGATGAGGACAGGGATAAGCTCACGAAGGACATGGAGGAGAACCCGGGCATCGCTATCACCATCGGCAACAAGCTCACGGAGATCCTCGGCCTGACCAACACGGCAAATTTGAAGAAGCTCTAAGAGAGAAGGTCGCGGGGGTTCGGGAAAGCATCGTAGAGGCCGGACTTCTGGAAATCTACCGCTACGTCCCCCCGCCTCTCTTAGAGGCATTTGACCCCGAAGCGATCGACGACATCGACGAGTTCCTTGACTGGGTGGCGAAGGCTCGCTACATCCAGGAGCTTGAGGAGGGCATAGTCACCCGGGCAATCGTGAAAGCGTTCCCTGAGTGACGGCCCTGTCGCCGGTCGCTTTTGAACACAGCTCGCCTCCAGAAAAAATAGGAGGTGAACAAAAGGCATGAGTTTAGAGTCCGTTTTCAAACTGTCGCTCATTATGAACATGATCGACAATCTCTCGGGGCCGATGGCTGGTGTCGCGTCCAAGGTGGGCGCGAATGTGTCCAAGCTGGACGCGGTCAGCGAGGGCCTCGGGAACATGGCAAAGACCGGGGCTGTCATGCAGGAGATGGGAAGCCAGATCACCGGGGCTGTCCTGGCACCTGTAGAGGCGACCTTCGAGACGCGCCGAGCCCTGGGCGAGCTTGCCTCTCTGGGTGTGCAAGACCTGGGCGTGGTGGAGGATGCTGCCCGCAACTTCTCCGACCAGTGGGCCGGTACAACGAAGTCGGACTTCATTTCCGCAGCCTACGACATCAAGAGCGGCATCGCCTCCCTGACGGACGAAGGCGTCGCTCAATACACAGAGCTCGCGGGTGTAACCGCGAAGGCAACGAAGTCCACGATCGGAGAGATGACGTCGCTCTTTGCGACGGGCTACGGTATCTACAAGGAGTTCTACGGAGACCTCTCAGACCTTGAGTTCGGAGAGATGTTCTCGGCTGGTATCTCACAGAGCGTCAAGCAGTTCAAGACAACCGGCTCCGGCATGGCCCAAAGCATCCAAACACTGGGCGCGTCGGCAACGACCGCAAACGTCCCCCTCGAAGAGCAGCTCTCTATTCTGGGTATGCTGCAAGCCACAATGAGCGGCAGCGAGGCGGGCACAAAGTACAAGGCGTTCCTGAGATCGGCAGCGAAGGGCGGCGAAGCCCTGGGCCTCAGCTTCACGGACGCCAACAATCAGCTCCTCAGTATGCCGGAAATTCTGGACAAGCTGCGCGGGAAGTTCGGCGAAACGATGGACGCCGCCGAGAAGATGGAGCTGCAAAAAGCCTTCGGAGACACAGAGGCCGTCGCCCTTATCGACCTCATGTATAACAAGGTCGGAGACCTTCAGGACAACATCGTCGGTATGTACGACGCACTCGGCTCCGGCACGGGCGTCGCGCTGGAGATGGCATCGGCGATCAATGAGACGGAGCCGGAGAAGTTCGAGCGATTGCAGCAGCGCATCCACAACGTCACGGAGACCATAGGGAACACGCTCCTCCCCACTATCAACGACCTCATGGGCAAGGGAGAACAGGTTCTCACAAAGGTCGGCTCGTGGATTGAACAGAACCAGGAGCTCGTCCGCGTCATCATGATCGTCGTGCTGGCTCTGGGCGGCTTCCTCACGGTGGGCGGCACGGTCATCGCGGTCGTCAGCGGTGTCGGCCTTGTCATAACAAAGGCGATCTCGGCCTTCAAAATGCTCAAGGCTGGCTTCGTCTTAGTGAAGGGAGCGTTGACGCCGCTTATATCGTCGGTCTGGAGCTTCACAGCCGCCTTGCTTGCAAACCCCGTCACATGGGTAGTTATAGGCATCGTGGCCCTCATCGCGGCCCTGGTGTTGCTCTACAACAAGTGCGAGTGGTTCCGCAACGCGGTCAATGCAGTCATCGACTTCTTCAAAGAAAAACTCGGGGCTGCGCTGGAGGTAGCGAAGAACGTCTTCGCGGCGATCGGCAACGTCATCGGCTCCGTCATGGAGGCGGCGAAGACCACCGTCTCGGAAAAACTGAGCAATATGAAGGCGGCATATCAAGAACACGGCGGCGGCATCCGAGGCATAGCAGCCGCAGCGGTCGAGGGCGTGAAGGGCTACTACACGGCAGGCTTCACCTTCCTCGACAACCTCACGGGCGGGAAGCTCACCGCAATCAAAGAGAAGTTCTCGACGGCGATGAGCGGCATCGTACAGGGCGTTTCCCAGAAATTCACCGAGGCCCGCGCGGCGTTCTCGAATGGACTCAACACCATCAAGAACGCAGTCTCCGGCGCGGTGACGTGGTTCTTCCAGTCTGGGCAGCGCATTGTCACCACATTCGCGAACGGCATCAAGTCGGCGTTCTCCACAGCGGTCGAAGCGGTCAAGGGAGGATTACAGCGCATCCGAAACCTACTCCCGTTCTCTGACGCGAAGGAAGGGCCTCTGTCCACCCTGACACTGTCAGGACAGCGAACCATGACCACATACGCACACGGCCTCACGATGGCGCAGAACGCGCCCGCAGAGGCGATGGAGAAGGGCCTGGAGCAGACCAAGGCCACCCTCGAAAGGGAACCCACCAAGAAGGTGAACCTCACGGGCGGCGGCGACCAAGGAGACGGGGCCGACGAGAGTGGAGCTCGAAGCTCCAGCGGAGGCAAGACCGTCGTCATCCAGAAACTTCTCATGCAAGTCGATCTCAAGAAGATCAAGGACTTGCAGACACTGCTCGCACTTCTCAAGGAAGTCGAGGACTTCACCAACGGAAACGGCGACGAAGACCCGAGCGGAGACTCGGACGCCGTTCCTACACCGGCATAAAGGAGGGAGGACGACCATGATATACGTCGAAGACCAAACCATCAAGCTCAACGGGGTCGTCCTCCCTGGCCTCGTCAAAAGCATCGAGGTCACGGAGTCGGCGAAGGTGGACGAGCAGGAAGTGGAGGGCAGCGCGACCAAGCCGAAACAGGCGACGGGCTACGAGGATGCAAAGGTGAACATCGAGCTCATCATTGACGACACCCAGTCAGCCACGAAGTACCAGAGGTACGCCACCCTCCGCTCAATCTTCCGAAAGCCCGGGCAGAGCGTTCCGCAGCCTATCCCCATTGTCAGCGAGGACACAGCAGCCCACGGCATCGAGAAGGTCATCTTCAAGAAGCTCACCCACAAGGGCGAGAGCAAGAGCGGACAGCTTACCGCCTCCCTTGAGCTCTGGGAGTATATCCCTCAGACCATCACCGCGACCACGGCAAGCAGCGGCTCCAATAGCTCCGGCAATTCTGGGAGCGGAAGCTCCGCCGCAAGCAGCAGCCTCACCGAAGAGTATGAGACCTACTTGTCAACGAGCCGGGGAAAGTCTCCGGCAGTTGATGACGCCGAGACAGCGGCAGCGATGAACCGAGTCGCACAAATGCCATATTGAGGAGGCGACCATGGAAACAACCGAGTTATACTACCCACAAATCGCGGCCCGGGCGGGCCCCTATACCTTCAACGAGGGCATCGAGATTGAGGTCTACTCCGCGAAGTCGTCCTACTTTGACTGGGCGAAGATACGCTTCACGGGGCAGTTTCGCCCGGAGATCACATTGAACAAGAAAGACCCCGCAGCGATACAGCTCGGATATGACGGAGCCCTTGACGACGTTTTCACGGGCTACGTCGCCAAACCATACGACGGCGGGGCCTTTGCGAACGAAGTCAATCTCAAGGATGAGATGCTGGTGCTCGAAGAAACCATCATCAACGACACGTTTCTTGATACCACCCCGCAGGAGATGCTCGCCTTCTTTCTGGCGAAAGCGGGGCTCTCCAAGATGAAGCTATCGTCCAAGACATACCCACGGCGCAAGATGCTCCCCATCCGGCAGCAGAACGCCGTCCAGGCGATCAACACCGTCAACGCGGCGTGGGGCCTAAAGGTTCCGTTCTTCTTCTCAGGCGGGGTCTTTTACTGGGATGAGAAGCCGGAGCAGGAGAAGGTTTACACCTTCGAGCACGGCGTCAATATTCTCAGCCTGAACCGGGCCGGAGGCGTATGGGAGCTTGAAACGGTCTCCGCCCCATTTGTGAAGCACTCCCACAAGATCAACGTCATCCATCCACAGGTGAGCGGCGAGGTCGAGGTTCAAAAAGTGGTGTCGACCACAAACGACTCCGGCTTCATCCGCACCTACATCTACTTCTAAACAGCGAAAGGAGGGGCGCATCATGCTCGAAGAAATGGTCAAGGCGATCATCAAGAAGTCAATCGCTGCCGACTACCCGCATTTGAAGCTCCCCGCCGTCGTGTTCGCGAGCATCAAGTCGGCGACCAAGCTTGACACCTATGAGATCGAGGAGCTCGTCATCCACAATGACGATACTGGCAGCAGCTTTAACGGGCACATCACCGCCAACTGGTACGAGTACACCCTGACCATCCTCGACCGCTTCGGGAACCCGGACGATGACTTTCCGACCATTCCCGGAGTTAAGTCTAAGGGTCAGTTCAAGGCGGGGGCCGTGGTAGCAGTCGCTCTCCCATACGGAGACCTCACTCCTTCGATCATCGGGGAGGTGAGCTTGTGACGGGATTGTACGATACCGACATCCGGCTCGACGATGAGTGGCAGCTCACACAGGCGGCGGACGGAGACGCCCCCCTCTGCTCCGGGCTTGACAGCCTATATCAGAACATTGTCCTCGAGGCGATCACGCAGCCGGGAGACTTGTTCTATGACCCGGAGTTCGGGTGGGGCCTTTACGACTTCATCCAGTCCGAAGACTCTGAGCTCACCCGTTTAGAGATCACGCAACGGGCGAGGTCAAAACTACAAAAGCGGGAGGTCATTCTCCCGGACAGCATCGAGATCAGCATAGATTTTAACGACGACGTCATCATGCTCCGCTGCTCTTTCCACTTCGGAGAAGAGAGCGAAGCCCGCAAGCTAAACGTCGTCATTGGAGCGGTCAGTGTGGAGGTGATAGCAGCATGATCGACAAAGAGATACTTGACGCCGTCATCCCTGTCCCGACGCTCGAAGAGGCAAAAGACGAGAAGGTCGCAGAGCTGAAGGAAGAGGGGTTCGTCGTCACAAATTTCCATTCGGGCGGTGTTTTCTATACGCTGCTCATGGTCGAGCTCCGTATCAAGATTGAATTGCTCCAGCTCGCCCGCCGTATTCTCAACAATATGTTCGTCACCCATGCCGAGGGCGTGTGGCTTGACCTCAAAATGCCTGACTACTCCAAGAAGAGGAAGAAGGCGCAGAAGGCCCAGGGGCTCGTTACCGTGTCACGCGTGGGTGCGAGCGGAGAGGCTATCAAGATCGCGAAGGGCCACGTCTTCAAGAGCATCCTGGACATCAACGGAGAAGAGCTCCGATACTTCACAATCGAGGCGGCAGTGCTCCAGAAAGGGGCGATGTCGGTCGACGTACTCGTGGAGGCCGAGGCCGAAGGAAGCCGCTACAATGTCCCGGAGGGGCAGATCACCCGCACGCTCACCTACATCGGAGACGTCAAGATCACAAACGCCGCCGACTGGATTGTGCGCGAGGGCAGCGATACAGAAGATGATGAGAGCGCGAGAGCACGCACCCTCCGATCGTGGTCTGAGCTGGCGCAGCTTGCGACCGAAGACGCCTTTGTCAACGCGGCTGAGTCCGTCACCGGCGTCCTGTTTGCCCAGGCAGATTGTGACCACCCGAGAGGGCAAGGCACAGTCGACATCATCGTAACCGGCACGGCTGGAGAAGCGACGGAAGGCTTGCTCAAGTCAGTCCAGGAAGCCGTTGACAAGATCGCGGGGCCATACGATAATATACTCGTGAAGTCCTCTGTCACAGTCGACCAGGACATCGAGCTCATCATCACGACCGGCTCGGCGGACTCCGATGAAGACATCGAGAACCGGGTCAAGGCCATCCTGACGGAGCTGCTTGCAGTTCGCAGAGGCCGAAAGCTAAACGAGCTGACTCGTTCCGACATTAACTTCGCAGTCCGAAACGGCTACAGCTCGGCCACAAATGCCGAGATCACCGTACCGGCCCAGGACGTGAAGCTGGACAAGGACAAGGTCATCACCCTCGGGGCTGTCAATGTAACAGTCGAAAGGGAGTGATCGGATGAAGAGATACGACAACTTCGGCGACTATATGTTTGACCTCCTGTTCGCTCCATTGAAGAAGGGAAAGGAAGCTGCCAACCAGTTCCGCATCTTCTTCCGGGTCATCGGGAAGGACTTTGACGACGTCAAGAAAGCGTTCTTCCGAGCAAGAGACGAGGCGAACGTAGTGAGCGCGTCGCCGGTCATGCTCCCGGTACACGGTCAAGACAGGGATATGCCGAGGCTTGAAGGCGAGGACATAGAAGCCTATAGGACGAGGCTCTCCATGAAGGGACTAATCTCTGAGTGGGGAGGCACGCGGCAAGGCGTACTATACGCCCTCACCTCTCTCGGCTACGATAAGAGCTACATCGAACCGTTCTCCGTACAAGACCCGGAACGGTGGGCCGAGTTCATTATCTTCCTAAAGGGCTCGAAGCAGAGCGGCGTCTACAACCTCGACGTCATTGACGCAGAGGTTCGCAAGGTCAAACAGGGCAGCAGCAAGCCAGCTTATGGTATGGAGACCGGGGCTGCCGTTGTTCTACATTCCAGACTCGAGCACGGCTTTTCAGACTATCCACGGTGCGGTCAGCTCGTTTGTGGCGTTTGGCCCCATGTGGTAAGCGAGGGTTACTTGCTCGCCTCGAAGGTCACGGCACAGGGCGGAAAAGACTCCGGCGACGTCCAGTTCCCGAAGTCCGGCACATTCGCGGCGTCTGAGGAGTTCTATCACTTCGGCAACTATACCATCTACGAGGGGCTCGCCTCTGACATCGCGGCGATCTCCGGGGCTGAGAGCGGCGTCAAGGAATACTTGAGGTGTTCCGATACGGCCCGATGCTCCAGCACAACTCAAATGAGAGGAGGAAGCGACTAAATGGCAAAAACGCTCACAGACATCGGCATCCAGAAGATCGGGCAGCGGTTCGTCGACTCCGTCGATCACGCAGCCTTTACCTTGAACGGACAGCCGAAGGCAGTGCAACCCTTCCGAAAAATCGTCAGCGGCTCCGACGCAAGGGTGTATGTTTACTTCGATGACACGGTCATCGGTGACGTTTCCAACGTGGAGCTCGTCGACACTGACGGCGACGTCGTGGCGAGTGCTGGCGATCGGGTCTTCACCAAGACACAGGGCAAGGGGCTCTATGTAGCCTTCAAATACAACATCAAGGAAATGGAGGTCGAAAGCAGCGATGAAGC
Organism: Gemmiger sp.; assembly: GCF_036306485.1. GTDB lineage: Bacteria > Bacillota > Clostridia > Oscillospirales > Ruminococcaceae > Gemmiger. Next base: position 2,473 of record NZ_JAXJZK010000028.1, on the reverse strand, counting down.
AGTATGAAAAAATCGGGTGGCTTGACCACGTCACCGATGTCGTGACGGGGGAAGTCATCCAAGAAGGGACGCCCGTGAGTCAGGCGAACATGAACCACATGGACGACGGCATTTTCGCCAACCGGGAAGCCGCTATTCTCCATGAGGCTCAGATCGCAGCCGCGCAGCAGGAGATCAAGGTCTTGAAAGACGCCACGCTGAACAACATGGTCAACAACGTCTTTCTCAAAAATTTTGACTCCGTTACCGCCGTTGCGATCACGTCCGGGATTTATGACCCCGTGGCGCGGAAAATCTATGTATAAGGTCGCTTGCACCCGAAAGGAGGCAAGCTGCATCATCGGGAGCCTGTTTGGAGAGCTCGTCCCGATATGCAAAAAATGCAGGCAGCTCAAAGAAGACGACATCGTCCTTGAAACCGAGAGCGGCCTCGCCCTGGAGATCGGGGAGAACCTGACGCTCGAGGGAAAGAGCTCTCTCAGCGGTAAGCCTATCAAAATCAGACTGACCGACTACGGCCTGGAGTTCTACGGGGACATCACCGAGATCACCCGCGTCAAGGAAGCGAGGTGTGTCTATATTGGCTGATCCGTCAGTTCTGCAAAAGAAGGCTGAGATATTCCTGGAAAGGGATGTCTACCCCTTGCTAAAAAACTTCCCCGTCTCGGAGAAGTTCTCCTTGAGTCAAGAGATTAAGCAGTCGTGCTTCAAGCTCATCCGCGCCGCCGTCATGGCGAACAACCTCACGGTCGTCAAGAAGCGGCTGGAATGGCTGGACGAAGCGGACGCGGAGAAAACCCTTCTCCTCGTCTTGTTTGGGATAGCAAAGACGCAGAAGTACATCACCCAGAAGAAGCTCTTTGAATTGCAAGGAAAGCTCAATGAGATCGGGCGCATCATTGGAGGCTTGCAAAAGTTCTTCATCAATAACGGGCAGCAGCCCAAAAAGTAAAGCACCTACTTAGGGTTATCTCTGTATGGTCTTCGTATCGCGCGAACCGTGGGTACAAATCGGCCCGCAACTGGAATTACAACAATGCTACGAACCAGAACGCGAACCTCGGTTTCCGCCCCGCCTTGTAGGTTATTTCGTCCGGCACGGTCACGGCTTTGCTGGCGAGTCCTTGTTATACTTCAAGGGAGAGGTAATCCTTCGCCATGTCTTGAGACGGCGTAAAAACAGTGATAGAGGCCCGCCCACCCTGTCGTATTGGGCGGCGGGAGGCTGTCTACAATGTGGGTATAAACCCGCGTCATAGGTGCCAAGCCGTTCTAACTGGAAAGGATGCCACAAATGACGAAATTCCCCATTTTGCACTACAACACCAAGAACACCAAAAATAAGCTCGTCCCGCCGCCTATGCCGCCCTCCAAGTACGAGGACGTGGTGGGGTGGCCTATGATCGAGGCGAGCTATAAACAAGCCCTCAGAGGTCACAGGAAGTTTTCCCGTGAGGCCGTATGCTATGACCTTCTCTCTGAGGTGAACAACGTCGAGCTCTGGTCTGACCTCAAGAGAATTGAGAGCAGACCGCAGCCTGGGAGGCGTGAGTACAGTCCCGGCTCGTACCGTCACAGGACGATCACGGAGCCGAAGACCAGGAGCCTCCACATACCGCACCTTCGGGATAAGGTCGTGCAGCTTGTCATCCATGAGGAGCTTCAGAACCTTTTCCGCCCCGTCTTCGTTGACCGCTCCTTCGCCTGTATGTACGGCAAGGGCCCAATCCGGGCGGCGTTCAACGTGCAGCACGACATGAGGGTCGCCCGCATGAAATGGGGCGATGAGGTGGCGGTCATCAAGATCGACGTCAAGAAGTTTTTCTATAGCATCGACCGCCAAGTGTTAAAGAAGATCATCGCGAAGCGGTTCAAGAAGCTCAAAAAGAAGTACCCCGACAAGTACGAGGACTTCCTTCGGTTCTACCGGCTTCTTTGCAAAGTGATCGACTCGAGCCCGGAAGGCGAGACCGGCATACCCCTCGGGAATGTCAGCTCCCAGGACTTCGCCAACATCTACCTCAACGAGCTCGACCAGTATTGCATCCGCTTCCTCGGTGCTAAACTCTACACTCGGTACATGGACGACATCGTCATCATCGCGCCGAACAAGGAGATCGCCCGGGAGTGGCTGGCAAAGATCAAGGTATTCCTCCAGGAGAGGCTCCGCCTTGAGACCAACCAAAAGACCAAGATTTTCTATGTGCGGCAGGGCGTGAACGCCTACGGCTTCAAAATCAAAGCGACGCACCTCCTTCTCCGAACCGAGTCCAAGCGCAAGGAGAAGCGGCGCATTAAGGCGATGATTAAGAAGCTCAAAGAGGGAAAGATCACGAAGAAAGAGATCGTCCAGGCGGTCAACTCGTGGCTCGGCTTCGCCCGGTGGGCTTGCGCCTACAATCTGGCGAAGAAGATATTCGCTCCCTACCGCTTCATAAAAACGGAAGGAGAGCTACCTTATGGCGCAATTTCT
>NZ_JAXJZK010000027.1:0-11495 GCF_036306485.1 Gemmiger sp. | reverse complement strand
CGCCCGAGGCGCTCAGCGTCGAGGAGATGCGGGCGGTGACGCGGTTTGCCTGCTGCGCGGCAAGCCTCCCGACCCAGACGCACGGCGGCATCAACAGCGTCGTGCCGGAGGACGAGGTCCGCGCGATTCTCTGAGATTCCATCAAAAAAAAGAGCATCGGATGCCCGGATGGGCGGGTCCGATGCTCTTTTTTTTGACAGAATTCAGACGGCACTGCGCTCGGTGGAGCGGCGCCAGATCGGGACGGTCTTGACGTAGGTGCTCTGGAGGGGCCGGTCGGGGTGCTCGATCCGCTCGAGCAGCAGGTCGGCGGCCAGACGGCCGATCTCGGCGCTGGGAATCTGCACGGTGGTCAGCGACGGCTCCACAATGGCGGACTGGGGCGTGCCGTCAAACCCCGAGACCATGATCTGGCCGGGAATTGCGATGCCCTGCTGTTTGAGCGCCGCCATGATGTGCAGGGCCAGAAAATCGTTGGCGCAGACAAAGGCGTCGGGCAGCCGGGGCATCGCGCGGAATTTGGCGGTCAGCCAGGCGATGTCGTGGTAGGGGGAGGTGTCGCTGTCCAGGATGCAGCAGCTGCGGTCGAGCGGCAGCCCGGCCTGGGTCAGCGCGGCGCAGAAGCCGCTCCACCGCTCATAAAAGCTGTTGCAGTGCCGCAGATCCCCCACAAAGCCGAGACGGCGGGCGCCCGACGCGATGATCCGGCTGGTCAGCGTGAAGGTGCTGGCCGTGTTCTCCATCGAGATGGTGTCACAGGGCAGCAGCGAGGTGTGCGCGCCGTAAAAGGAATCCACCAGGATCACCGGCAGGCCGGTCTCGCAGAGCATGTCCAGGTAATCCCGGTCAAACAGTTCGATGGTCAGCAGGCCGGCGGTCTTGTCGGTCTGCAGGTGGGCGGGCAGGCTGCGGCTGCGCAGCTCGGCGGCGGAGACCTCACACATCATCAGCGTGTAACCCTCCCGGCCCAGCTGGTCCGCAAAGGCCGGAATGAAAAAGGTGCCGAAGTGATAGTCCGCCGGCATCCGGCTGGTCAGCAGCACAATGGTCTGCATCTCGGTCCGGGGGGCGGCGGGAGTGGGCTCGGCGGCGGGAAAATACTGCAGCTCCCGCGCTTTGTCCAGCACGAGCTGCCGGGTCGCCGGCGAGACATTCCCCCGGCCGTTGAAAATTTTGGAAACCGTGTTCCGGGACAGCCCGCAGGCATCGGCAATGTCCTGAATCGTTACGCGGCGCAATGCCATCTGACCAACCTCCCACGTTGTGTACTGTAAAGTTACTATACCATACCGAAAAGGGAAACGCAAGATGTGCAAAGTGTAAACTTCTAGGGTTTCATATTGTAAACGTGAATAAAATGTGAAAGAAGAATTTGGTGATAGTGCTATTTTCTTTTCCTAAGACGCAAAATCTATTGACATAATGGCAAAACGGGTTTACGATTAGCACAGAGATGGCAACAGGGATTGCACAACAGTGTTTACATAATGTAAACACCACACAACGGGCCGGCCCCTTGTGCAGACCCTGCGCCGGAGGGCGGCGGGTTTCCGGTGCGCGCCGCCCGCCAGAAACCCGGTGTACCGACTTCCGCGGCGTGCGGCAGGCGGCACACCCCGATCCCAACACAAGAGAGGAGAAATCAAATGAAAATGACGCAAAACCGCGCGGCTGCCGTCAAACCGGCCGCTGCGGGCAGGATGCTGGGCAACCGCAGATGGAAGCGTCTGAAGGAGAGCCTGCCCTGGCTGGCACTGCTGTTCCCGGCCATCCTGGTGGTGTTCCTCTTCAACTATCTGCCCATCTACGGCGTCTTGATTGCGTTCCAGGATTTCATGCCCGGTGACCCCATCCTTTCGCCGCTGACCCGCTGGATCGGCTTTGACAACTTCGTGCGCTTCTTCAACGACGTCCAGTTCTGGCCGCTGATGTCCAACACCTTCCTGCTGTGTATCTTCGGCTTCATCATCGGCTTCCCGCTGCCCATCATCGTGGCGCTGGCCCTCAACGCCCTCAAATCCAAGCGGATGGGCAAGGTGCTGCAGACCATCTTCACGGCGCCGCACTTCATCTCGCTGGTCGTCCTGGTCGGTATGCTCACGCTCTTCTTCGGCCGGTACGGACTGGTCAACAACATTGCGGCCTCGCTGGGCGGCGAGCGGATTTCCTACTTCCTGGAAAGCGGCGCCTTCCGTCCCATGTACATCCTGTCCAGCAACTGGCAGGACTTCGGCTGGAGCGCCATCATCTACATTGCGGCGCTCTCCAACGTCGATCCCGGCCAGCATGAAGCCGCCATCCTGGACGGCGCCACCCGGTTCCAGCGCATCCTCTACGTCGACCTGCCCGCCATCATGCCGATGGTCAGCGTCATGCTGATCATGTCCATCGGCGGCCTGATGGGCGTCGGCTACGAGAAAGCCCTGCTGATGCAGACCGACGGCAACCTCGGCGTCAGCGAACTCATCGCCACCTATGTGTACAAACAGGGCCTGACCGGCATCCCCGACCAGGGATACGCCACCGCCATCGGCCTGTTCAACTCGGTGATCAATGTGGTGCTGCTCTTCATCGCCAACACCACGTCCAAACGTTTCTCGGAGAATTCCCTGTTCTAAGGAAAGGAGGCAGTGACGATGTCCGTCAAAAGCAGTACCAAACGGCCGGCATACGCCAGAAGGTCGGATCTGGGGGATAAACTCTTCTACCTCCTGAACTACCTGCTGCTGGGCTTCCTGGCTGTGGTCATTCTCTACCCGCTGTACTTTATCATCATCGCGTCCATCTCGGACCCGGACGCCGTGCTCGGCGGCGAGGTCATCCTCTTCCCGGTCGGGCTGACCCTCTCGGGCTTCCAGGCCATCCTCAAGCGGACCGATGTCTGGCTCGGCTACCTCAACACCATCATCTACACGCTGCTCACGGTGGTGCTCTCGCTGGTCGTGACCATCCCGGCCGGCTGGGCGCTGAGCCGCAAAAAACTCATCGCCAAGAAGTTCTTCATGATCTACTTCATCATCCCGATGTTCTTCGGCGGCGGCCTGATCCCCTTCTACAACGTCATGAGCAGCCTCAAGCTCATCAACACCCCCTGGTCGGTCATCCTGCCGTCGGTGCTGTCGGTGTGGAACCTCTTCATGACCCGCACCTTCTTTGATTCCAGCATCCCCGACGGCCTGGTCGAGGCCGCCCGCATTGACGGCGCCAGCGAGTTCCGCATCTTCTTCAGCCTCGTGGTGCCGCTGTCCAAGGCCATCCTCGCCGTCATGGCGCTGTACTACGCCGTCGGCCAGTGGAACAGCTACTTCAATGCGATGATCTTCCTGCAGGACGAAAACCTCTACCCGCTGCAGCTGATCCTGCGCGAGATCCTCATCGCGTCGGAGAGCACCACCGGCGGCAGCGGCGAGACCATCCTCGAACAGTACCGTCTGGCCAACCAGATCAAGTACGTTTCGGTCATTGTCTCGAGCGCCCCTGTCATCATGCTCTACCCCTTCGTCCAGAAATATTTTGCCCAGGGCGTCATGATCGGCTCCCTCAAGGGCTGAGCCAACCCCTGATCACAATGGAGGTACTACGATGAAACGATTCCTTGCGCTTGCCACCGTGGCTGCGTTTTCCCTCTCCCTGACCGCCTGCGGCGGCGGGGACAACGCTGCCGAAAAGAGCAGCTCCGACGTGGATGCCCTCGTGCAGAACTACGGCTTCCAGTGGACCGACCCCGACGCGCCCATCCTCAACGATGCCGGCGCCGACGCCATCTCCTTCAACGTCTACTCGTCCAAGAACGCCTCGGCGCTGGACTACAACGACATGAAGATCATGCAGGACCTGCATGACCAGACCAACGTCACCGTCAACTGGGAGAATGTCTCCGAGTCGGTGTACGGCCAGCAGAAGAACCTCATCTTCGGCAACGCCGACGACCGCCCCGACGCCATCTACCATGCGGGCATGAGCGCCGGCGAGATCATCCGCTACGCCCAGCGCGACGTGCTGCTGCCCATCAGCGATTATCTGGAGTACATGCCCAACTTCTCCAAGATCCTCGAGGAGCGCCCCGACATCCGCAGCCAGATCACCAGCGAGGACGGCAAGATCTACTCGCTGCCCCGCGTCGAGGAGATGGGCCTGCTGCAGAACCCCAACCTGCTCTTCCTCAACAAGAACTGGGCCAAGCAGGCGGTTGACGCCGGCGCCGTCACCGGCATCACCGACGCCGACCTCGTGGACGGCCTGACCCTGACCTCCGACCAGATGGCCGCCATGCTGACCTACTTCCGCGACAACGACATGAACGGCAACGGCCAGACCGACGACGAACGCCCGCTGAGCTTTGTCTACAACAACTGGCAGGGCAACCAGTGCGACCTGTACGGCATGTTCGGCCTCAACGACAACCTCGAGCACCGCGTCATCGTCGATGACAAGGTCACCTACACCGTCCAGGACGAGCGGTTCAAGGAAGCCACCAACTACATCGCGGGCTGGGTTTCGGACGGCCTGATCGATATGGTCTCCTTCGAGCAGTCCCAGGACAACTTCCTGGCCAACGGCAAGGGCGAGGAAACCTACGGCGCCTTCTACTGGTGGGAGAGCGAGACCGTCGTCTCCAACCCCGAGAACTACATCGTCTGCGCGCCCCTGGTCGGACCCAACGGCGACCAGACCATCTGCGTCTCCAACAACCCCGAAATCAGCACCGGCGAGCTGGTCTTCTTCAACGATGTCGAGAACGTCGAAGTGCTGCTTGCCTACTTTGACCGCTACTATGACCCGGTCATCTCCGCCCAGATCAACTACGGCCCCATCGGCATCGTCTATGAGGAACAGCCCGATGAGAACGGCATGCTGGTCCAGAAGGAACTGACCGGCGACATGACCGCCGACGAGCTGCGCCTGCAGAACGCGCCTCTGGGCATCTGCTACCTGTCGGACTACGCCTGGAACAACGTCGTGCACATGGAGCCCCGTGCCCAGCTGCGCCTCGAGCGCCTCAAGGCCTACGCCACCCCGTATGTGCCGGCCAACGTCAAGCCCACCCCCAACCTGCAGTTCACGATGGAGGAGCTCAACGTCATCAGCAGCTATGAGTCCAACCTCAACGACTACATCCGCACCAACCTGATCAAGTGGCTGACCACCGGCGGCGTCAGCGATGCCGACTGGGCCACCTTCACCGAGGACCTCAACGGCCGCACCAACCTGACCGCCATCCAGGAGGTCTACCAGGCCGCCTACGACCGCTACATCTCCGGCTCCGCCACCGCCGAGTCCGCCGAATCCTGAACGAGGAGGTCTGCGCGATGAACAACAAACACAGAACCCTGGCCGGCCTGCTCAGCGTCTGCATGGCGCTCTCGCTGGCGGCGTGCGGCTCGGGCGAGAACACCGAGCCGGAAATCACCGGCGTACAGGACCAGAGCGTCGAGGCCGGCAGCGAATTTGACGCGATGGCCGGCGTCACCGCCACCGACGCCGAGGACGGCGACGTGACCGGCAAGGTGTCCATCACCTCGCTGCCCGAGCTGACCTTCCAGAACGGCAAGGCCACCCCCACCGAGCCCGGCGACTACGAACTGACCTACACCGTCACCGACAAGGGCGGTCTGGAGAGCAAGGCCTACGCCACCCTCAAGGTGACCCGCCAGGCCGGCGAGGCCACCGAGCTGATGAGCTTTGACTTCTCGGCTCCCAGCCAGGCGGATGCCCACGGCTGGGCCGCCCAGATCGCCGACGGCGTCCAGGCCACCGGCGAACTCAAACAGGGCGCCTACGTCTTTACCATCACCGACCCGGGCAGCAGCGACACCGACATCGCCCTCGTCAAGAGCGGCGTGGCCGTCGAGCCCGCCACCTACCGGGTCAAGGTCTGGGCCAAGGCCACCGCCCCGACCTACGCCCACCTGCTGGCCAGGGATGAGGCTGCCGCGGACGGCAGCTTCCTCGGCGGCGAGTACAACCTGCCCATCGGCACCGAGATGGCGCCGCTGGAGATGGAGTTCACCGCCCCCGCGGCCGGCACCGCCGAACTGCGGCTCAACCTGGGCCGCATCACCCCCAACCCCGACAACCCCTCCGATACCACCCCGGCCAACGTCACGGTGACCATTGACAAGATCGAACTGTACAAGATCACCGGCGAACAGACCAAGACGCCCGTCTATACCGCGGATTTTGCCGCCGCGGATGCGGTGAGCGTCACGGCCGGGGACGGTGCCTCTGCCACGGCCTCGGCCTCGGGCGGCACCGGGACCATCCAGATTGACGCGTATCCTTCCTCCGATGGCGGCGTCTGGAGCATCAAGGGCGACCTGGCCCTGCCCGGTGTAACCCTGACGGCCGGCGAGCAGTATTACTACAGCCTGACCGTTCAGGCTGCCGACGCCCAGAGCGCCGAGTGCCTGGTGGAGAGCGCCGAACAGGCCGACAAGGCCCGCGCCAATTTCAACAGCATCTCGCTGGAAGCCGGCAAGCAGGCCACCATCACCAACGTCTTTACCGCCGAGAGCGATGTCACCGACCCGGTCATCCGGCTGCAGCTGGGCACCGCCGCCGACGGCGTGACGTCCAACACCCTGACCGTGTCCGGCCTGGAGTTCGGCACCGTCGAGGGCGACCTGCAGACCGACAAGACCATCGACTACTTCGGCGAGAGCATCGCCGCCTCGGCCAGCCCCGACCTGCTGTGGACCGTCTACAACGGCACCGATGAGGACAACGAGCGCGGCGTGGGCACCATCTGGACCGAGAACGGCAGCCTGTTCTACCGCATCGACCAGGGCGGCACCGTGGACTGGCACAACAAGCTGATCTTCGGCCACCGCGACAATCCGCTCACCCTGCCCGCCGACAGCTACTTCACGGTCCAGATCACCGCCAAGGCATCCAAGCCGGTCTCCTGCGGGTTCTACCTGAACCCCCTGGGCGGCTGGGACCCCCGGATCTCCGAGGGGCTGGATCTGACCACCGAGGAGCAGACCTTCACCTTTGAAACCACCGACCCGCTGATCACCGACATGGACTTTGAAATGCTATTCCAGTTCGGTTCCGCCGACACCGCGGCGCTGGGCGAGGTCACCATCGAAATTTCCGATATCACGATTCTGCAGCGCAGCGTGGCCTGATCCCGCTGCCCCGGCACAACCGGCAGAGGGGATGCAGGGAACTGCATCCCCCCTTTGCCGTTTTTAAAATTCCACAGGGGGACGACAATGAAACATACCTTGACAACGGCTCTGCCGGTGCTCTGCCTGGTGGGCTGCGCCCTCTTCGGCTGCGCCCCCGCAGAGTACACCGTGACCTTTGATGCCAACTACGGCGGCCAGACCCCGGCCAGCCAGGTGATTTCCGGCGGCCAGACCGTGCAGGAGGTCCAGGCGCCCACCCGGGAGGGCTACACCTTCCTGGGCTGGTTCCGCGACGCCGGCCTGACCCAGCCCTGGGACAGTGCCGCCGACAAGGTCCGCGAGGACATGACCCTCTATGCGGGCTGGGACCGCGACACCGGCGACACCATCACCGATACCGCCGCCGACAAGGACTTCTCCGACCTGACGACGGCCGGCAGCCAGGAGGACGCCTACGACTACACCAGCTGGTTCCTGCCCGCCCGCGACGGCGCCGGCCAGCCCTATGTCGGCGACCCGATGCCCTACTATGAGGACGGCACCTACTACATCTACTACCTCAAGGACGGCGGCGACTCCTACAACCATTCGGTCTACCTGGCCACGACGACGGACTTCGTCAGCTACACCGAGTACGATGACCCCGTGCTGGAAGCCTCCCGCTCGGGCGGCCAGGACAGCTGGATCGGCACCGGCTCGGTCGTCAAGGCCGGGGACCGGTACTACTTCTTCTACACCGGCCACACCGATTCCGCCGCGATGGAATACGCCGAGAAGATCCTCGTCGCCGTCGGCGACAGCCCGCTCTCCTTCCAGAAGATGGAGGGCTGGGAGATCACCCCGCCCGCCGAACTCGGCCAGAAGCGGGATTTCCGGGACCCCCAGGCCTACTATGACCCCGCCACCGGCGCCATCACGCTGACCGTCACCGCCTCCCAGGACGGCACGGCCCGCATCCTCAAGTACACCCTCAGCGCCGACCTGCAGACGGTGCAGTACGACGGCATCATCTTCACCGACCCGACCGGCGAGTTCTGGAACCTCGAATGCAGCGATACCTTCTGCATCGGGGATACCTGGTACCTGACCTACTCGGCCCAGGACGACACGCTGTGGTATGCGACGGCGCAGGCGCCCTACGGCCCCTACGGCGAGCCGGTCCGTCTGGACGGCAAGCTGTTCTACGCCGCCAAGCACGTCGAGGACGGCCAGAACGCCTACATGGTGGGCTGGGCCCGGCGGTCGGAATCTCCCTCCTCCACCCAGGACGTGGCGGCGTGGGGCGGCAACCTTGTCGTCCAGCAGCTGGTCCGGCGGGAGGACGGCTCGCTCTGCCTCGCCCCGGCGCAGCCCGTGGCGGACAGCTTCTCGGTCCGGCGCGCCCTCGCCATCCCCGACACCCACACCTGCGTCGAGGCCGGCACCCTCTACACCTATACCGACGCCTTCACCTGCCAGGAGCGGTTCCTGCTCTCGGGCGAGTTCACCTTCACGGGGACCGGCTCCTTCGGCCTGAGCTTTGACTACAACGGCCAGCCCGAGAAAAACAAGCTGATCTCCCTCTCTCCCGCCGACGGCAAGCTCCGGCTGCTCTTCAACGAGGGCAGCACCCCCATCGCCGAGACCGACGTGGACCTGCAGCCCGGCCAGACCTACGCCTTCACCTACCTGCAGGAAGGCTCGGTCGGCGTCTTTTACCTGGACGGCCAGGCCGCACTCACGGTGCGGATCTACGGCGCCAGCGGCAAGCCCATCCAGCTCTTTGCCGAAAACAACACCGTCACCTTCACCTCGCTGCGGGAATACACCCGCCCGTGACCGGGAGAACCGCTATGAAAGGATTGTTCCATCCGGAAAGCCCGCTGATGCAGGGGCTGACCAAGCTGTTTGACTGCATCGCCCTGAGCCTGCTGTGGATGCTGTGCTGCCTGCCGGTCGTGACCGCGGCAGCCGCCACGGCGGCGCTGTATGCGGCCGTCTACAAGTATCTGCGGCGGGAGGAAGGCACGCTGCTGCACACCTACTTCGCGGCCCTGCGTGAAAATTTCCGCCGCTCCACGCTGGCGGGCCTCGCGGCCATCGCGGTGCTGGCCCTGCTCGTGCTGGATGCGCTGGTCTTCCGCACGCTGCGCCTGACCGGGCAGGCCATGGGCGGGCTGTACGGCGTGTCGCTGCTGCTCTGCGCGCTCGGCCTGACCTGGTGGTTCTACCTGGCCGCCTACTCCGCCCGGTTCAACGGCACCGTGCGGGATGTGCTGCGGTTCAGCGCGCTGCTCATGCTGCTGCACCCCGTCCGGGCGCTCCAGATGCTCGTCATCCTCGCGGCAGGGCTGGTTCTGTCCCTCGCGCTGCCCGGCGCTGTCCTCGTCGCACCCGCGGCGGTCTGCTGGGCCGGCAGCATCCTGATCGAAAAGGTGTTCCTGCTGCACCTGCGGCCCGAAGATGCCCAAACCCGGCAGGATTCCACAACAGGAGGAAACACGGATGAATCATGAAGCTCTGCCCAAGGCGCGGGCGTTCGAGGCCCAGTACGGCCCCTTCATCACCGACGCCCAGCGCCCGGTCTTTCACCTGACGCCCACCATCGGCTGGATGAACGACCCCAACGGGTTTTCCTGCTACCGCGGCGAATACCATCTGTTCTACCAGTACCACCCCTATTCCACCGACTGGGGCCCCATGCACTGGGGTCATGCCAAGACCCGGGATTTCCTGCACTGGCAGCGTCTGCCCGCGGCCCTGGCCCCCGATCAGGAATATGACAAGGACGGCTGTTTCTCGGGCAGTGCCGTCGAGATGCCGGACGGCCGCCAGCTGCTGGTCTACACCGGCGTGCACAAGCGCCTGACCGAGGACGGCCGGATGACCGAAATCCAGACCCAGTGCGTGGCCTTCGGCGACGGCGTCAACTACGAAAAATGGCCCGGCAACCCCGTGCTGGACGCCGCCAGCCTGCCGGCCGGCGGGTCCACGGTGGATTTCCGCGACCCCAAGGTCTGGCGGGAACCGGACGGCACGCTGCGCCTCGTCGTGGGCAATCGCACCGCCGACGGCAGCGGCGCCATCCTGCTCTACCGCAGCGAGGACGGCGTGCACTGGACCCTCGTCGGGCCGGTGGATGCCTCCCGCAACCAGTACGGCCGGATGTGGGAATGCCCCGACTTTTTCCCGCTGGACGGCAAACAGATCCTCTTTGTCAGCCCGCAGGAGATGAGCCCCATCGGGCTGGAATTCCACGCCGGCAACGGGACGGTCTGCCTGATCGGCAGCTATGACGCCGCCGCCAACCGCTTCACCCGCGAGAAGGTGCAGGCCATCGACTACGGCATCGACTTCTATGCGCCCCAGACGCTGGCCGCCCCCGACGGCCGCCGCATCATGATCGGCTGGATGCAGAACTGGAATACCCTGAGCTGCCGCGAAAACAACCAGCGCTGGTTCGGCCAGATGTCGCTGCCGCGGGAACTGTCGGTGCGCGGCGGGCGGCTCTTCCAGAACCCCGTGCGGGAGCTGGAACAGTACCGCTGCCGCCCCGTGACCTACCAGAACGTCCTGGTCTGCGGCGAAACCACCCTTGCCGGCGTCGAGGGCCGCACGATCGACCTCACCGTCGAGATCCGCCCGGCCGCCGCCGATCTGTACCGCTGCTTCCGCCTCCAGATTGCCAAGGACGGCACCTATCTGACGACGATCCGCTACCGCCCCGACACCAGCGTGCTCAAGATCGACCGCACCCACAGCGGCAGCAACGCCGATGTCGTGCACAGCCGCAGCCTGCTGGTGCCCCCGCGGGACGGCCGGCTCAAACTGCGGCTGATCCTCGACCGGTACAGCGTCGAAATCTTTGCCAACGACGGCGAGACCGCCGCCACCATGGCGATCTTCACCCGGCAGGAGGCCACGGCCATCAGCTTTGACGCCGAGGGCTCGGTGCTCATGAATGTGGAAAAATACGACATTGACCTGAACCGGAAGGAGGATTCCGATGTCTGACGTTGTCGCGCTGGGCGAACTGCTCATTGATTTTGCGCCGGTCTCAAGCGACGAGGCCGGCTACCCGACGCTCAAGGCGCAGCCCGGCGGCGCGCCGGGCAATTTCCTGGCGGCGCTGCAGCGGTACGGCTGCACGACGGCGCTGATCGGCAAGGTGGGGGACGATGCGTTCGGCCATCTGCTGACCGGCACGCTGGAGCGCCTCGGCATCGGCACCGAGGGCATCGTGACCGACCCGGCGGTGTTCACAACGCTCGCCTTTGTGACGCTGGACGCGACGGGCAACCGGTCCTTCAGCTTTGCGCGCAAGCCGGGCGCCGACACCTGCCTGCGGCCCGACGAGGTGGACAAGAGCCTGCTGGACGGCTG
>NZ_JAXJZK010000026.1:0-22488 GCF_036306485.1 Gemmiger sp. | reverse complement strand
GCAGCGGGCTTTTTCTTTTGCAACAAAAGGAGAAATTCGTATGAAGAACAAACACAGAATAAAGCAGGGCTTGTCGCTGCTGCTGGCGGGAGGGATTGCGCTCACAAATCTGGGCGCAGCGCTGCCCGCCTTTGCAGAGGATGCCCCTGCCACGCCGGAGACAGCCGAAGCCGCCACACAGGAAACCGCTGAAGCCAATGTCCCGACACCGAATCTTTTGCAGATCACTGAAAATCTGTACGACGATCTGCCGGACGCGCCTACCGGCAGTTACCTTGGCAGCATGGGTCTGCCCGTGGCAACCGGCGAGACAAAAATCAGTATCTCCGCGTGGGTTTCTGACCTGTATCTTCATAATAGCCGTTATAGAGCAGCACCAGATTGCCGATGCCGGCGGTATGAGGGCCTTTCTGCATATAGGTTTTCACGATTTCGCCGTCGATGGGCAGGCTGACAGCATCGTCGGTCACGCCCTTTTCGCCCAGCACACGGATCTCGTCGATAAAGCACCAGTTCTGCATGGGAACGTGCAGTTTCACATACCGGGCCTCCACCTTTGCGGTGGCCTGTCCGTCCGCTTTGGGCACATAGGGGTCGTCCGCCGCCTTCCAGTTGTAAAGCACCTTGGCAACCTCGGTGGGACGATCGGGAATCAGAAACGCATTTTTCAAAGTGGACCAGCTGGCATTATCCTTGGAAAAAGAAACATCCACCGACCCGGGCATCTTGGCCGCAATGCCGTCGTTGCTGAGATTGTTGAACTCCACTTCGGAAACGGAGCAGATTTCGCCCAAATCAATGACAAACTCGCGGTAGGCGCCTTCCGAATAGGCGGTCCAGGGGGCATCCAGATAATCCGCAGTGGCCTCCACGCCGTCGGTCAGCTTGGTCTTTTTGGGGTCAGGGTAGGAGCTGTCCCCCGCCGCGCTGGCATTGAGCACCTCATAAGACTTCCGATAGGCCAGGTTGTCAGGATAATGAGGATCGGTGTCGCCGGTTATCTCCTCGGCTTTGGGCTCATAGGCGCCCTCCATCCGGTCGCTGCTGCCCAGGATTTCAATTTCGTCCAACGCCACCTGCTGGCTGGGCGCATCGGGAGAAACCGAAGAAAAGACGACCTTCACATACCGGGCATATACCGCGGTGGCATCGGCATGATCCTTCACCTTGTCCGTAGCCGCATCCCAGGACAGTTCCACCACCCCGTTCACAGGCTCCTGCTGGTCGTAGCCGTTCTTTTTGGAAACCTCAAACCAGTCCAGCTTGTCGTTGGAAACATAGATCTGAAGGTTGGCACTCTGCTTGATTTGCTGGGTAACCAGCGAAGCGGTGGATACCCCGGTGATGGATTTCTGCGCGCCCAGGTCAAAAATGGCGCACAGGGGATCGTTGTTGTAGTTGGAAGCGTTGTCGGGATTCATCCAGGGAATGGGTTCAAAGACCGTCCAATTGGTCATATCCGCCCCGGTGGCATCTCCCCGAACGCCGTCGTTCATCTTTTTGCAGTCGGCATCCGACGAATATGTCGGGTCATTCTCCGCCGTCAACATATATTTTTCGGTGGAAGGCGAGTAGGTGTAGGAGGCGGTCCGCGCCAGATTCTCAGCGGCGGGAGATTCTTGTTCGCCGGCGGGCTCAAAGGCGCCCTGGGCCTTGCCATCCTGCCCCAGAATCTCCACTTCTTCCGCTGTGAGGAAGGAATAATTGCCCCACAGCGCATTTGTTTCAAACAAAATCCGCACATACTGCGCGTAGATTCCGGTGGCATCGGGGTGCCCCGGCACCTTGTCCGCGGAAACCGCATACCGGGCCACATAGGCGCCAGTCTGCTCCGAAATGTCTTCTCCGCAGTTTTTCCCATCCAAAACGCAGGTCCACTGGTTTTTGTCTGCCGACACATAGACGCTGTATTTGCCGATATGGCCCAGCGAACCGGCGTAGCGGCCGGTGAGCCCGGCCGAGCTGTATGCATTTACTTCCACAATGGTTTTCGGCTGGCCAAGGTCAAAATCCACCGTGTTCTGATTGGAGAACTTTGCCCCATTTTCAGCATTGTTGAAAGCGGAATTGGAATAAAAATTGACTACGCTGTCAAAATCAATGGAACCGGCGCTGCTCTTGACGCCGTCGGTGAGCTTTTGGCAATCGAGGTCCAGAGAACTGACATCACTGCCCAAAAGGTCAAGATTGGACATATTATACAGAGCATCCTCGCCGTATTGGTAGGAGGACGCCGCGCCTGGCTGCCGGAGCAAGTTGACCGGCGACTGTTCCGCCAGAGGGTTTTCGCCTTCCTTCCGCGGCAAGGGAGGAACTTCGGCCGCAAATACGGCGGCATTGGAAAACAGAATCGCCGCGCACATCGCCGTACTCAGCAGCGCCTGCATTCGCTTGTTCTTTTCATGGTTGCATCTCCTTTTTCTTTTTGAAATTTTCCGATCGTCCAGCCGCATTCCTTTTCGGGAGCAGCGCAGACAGGACACATGCATTTGATTCCCATTATGGGAACCGGATTTCAACGTTGCAATAAACAAAATTTTCAAATGCGCAGCAATATTTTTTGCCGGTAAAACGAGAAAAACAGGGCCTTTGCCCGCCCTGTTTTCCACACTTTTTTCACCGGCAGAGCCAGCAAAAATTTTGCTTGGCCGCTTTTTACAAAAAGCACCCCGCAGCAGAAAAGCCATTGGGCAGCTTTTCCCCTGCGGGGTGTTTCTTATATGGTTTTTATTCGTTTGTCTGTCCTTGTTCCAGCATCCGGCACAGCAGCGGCCGCAGTTTTTGAGCCAGCAGCCAAAAGCCCAGATCGGTCAAATGGACGCCGTCCACGGTGGTTTCCTTTGCAACCGTTTCCAACATATCCCGTGCCGATGCAAACCAGATAAAGCTATCTCCCCGGGATTTCCGGCGTTCCACCTCCTGCTGCTGAAAACGCTCTTCCCGCGCAAACTGTTCCGCTTCGGTGCTGTTCCAGCCGCATTTTGTCTGCCAGCTTGCCGAAAGCACCAAAACCGGCAGCTGCGGCGCACAGCCGCGCACCGCATCCAGAAAGGCTGGCAGGTTGGTTTCCAGCAGCCCCTGGGGGCCGGCGTTGGGCTGGATGTCCACCACCAGCGCCCCCAGCCGGGGCAGGCTGCAAAAGCAGGAAGCCAGACCTGACATTCCCACGCCATTGCCCGAAAACCCCAAATTGTACACTTCCCGGTCCAGTTCCCGGGACAAAATGGCCGGATACGCCATACCCGGCCGGGAGGCACAACCTCCCTGGGTGATGGAAGTGCCATAAAAGGCGATGGTCCTGCGATGTTTGCGGGGCAATGCCGGCTGCATCTGCGCCCCTTTTTCCAGGCCGATTGCAATCGACCGAATGCCAATATACAGCGGCAGATACACCAGCACCTCGGTGTGCGGCGGAAGGTCCCGCGCCAGTTCGCAGCAAAAGGAGTCCTCCTGCGGCGAAAACTTTGTCAGCCCTGCAAACTGCCAGGCCATGTCGGGCAAAGCCCTCAAATAGCAGTCGCACCCGCACTGGGCCGCCGGAGTCATATGCGCCATATAGGGAGCCGCGTTTACCGCCGCCTTTACCCACACTGCCCGGCTGTCAGTCCGAAAGCGCAGGCAGGCACCCGCCATGTGAGAAGACAATTCGATCAGCGCCGGCCGCTGGGCCTGCAGCATACCGGAAAGAGATTGGGGGAGGCGGTTCCATCGCCTTTCCTCTGCAAAAAAGCCCAAACCTTCCACCAGAATGTTTTCGTTGGGAACTTCGTGCCATAGGATTTCTTCCCCCCGGGCATTCTGCGCCGCCATCTGCCGGTCAAAATCAGCTGCGTCCGCCATGCTTTACTCTCCTTTATGCCCTGTTGCAACCTCGAAAGTTTTTTCATAGAGCTCACGGCCGCGGGCGCCGCCCCTGTTCGCCGCGTTGTATATGGCCTTCACATCCTGGTAATATCCCTTGAACACCTGGGATCCACTGAACCCAAACCGTTGTGCGCCTTTCAGATAATCCAGATAACGCCGGTAAAAATTTTCGTCGTCAAAAGCGCGCTCGTCAAACTCCAATTCCAGCCCCATGTGGTTTTGGGCGGCGAGTTCCGCTGCATTTTGAATCTGCACCGGCTGCGTTCCATTAAAGTAGTGGTTTGGCTGCAGGATGGCCGCATCAAATCCCATTGCCTGCCAGCGGTCAAACCCCAAAGCCCGGTAGTAGGGAATCCACAAAAAGGCAAGTCCGCGCTCTCTGGCTTTTCGGCCTGCATAGTCAATCAGTTCTGTCTGGGAAGCATCCTCATGCAGCCAGTACAGGCCGCACAACCGCAGCGTGTCCAGCTGCTCAAAGGGGCGGTACAGCTCCGCCATGCGGTCCATATACCGGTCAATGGCCGCTTTCTGGCTTTCCGGTCCGCCAAAGGTCTGCCGGGAGGGAAAGGGAATGGTCAGCACCAGTCGCGCCTGCAGCTGGGGCCGCCGGCTGAGTTTTCTGGCCTGCAGCACCGCCTCGTGCAGCGCACACAGGTCCCCCTGCGGCCGCAGCGTTTTGTTCAGATACCACTCAAAATCCTCCCAGGTGGCCGCCTTGGCGGGGTCCACCGCCTCAAACAGCTGGTTGCCTGTGCAGGACAAAAGCCCCAAAAAGAGAAATCCATCGAAAAAGGGCTCGCCGAAACCGGCATTTCGTTTTTGATACAGCAGATAGGGCAGCAGCTCTTGTGCGCTCCAATCTCCCTGCTGCCGGTCGTAATACCCATTATAAATCAATACCAGATTCCGGATTCCGCCTGTATTCTGTCCGGATGTGCAATATTCACCTTGCATTTTTCCCTTCCTTTTCCAAAAAGTCGCGGGGCGTGATGCCGTAGGTGCGCTGGAAAGCACGCTTGAAGGAATACTCGTTGTCGTACCCTATTTCTGTGGCAATTTCCCGGGGACAGTATCCCTTCAGCACCAGCAGTTCCTTGGCTTTTGCCATCCGCTTTTCTGTGATATAGTTGTAGAAATTTTGTCCCACCGTATTTTTGAAGATGCGGGAAACGCTGGCATTGGACACGCCAAAATGGTCGCTCAGCAAATTCAGCGACAGATCGGGGTCGTGCAGATGCTCGTTTACATAGCTCACCAGCGAGCGGTTCACGTTGGTGGCCGCCTGCTGCTTTTTCTGCATGATCTGCTCACAGAGCGTGTTGACGGTGTTTCTTGCGCGGTCAAACGCCTGCTCCAGCGTCATGCCATGCTGCGGTTCCTCCATTTTCAAAAACATCTGCACCGGCAGCTTTTCTTCCAAAATAATCCGCCGCATGGTTTCGTACAAAAGGGTGGCAACCCGGCAGATGAGCGTATAGCTCAGCCCAAGGCGCTGATTTTCCTCGTACAGCTGCTGCAGGATCGCCTGCGCTCTTTTTTCGCTGCCCTCCCGGATGGCACGCACCAGCTGCGTTTCCCAATCCAGCGGGTAGTAATACTCCATGTTGGGGCTGGCAAACTGGATGCCGCAAATTCCCTTCTTTTCCCGCATGCTCTCTTTGATTTCCTGGTACGCCGCGCTGATTCCCGTCAGGCCCCTGCGGGCGCGGGCCACAAACACGCTGCATTCTATATCCTCTTCGATCAGCGCATCGTACAGCGGCTGCGCCAGTTCCATTGCGATGTCCTCGTCCGGCAGAGAGGGAAATTCTGCAATCACAGCGGTGCACTCATCAATATTTTCCACCAGTTCGCAGTGGCTCTGGCCGCATTTGATGGTTTGCAGCGATTTTTTCAAGGTGAGCAAAAATTCCAGGTGAATCCGCGTGTCCTCGATTTCGTTGTCGGGATTGCCAGGCTGATGGCGGAACACCACCACAACATACCAGTAATTGCAGGAGGAAGGAACCGATTGCTGATCACTGTTGAAATAGCCGCGCAGCAGCTGCGCATTGGTTTGCTCCCGCAGGGCATACCGATAGGCCGCAATGGTGTTTTCCATATTGGTGTGGTCGTCGTACAGCCTGCCCACGCAGGTGGCCAGGGTGTCAATATCCTGCTGTTCGTTTTTGCCCTTGACCTTTTTGTTTATCTTTTGAATCAGGTTCCCCAAAGGCCGGTACTGAATGCTGGCCAGCACATAGGCGGCCAAAATGCCCAGCATGGCAAGCACTAATACCAGCACATAGTTCCAGGCGCTCTGTGCAAAGGGAATGGGGGCATCCTCGCAGGTGAGGTCATAGGTTACCAGCATGCTCTGGCTGCTGGTGCTGCATGTTTGGGTCGGTGCAGAGGTCTGCTGAAAATCCACCTGCCAGATGGGCTGGCCGTTCCAGTCCTTTACGAGCAGCTGGGTCACCTGTTCGCCGCATACCTGCTGAAGCAGCTTTTGCATGGCTGCCTTGTCAAAGCAGCTTATGGCAATTGCCCGGGGCGGAGTAAGAATATCCAGCTGCTGCACATAGACCAGATAGTCCGCATTGTGAAAAGCAAAATTGCTGGGTTTGAGCGGGCCCTCGCACCCCGGCACATTCAGCAGATGCTCGGTGACGAGATTGGCAGGCAGCTGCAATTTTCGCTGCAAATAGTTTTCGTACTCCGAAACGGAAAACCACCCGCTGGACGTCACCACCAGATCTTTTTGCGGATAGAGCACTGCGATATCCCGCAGAGCGCTGTTGAGGCTGCACAGAGCGGTGAGATTGACCGAAATATCCTGTTTTTCCATCGGGCCGAACTCATTTTCAAAAATCTTGCTCTCCGAAGTGAACTTCTGCACCCAAATGGAATTTTGCAGCACGTTGCTCACTTCGCTGCCCACTTCCCAAATATCGTCCAGGACGTCCCGCACCTTCTGGCTCTCGGCTAAAAAGGACTTTTCGTTGGCTTCCTTGCGTTCTTTCCGCATGGCGGCAGAAAAAATAGAAATCCCCACAAGAAAAACACATACAAACAAAGCGATGTATGTAAAAAAATAGCGCTGAAAGTCCTTTGAGTGCCAGTATAAACGATGCATCCTGTTTTTCTCCCTCTGTGCCGCAATATTTTACCAACAAGCGTGCTTGCTACTAGATTACATCACAAATAGGCAAATAGCAATCCATTCCGCAGCAAACACCTGCCCAGCTTCAAGTGCAATAGCCGTGCCGCGTTTTGCGGCACGGCTTTGACTATTTACATTGATCTATCGTGCTCTATCATCAGGAAGGCATATTGGCCAGGTAGCGCTCATAGCGAGCCTGGTAGATATCGACCAGTTCGCTCAGGCCCAGCTCTTCCAGCTTTTCCACTTCCTTGTCCAGGTCGTCCACAGAGATCTGGCCCAGGGTGAGTTTGGTGGCCAGCTCCTTGGAAGCGGTTTGCAGATTGGGCAGCAGGGCATTGATCTTGTCGGATTCTTCCTTGGTGGGCAGAGCCAGGAAATTGTTCACCTGATCCGGATATTTCAGATCGTAGTCGATGAGGTCCAAAGTGACCTGCCGCTTGTAGTCATCGCAATTGGCAACCTGCTGGCGCATATCCACTTCCTGCACGCGGGGCAGAACGCCGTTCCACAGCATGGCGCCTTCGGAGATGCGCTGCTCGTGGGCCATATCCGCAGTCAGATCGGGAATGGGAGTCATAACGCCGTCTTCGTATGTGAAGTTGACGCCTTCCTGGCCAAAGGCGGTGAGCACAGCGTACTCATCGGAATACACAATATCCAGCAGGCGGGCAACGGCCTCCAGGTCTTCGCAATCCTTGGTGACCACATAGCGCTCCCAAACCATGGAACCGGGCTCAGACATCGAGCCGGGCTCCACGCCGTCCAGGGCGGGCAGCGGCATCAGCGGCGCATACAGCGCATCGGGGGCAATCTCCGCCACGGTGGGCTCGTTCCACATGGCATTGGTGTAGTCCCACAGGCATCCCAGCTTGTTTTCGGCGCGTTTCTGGGCCATCAGCTCAAAGTTGCCGGCGACAGAGGGGTCCAGAATGCCTTCCTGCACCAGGCTGTTGAGGTATTCAAAATAAGGCTTGACATTGGGGCTGTTCCAGGGGCTCACGATCTTGTTTTCCACCGGATCCAGGGCGATCATATCGGTGGGCAGATCAAACCACTGGGCGATGCTGGTGCGGAAAGAGGAGGGATCGATGAACATGATCTCATCCTGCTGGCCGTTGCCATTGGCGTCCTTTTCCCGGAAGTCCCGCAGCATCTGGGTAAACTCTTCCAGATTGGTGGGTTCGGCAATCCCCAGCTTGTCGGCCCAGTCGCGGCGGTAGAGCATGGAGAAGCTGCCGTTGGGGTCGGTATTGTCGCCGTAGTACTTACTCGACACATTGCAGAACCAATAAATGTTGCCGTCCTCGGCAGTGGTGAGCGGACGTATGGTGGGGAACTTTTTGTCAAAAGCCTCCTTGGCAGGGCCCTGGGAATATTTGTCGATGATCTCGTTGATGGGGATGATCAGGCCCTGCTCCGCCAGAGCCATCAGGGCGGCGTCGTCCATGGTATGGGCCTTGGCGATGTCGGGCAGATCCTTGCCGGAGGCAAACCGGGTCTGCAGGATCACCGAGTACTGCTCAGGGGCAACCACTTCCCAGTCGATGTCCAGCTTTGCATCGTCCAGCCAGCTTTTCAGGATTTGATAGGCGCTGTATTCCTCTACCTCGTTCCAGTCGTTGCAGGGAGCCCAGCCCTCGGTGCCCAGGATCTTAAGTTTGCTGAAATCACTGGAAGCCTGGTCGCTGCCGCTCTGGGAATCGCCAGAATTGGATTTTCCGCCGCAGCCGGCCAGAGTACCGGCAGCCAAGCAGCCCACCAAAAACAGGGAGAGCATTTTTCTTTTTTTCATTGTTTTCCTCCTATTTGTGCATGATTTTATTTTTTGCTCTTCTCTCATTTAGCCTTTCAGAGAACCGAGCATAACACCTTTGATGAAATATTTCTGGAAGAAGGGATAGGTAAAGATGATCGGCAGGGTGGTGAAAATGATCATCGCATACTGCATCTGCGTTGCGGAGAGCATTTGATTCATGGCATTTTCGATATCCGCCGAGTTGAGCTTGGTGAGATCTACAGTCTGGGCCACCAGCACCCTCTTGAGGTACAGCTGCAGCGGATGCAGGCTTTTATCCGGCAGATAGACCTGCGCCGCAAACCAGTTGTTCCACATGGTCACGATGGAGTAGATGGACACCACCGCCAAAATGGGCTTTGCCAGGGGCAGATAGATGCGGCGCAGAACTGTAAAATTGCTGGCGCCGTCTATGAACGCCGATTCCCGTATATCCCGGGGCAGCCCCGTGAAATAGGTGCGGGTGAGAATGATGTACCAGATATTGAAAGACGCCGGCACAATGATGGCGAAAATATTGTTGTAGAGATTGAGCTTGCTCATGAGCAGAAAGGTGGGGATCAATCCGCCGCCAAAGTACATGGGCAGCAGCACAAAGGCAACCACATATTTTCTGCCCCGCAGTTCCGGAACCGACAGCGGATAGGCACCCATCACGCTCGTGATGATCACCAGCACCGTGGTGGACACTGTATACAGGATGGAATTTCCGTAGGCACGCCACATATCGGAATCGGTAAAGATTTTTTTATAGGCCTGCAGTTCAAATCCCGTGGGCCAAAAGGATACGTTCATCGCCAGCACATCCTGGGGCTTGCTGATGGACATGATGAAAACATAGTACATGGGATACAGGGTGAACAGGCAGATGACTGCCACCGTGATCACGATCAGCACATCCACCAGCCGCGATCCATTTGGAATGCCGTGTTTCTTGCGCGCCAATATCTGAGTCATAATTTCTTCTCCTTTCCATCCGCAGCGGATCACCACAGCGAATAATCGGCAACCTTGCGGGAGACCATGTTGGCCAGATAAACCATGCCGAAGTTGATCAGCGCGATCATAAATCCAACCGCTGTGCCGTAGCTGAAGTTGCCGCCCACCAGGCCATAGCGGTACAGATAGGTGCCGATGACGTCGGCGTATTCGTAGGTTGCGGGATTGTACAGCAGCAGGATCATATCCGAATCCGCGCCCAGCATACCGCCCACGCCCATGATCAGCATGACCACAATGGTGGGTTTGATGGCTGGCAGGGTAACATGCCAGATTTTATGCCACCGGTTGGCGCCGTCCAGACTGGCCGCCTCGTAGAGAGTGGGGTCGATGGAAGCCATGGAAGACAGGTAGAGGATGCTGCCCCAGCCGAAGTTCCGCCAAATGTTGATCACTGTGTACACGATGGGGAAATACTGCGGCTTCATATTCAAAAGGAAGGGTTCGCCGCCCATCATCATGATGAATTTGTTGATGATGCCGTCGCTGCTCAAAAAGGAAAGCGCCATGCCGGCCACCACCACGCTGGAAATGAAGTAAGGCATGTAGCTTGCCGTCTGGGCAAACTTTTTGAACTTGACCAGCCGCACTTCATTGATCAGCAGCGAAAAAATGATCGGGATCCAAAACGCGATGCCCAGGTTCATGGCGCTGAGCACCAGGGTGTTTTTGATGAGCCGCCAGAAATACGGGTCATGTACAAATGTTGAAAAATGTTTCAGCCCCACCCACTTGGTCTGCCCGGTGAAATCCATAAAGGGCATGCCGGGTGTCCAGTCCTGGAAGGAGATCAGCAGGCCATACATGGGTACATAGCAGAAGATGAAAATCAAAATCAGCACCGGCGACATAATGGCGTACAGCTGTATCTGACTTTTTAATTTATAATTGATTCTCTTGGGTGCCGTCTTTGCGTTTGGAGTTCGCACGGTCTTGCCACCAGCCTTTCCTGCTTCATGTGCTTGATTGAACAATCTCAGTGTACGCCGGCCCTTTCGGAAATGCAATAAACAATACTTTTAGCGTGGGCGCAACTTTTGCAGCAGCCTTTTCCGCACTCCTTTTCGCAATATTTTTGCGTACATTTTTTTCATTTTGCAC
The DNA here is from genome assembly GCF_036306485.1 of Gemmiger sp. Taxonomy (GTDB): domain Bacteria; phylum Bacillota; class Clostridia; order Oscillospirales; family Ruminococcaceae; genus Gemmiger. The sequence goes on along the minus strand of NZ_JAXJZK010000026.1, from coordinate 11,584 downwards.
ATTTTTTGATTTTTATTGACTTGCAAAATAGTGCTTTTATAATATAGCTAACACTAAACGGTCCCCGGACCAGAAAGAGGGAACTTATGTCTATTTCCGTTGCCGTCATCACCTGCGGCCCCAGCGACCTGCTCGCTCTGCTGCAGAAATCTCCGGCTCTTACCGTCGAAGTCCTGCACCCGAACGCTCTCACCCCCCACTGCCTCGATGGTTTCCAGTGCGCCTGCGTGCTGGGGGGCACCCGGGAGGAACCGCTGGTTTTCCCGGCGGAATGCCGCAGTGTGGTGGAGGATTTTTCGCACAGCGGCAGACGGGTGCTGTATGAATACACCCTGAGTTTCTGCCAGAACTACTGTGCATCTCCCGATTCCACCCGCTTTCTCCGGCTGGTGTGCACCGACGCGGAATTCGCCGGCCTGGAAGATGGACTTTTGTTGGATGATCAATGCAATATGCGCTGCACCCCCTACTATCGCAACAATCTGGCCAGACCTATTTTAATGTATAAAAAGGGGCTGTCGGAACACGCCCGCCAGCCGCTCAGCCAACAGGAGCGCACCGACTGCCAGCAATATGGCATCTGGCTGGAAACCCCCGCCGTCGCCGTCTGCTCCTTCCGGCTGTGCAACTTTCTGCGGGCGCGATTCTCTCCGGTGCCGGCCTGGAGCCGACTGGTGCGCTCGCTGATCGGCTGGCTGTGCGGCGCGCCGGTTCTGGAGGAGGTGGAGTTTCCGCCTCAGTACCAAACCGGCTTTGCCCGTTCCGCCGCCGACTGTGCCGCCAGCGGCATCGACTGGTTCAGCCGTTCCGGCATTCTGGTGGATGAGGGCAAACGAGGCGTGCTGGAAGGGCTGGGCACCGAAATTTACCCCGACGGCCACCAGAAAACCGCCTCCTCCATCCGCACTGACTGCTGCGGCGAAGCGGCGCTGGCCTATCTGATGCACTTTCTGGCATTCGGCGACGCCCGCAGCCTGGAGCGGGCCCAAAACCTGGAAGCTTTTGTCTACGACAAAATGCAGATCCGCTCGGGCCGCTTTCAGGGCATGCTCCGCTGGACCGACATCGCCTGGGAGGTGTGCTACCAGGACGATATGGCCCGGGCCATGCTGGTGACCCTGTTCAAAGCCCTGTACGGGCTGGGGCGGGAATATCTGCCCCAGTGCCGGATGGCGCTGGAATTTTTGATGAACACCACCGGGCCGGATGGCCTGCGGCCGGCCCGCACCGACAATCTGAACATGTCCGAGGAAGATTTTGCCGCGCTGAGCCGACAGAACGGAGCTTTCCCCTGCGCACATTATAATGCCTTTTATCTGGCCTGTCTACTGCTGTACGGCAAGCTGGAAAAGGACGCCCGCTGCCTGGCCGTGGGCGAAACCGGCATGCAGGCGCTGCTGCAGGCCTATCCCAAAACCATCCGGGAACAGAGCCAAACCGAGGAGCTCTGCCGGCTTCTTCTCCCCTTTGCCTGGCTCTACTATGCCACCGGCAAACAGGAATACCGGCAGATGCTCTACACCGTGACCCGGGATTTGGAAAAGATGCGACACCTCTCCGGCGCCTACCTGGAATGGGACGACGACTACTCCGCCGCATGCAGCAAGCAGGAAAACGGCGAATGTTCCCTGCTGGCCCGCAACGGCGACCCGGTGTGTGACCTTTTATACAGCAACAACTGGGTTCCCCTGGGGCTGATGCAGGCCTATTTTGTCACGGAAGATGCCTATTTTTACGATTTGTTCTGCCGGCACGCCGCATTTTTGTCCACAGCCCAGATCCACAGCCAGGACCCCCGGATCGACGGCGCCTGGGCACGGGGCTTTGACGCGGAGCAAATGGAGGTCTGCGGTCTGCCCAACGATGTGGGCTGGGGGCCCTGGGCCGTTGAAAGCGGCTGGACCGTGGCCGAAATTTGTGCCGGCCTGCTGCAGGGAGTTCTCAAAGACAAATTAAAGGAGTTTTACAAATGAAACTGGTTGTTCTTTCCCCCTCCAGCCTGCCGGAGGAACTCTTGGCGGGCCTGGGGCATCTGTGTGAATCCGAAGGTTTTGCCGTGGGCGAAGGCGGCATTGCGGTCACCGCGCGCCGGGCCGGCCGCTTTGCCTTCCGGCTGGAAGAAAACTCGCTGGAGGTGGAATACCGGGTGCCCGCCGAGTTTTTCCGCGCTTTGTCCTATCTGAAACAGCCGTCCCGCCAGCCCCTCGCCTGGAAGCAGCAGCCGGCCTTTGCCGAGGTGGGTGCAATGCTGGACTGTTCCCGCAATGCCGTGCTGACCCCCGACACGGTGAAGCTGATGCTGCGCAAAATGGCCCTGATGGGCATGTCGGTAGCCATGCTGTACACCGAGGACACCTACGAAATCCCTCAGCAGCCCTATTTTGGCTATCTGCGGGGCCGCTACACCCAGCAGCAGCTGCGGGAACTGGACCGGTATGCGGCGGACCTGGGCATCGAGCTCATCCCCTGCATCCAGACCCTGGCGCATCTGGAGCGGGCGCTGCACTGGCCGCAGAATGACCCCGACCTGCGGGACACCGAAGACTGCCTGATGGTGGGGGAGGAAAAGGTATATGCCTACATCGAGCAGATGTTCCAGGCTGTGCGGGCCTGTTTCCACACCCGGCGCATCCACATCGGCATGGACGAGGCCTGGTCTTTGGGGCTGGGAAATTTCCGCTTCAAAAACGGGATCGTCCCCGCCTGGGAATTGATGAACCGGCACCTCTCCCGGGTGGCGGCTCTTGCCCAAAAATACAATTTCGCGCCGATGATCTGGAGCGACATGTACCTGCGCGCCGCTTCGCCCACCGGCGGCTACTACGACGTTCCCGACCAGCTGCCCCAGCCCGTTCTGGACGCCGCTCTGCCGGATGTTCCTCTGGTTTACTGGGACTACTACCACATGGACCGGGCAAGCTACCGCAAGCTGTTTGACGTTCACGAGCAGTTCGGCGCACCGGTTCTGTTTGCCGGCGGCCTGTGGAGCTGGGTGGGGCCCGTGCCCGCGGTGGAAAAAATGCGCAGCGCCAGCCTTCCCGGCCTGGAAGAAGCGCGTGACCACCACATTTCCACCGTGCTGGCCACCGCCTGGGGCGACAACGGCGCCGAATGCCCGCTGCCCGCCATTCTGTACGGTTTGCAGCTGTACGCCGAATTCACCTATACCGGCGACACCAGCCCCTCTGCCCTGGCCAGCCGCTTTGAAAGCTGCGTGGGGGAGCCCTGCGAGGCTTTTTCCCGTCTGGGCGAGTTCGATCTGCCTGCCCTGTTTGCCCCTGTGTCCGACGACCCCGTAAACTTCTCCAAATTTCTGCTTTACCAGGACCCGCTGCTGCCGCTGTTTCAGGCCGACTGCGAGGGCCTTGCCCTTTCGGGCCGGTATGAATCGCTGCAGCGCCTGTACCACGGCTTTACCAGCCAGGAGCCGCGGTTTGAGGCCATGTACCGCTTTTACGAGCAGCTGGCCGGCTTGCTGGCGCTGAAGGTCCAGTGGTTTCTTCAGGCTCCCGCCGCCCGCTGCCAAAGCCCCCAGGCCGCCCAAATGGCCGCCCTGGCCCACGCCTGTGCCCGGCAATGCGAGAGCTGCCGAGCCGCCTGGGGCAGGCTGTGGGAAGCGGTGAACAAACCTTTCGGTTATGAGGTGATCGATCTGCGCATGGCGGGCCTGACCGGGCGATTCCGCACCGCCGAAGTCCAAATGCAGCGCCTGCACCAGGGAGAGATCGACGAGATCGAAACCCTTGCCTGCCCCAAGCTGCGCTGCCTGACCAACGCCGACGGCAAATTCCGGGGCTGCTATTCCTGGGGCGAATGCATCTCCGCCTGCCGCATATAACGCATATAAAAAAGAAAGAGGTATTATAATGGATCTTCCCATCAAAATCGTCATCGGCGGTCTGGGTGTGCGGGGATATGAGGTATACGCCTCCTATGCCAAGCGCAACCCCGACAAAATGCAGGTGACCGCCATCGCCGAACCCAACCCCATCCGCCGCCGGGATGTGCAGCGGGACCTGGGCCTTTCGGACAGCCAGTGCTACGAAACCATGGAATCCCTCCTGCAGCAGCCCCGTCTGGGGGATGTGGCTGTCATCGCCACCCAGGACCGCGACCATGTGCGGCTGGCACTTCCCGCCCTGGAAAAAGGGTATCACCTGCTGCTCGAAAAGCCCATCTCTCCCCTTTTGCAGGAATGTCTGGCACTGCAGCAAGCGGCGCACCGCTGCGGCCGGATCGTCACCGTGGCCCATGTGCTGCGCTACACTCAGATTTTCTCCACTGTGAAACGGCTGCTGGAATCCGGAGAGATCGGCCGGCTCATCCACATGGATCTGATCGAAAATGTGGCCTACTGGCATTTTGCCCACAGCTATGTGCGGGGCAACTGGCGCCGCGAGGAGGATTCCAGCCCCATGATTCTGGCAAAAAGCTGCCACGACCTGGACCTGCTGCGCTGGTTTGCCGGCAGCGCCTGTATATCCCTCTCCTCCAACGGCGGCCTGTCTGTTTTTCGCGCTGAAAGCGCCCCCGAAGGCGCGGACGACCGCTGCACCCGCTGTGCCCTATCCACCCGCTGCCCGTACAGCGCTGTGCGCATCTACATGGAAAATGAAAAGACCGGCATTCTCGGCGGCAATGCCGGCTGGCCCTGCTCGGTGCTGAGCGAAACGCCCACGCCGGACAGCATCCGCGCCGCTCTGGAAAAGGGGCCCTACGGGCGCTGTGTCTACGCCTGTGACAACGATGTGGCCGACCACCAGTGTGTGAACATGCAGTTTGCCAACGGCGTCTGCGCCACCTTCACCGTGACCGCCTTCACCCAGGAATGCTGCCGCACCATGCGCGCCATGGGCTCGCTGGGAGAGCTGGAGATCGACATGCTCCGCAACCGCGTGATGCTGCGCCGCTTTGGGCAGCCCGAGCAGATCATCGAGCTGGACAAGCTCACCGACCGCTTTGCCGGGCACGGCGGCGGCGATGACCGGATGATGGACGCCCTGGCCGCACTTTTCCAGCGGGAAGACCCCGCCTCGCTCACCTCGGTGGACGTTTCCATCGACAGCCATATCATGGCGCTTGCTGCCGAGCGTTCACGGCTGGAGGGCGGCGCCTGCATCGACCTGCTTCAGTTTGCCCGCCGCACCTGATTTTTCCCCGGAGGTATTCCCCATGCCATGTGTTCGTCACCTGCCCCGCTGCACCGATTGCTCCCCCCGCCCCTACGAAGAAGTGCACCGCGCCCTTGCCCGCCGGGCTGCGGAGGAAGGCATAATCCTTTTGAAAAACGAAAACCACACGCTTCCTCTGCCCTCCGGCTGCCGCATTGCCCTCTACGGCACAGGCGCTCTGCACACCCTGAAGGGCGGGACCGGATCGGGAGATGTAAACGCCCGGGAAACCGTTTCCATCCGCGACGGCCTGTACGCCGCCGGCTTTCAGATCGCCAACGAAGCCTGGCTGCAGCACTGTGACACCATCTATCGCCAGGCCCGCAGCAAATGGCGGGACCGCGTCTGGGAACAGCTGGAAACCGGCCAGCAGCCCCACTTTTTTGCCGCGTATGTCAACACGCCCTTTCAGGCTCCCGCCTGTGCGCCTGCCAAAGCGGCCTGCGATGCTGCACTGTATGTATTGAGCCGGTCCTCGGGAGAAGGGGCAGACCGCAAAAACGAGCCCGGCGACTATCTGCTCTCGAAATGGGAAATGCAGGACCTGCGCAGTCTGTGCAGCTTTTATCCCTCTGTCATTCTGGTGCTGAACACCGGCGGCATCGTGGACCTTTCGGTTTTGGACGAGCTGCCCCGGATCCATGCCGTGCTGCTGCTCTCACAGCCCGGCATGGAAGGCGGAAACGCCCTGGCCGACGTGCTGCGCGGCGCCGTGTCCCCCAGCGGGCGGCTCACCGACTGCTGGCCGCTGCGGCTGCAGGACTGCCTCTGTATGCAGCAGCCTTCCCCTGACCCCCGCACCGTTCGGTACCATGAGGGGATTTTTGTGGGATACCGCTACTTTGACACCTTTGACGTACCGGTTCGATTTGGATTTGGAGATGGCCTTTCCTACACGCAGTTTTCCATCCAGGCCGGCTGCCTGCGCCTGGAACGGGGAAACCGGCCCCGGTTTGTGCTGGACTGCACCGTGCAAAACACCGGGGACCGCTGGAGCGCAAAAGAGGTGATGCAGCTCTACGCCACCTGTCCCTGCGCCCTGCAGCCAAAAGAATACCGCCGGCTGGTCGCCTTTGCCAAAACCGGCCTGCTGGCGCCCGGGCAGAAACAGACACTTGCACTGGAATTTTCTCCCGATGCTCTCGCCTCTTTTGATCCGCAGGCGGGCGGCTGGGTACTGGACGCCAAAACCTATGGCCTTTGGCTGGGAAACTCGCTGCAGAGCTGCCGCCTGATTGGCGGCATACAGCTGGAACAGCGGGAGGTACTGGAACAGGTTTCGCTCTGCTGGCCGGACGCACCGCAGGACTGGTTTTCTCCCGGAATGAAGCACTGCCTGGAAAAGCGCCGCTCTCTGGAAAAAGAACTCCTGCAGCAGGGGCTGCCCATCCTGCCGGTCCGCCCGGGCTTGCTGCTCGGCTCCGCCCGCTCTCGTCCGCACCCCGACCCCAACGCCGAAAAAGCCCTTGCAATCGCCTCGCAGCTGGATGATGATTCGCTGGTGCGGCTCTGTGTGGGCCAATGGCACAAAGACGACGAAAGCCAACTGGGGTCCGCCGGGGTGAGCGTGCCCGGGTCTGCCGGCGAAACCCAGGAAATCGGCGGGGACATCCGGGTTCCCTCTCTGGTCCTGGCGGATGGGCCCGCCGGCCTGCGGCTGGCCAGCTGCTATTTCACCCAAAAAGGGCAGCCGCTGATCCCGCCTTTGGAACAGTGCTTTGAAAACGGCTTTCTGGCCCGCGGCGAGTACAACCCGGGCGGCACCCGGCACTACCAGTACTGCACTGCATTTCCCATTGGAACCATGCTGGCCCAATCCTGGAACACCTGCCTTTTGCAGGAAGTGGGGGCCGCCGTGGGCTACGAAATGGCTCTGTTTGGGGTCAGCCTCTGGCTGGCGCCCGGCATGAACATCCACCGCAGCCCACTCTGCGGCCGCAATTTTGAATATTTTTCCGAAGACCCGCTTTTGTCCGGCCAGATGGCGGCCGCCATCACCCGGGGAGTCCAGTCCTGCCCGGGCTGCGGCGTCACCCTCAAGCACTTTGCCTGCAACAACCAGGAGACCGAACGGCTGGAATCCAACAGCCTGGTTTCGGAACGGGCTCTGCGCGAAATTTATCTGCGGGGTTTTCAAATCGCCGTACAGTCGGCCCAGCCCAGTGCCATTATGACCAGCTACAATCTGGTAAACGGCGTCCATGCGGCAAACAGTGCCGCCCTCTGCACAGCCATCGCCCGCTGCGAATGGGGCTTTGCCGGCATCTTTATGACCGACTGGGACACCACGTCCAGCCGCCGCTGCACCGCCGAGGGCTGCATCCAGGCCGGCAACGACCTGTTGATGCCCGGCAACCGGCGGGAGTACAGCGCGCTGCTGTGCGCTCTCCGCGATGGCAGGCTGGACCGCCGGCTGCTGCGCAGCTGTGCCGGGCGGATCATCAAAACGGCGCTGGGGCTCTCCGCCCCCACAGCGCCCTGACCAGACAACCAGGGCGGCAATCACATACAAGGAGGTTTTTACAACAATGGATACCGAAAAACTGCGCAGCTGGCAAAGCTGGATTCGCACCGAACTTGAATCCTCTGTGAACTTTTGGCTCAAAAACGGCATGGATCCCGAGCACGGCGGCATCTACACCTGCCTGACCCGGGAAGGCAAGGTGTTTTCCACCGATAAAAGCGTTTGGATGCAGGGACGGTGCGGCTGGATTTTTGCCCACATGTGCCGCCTGTACGGCACCAGGCCGGAATGGCTGGAAGCGTCCCGGTCCTGTCTGGATTTTATGGAAGACCACTGCATCAACCGCAGTGCCGGAAACCGGATGTACTTCACCGTGACGGCAGACGGAAAGCCCCTGCGCCAGCGCCGGTACTGCTTTTCCGAGGAATTTTATGCCATCGCCAATGCGGAATACTACGGCATTACCGGCGACAGAAAATGCCTGGAACGAGCCCGCCGGGCCTATCAGCTGGTATACGATCTGAACCACGGCGCTCCCGACCCCACCGGCCTTGGCCCCAAAACCATCCCCGAAACCCGAAAGGGGCGCGCTCTGGCCGACCCCATGATCTTTTTGAACATGACCAGCGTTCTGCGCCGTGTAGACCCGGAACAGGCCGCTCTCTACGACCAGTATTCCGCCCAGTGCGTCCACGACATCTTCGCCTACCACCACAAACCCGATCTGCACTGCACCCTGGAATCGGTGGGGATGAACGGAGAATTTCAAAGCGACATTTCCGCGGGGCGCGTCGTCAACCCGGGCCACGATATCGAGTGCAGCTGGTTTTTGATGGAGGAAGCCAACCGCATCGGCAGCCGGGACCTGCACCGGAAGGCCGAGGATGTGTTCCGTTTTGCCATCAACGCCGGCTGGGACCAGGAATACGGCGGTCTGCTCTATTTCATTGACTGCATGGGGCTGCCCCCCGAAGCCTATGAACACGACATGAAGCTGTGGTGGCCCCACAACGAAATCCTCATCGCCAGCCTCATGGCCTACCGCGACACCCGGGACGAAACCTATCTGGACTGGTTCTACAAAACCATCGCCTATTGCCGCGACCACTTCGCCGACCCTGCATACGGGGAGTGGTATGGATACCTGCGCCGGGACGGCAAACCCACGCTGCCTGCCTGCAAGGGAAGCACCTTCAAGGGCCCGTTCCACGTGCCCCGCAGCCTTTCCATGGCGGACAAGCTCATCGACGAGATTCTCGCTCCATAAAAAGGAGGACTGGCTATGCCCCGTATCCTACTGCTGCCATTGGATGAGCGCCCCTGCAACTTTCTCTATCCCGCGTTAATGGTCGAAAAATGCACCGATGTCCAGCTGCTGCTCCCTCCCAAAGAGCTGATGGGCAGCAAAAAGCGGCCTGCCCCGTTTTTGCTGCTGGCGCAATGGCTGGGAAAAAACTTTTCCTGCTGTGACTATGCGGTGATCTCGATTGATATGCTCGTATATGGCGGCATCGTCCCTTCCCGGCTGCACCATCAAACCACCCGGGAATGTTTGGATCGCCTGCATCTTCTGGCCGATCTGCGCGCGCGATATCCCCAGGTCAAGCTCTTTGCCTTCAGCCTTATCATGCGGGCGCCCTGCTACAATTCTGCCGACGAGGAGCCGGACTACTATGCCGAGCACGGGAGCTCCCTCTTCCGTGTGGGAGTGCTGCGGGACAAAATCCAGCGCAATTTGGCCACAGCCGAAGAAAAATCCGAGCTTTCCGGCCTGGAACAGAGCATTCCGCGCTCCGTCCTCTCCGATTTCTGCAGCCGGCGCAGCACCAACCACGCGGTGAATCTGCAAACTATTTTTCTGGCGGAACAGGGGGTATTGGATTTTCTCACCATTCCCCTGGACGACTGTGCTCTCCTGGGATGGGCCGCCGCAGAGCGGCAGCAGCTCGCCGCCGCTATCCGCAGCCACGCGCTGGGCAGCCGCATATACAGCTACTCCGGCGCCGATGAGGCCGGCTGCATCCTGCTGGCACGGGCGGTCAACCACAGCCGCGGCATAACCCCGTCGGTGCACATCTGTTACAGCAGCGCCGGCGCACCTATGGTTATTCCCCGCTTTGAAGACCGGCCGCTGGGCGAAAACCTCAAATGGCTGGTCGCCGCGGCCGGCGGCAGAACCTGCTTTTCCCTGCAAGAAGCCGACTACATCCTTGTTGTCAACGCCCCCACCGAAGGGCAAAGCGCCATGGGCGACGCCAAATCTCCCGCCCCTCACTCTGCTTTTGGCGAACGATGCCTGCCCGATCTCGCCGCCAATCTGCGGGCGCTGGCCGCCAAAAAGCCTGTGATTCTGGCCGACCTGGCTGTCACAAACGGAGCCGACCGGGAATGGATGGACCTTTTGCAGCAGCAAAATCTGTTGAAAACGCTCTATGCCTATGCAGGCTGGAACACAGCGGCCAATGCTGCCGGCTGCTGCATCGCCCAGGGAATGCTCTGCGGCAAAGATAGCACACAAAGTGCCCTGTTCACCTGCCATCGGATTCTGGAGGATTGGCTTTATATGAGCCTGGTGCGCCGGGACGTTGCTGCATACGCGCAGCGAAAAGGGCTCTCTTTTGACGACTCCTGGCAGGAACAGCTGCTTGCAAAATATGTGACACGGCAGATGTGCCGGCTGGCCAAAGGGCTTTCTCTCCCTGCACAGGTGGAAATCAGCCAAATTTCCTTTCCCTGGCATCGCCCGTTTGAAATCGAGCTTTTCATCCAGCTCTCCGCACCTTCCAAAGCGGGCATGTAAAAGAAAATCAGCCCCCAAGCGGACGGCATCTGCCGCCCGCTTTTTTTCAGGCAAAAAGCTCCGCGCCCCTCCAGCGCCCCTATGCCCAGGAGATCCAGACTGCCGAATACGGCGAAAAGCTGGAAAACCATCTGCGCTACCACAACTACAAGCTGCGGGGCATCGTCAACGGCATCGATTACGGCATGTGGAACCCCGCCACCGACCCCGCCCTGGCGGTGAACTACGACATCACCAACGTACTGCAGCACAAGCACGAGAACAAGCTGGCGCTGCAGCAGGAGCTGGGCCTGGTCCAGGACGAGGGCAAATTCGTCATCGGCCTGATCTCCCGCCTGACCAACCAGAAGGGTCTGGATCTGGTCAACGCCATCGTGCCCCAGGTCATGGACGGCAACACCCAGGTGGTGGTACTGGGCACCGGCGACAAGCAGTATGAGGACACCTTCCGCTACTACGAGAACGCCTACAAGGGCATGTTCAGCGCCTGCATCCAGTACGACGAGGCCCGGGCCCACCGGATCTACGCCGGCGCCGACGCTTTGCTGGTGCCCTCCCGCTTCGAGCCCTGCGGCCTGACCCAGCTCAACGCCATGCACTACGGCACTCTGCCCATCGTGCGGGAAACCGGCGGCCTGAAGGACACCGTGCAGCCCTACAACGTCTTCAACGGCGACGGCAACGGCTTCACCTTCGACCGCTACGACGCCGGTCTGCTGCTGGACGCCATCAACCGCGCCAAGACCGAGTATTTCCTCAACCGCTACCACTGGGACGAGGTGGTACAGCGGGATATGGCCAAGGATGTTTCCTGGGAGAACTCGGCCAAGCAGTACAAAGACCTGTATCTGGAGCTCACTCCGTGGTGATCTGATCTCCGCTATCCCCAGCCCGGCCCCCAAGGCCGGGCTCAGCCTGTAGAAAAACCTGCTTTGGCAATCAGGCCAGAGCAGGTGTTCTGTTTGAAAACAAGAAGACAGGTGGAAAAAGCAGTGAAATGTCAGGCGCATTTTCGCGCAATCTGGACCGTTTGCCGCCATCCGGTGCCGGATGGCGGCCATTCCATTTCCAGGTGGCCAGCTTTTTCAGATTCATGGCAGCAAATTTAAGCTTCACCCAGTTTGTCACCTGGGCCAAGCCTCTGTACTG
>NZ_JAXJZK010000025.1:0-16433 GCF_036306485.1 Gemmiger sp. | reverse complement strand
TCCGGTGCGGCCGACGGCTTTTCTGGTTGCACAACCCAGAATGAGCTTTTTCGGTTGGTCTCCCGGGCCGCGCACACCGGCCGGGAGACGGGCTCAGAACGCGCCCAGCGTGGCCGCCATGACGGCCTTGATCGTGTGCATCCGGTTCTCTGCTTCCCGGAACACGATGGACTGCGGTCCGTTGAAGACCTCGTCGGTGACTTCCATGGCCTCGCGGCCGAACTTCTCGCCCATCTCGCGGCCGACGGCGGTCTTGTGGTCATGGTAGGCGGGCAGGCAGTGCATGAACACCGCCTGTTTGCCGGCCCGCGCCATCAGCTCGGCGTTGACCTGGTAGGGGCTCAGGGCACGGATGCGCTCGGCCCAGACCTCGGTGGGCTCACCCATGCTGACCCACACATCGGTGTAGACGGCGTCCGCCCCCTCGACGGCCGCAAGGTCGTCGGTCAGGGTGATCGTCGCGCCGGTCTGCGCCGCAATGCCGCGGCAGGTCTCGACGAGGGCGGCGTTGGGCAGGTAGGCGGTGGGGGCGCAGGCCACAAAGTGCAGGCCCATCTTGGCACAGCCGATCATCAGCGAGTTGCCCATATTGTACCGCGCATCGCCGAGGTAGACGAACTTGAGGCCCTGCAGATGGCCGAACTGCTCGCGCAGCGTCAGGAAATCCGCGAGGATCTGGGTGGGATGGTACTCGTTGGTCAGGCCGTTCCAGACCGGCACATCGGCATAGCGGGCCAGCTCGTTGACGATCTCCTGGCCGAAGCCGCGGTACTCGATGCCGTCAAACATCCCGCTGAGCACCTGCGCCGTGTCGGCGATGGACTCCTTGCGGCCGATCTGGCTGCCCGTCGGGTCCAGGTAGGTCGTGCCCATGCCCAGGTCGTGGGCCGCCACCTCAAAGGCGCAGCGGGTCCGGGTGGACGTCTTTTCAAAAATCAGCGCCACGTTCCGGCCATGCAGCACATCGTGCGGGATGCCGGCCTTCTTCTTCGCCTTGAGGTCGGCCGCCAGGTCCAGCAGACCGGCGATCTCCTGCGGGGTATAATCCAGCAGGGTCAGGAAATCTCTGCCCTTCAAATCCATCCAAAAAACCTCCCTTGAACTCCGCCCGCGGCGCCTCTGCCGCAGGGACACCGGGCGGACCGGCCCCGGCACGGGGCCCTGTGTTTGAAAACGTATGCCGCTATTATCGCACAGTTTGGGACGAAATGCAAGAGAAACCTGCATATTTATTCCTGTAACCGGAATAAATATGCAGGTTTCCCACTCTGTTTCAGAGTTCGAGATCGAATTTGGTCTTGTCGGCGACGTTGATTTCGGCGCCGATCTGGACCTCCACGACCTGCAGGGCCGTGTCGGCGATCAGGGTGTGTTTGGCGCCGGCGGGCATCGTGACGACATCGCCGGGATGGACCCGGCGCACAACGCCGTCAATGACGGTGCGGCCGGTGCCGGCCACGATGGTCCAGACCTCGTCGCGGTGCTCGTGGCTGTGGTAGGTCAGCCGGTGCCCCGGGTTGAGGACGATCCGGATGGTGGTGGCCTCGGGCTGGACATCCAGCACCGTAAAGCTGCCCCAGCTCTTCTCGGCAAAGCGGGCCTCACCCTCCACCTGTTCGACAAAGGGCTTGATGTGGCTGGAACGCTGTTTGTCGCTGACCAGGATGCCGTCGCTGGACGCCGCAATGACCATATCGCGGCAGCCCATGACGATCATCGGCAGGTTGAGCTGGTTGACGACGTTGGTGTTGTGGCAGGTATCGTCCATCAGCACCTTGCCGATGGCCGGGTCGGCCATGACCTCGGTGAAGGTGTTCCAGGTGCCGACATCCTTCCATTCGCCGGCAAAGCGCATGACCGCAATGTCGGGTTCCTGCTCGGCCACGGCGTAGTCAAAGCTGATCTTGGTCTGGTCGGCGTAGTGTTCCCGCAGGTCGGCGTAGCCGGTGAACTGCATCCGGGCATGGGCGGCGCCCAGCAGGTAGCGCAGCGTGAAGGCAAAGACGCCGCAGTTCCACAGCGCACCCCGGGAAATATAGGCCGCGGCGGTGGCCTCGTCGGGCTTCTCGCGGAAGGACTCGACGGGGCTCAGCGGGTCGGCGGTGCGGGGGATGATGTAGCCGAACTTGGCGCTCGGGTAGGTGGGTTCCACCCCCATCAGCGTCAGGTGGGCGGCGTCGGGCGCGCCGGCCAGCGTGCTGAGGCGGTGCACCGCCGCAAAGTAGGCGTCATCCACATAGGGGTCCACCGGGCAGACCACGACCGGCTCGTCCAGGCCGATGCCCTTGACATCCGCCAGGTAGGCGCAGGCCAGCACGATGGCCGGGAAGGTGTCCCGCCGGCAGGGCTCGACGCAGACATCCACCTTGTCGCCGAGCTGGTTGAGGATGGTGCTGACCTGCCGTTTGCCGGTGGCCACCACGATGTTGGCGTCGGGGTCCTGGGCGGTGATCTGGCGGTAGACGCGCTGGACCATGCTTTCGTAGTCGCCGGCCTCGTTGCGCAGCAGCGGCACGAACTGCTTGGAGCGGACATTGTTGGACAGCGGCCACAGCCGCTGCCCCGATCCGCCGGAGAGCAAAATCAGATTCATAACATTACCTTTCCGCCCGCATGGGGTTGTGCAGGAAGTCCTCGTAGGTCAGACGGATGCCTTCGGGCAGCTCGGTCTTGTAGGTCCAGCCGAGGGCCGCGGCCTTGCTGACATCCAGCAGTTTGCGCGGCGTGCCGTTGGGCTTGCTGGGGTCCCAGCGGATCTCGCCGGTGTAGCCGACGATGGAGGCGACCAGCTCGGTCAGCTGCTTGATGGTCAGCTCCTTGCCGGTGCCGGCGTTGACGGTCTCGTTGCCGGAATAGTGGTTCATCAGGAAGACGCAGAGGTTGGCCAGGTCATCGACGTACAGGAATTCCCGCAGCGGGCTGCCGTCGCCCCAGCAGGTCACATAGGGCAGATTCTGCTCCTTGGCCTCGTGGAAGCGGCGGATCAGCGCCGGCAGCACATGGCTGTGGGTGGGATGATAGTTGTCGTTGGGGCCGTAGAGGTTGGTCGGCATGACGCTGATGTAGTCGGTGCCGTACTGGCGGTTGAGGTACTCGCAGTATTTCAGGCCGCTGATCTTGGCCAGGGCATAGGCCTCGTTGGTCTTTTCGAGGGAGGAGGTCAGCAGGCAGTCCTCCTTCATCGGCTGGGGCGCCATCCGCGGATAGATGCAGGAGGAGCCCAGGAATTCCAGCTTGCGGCAGCCGTTCTGCCAGGCCGAGTGGATGACGTTCATCTCAAGGGTCATGTTGAACCACATGAAGTCGGCCAGCGCCTCGGCGTTGGCCTCGATGCCGCCCACCTTGGCGGCGGCCAGGAAGACATACTCCGGCTTTTCGGCCGCAAAGAAGTCCTCGACATCCTGCTGCCGGCACAGGTCCAGCTCCTTGTGGGTCCGGGTGATCAGGTTGGTGTAGCCCTGGCGCTGCAGTTCCCGCACGATGGCGCTGCCCACCATGCCGCGGTGGCCCGCCACATAGATTTTTGCATTTTTATCCATCATTGTTATTTCCGCACTCCTTTTTCCAGCGCTTCGATCTTGTACAGATCCACGTTCTCCTCGGCGCGCTCGCGGGCGACCTTGCGCATATCGCTGCGCACCATCAGCCGGACCAGCTCCTCGAAGCTGGTCTTGGTGGGATTCCAGCCCAGCACCTCGCGCGCCTTGGTGGGATCGCCCCACAGGTTGACGACGTCGGTCGGACGGTAGAAGTCCGGGCTGACCTCGATGAGCACCCGGCCGGTGGCCTTGTCGATGCCCTTCTCGTCGGGGCCTTCGCCGACGAACTCCAGCTCGATGCCCACCTCGTGGAAGGCCAGCGTGCAGAACTCCCGCACGCTGTGCTGCACGCCGGTGGCAATGACAAAGTCATCCGGCTGGTCCTGCTGCAGGATCAGCCACATGCACTCGACATAGTCCCGCGCATAGCCCCAGTCCCGCAGCGCCGACAGGTTGCCCAGATACAGCTTGTCCTGCTTGCCCTGGGCGATGCGGGCCGCGGCCAGCGTGATCTTGCGGGTGACGAAGGTTTCGCCCCGGCGCTCCGATTCGTGGTTGAACAGGATGCCCGAGCAGCAGAACATGCCGTAGGCCTCGCGGTATTCCCGCACAATCCAGAAGCCGTACTGCTTGGCCACCGCATAGGGGCTGTACGGGTGGAAGGGGGTCTTTTCGTTCTGGGGGACCTGCTCGACCTTGCCGAACAGCTCGCTCGTGGACGCCTGATAGATGCGGCAGCTGTGCTCCAGCCCGCAGATCCGCACGGCCTCCAGCACGCGCAGCACGCCAGTGGCCACCACGTCGGCGGTGTATTCCGGCACATCAAAGCTGACCTGCACATGGCTCTGCGCGGCCAGGTTGTAAATCTCGTCGGGGCGGACCTCGGCGACGATCTTGACCAGACTCAGCGAGTCCGACAGGTCGCCGTAATGCAGATGAAAGCGGGGATGATCCTCGAGGTGGGCGATGCGCTCGCGGTAATCCACGCTGGAACGGCGGATCATGCCGTGGACATCGTAGCCTTTTTCCAGCAGGAACTCCGCCAGATAGCTGCCGTCCTGTCCGGTCACGCCGGTGATGAGTGCTTTTTTCATAGATTGCTCCTTTGTCTCGGGTGCAAATACGCATTTTCTTGCCACGGACCGCCCGGCGGGCAGAGCGGCAATTTTTCCTTTTCTGATACGTTCTAATATAGTATAATGGATTTATACCGGAATACAAGGCAGTTTCTTGCCCGGATTTTTGCACAATCTTGCCATACGGAGGTCCCGCCATGTCCATCCAGAACCGGTTTCCCGACGCCTACGACCCGTCCAGTCTGCGGGCCATCGTGACGCCCAGCGCCTTTGCGCGGCAGAATCTGTTTTATCTGCAGGAGGCCGGGCACATCCGGCTGCGGCGCAGCCATGCGGGATTGCAGCGCAGCCGGCTGGACAGCTATCTGATCGTCCAGGTGGCGGCGGGCAGCGGGGTGCTGCGGTACGACGGGCGGGAGTTTGCGCTGACGGCGGGGCAGTGTTTCTGGGTGGACTGCCGGCGTCCCCACGGCTACCGCAGCAGTCCCGACGACCCGTGGGAATTGCGGTGGGTGCATTTCAACGGCCGCAGCGCGCCGGGGTTCTACGGGCTGTTCGGGGACGCGGCGCCGGTCTTTACCCCCACCGATGCGGCGTCGGTGGCGCGGCGGCTGGACGCGATTCTGCGGGCGGCACGGCGGTGGGACACCCCGGCGGAGCTCAACGCGAGCGCCGAGATTGCGGCGCTGCTGGCCGAGATTGTGACCGACCGCGCCCGGGCCGCCGACTCCGGCACCCTGACGGCGGACCGGCTGGACGAGGTGCGGGCCTACCTGATCGAGCACTGCACCGAGGAGCTGACGCTGGACGCCGTGGCGGCCCGGTTTTACATCAGCAAGTACTATCTTGCCCGCAGCTTCAAGCGCCGATACGGCGAGACGATGATCGCCTGTGTGAATTCGGCGCGGCTGGACGCGGCCAAACAGCTGCTGCGCTACACCGATCTGCGGCTGGGCGAGATTGCCCGGCAGTGCGGGTTCCGGGAACAGAGCTACTTCACCCGGCGGTTCCGGGAGGCGGAGGGCCAGACCGCCAACGAATACCGGCGCGCCTGGCGCGGCCGGACCTGAAAGAGAAAGCACGGCGCCTGCCCCCTGGGGGCAGGCGCCGTGCTTTGGGAAGAAACCGGTTCAGGCCGTAACGTCCTCGAACTGGCTGTTATACAGGTCGGCGTAGAAACCGCCGGCCGCGAGAAGGTCGTCGTGGGTGCCCTGCTCGACGATGTCGCCGTCCCGCATGACGAGGATCAGGTCGGCATCCTTGATGGTGGAGAGCCGGTGCGCGATGACAAAGCTGGTCCGGCCGCGCATGAGGTTGTCCATGGCGGTCTGGATCTGCTGTTCGGTGCGGGTATCGACGCTGGAGGTGGCCTCGTCGAGGATGAGGATGCGGTTGTCGGCCAGGATGGCGCGGGCGATGGTCAGCAGCTGGCGCTGGCCCTGGCTGACGTTGGTGGCGTCCTCGTTGAGTTCCATCGAGTAGCCGCCGGGCAGCGTGCGGATGAAGTGGTCGGCGCAGGCGGCCTTGGCCGCGGCGATGACCTCCTCATCGGTGGCGTCCAGCCGGCCGTAGCGGATATTCTCCATGATGGTGCCCTGGAACAGCCAGGTATCCTGCAGGACCATGCCGAAGCCCTCGCGCAGTGCGGAGCGGTCAAAGTCGCGCAGATCGTGGCCGTTGAGGGTGATGCTGCCGCTGTCCACATCGTAGAACCGCATCAGCAGCTTGACCATCGTGGTCTTGCCGGCGCCGGTGGGGCCGACGATGGCGACCTTCTGGCCGGGCCGGACGTGGCAGGTGAAGTCGTGGATGACGGTGCGCTCCGGCGTGTAGCCGAACCGCACATGGTCAAAGCTGACCTGGCCGTCGATGACCGAGGGGTCGGCGCGGTGTTCGGGCAGGGCCAGGCGGTCCTCCTCGGGTTCGCTGAGGAACTCAAAGACGCGCTCGGCGGCCGCGGCCATGCTCTGGAGCATATTGCTGACCTGGGCGAGCTGCTGGATGGGCTGGGTGAAGTTGCGGACGTACTGGATGAATGCCTGGATGTCGCCGATCGTGATGACGCCGCGCGCGGCCAGCACGCTGCCCGACACCGCCACCGCGACATAGCCGAGGTTGCCCACGAAGGTCATGATGGGCTGCATGAGGCCGGAGAGGAACTGGCTTTTCCAGGCGGATTCAAACAGGCGGCCGTTGGCGGCGTCGAAGTCGGCGAGGACGGCGGGTTCGCGGTTGAACGCCTTGACGACGTTGTGGCCGGAATAGACCTCCTCGACCTGGCCGTTGACGGTGCCGAGGTAGCGCTGCTGCGCCTTGAAGTATTTCTGGCTGAACCGGACGACCAGCATCACGAGGGCGGTCGAGACCGGCAGGATGAGCAGCGCGATGAGGGTCATCAGCGGGCTGATGGAGAGCATCATGATCAGGACGCCGACCATCGTCGTGACGCTGGTGATGAGCTGGGTGATGCTCTGGTTGAGGCTCTGGCCCAGCGTATCGACGTCGTTGGTGATGCGGGAGAGCACCTCGCCGACGGTGCGCTTTTCAAAGTAGGCGAGCGGCAGGCGGTTGATCTTCTCGCTGATCTGGCGGCGGAAGTCGTAGCACATCTTCTGGGACACACCGCTCATGATCCAGTGCTGGAGGAATCCGAACGCGGCGGAGAGCAGGTACATCCCGAGCAGGAGGAGCAGGATGCGGCCGATATAGCCGAAATCGATGCCGCCGACGCCCCGCAGGCTGGCGATCCAGCCGGTGGCGAGGGCGGTCGTGGCCTTGGCCAGCACCTTGGGACCGACGATGTTGAACACCGTGGAGAGGACGGCAAAGACCAGCACGGCCGCGACGGCGGCACGGTAACGGCCCATCTCGGTCAGCAGGCCGCGCATCGTGCCCTTGAAGTCCTTGGCTTTTTCGACGGTTCTCTGTCCGTGACGCGGCATTACTGTTCCCCTCCTTTCAGGTCCAGTTCCTTGTTGCTGAGCTGACTGCGGGCGATCTCGCGGTAGGCGGCACAGTGTTCCAGCAGCTGGGCATGGGTGCCCTTGCCGACAATGCGGCCGTCCTCCATGACCAGGATCTGGTTGGCATGGAGCACCGTCGAGATCCGCTGCGCCACGATGATGACGGTGGCATCGCCGGTCTTTTCGCGCAGGGCGCGGCGCAGCGCGACATCGGTCTTGTAGTCCAGCGCCGAGAAGCTGTCGTCAAACAGATAGATGCGGGGATGCCGCGCGATGGCGCGCGCGATCGAGAGGCGCTGTTTCTGGCCGCCCGACACATTGCTGCCGCCCTGGGCGATGGGGCTGGCGTAGCCCTCCGGCTTGGCGGTGATGAAGTCCTCGGCCTGGGCGATGCGGGCCGCCTCGCGGGCGTCCTCGTCGGTGATGCCGGGGCCGCCGAACTTGAGGTTGGAGTCGATGGTGCCCGAGAAGAGCACCCCTTTCTGGGGCACATAGCCGAGCAGGTCATGCAGCTCGGTCTGGGGCAGGCTGCGCACGTCCACCCCGTCCACCGTCACGCTGCCCTCGGTGACATCGTAGAACCGGGTGATGAGGTGGAGCAGCGTGGATTTGCCGCAGCCCGTCGCGCCGATGATGGCGGTCGTCTGGCCGGGGCGGGCCACAAAGTCGATGTCCTCCAGCGCGTTCTCGTCGGCGCCGGGGTAGCGGAAATTCACATGGTGGAAGGCGACCTCGCCCTGCCAGCGGTGCGCTGTGTCATGGAAAGCCTGCTCGGGACCGGGGTCGCGGATGGAGGGTTCGGTGTGCAGCACCTCGTCGATGCGGTCCGCCGCGACGCCGGCGCGGGGCAGCAGGATGGCCACCATCGCCAGCATCAGGAAGGACATGACAATCTGCATCGTGTAGGTGATGAAGGCGATCAGCTCGCCGACCTGCAGGGCGCCCTGCTCCATCCGCAGGCCGCCGAACCAGACGATGAGCAGCGCCGAGCCGTTCATGATGAGCGTCATGCCGGGCATCATGAAGGCCATGACCCGGTTGGTGAAGAGCTGGGTGGACATCAGGTCCCGGTTGGCGCGGTCAAAACGCTGTTCCTCGTAGGATTCGCGGCTGAAGGCGCGGATCGGCATGACGCCGGTGAGGATTTCCCGGGAAACCAGGTTGAGCCGGTCCACCAGTTTCTGCATGATGCGGAACTTGGGCATGGCGAACCGCATGAGCACCGCGATCAGGAGGAGCAGCAGCACAACGGCCAGCGTGATGATCCAGGTCAGGCCGGAGTCGGTGCCCATGACGTGCAGGATGCCGCCGACGCCGAGGATGGGCGCGTAGGCCACCATCCGCAGCAGGATGACGCAGACCATCTGGACCTGCTGGATGTCGTTGGTCGTGCGGGTGATCAGCGACGCGGTGGAGAAGCGGTCGGTCTCGGCGCTCGAGAAGCTGACGACCCGGCTGAACACCTGGCGGCGCAGGTCCCGGGCGATGGTGGCCGCTACGCGGGAGGCCAGCAGGCCGACCAGGACGGCGGCCGCCACCATGAGGAGGGTCAGGCCGAGCATCCGGCCGCCCACCGTGAAGAGGTAGCGGGTCTGGACGGTCTGGGCCACGCCCTGGGCCTGGTATTCCAGCGCTACCAGCAGCACGGCCCGGCTGCCGAGGGTGTCGGCGGTATCGGGCGAGGCGGGCAGGACCGGCACCGGCCGGGCGGCGGCCGCGTCCAGGTCGGCGGGGGCCGGCAGCCCCCCGGCCTGCAGCGCGGCGGCCTGGTAGAGTGCCGCGTCGGCCCCGGCAAAGGCGGATTCCAGCGCCGTGCGGTCGGCATCGGCCCGCAGGCCCAGCGTGCCGGGCTGCTGCATCAGGCGGCGGCCCAGGGCGGTGGCCTGGGCGGGGTCGTCGGTGTAGGCGGCGCGGGCGGCGTCGGCGTCCGGCGCACTCATCGCCGAGAGCAGCGCCTCCAGCGTTGCCGGGCGCACCGTGTCGGGCACGGCGCTCTCGATGCCGCCGCTCTGGATGCCGACATCCACAATCTTGCTCGTGTAGTCGGGCAGCGTCAGGTCGCCGTACGCCTGCACCAGCAGCAGGGCAACCACCGCCAGGCAGACGGCCCAGTGCGCCGCCAGATATTTGAAAATCCTGGTCATGCGTCGTTCTCCTTTCGCTGGGATTCCAGCAGATCATTGCGCCGGTCCATCGCGTCGAGCAGCGCGGTCCAGTCCCGCAGCATCCGCTCGGTGGTCTCGGCGGGCAGCGCGGCCAGCGCGTCCGACAGGTACCCCTTGAGGGCGTACTCGGCCTGCAGCCGCGCCGCGTCGCCGGCCTCGGTCAGGCGGACCAGCGTCTTGCGGCGGTCGTCCGGGTCGGGCATCCGCTCGGCCAGGCCGTCCTTCTCCAGAATCCGCAGCGCCCGCGACACCGCCTGCGGCGAGTTGCGGGTGCTGACCGCCACATCCGACACATAGACCGCGCCGTCCCGGCCGTGCCGCTCGATGGCGGCGTGCAGCTGTTCCAGCATGCCCATGTGGCAGCGCGGACAGTCCGACAGCGCCAGCTGCATGCCCCGCCGGGCCGTGCGCTGGAACCGCCCCATCAGCCGCATGAACTGCCGCATCCGGTCCTCGACGGGCGGGGAGGAAGTCTGGTTGGGGGTCATTGCGATCACTCCTTCTCTGTCATTATTTGTCGTATGATAAAAGTTAACGTGTGTTAAGCAATATACAGAATAAACCCCGCCGCCCCCGAATACAAGGGGCGGCGGGCAGTGTTTGCAATTTGTTTACATTTGGGACGCTCAGATGGCCCAGGTGAAGAGCTGGACCCAGTAGAGGTAGCCGTTGCTCTCGTAGCAGCCGACGCCGATGTGGTCAAACTCGGACCGCAGGATGTTGGCGCGGTGGCCGGGGCTGTTCATCCAGGCGGTCATGACGCTGTTGGGGCTGGTGTAGCCCGCGGCGATGTTCTCGCCGGCCATCAGGTAGTCGATGCCGTTCTGTTCCAGCACCGTGAAGCAGGTGGTCCCGTCGGGGCGGGTGTGGGAGAAGCTCTGTTCCAGCTCACGGCTGCGCAGCTCGGCCGCGGCGGCCATGGTGGGGTCGATGGTCAGCGGGGCCAGGCCGTTGTTGGCGCGCTCCTGGTTGACCAGGTTTACGACCTCCTGGGCGCGGCGCATATTGTCCGCCCGGGTGCCGGTCTGCTGGACGCCGCTGGCCCAGTCAAAGCAGCAGACCTGGCCGTCGATCGTCGCAACGCCCTTGGTCATGGCGCCGGTGATGAGGTCATAGTAGTAGGTGCCGTTCTCGTTGGTATACCAGCCCTTGACCATGGCGCCGGTGTCGTTGTAGCGCACCCACTTGGGATCGCCCTGCATGCCCTCGTAGTCCATATAGACTTCCTTGGACACGGCCTTGGCGCCGCCCTGGATGGCGTCCAGCCAGTACCAGGCGTCCGAGGCGGGATCATAGATTTCCTTGCCGCGGTCCTCGGTGCCCTGGCGGATGCCGCCCTCGTACCAGTAGTCCGCGCCGTTGATGTTCAGCCAGGCCTTGTCGAGCATGACGCCGGTGACCGCGTTGAAGCCGTAGTGCACGCCGTCCAGCAGGACATCACCCTTGGACATGGCGCCGGTGATGAGGTCATAGTAGTAGGTGCCGTTGTCGTTGGTGTACCAGCCCTTGACCATCCGGCCTTCCTCGTCATAGCGGACCCACTTGGGCGCGCCCTGCATGCCCTCGTAGTCCATGTACACTTCCTTGTCAACGGCCTTGGCGCCGCCCTGGACGGCGTCCAGCCAGTACCAGGCATCGGAGGCCGGGTCATAGATTTCCTTGCCGCGGCCCTCGGTGCCCTGCTTGACACCGTTTTCGTACCAGTATTGCTTGCCGTCCTCTCCGGTCTGCCATTCACCGGGCGATTCGGCCCCGGCAGCCGTGACGGCCAGGGTACAGAGCAGAGCGGCCGCAAACGCCGTGCCGATCCATCGGGCGAGATGTTTCACAGGGGGTCCCTCCTTCGTATGTGCATGCGGGCGGATCAGAGTGCGCCCAGTCCTTTGAGCCAGTCTTCCAGGGTGGCCTGGGCGTTGGCCGGCAGGCCGACGCAGCGGTCCAGTTCCCGGCCGTTGCGGTAGACAATCAGCGTGGGAATGCTGGAAATGCCCATCCGGACCGCCAGCGCGGTCTGCTCGTCGGTGTTGACCTTGCCGACGCGCAGACCCGGGTTGCGGGCCGCGATGGCCTCGACCACGGGGCCCATCCGCTGGCAGGGGCCGCACCAGGTGGCCCAGAAGTCCAGCAGGACGGGTTGGGTGCTCTGCAGCACCTCGGATTCAAAATTTGCCTGTGTAATCGTAAGAACTGCCATAGCTGTTCTCTCCTTTGTCTTGTCAGGATTTGGCGTCTTCGCCCAGCGCCGCACGCAGCGCCTGCATCAGACCGGTCATCATATCGGCCGCGTCGGGGCCGCCGAAGTTCACAATACCGCGCAGCGGCATGGCGGCAATCATCTGTTCCATCATCTCGTTGCTGATGGCGGCATTCTCACCGCCGCCGTTGCCGCCGGTCAGCGAGTTGCCGAACCGCTCCACCAGCTTGGCGACGATGGGCGCCGTGCGGCTGTCCGCCATCAGGTCGCCGATCGTCGTGTTCTCCTCAAGGTGGAAGGGCAGGTGCCGGTCGGTCGTGAACTGCAGGTCCAGCGTGGCGTGGATGTCGCGGCTGGAATGGCCCAGCAGCACCTTGTAGTGGCCCGAGGCGGCGTACCAGTCGCCCAGTTCTTCCTCGTAGTGGCTCAGATCGCGGGCGTTGAGGGTGAATTCCACCTGTTTTTCCTCGCCGGGTTCCAGATCGATCTTGCAGAAGCGGCGCAGCTCCTTGGCGGGACGGCCCACGGTGCCGGTGCAGTCCGACACATAGAGCTGAACGACCTCGCGGCCGCGCATCGTGCCGACATTGCGGATGCTGACCCGCACCTTGACGCTGCCGCCGTCCGAGAAGGACGGGGCGGAGAGCTCCGCTTCGCGGTAGACAAAGCCGGTGTAGGACAGGCCGTGGCCGAAGGGCCAGCGGACCGGCATCCGGCGGGAATCGTACCAGCGGTAGCCGACATAGATGCCCTCGCGGTAGTTGGCGCTGCGGCCGTTGCCGGGGTAATCCAGATAGCAGGGGGTGTCCTCCAGCCGGATGGGCCAGGTCTCGGGCAGGCGGCCGCAGGGGTTGGCGTCGCCCCACAGCAGCGCGTCGGCGGCCTCGCCCACGCCCTCGCCGCCCAGGTACATGCAGAGCACCGAGGCCACATCGTCCGCCCAGGGACATTCGACGGGGGAACCGGTGTGCAGCACGACGATGGTGTTCTTCTGCACCGCCGCCACCCGGGCAATCAGGTTGTTCTGGCTTTCCGGCAGGTGCATGTGGGTGCGGTCGTAGCCCTCGCTCTCAAAGCTGTCCGGCAGGCCCGCAAAGATGACGGCGGCGTCGGCGGTGGAGGCAGCCTCCACGGCGCGCAGGAACTCCGCCTCGTCGCGCTGGTCGCGGTCCGCCGGGAAGCCCTCGACGTACCGCACGCGGCGGCCGTGTTTGCGGGCGGCCTCGAGCGCGCCGTCCGCCCGGACCACGTTGATGTGGCTGGAACCGCCGCCCTGGTAGCGCGGGGTTTCGGCAAAGGCGCCGATGTAGACGACATCCGACCCGCGCCGCAGCGGCAGCGCGCCGCGGTTCTGCAGCAGCACCGCGCACTGTTTGGCCAGCTCGGCGGCCAGGCGATGGTCTGCCTCAAGGTCCAGCGCGGGACGCGGCGAGGCGGCCTGATCGACCGACCGGAAAACAATGTTGAGAATCCGGGTGACCGCCTTGTCGAGCGTTTCCTCAGACAGGGTGCCGTCCCGGACGGCCTGCACGATCTTGGCGTCGTTGACGCCGCCCGAGGAGGGCATCTCGAGTTCCAGGCCGGCGGCCACGCCCTTGACGCGGTCCGCCACGGCGCCCCAGTCCGACATCACGAACCCGTCAAAGCCCCACTCATCGCGCAGGATGTCGGTGAGCAGGCGGCGGTTCTCGCTCGCGTAGACGCCGTTGATCCGGTTGTAGCTGCACATGACGGTCCAGGGATGCGCCTTCTTGACGGCGGTCTCAAAGGCGGGCAGGTAGATCTCCCGCAGGGTCTGCTCGGTCATGTCGGAGGAGCAGGACATCCGGCGGTATTCCTGGCTGTTGGCGGCAAAGTGCTTGATGGACGTGCCGACGCCCTGGCTCTGCACGCCGTCGATGAAACCCGCCGCCAGCTCTCCGGCCAGGCAGGGGTCCTCGGAATAATATTCAAAGTTGCGTCCGCACAGCGGGCTGCGCTTGATGTTCACGGCGGGGCCCAGCACGACGCCCACCCCCACGGCCTGGGCCTCGTGGCCGATGGCGGCGCCTTCCCGGCGCAGCAGGTCGGGGTCAAAGCTCGCGGCGGCGGCACAGCCGGCCGGGAAACACACCGCCTGGATGCTGACGTTCTGGTCATCCTGGCTCATATCCTGGGTACGCAGACCGTGCGGGCCGTCCGACACCATCATGGCCGGAATGCCCAGCCGTTCGACGGCCTTGGTATGCCAGAAGTCGGCGCCGGAGCACAGGCCGGCTTTTTCCTCGAGTGTGAGCTGGGACACCAGCTCGGGAATGCTGCGTTCCATTCGGTACCTCCTGTATGTTGCGGGGCAGAGTATTGCCCATTTTTGTACATTATACACCTTTCTACCCGGGATGGGGAAGAGTTTTCGTAAAAAAAGTAAAGGAAATCTTGCGTATCGGGTCGGACGGCGGGTTGCTTTTCGGCAGGCGGGGTGCTACACTGGGAACAGCCCGAACAACGAGAAGGAGGAATGTTAAGATGTTCAAACGGATCGGGTGGGCGGCTGCCCTGCTCTGTCTGCTGGCGGGCCTGCTGGCCCTGCCTGCGGCGGCCGAGGGTACGTCCGAGTCCACCGTCTTCTACCCCACCGAGGAAGAAATCCGCGATGCCCGCAGCGCCCTGGCTGCCCGGCCGCAGACCTATTCGCTGGCGGATGCCGCCGCGATGCGCATTGTCTTTGAGCGCGCCGAAGAGGCGCTGTCCGTGCGGCGCAGCGTCGTGCCGATCGACGATCTGGAGATTGACCCCGACCAGCTTCTGCCGCTGCTCAACGACATTGCGTATGAGAACCCCTACGGCTACATGGTCAGCCGGGTGGGGATGGTCATGACGGATGATAAGGTCCTCAACATCTCGATGGTGCTGAACTCCCAGGAGGACTGTGACCGGATGCTGGCCCGCGTGCTGCGGCTGACCGAGGACGCGCAGAACAACTGCGCGACCGACCTTGAAAAGGTCATCTATGTCCATGACTGGCTGGTGCAGAACATCGCCTACGACAGCGCCAACATGAACACCGTCATCCTGGACGACCACAACATGCGCAACGCGCTGCTGGAAGGCCGCGCCGTCTGCGACGGCTATTCCAAGACCTACATCTGCGTGCTCAACCGGCTGGGCATTCCGGCCGTGCTGGTGACGAGCTCCCAGCTGAACCACGCCTGGTCGCTGGTCCAGCTGGACGGGCAGTGGTACCATGTGGACTGCACCTTTGACGATGCGCTCTGCCCCACCTCCGACAAGCTCGGCCGGTGCCTGCACTCCAACCTGCTGACCTCGACCGACTGGATGCTCGGGAGCGGCCACAACTGCGCCGACATGGCGGCCTTTGCCCCGACGATCAGCGGATTTTCCAACATCGTCAGCGCCGCCGACGATACCAGCTATGAAACCGCCTGGTGGCGCACCGTGATGACCCCCTTCTATCCGACCGACGGGGACTGGTATTATCTGGAAAACTCCTACCAGGGCCGGCTGCTCTGGACGCCGGAGCTTTCGCTGACCAGCACCCAGGAGGCCGTGGCGCCCGGTGTGGGGGCCAAGAGTCTGGCCATTGCGAACAACATCCTTTACCTGACGCAGGACGGCTCCAACATCATTTCCTACAGCATGGACACCGAAAACCATGCGCTGACCCGGTCGCAGCCCATCACCTGCAACTCGCTGGGCCTGGCCACCCTGTGGGACGGCGTCTACACCGCCGTCGTCCAGAACACCTACGACCAGACGCTGGAACGCATTGTCACGCTGCCGGAGTCGAGCTATCCGCCCTCCCCGACGGCCATACCCACCGCCGTGCCGACCGCCAAACCGACCGCCAAGCCGACTGCGGTCCCGACGGCTGTACCGACCGCGCGCCCCACGGCAACCCCGACGGCCAAGCCCACCGCGGCGCCCACCGCCAGACCGACGGCAGCCCCGACCGCCGTGCCGACCTACACCGGCTGGAAGACCGAGGACGGCAAACAGTTCTGGTATGAAAACGGCGTCAAGCAGGGCACGACGGGCCGCGGCAAGGAAATCTACGACCCCGGCACGGACGCCTGGTACTGGCTGGACGCGATCCAGGGCGGCGCCAAGGCCGTTGACAAGGAAGTGTACATGGACTACGAGGGCATGCAGGGCGACCCCAAGTGGGTGCGCTACGATCCCGACGGCCGGATGGTCAAGGGCTGGTACACCAACGAGAACGGCACCTACTACTATGACCTGATCACCGGCGCGATGGCCAAGGGCGACATTCTGCTGAACGGCGTCCACTACGGCTTTGACCCCGCGACCGGCGTGATGCTGGACAAAGCCTGGCTGACGATCGACGGCGGCGATTACTGGTACGAGGGCGGCATCCGCCAGGGCTGCCGGCTCAACGCGGACGGCACGCCGGACCTGAGCTACCGCGGCAAGGAGATCTATGACCCGGCGTCGGACGCCTGGTACTGGCTGGACAATGTGGACTACGGCAAGAAGGC
>NZ_JAXJZK010000024.1:0-29528 GCF_036306485.1 Gemmiger sp. | reverse complement strand
GCTCCTCGCGGGCACGGCGGTTCATCTCGACCACGATCTGGTAGATGCGGGGCAGGGTCATCTTGCAGATGTCCACGGTCCACTTCTCCAGAGCCTCGGCCATAACGGTGTGGTTGGTGTAGGCAAAGACCTTCTGGCAGATCTCAAAGGCCTTATCCCAGTCAAAGCCGCACTCGTCCAGCAGGATGCGCATCATCTCGGGGATGGCCAGCGTGGGATGGGTATCGTTGAGCTGGATGGCCACCTTGTCGGGCAGGTTGTCCAGCGTGCCGTACTGGTTCAGGTGGTTGCCCAGGATGTCCGCGATGGAGGCAGCGCTGAAGAAGTACTGCTGACGCAGACGCAGGATCTTGCCCTCGGTATGGTTGTCATTGGGGTAGAGGATCTTGGAAATCAGCTCGGCGGAAGCGCTCTGGCTGATGGCGGTGTTGTAGTTGCCGGCGTTGAAGCTGCTCATATCGAAGCTCGGCGCCTTGGCCTGCCACAGACGCAGCTTGGAAACGCCCTGCGTGCCGTAACCGGCCACATACATATCGTTGGGAACGGCAATCACAGAATTGTAGTTCTCGTACTTGACGTGGTGGAAGCCGCCCTCCCAGGTCTCGATGGCCTGGCCGTCAAAGCGGATTTCCTGCGCCTGGTCGGGGTGGCTCTTGATCCACACCTGACCGCCGGGCAGCCAGTTGTCGGCAGTTTCCTGCTGCCAGCCGTCCACGATCTTCTGCTTGAAAATGCCGTATTCATAGAGGATGGAGTAGCCGGTGCCGGGAATGCAGTCGGTGGCCATGCCATCCAGATAGCAGGCAGCCAGACGGCCCAGGCCGCCGTTGCCGAGTCCCGCATCGGGTTCCTGCTCGTAAATCGTATCAATCTTAACGTCAGCGTCGGCCAGGACTTCCTCGACGACCTCATTGAGGCCCAGGTTGAACAGGCTGGTGCGCAGGCTGCGGCCCATCAGGAACTCCATGCACAGGTAGTACACCTGCTTCTTGCCCTGGCCCAGGGTCTTGGCCTGGAATTCTTTCTGACGGTCCGACATCAGCTGACGGGTAATCATAGCCAGGCAACGGTAAATCTGATCGGCGCTCGCAACATCCAGCGTAACGCCGCATTCGCTGACCACTTTGTCTTTGAGAAGTTTTTCAAATTCTTTTTTGGTATATTTCATCAAAACAAATTCTCCTTACCTCTACGATTTACCCCGGCTGCGACCGGGATACCGAGGCATTTTTACTACTGTTAAAATGACTCACGATAATTATTATAGTAAAAAAGATTTTTGAACGCAAGGGTTTTTGTTTACAATATTGGATTTTCGCATTTTTCCACAAAAGGGGCTTTTTCTTCCGGGCATTTTATACTATAATATAGGTGTCTATATTTGCTCATTACAATTTGCGTTGAACAAATTTCGGTATAATGTAAAACATTGGAAAAGGAGATTAACGATTATGGCAACCAAAGTGCGTCTGACGATCTGTGGCTCCAGCTATGTGATTTCCACCAACGAAAGCGAAGACTATATGCAGAACCTGGCCGAACGGCTGAATCTGGATATGAACGAGCTGATGAGTTCCTCCAACTCGGTGTCCATCACCACCGCCGCCATCATGACGGCGCTGAACTACCGCGATGAGCTGGAAAAGACCAGCGGCAGTGCCGACAACATGCGCCGCCAGATCAAGGATTATCTGGAGGACGCGGCCAGCGCCAAGATGGCGGCGGAAGAGCTGCGCCGTGAAAACGCCAGCCTGCGCAAGAAGGTGGACGAGCTGCGCCGCCGTCTGAACCTGGAGACCTGATGCGCTCGCCGCAAACCAAGACCGGTCCTCTTGAGATTCTGGCCCCCGCCGGCAACGCCGAGATGCTGCGTGCCGCCGTCTTTGCGGGGGCCGACGCGGTCTATCTCGGCCTGGACGGATTCAACGCCCGCCGCAGTGCCGGAAATTTCACACCGCAGGCCCTGCGGGAGGCGGTGTGTTTTTGTCATGCCCGCGGCGTGGCGGTCCATGTCACGCTGAACACCCTGGTCTACGAGCGGGAGCTGGCCGGTCTGGCCGACGCCGTGCGCGCCGTGGCCGAGGCGGGCGCCGACGCGGTGATTGTGGACGATCTGGCCGCGGCGGCTTTGATCCGCCGCATTGCGCCGGAACTGCATCTGCACGCCTCCACCCAGATGAGCATCCACACGCCCCGCGGGGCGGTGCTTCTGGGACAGCTGGGCTATGACCGGGCTATCCTGGCGCGGGAACTGAGCCTCGCGGAGATCCGTGCCATCACGGCGGTGTCCCCGATCCCCTGCGAAGTGTTTGTCCACGGCGCCATGTGCATGTCCATGAGCGGGCAGTGCATGATGAGCGCGTTTCTGGGCGGGCGAAGCGGCAACCGCGGCGCCTGTGCCGGGCCCTGCCGTCTGCCCTTTGACGCAACGCCGGGACTCCGGCCCGGCAAGCCGGGCACGGCCTGCCATCTGAGTCTGAAGGACATGGATCTCGTTCCCCGGCTGCGGGATCTGATGGAGGCCGGCGTGGCCAGCGTCAAGATTGAAGGCCGGCTGCGCACCCCGGAGTATGCCGCCGCAGCCGTGGCGGCCTGCCGCGCCCAGCGGGACGGCGAGTCCTACGATGAAACGCTGCTTCGCGATATTTTTTCGCGTTCGGGATTTTCCGACGCCTACCTCACCGGGCGCCCCGGCGGGCAGATGTTCGGCGTCCGCACCGAGGCGGATGCCGCGGCCACCCGGGCGGCCGCGCCCCGGGCCCGGGAGCTGTTCCGCCGCGAACTGCCCCGCATTGCGGTGGACTTCACGGTTCACTGCGAGCCGGACGGCGTCAAGCTGACGGCCTGCGACCGGGACGGCAACCGCGCCATTGTGTACAGCAAGACGGCCCCCGTTCCCGCCGAGCGGGATCCGTCTGCCGCCATTGAGCGGGCACTGCGCAAGACGGGCGGCACGCCGTTTGCGGCCGGGAATGTCACATTGCCGCCCGACTGCGGCTTCCTGCCGGGCAGCGAATGGAACGAGATGCGCCGTCAGGCACTGGAAACGCTGCTTGCCAAACGCAGTGCGCCCCGGCCCAAGGCGGTGCACCCCTTTGCGCTGCCGCATTATCCCGCCGCTGCGGGTGTGCCGGAGCTGGCTGCACGCTTTGCCGATGCCGGCCAGCTGGAACAGCTGTCCGGTCCGGCACTGGACCGGCTGCGGCTGCTTGTCTTTCCGCTGGAAGAGGCCGACCGGGTTCCCGAGGCGCTGCGTGCCAGAACGCTGCTTGAACTGCCCCGCGCACTGTTCGGCCATACCGAGCAGAAAACGGTGGACCGTCTGGCAGCGGCCGGAACGCTGGGCTTTGCCGGCGTGGTGGCGAACAATCTGGCGGAGCTGGGGTATCCCACCGCGCTGCCGGTATACGGCGGGCTGGGGCTGAATATCACCAACCCCTTTGCCGCCGAGGAATACCGGACCCGGCTGCATCTGCGCGGGATGCTGTGGCAGCCCGAAACGGCGCTGACCGCCATGCGGTCGGTGCCCGCCGGCGAGGACGGAAGCCCGATGCCGACGGCGGCGCTGTGCTACGGGCATCTGCCGCTGATGCTGACCCGCGCCTGCCCGCTGCAGAATGTCCGCAGCTGTGCGGGCTGCAGCGGCGAGGGACGGCTGCGCGACCGCAAGGGGCGGGATTTCCCCGTCCGCTGTTCGGCGCCCGGATTTGCCGGGATGCGCACCGTCTACAACCCGGTACCTCTTTATATGGGAGACCGGCTGCGGGAGATGCCGGTGGACCTCGCCGTGGCTGCCTTTACGATGGAATCGCCCGCCCGTGTGGCGCAGGTCATGGACCTGCTGCTGGAAGGCCGTCCCTTTGATGCGGAGTTCACCCGCGGGTTATACTATACCAACAACTGAACGGCCGGCCCCGCCGGTCCCTCACAAGAAGGATCTGTTATGCAGGAAAAAATCATCCGATATACCAAGCTCTCTCCCCTGGCCCGGGTGCCCGCCTACGCCACACCGGGCGCGGCGGCCGCGGACCTGTGTGCGGCGCTTGAAGCGCCGCTGACCGTTGAGCCGATGCAGCGGATGCTGGTCCCCACCGGGCTGGCCATCGAACTGCCCGGGGCGGACTGTGTGGCGCTGGTCTATGCGCGCAGCGGGCTTTCCATCCGCAACGGTCTGTGCATGGCCAACGGCGTCGGCGTCGTGGACAGCGATTACCGCGGCGAGCTTAAGGTTCCGGTCATCAATCTGGGGGCGGAGCCCTACACCATCCAGCCCGGCGAACGCATTGCCCAGCTCTGCCTGGCGCCCGTCTGGCAGGCGGCCTTTGTCGAGGCGGATGCCCTGCAGCAGACCCGGCGCGGCGAGGGCGGTTTCGGCTCCACCGGAAAGCAGTGACGCCGTTCGGCATCTTTCGCCCCCGCAGGGCCGTATAATCTTCACGAAAGGAAGCATCTCATGTCCCTGATTCTTGCCTCCGGCAGCCCGCGCCGCCGGGAATTGATGGCTCTGATCACACGCGATTACCGCGTGGTCGCCAGCGATGTGGATGAAAGCCGCATCCGGGCGGATTCCCCCGCCCATCTGGCACAGGCACTGGCCACCGCCAAGGCCCGCGCCGTGGCACAGGAATATCCCGACGACGTGGTGATCGGCTGCGACACCGTCGTGGACTGCGACGGCGAGGTGTTCGGAAAGCCCCGCGACGAGGAGGACGCACTGCGGATGCTGCGGGCGCTGTCCGGCCGGACCCACCGGGTCCACACCGGCATCTGCGTCTGCCGCGGCACCGAGGCCGCCGCGACGGTGGAGACCACCGCCGTACAGTTTGCCGCCATTCCCGAGGACGAACTGCTGGCCTATGTGCGGACCCCCGAACCTTACGACAAGGCGGGTGCCTACGCCATTCAGGGCCGCGCAGCGGTCTGGTGTTCCGGCATTGCGGGATGCTATTACAACATTATGGGTCTGCCCGTGCATCGTCTTGCACAGCTGCTCCGCCAGTTCGGCGCGCTGTGACGGATTTTCCTTTGCGCGGCAGCCGTACAAAGGAGAAGACATTCGATGGCAAAACAACAGACTTGGTTCCAGCACATGATTGAGGTACTGCGCAATATGTTCACAAAAGACATCGGCATCGACCTGGGCACCGCCAACACTCTGGTCTACATGAAGGGCCGCGGCATCATCATCCGCGAGCCCAGCGTTGTGGCGGTGGATGCCCGCAGCGACGAACTGCGCGTGCGCTGTGTCGGCCATGAGGCAAAAGCCATCATCGGCGCGGCGCCGAATTCCATCCTGGCCGTGCGGCCGCTCAAGGACGGCGTGATTGCCGACTTTGACATCACCGCCGCGATGCTGCAGAGCTTTATCCGGCAGGCGTGCGGCAATCACCTGTTCCTGCGTCCGCGGGTCGTGATCTGCGTGCCTTCCGGCGTGACCGAGGTGGAGCGCCGTGCCGTACGGCAGGCCGCCGCCAAGGCCGGGGCCCGTCAGGTCACGGTGATCGAGGAGCCCATGGCTGCCGCCATCGGGGCGGGTCTGCCCACCTCCGAGCCGGTCGGCAGCATGATCGTCGATATTGGCGGCGGCACCGCCGAGGTGGCGGTGATCAGCCTGTCCGGCATTGTGGCGTCGCGCAGTGTGCGCTGTGCCGGCGATGCGCTGGACCAGAGCATCATCAGCTTCATCAAGCGCAAGTACAATCTGCTGGTGGGCGAACGCACCGCCGAGCAGATCAAGCTGGAAATCGGGTCCGCCTGCCCGCCCGAACCGGACGACGAGCACGGCGAGACCACAATGGAGATCAAGGGCCGCAACCTGGTGGACGGCCTGCCCAAGGACATCCTGATCCGCAGCGAGGAAGTGCGCGAGGCGATGAGCGAGAGTCTGCTGCGCATTGTGGAGGCCATCAAGGACACGCTGGAATGCACACCGCCCGAGCTGTCCAGCGACATCATTGACCGCGGCATCGTGCTTTCGGGCGGCGGTGCGCTGCTCAAGGGACTGGATCGTCTGATCCAGAACGAGACCGGCATTGAAGTGCACATCGCCGAGGCGCCGCTGGACTGCGTGGCGCTGGGCGCCGGCGCGGTGCTGGATCATCCCGAGCTGGCCGGAACCCGCCGCGAGGAGCCCAGTTATCTGTAACCGCATGTGGGGCCAAAGAGCGTTCTTCGGTGTTTTCTCTTGACAAACGTCCCCGGTACTTTTATACTAGAAAACAGTAAAGCATGGCATTGGCGCCAGGAAAGCGCCGATGCCATGCTTTTTTCTTTATGGTGAGGAGGACAAACATTCATGGATGATCTGATCCGACATGAACAGCAAATCAACCAGCAGCTGGCACGGTACGGCGTGAAGTTCGGCATCTACAAGAATGGAGAGTTCCACGAACGGCTATTCCCTTTTGACCCCATTCCCCGCACGATTGATGCGGAGGAATGGGATCGTCTGCAAAAGGGACTGATCCAGCGGGTACAGGCGCTGAATTGTTTTTTGCGGGACATTTACAGCGAAAAGCGCATCCTGGCCGACGGCATTGTACCGGAAGACTTTGTCTACCGGTCTCCGGGATACCTGCCCCAGTGCGAGGGCATCGTGCCCCCGAAAGGCGTATACAGCCATATTTCCGGCATTGATCTGGTCAAGGGCAAGGACGGCGTGTGGTATGTGCTGGAGGACAACCTGCGGATTCCGTCCGGGGCTTCCTATCCGCTCATTGCCCGGGAACTGTGCCGGCGGTGCAGCCCCGAAACCTTTCATCGCCGGCATGTGGTGGACAACCGCCATTACGGCGAACTGCTCCGCCAGACGATGGACAGCGTGAACACCGGCGGCATCAATGTGGTCTTCACCCCCGGGCGGTACAACGCCGCTTACTTTGAGCACTCCTACCTGGCCGAAAAGACCGGGGCCGTCCTGGCGGAGGCCGGAGATCTCTGCGTGCACGACAGCACGCTGTATTACCGGTCCGTCCACGGCGAGGAAAAGGTCGGCGCCATCTACCGCCGGGTCTCGGATGAATACATGGACCCGCTGTGTTTTGAGCCGAGTTCCCTGATCGGGATTCCCAATCTGATGACAGCCTACCGGGCCGGCAATGTGGCGGTGCTGAACGCCTTCGGCAACGGTGTGGCGGACGACAAGGGAATTTATTATTTTGTTCCCAAGATGATCCGGTATTATCTGCAGGAGGAACCCATCCTGTGCAACGCGCCCACCTACCTTCCCCTCGACGAGAAGGACCGGGCCTACATTCTGGAGCATCTGGACACGCTGGTCGTCAAGGATGTGGCCGAGGCCGGCGGGTACGGCGTGGTGTTCGGCAGCAAGCTGACCGCCGAGCAGCTGGCCAGTCTGCGGGACACGATTCTCGCCCAGCCGCGCCGGTTCATCGCCCAGGAGGTCATTGATTTTCAGGACCTGCCCATCATGGACGGGGGCAAGGAAGTGGAGCGCAAGGCGGATCTGCGGGCCTTTGTGCTCTCCGGAGCGGACAAAACGGTGGCCTGGCCCAGCGGCCTGACCCGGTTTTCCCGCAATCCGGACAGCTTTATCGTCAATTCGTCGCAGGGAGGAGGATTCAAGGACACATGGGTACTGTCACATTGAGCAAACAAAACCGGCTGTTCTGGCTGGGGCGGTATTCCGAACGGGTACACGCCACCATCCGGATCATGATCGGGGAGCTGGACAAGCTGATCGACGATCAGCCCATCGATTATCCGTCCTTCTGCAGCCGGCTGGGCATTCCCTGCCCTTATACCGACGCGCGGGATTTCTGCCGCCGGTATCTGTTCGACGCCGATTCGCCGAACTCGGTCCGCTCCTGTGTGGACGCCATGCTGGGAAACGGCATCGTGCTGCGGGAGACACTCTCCTCCCCCACGCTCGCCTATCTGCAGATGGCGCAGTCCGCCATGGAGCTGGCCGCGGGCAGCGAGTCGCCGGCGGTGGCGCTGCAGTGGGTGCTGGATGACATCATGGCATTCCGGGGCAGTTTTGACGATTCGGTGGACAACGAGGAGGCCCGCAACATCACCAAGGCGGGCGGTCTGGTGGAGCGGCTGAGCCTGATGCTCCGGCTGGACTGGCAGTCCGAGCGGACCGGCCGGGAATTGCAGAAGCTGCTGAACCGGCTGTACAAAACCGACCTGAAGCCCCAGCCGCAGGCAATGGCGGTCCTTGAGCGGTGTGCGCTGGAGGAGGCATCGGTCCCCCGCAACGAGCTGCTTTCCGCCGTCGAAGGGCTGTTTGTTCTATGAGCCTTCTGCTACATTTTGCATACGACATTCTGCTGGAATTCAGCGAGCCGGTGCGGCAGCACAGTTTTGTGCTGCGATGCCTGCCGCCCGATCTGCCCGAACAGCAGATCCTGGATGTCTCTCTGGTGCTGGACCCGCCGGTTCCGGTGACGGTCCAGCGGGACGGATTCGGCAATCTGCTGCAGTCCGGCCGCATCGAGGAGCCGCACGACCATTTCCGGTACACCGTGCGCGGCACCGCCCGCCGGGATGACGCCCGGCGCGGTCCGGCGTACTGTCACCCGGTATTCCGGCTGGCCTCCGCCTACACGGGTCTGAGTCCCGGGATGGAAGCCTGGCTGGACGGGCTTGCGCTGCCGGACGCCCCGCGGGAGAAAGCCTGGGCGCTGGCACAGGCGGTACATGACCGGCTGGCCTATGTTCCCGGCTCCACCGGCGTAGCCACCACCGCCGCCCAGGCATTTGCCGCCGGGCAGGGGGTGTGCCAGGATTTTGCCCATATTTATCTGGCACTGGCCCGCCGCTGCGGGCTCGCTGCCCAGTATGCCAACGGACTGCCTGAGGGCCAGGGTGCCAGCCACGCCTGGTGCAGGGTCTGGCTGGACGGGCAGTGGGTGGGGCTTGATCCCACCCGGCTGCAATGGACCGATGAAACCTATCTGCGGTTTGGCATCGGCCGGGATTTCGCGGACTGTCCGATGGAACGAGGGGTGTTTGTGGGCAGTGCCGATCAGCAGCAGACCGTCTTTATGCGTGTCTCGGCACAGCAGTGAGACTGTGCATCAAATTTCGCAACGGCGCGAGAAACGTCCTTCCCGGCCGTGTGCAGAAAGGACGTTTTTGTTATGATACAGGAAGTGGTTCGTCTGCCGCTGGCGGTGGACGAGGAGCTGACAATTCGCAAGAACCGGCTGGGCAGCGGCGGCAAGCGGCTGTGTGTTGTGACCGGAACCCACGGTGACGAGCTGGAGGGCCAGTATGTGGTCTGGCGTCTGAACCGGCTGCTGCAGGAGCATCCCGAATTTCTCTGCGGGACGGTGGAGCTGTACCCGGCGATGAACCCGCTGGGCATCAGCACCATGACGCGCGGCATCCCGCTGTGCGATCTGGATATGAACCGGACCTTCCCCGGGAGCGAGGACGGGTCGATGTCGGAGTACATTGCCGCCCGGCTGGTGGCGGACCTGAAAGGGGCCGATGCCGTCATTGACATCCATGCCAGCAACATCTATCTGCGGGAGATTCCCCAGGTGCGCATCAACGTCAACACGGCGGCCCGGCTGGTGCCCATGGCCCGCCGGCTGAACATGGATTTCATCTGGGTTCATGCGGCCGCCACGGTGCTGGAATCCACGCTGGCGTACAGTCTGAATGCGCTGGACACCCCGACGCTTGTTGTCGAGATGGGCGTCGGCAACCGGCTGACACGGGCGTACGGCGACCAGCTGCTGGAGGGGATTCTCAGCCTGATGGCCTCGATGGGGATGTGGACGGGGCCGGTACAGCCGGTCCGGGAGCCCATCGTCAGCACCGACCATCATGTTTCCTTCGTCAATTCCCCCTGTCCGGGCATCTTCATCCCCGCGGCGGAACACACCTCCCACGTCACCCGGGGCCAGCGTCTGGGCATTGTGGCAGATCCCCTGACCGGCGAAGTGCTGCAGACCCTGCCCTGCCCGGCAGATGGGCTGCTGTTCACGCTGCGGGAATATCCGGTCGTCTATGAAGGCTCGCTGATTGCCCGTATTCTGGACAAGAACGGCAGTGGGAAGGAGGAAGCGGCATCATGAAAGAGGAAGTTCTGTTCACCATTGACACGCCGTACCGTCCTGCGCTGCAGGTACGGGCCTGGCGGTTCGGGGACCCCGGGCAGAAAAGCCTGGCCGTGATGGGTTCGCTGCGCGGCAACGAAATCCAGCAGATGTACATCTGCGGGCAGCTGATCCAGGCGCTGAAGGCCGCCGAGTCCTCGCATCAGCTTTCGCCGGAGTGCGGGATTCTGGTCATTCCCTGCGCGAACCAGTTTTCGATGAATGTCGGGCGCCGGTTCTGGGCAGCCGACAACACAGACATCAACCGGATGTTCCCCGGCTACGACCAGGGCGAAACCACCCAGCGCATTGCGGCGGACATCTTCCAGGCGCTGCAGGGGTACACCTACGGCGTGCATCTGACCAGTTTTTATCTGCCCGGCGACCATCTGCCGCATGTCCGGATGATGGACACCGGGTACCAGCACATCGAGGAGGCGGCCGCCTTCGGTCTGCCCTACATTGTGCTGCGCACGCCCCGGGCCTACGATACCACGACGCTGAATTACAACTGGCAGATCTGGAACACCCAGGCCTTTTCGCTGTACAGCACCTCCACCGACTGCATTGATGAGGATGCGGCCCGGCTGGCGGTGGGGTCCATCCTGCGGTTCCTGGCCGTCAAGGGGCTGCTGCACCGGCAGTATTTTCCGGCGGCCGGGGAGCCCCGGATTCTGCGGGAAAGCACCCTGCACAACATTCTGTCCCATGCGGGCGGGCTGATGCTCTGCCGCCGCCATCCCGGCGATGCGGTGGAGAAGGAGGAGCTGCTGGGCGAGATTCTCAACCCCTGCACCGGGCAGGTGCTGGAATCGCTGCGCTCGGATTGCCGCGGCCGGGTCTTTTTCTGCCGCCGCTCCCAGCTCGTCAACGGGCATGAGGTGGCGTTCCGGATTCTGCCCGCCTCCGATTTCCAATAACGAAAAACGGCAGACAGGAAATTCCTGTCTGCCGTTTTGTCTGTCGCTGCCCGGGCAGAACAAAAGCCGGATGCCGAAGCATCCGGCTTTTGCGCAATCCGACGGGCTGCGGCGCCTATACCTTCGCGGCAGTCCGGCGGAGGGCTATTTCCTGTCGGGGCGGGCCGCCTCGGCGGCTTCCCACCGGGCAACCAGCGTGGCGGAAACCGATTCCAGTTCCTCGCGTGCCTGGTTCAGCGAGCGGGTATCCTCCGGCGTCATCTTCTCGGGTTTCTTGTGCCGGGTCAGACGCTCCAGATTCTTTTCCGCCTCCTTGATCCGGTTGCGGTTTTCCTTGTCCAGCGCCTTGCCGTCCTTGCTGCCCAGCGCCGAGTTGGCGCGGTAGATCGCGGCTTCGGCGGCATTGAGCGCCTCGGCGGCAGCGCGGTGTTCCTTGTCCTGGCTGGCATATTTGGCGGCGTCATCCATGGCACGGCGGATCTCCGCCTCGCTGAGGTTGGAGGAGCCCGTGATGGTGATGCTCTGTTCCTTGCCGGTGCCCATATCCTTGGCGCTGACCGTCACGATGCCGTTGGCATCAATATCAAAGGTGACCTCGATCTGCGGCACGCCGGCCCAGGCCCGCTTGATGCCGCGCAGCGTAAAGTTGCCGATCAGCTTGTTGTCCCGCGCAAATTCCCGTTCGCCCTGGAGGACCTTGATCTCCACGGTGGACTGGAACGGGGCCGCCGTCGTGAAGATCTTGGAAAACCGGGTGGGGATGGTGGAGTTGCGCTCGATCAGATGGGTGGCGACGCCGCCCACCGTCTCGATGGAAAGGGTCAGCGGCGTGACATCCATCAGCAGCAGGTCCTGCCCGCCGGCGGCAAGGCTCTCGCCGCCCAGACGGCCGCCCTGCACCGCGGCGCCCAGCGCCACGCACTCGTCGGGGTTGAGGCTCTTGGACGGTTCGAGGTCAATCATCCGCATGACCTTGGCCTGCACGGCGGGAATGCGGGTGGAACCGCCCACCAGCAGCACCTGGTCCAGGTCGTTGGCCGCCAGGCCCGCGTCCTGCAGGGCGTTGCGGACCGGCAGGGCCGTGCGCTCCACCAGGTCGGCGGTCAGCTCGTCAAATTTGGCACGGGTCAGCTCGGCATGCAGATGCAGCGGCCCGCCGGGTCCCGTTGTGATGAAAGGCAGATTGATCTCGGTGCGGGTGGCGGAGGAGAGCTCCTTCTTGGCTTTCTCCGCTTCCTCCCGGACCCGCTGCATCGCCACGACATCCCGGGTGAGGTCCACCTGATGCTCGGCCCGGAAATTGCTGACCAGCCAGTCGGCAACCCGTGCATCGAAATCGTCCCCGCCCAGATGGTTGTCGCCGCAGGTTGCCAGCACCTGCACAATGCCGTCTCCGATCTGGATCAGCGAAACGTCAAAGGTTCCGCCGCCCAGGTCATAGACCATGACCTTCTGGGTCTTGCCGTTGTCCAGGCCGTAAGCCAGGGCCGCGGCTGTGGGTTCGTTGATGATGCGGCGCACTTCCAGCCCGGCAATGCGCCCGGCATCCTTGGTGGCCTGGCGCTGGGCATCATTGAAGTAGGCCGGCACCGTGATGACCGCCTGGGTGACAGGTTCCCCAAGATAGGCCTCGGCGTCCGCCTTGAGTTTTTGCAGGATCATCGCGCTGATCTCCTGCGGGGAGAAGCTCTTGCAGTCGATGGGGATGCGCTCGTTGCTGCCCATCCGGCGCTTGATGCTCGCGACGGTGCGCGGCGCATTGGTGACCGCCTGCCGTTTGGCCGGGTCCCCCACCAGGCGTTCCCCGCTTTTGGTAAACGCAACCACCGACGGGGTTGTGCGCTGGCCTTCGGCATTCGGGATCACCACCGGGCGTCCCCCTTCCACCACGGCCACGCAGCTGTTGGTGGTACCCAAATCGATTCCAATTATTTTACCCATGTTCTTGTTTGGTCCTTTCGCAACACAGGGAAACCGCTTTGCGGTTGTTTACAATTATTTTAGCGCGGACCGTGCCGCAATGTGTTGCAAATTCGTAAACTCTTCCCAACAAAATGTACCAAAGATTTTCCTGTACCGTTGACGGAAACCACCAAGGGTGGTATAGTCTTTAGTAAGTTAAAGAGCACCGTCCGGCGGTGGGAGGGGAACGTTGGGAATGCAGTCCTGGTCCAGTCACGCAATCTACGAAACACTCTACAGTCAGATTATGTCGCTGGAGATCAAACCCGGCGCCACGATGCGGGAGAATGCCCTGTGCGAGCAGTTCGGCGTCTCCCGCACGCCGATCCGCAGCGTGCTGCAGGAACTGCGCATTGCCGGCCTGATCGAGGTAACGCCCTACAAATCCACCCGTGTGACCCGGCTGGATTTCGACACGATCAGCCAGCAGATTTATCTGCGCTGTGCCGTCGAGACTGCGGTGCTGCTGGATTACTGCAAGGTCTGCACGCCCGAGCGGATGGCGCAGCTGCGTAACCGCAACGAGGCGCTGCGGCGTCTGGCCGCACAGCCCGCACCGGACCCCAACGCCTTCTATGATCTGGACAGCCGCCTGCACGAGAGCTGGTTTCTGGCCACCCGCAAGGATCAGCTGTGGCAGCTCATCCAGACCGCCCAGAACAGCTATTCCCGCTTCCGGATGCTGGACCTTGTGGAGGCCGGCAACTACACCCAGATCGTGGCCGAGCACGATGTGCTGCTGGATGCCATCCAGCGCTGTGACCGCGAGGCCATCCGCCGCGAATGTTTCCGTCACCTGTACGGCGGCGTGAACCGCCTGGGGGAGGAGCTTTCCACCAAATATGCCGATTACTTTGTGCCGGGCACCCACTGGCCGGCACCGTTGGAACAGGAGGCCAAATCATGAGCCGTACAGCCACCGTGACCCGCCGCACGCGGGAAACCGACATCACCGTGACCATCGATCTCGACGGGACCGGGCACGCCGATCTGGATACCGGGATCGGCTTTTTTGACCATATGCTGGACGGCTTTGCCCGCCACGGGCTGTTTGATCTG
Organism: Gemmiger sp.; assembly: GCF_036306485.1. Lineage (GTDB taxonomy): Bacteria > Bacillota > Clostridia > Oscillospirales > Ruminococcaceae > Gemmiger. The sequence continues at coordinate 15,514 of NZ_JAXJZK010000024.1, read as the reverse complement.
ACCGTCCGCTGCCGGGGAGACCTGCAGGTGGACGACCATCACACCATCGAGGACTGCGGCATCGTGCTGGGCACCGCCATCCGGCAGGCGCTGGGCGACAAGGCCGGCATCGCACGGTATGGCAGCTGTCTGCTGCCGATGGATGAGACACTGGCCCTCTGTGCGGTGGACCTGGGCGGGCGGCCTTACCTTGTCTATGACGCGGCGTTTGCCGGGCAGCGCTGCGGCGGCATGGACGTTCAGATGGCCCGGGAGTTTTTCTATGCCGTATCGTACAGTGCCATGATGAACCTGCATCTGCGCATCCTGTACGGCGAGAACGATCATCACAAGCTCGAGGCCATGTTCAAGGCATTCGCCAAGGCGCTGGACGCTGCGGTGCGCAGGGACCCCCGCATCGAGGGAGTGCTTTCCACCAAGGGCAGCATCTGAATTCGGTTTCCGGGGCATCGTCCCCGAGACAATCATAGAGAGGAGCAGACAGTATGTACAAGGATATGTTGGACACCATCGGATTTGTGGCGGACCGTGACCCCGAACTGGGCGCGGCCATGAACCGCGAGCTGCAGCGGCAGCGCGCAAACATCGAACTCATCGCGAGTGAGAACATTGTCTCCCCTGCCGTCATGGCCGCCATGGGCAGTGTTCTGACCAACAAGTATGCCGAAGGGTATCCCGGCCACCGCTATTACGGCGGCTGCCAGTTCGTGGACGAGGTCGAACAGATCGCCATTGACCGCGCCTGCCGGCTGTTCGGCGCCAAATACGCCAATGTGCAGCCCCATTCCGGCGCACAGGCCAACCTGGCCGTCTACTTTGCCCTGCTGGATCTGGGCGATACTGTCATGGGCATGGACCTGTCCCAGGGCGGACATCTGACCCACGGTTCCCCCGCCAACATGAGCGGCCGGAACTACCACTTTGTCTCCTACGGTGTTTCGGCGGAGGACGGCCGCATCGACTACGATGCCCTGGCCAAGCAGGTGGCCAAGGTCCGGCCCAAGCTGCTGGTTGCGGGAGCTTCGGCCTATCCGCGTGCCATCGACTTTGAAAAGCTCGCCGAGATCGCCCACGGCTACGGCGCCATGCTGATGGTGGATATGGCCCACATCGCCGGCCTGGTGGCGGGCGGCGTCCATCAGAACCCCGTCCCCTACGCCGATGTCGTGACCACCACCACCCACAAGACGCTGCGCGGTCCGCGCGGCGGCCTGATCCTGACCAACAACGCCTATCTGATCAAGCGCATCAATTCGGCAATCTTCCCCGGCACCCAGGGCGGCCCGCTGGAGCATGTCATTGCCGGCAAAGCGGTCTGCTTCGGGGAGGCTCTCAAGCCGGAATTCCGTACCTATGCGCGCGCCATTGTCGAGAACGCCGCCGCCATGGCCGAGGAACTGACGGCCCGCGGGGTGCGGCTGGTTTCGGGCGGCACCGACAACCATCTGATCCTGGTGGACCTGACCGACGAGAATGTGACCGGCAAGGAGCTGGAGCACAATCTCGATGAGGTCCACATCACCGCCAACAAGAACACCGTCCCCGGGGAGAAGCGCAGCCCCTTCGTGACCAGCGGCGTGCGGCTCGGCACGCCGGCCGTGACGACCCGCGGCATGGGCACCGCCGAGATGAAAGTCATCGCCGACTGCATTGCGGACTGCCTGTTTGACTTTGAAGGCAAGAAGGACCAGGTCGCCGCAAAGGTGGCTGATCTGACCGCACGTTTCCCGCTGTACGAATAAACAGGCGCCGCAGAGGAATCCGGGACGCCCGGAAGGAGCAGATTTGATATGAAGTTCTTTATTGACACGGCCAATGTGGAGGAGATCCGCAAAGCCAACGAGATGGGCGTCATTGCCGGCGTCACCACCAATCCCAGCCTGATTGCCAAGGAGGGCCGCGACTACGCCGAGACCCTGGCCGAGATCGCCACCATCGTGGACGGACCGATTTCCGGCGAGGTCAAGGCCACCACGACGGACGCCGAGGGAATGATCCGGGAGGGCGAGGCCATCTATGCCCTGGACCCCAAGCACATGGTGGTCAAGATTCCGATGACCGCCGAGGGCCTCAAGGCCATCAAGGCGCTCTCCGCCAAGGGAATTCCGACCAACTGCACGCTGATCTTCACGGCCAACCAGGCACTGCTGGCGGCCCGGGCCGGCGCCGCCTATGTCAGCCCCTTCCTGGGACGTCTGGACGACATCAGCACCCACGGCATCCAGCTGATCGAGAACATCCGCGACATTTTCCTGAACTATCCCGATCTCAAGACCGAGATCATTGCGGCCAGCGTGCGCAATCCCATCCATGTGACGGACTGCGCCCTGGCCGGGGCCGACATCGCCACGGTGCCCTACAAGGTCATTGAACAGATGATTCATCATCCGCTGACCGATGCGGGCATCGAGAAGTTCAAGCAGGATTATCTCAAGGTGTTCGGCGAATAACAACGCGCCGAATGTTCGGGAACTCCGCAGGGGCGGGGACCGCAGAAGGAACCGGGCCGGCTCTGGCCGTCCGGGGGTTCCGGCGGTCCGCGTCCGGGCGGGGTTCTTTTTCTGTCGAAAAAAGCGGAGAAAAAACTGCGCAACCCTATGGCCTTTTCGGCATAAATATGGTATCATATCATGATGTAGTGTTGTGCCGTTTGTAACGGCCGGTGCCCTGACAATGCGGGCCCGGCCGATCAGCAGGAGAGGGGTTACACGGTAGTATGGAACAGTCCAAACAGGTACAGGGGAAAATCCGGGTCGGTCTTCTGTTCGGAAGCCGGTCGAGTGAACATGAAATCAGCTGCATCTCGGCAGCGGCCTGGGCATCCGCCCTGGCGGAGATGCCGGACCGCTACGAGGTCATTGCCATCGGCATCACCAAGCAGGGCCGGTGGTTCCGGTTTGACGGTCCCGTCGATGCGATCCGGGACGGCAGCTGGGAAAACGATCCCGCTCTGGTGCCCTGCGTGATCAGCCCGGACTGCGGGGATCACGGTCTGCTGGTTCACGGTCCGGATGGCTGCCAGGTGATCCGTCTGGATGTGGTCGCGCCGGTCCTGCACGGCAAGAACGGCGAGGACGGCACCATCCAGGGACTGCTGGAACTGGCCGGCATCCCCTATGTCGGGTGCGGCGTGCTGGGTTCGGCCGTCTGCATGGACAAGGCGGTTGCCAACACCATCATGGATGCTTCGGGCGTGCCCCACTGCCGCTGGTGCTATGCCACCCGCGACGAGGCCGAGCGGTCCGAGGCGTCCCTGCTGACCCGGGTGGAAAGCCTTCTGCCCTACCCGATCTTCGTCAAGCCCGCCAATGCGGGGTCCAGCGTAGGCATCACCAAGGCCCATGACCGCGCCGAGCTGGCGAAGGCCGTTCAGGTGGCGCTGCGCGAGGATGACAAGGTGGTCTTTGAGGAATTCATTGACGGCCAGGAAGTGGAGTGTGCCGCCATCGGCAACCCCGATGATCCCGCCACCGTCATGGCCACCCGTCCCGGCGAGATTCTGGCCGGTGCGGAGTTCTACACCTACGACGACAAGTACAAGAACGGCGTGTCCCAGGTGGTGATTCCCGCCCGTCTGAGCGAAGAGAAGCTCGACGAGGTCCGCGACATCGCCGTCCGCGCCTTTCTGGCGCTGGGCTGCACGGGACTGTCCCGCTGCGACTTCTTTGTGGAAAAGGGCACCGGCCGTGTGCTGTGCAACGAGCTGAACACGATGCCGGGCTTTACCCCCATCAGCATGTATCCGATGCTGATGCAGCACGAAGGTCTGTCTTTTGCCGCGCTGACCGACAAGCTGATCGGTCTGGCGCTTTCCAAGAGAAAGGGTGCGTATTGATGGACGAAAGACCCATCGGCGTATTTGACAGCGGCCTGGGCGGTCTGACGACCGTCCGCCAGCTGCGCCGGCTTCTGCCCGGCGAGGACATCATCTATTTCGGCGATACCGGCCGCGTTCCGTACGGTCCCCGCGGTCGGGAAATCATTGTGCAGTATGCGCGTCAGGACGTGCATTTTCTGCTGACGCAGGGCGTCAAGTTCATCATTGCGGCCTGCGGGACCGTGAGTTCGACCTATCCGCTGGAGGAAGCGTCCCATCTGCCGGTTCCCTATACCGGTGTGATCGGCGCCGCTTCGCGTGCGGCGGCCGCCGCCACCCGCAACCGCCGGGTGGGCGTCATCGGCACGCCTGCCACCGTCCGCAGCGGTTCCTATGCCGCCGCACTCCGGGAACTGGTGCCCGGGGTGGAGGTTGTGGCCAAGGCCTGCCCGATGTTTGTGCCGTTGGTGGAAAACGGCTATGTCAACGACGGCAACCCCGTGACCAAACTCATCATTGAGGAGTATCTGACCTCCATCCGAGATTCCGGCGTGGATACGCTGATCCTGGGCTGCACCCATTACCCGCTGCTCAAAAAAATGATCGGCGATTTCATGGGGGACGATGTGGTTCTGATTGATCCGGGCAAGCTGACCGCCATTGCGGTCGTCGAGGCCCTGCAGGATCTGGAGCTGTCCTCGGGACGGACGGAAGGCGGCATGACCAAATTCTATGTGAGCGATACACCGGACGGATTCCGTGAACAGGAACAGCTGTTCATGGGCGACTGCGCCGGCGGACCGGTCGAACAGATTGCCATCGAAAACTATTGAGGATGTTATGACCATGCCTATCACCGTGGAAGAAAAATACCTGATCACCGTCAAGGGCACCATGGAGCAGAACGGCGGGAACGATACCGTGGAGCTGATGACCCGCGGCAACTTTGTCCAGCGCGGCGACTCCTACTATATCGCCTACGCCGAGACCGAGGCCACCGGCTATGCCGGATGCACCACCGTGGTGCGGGTCAGCCGGGATGCCCGGCTGGTCACCATGACGCGGTACGGCAAGGTACCCAGCCAGCTGGTGATTGAAAAGGGAATCCGCCACCTGTGCCATTACGAGACCGGCTACGGGTCGATCTCGCTGGGTGTGGCGGCCGATGTGATTGAACACCGGCTGTCCGAGGACGGCGGACTGCTGAATTTCAGCTACACGCTGGATTCCGGTGCCGAGACGATGATCAGCCGCAATCTGGTGGAAATCACCGTGAAGAAGCTGGAAACAATCGAGGAGGAGAAAGAATGAAGTATCAATATTACAATCCCCGCAAGGCCGCCCTGGATGCGGCGCGGGAACTGCTGACCGGTGCGGCGCAGGCCGCCGTTGCCGCCGGCACGCTGCCCGAAGCACCGCTGCCGGACTTTATTGTGGAGATTCCCGCCGATGTCAAGAACGGCGACATTGCTTCCAACCTGGCCATGGCCGGCGCCCGCACCTTCCATAAGGCGCCCCGCCAGATCGCTCAGGCGATTGTGGATCAGCTTTCGCTGGAGGGCAGTCTGTTCAGCCGTGCCGAGATCGCCGGTCCCGGCTTCATCAACCTCTTCCTGGGCGACGGCTGGTTCACCGGCGTGCTGCAGGCCGCCTGCTCCGATCCCGAATACGGCCGCACCCTGGTGGGAGCCGGCAAGCGCTATAATGTGGAGTTTGTTTCGGCCAACCCCACCGGACCCATGCACATGGGCAACGCCCGCGGCGGTGCGCTCGGCGACTGCCTGGCCGCCTGCCTGGACTGGGCCGGATACGATGTGACCCGTGAATTCTATATCAACGACGCCGGCAACCAGATTCAGAAATTCGGCAAGAGCCTGGCAATCCGGTATCTGCAGCTCTACAAGGGCGAGGAGGCCTGTCCCCTGCCCGAGGAGTGCTACCAGGGTGCCGACATCGTGGAACGCGCCAAGGAGTTTGCCGCGGTGCACGGGGATTCCTACGTTGACCGCGACTTTGAAGAGCTCAAGCAGGCGCTGATCGACGACGCCCTGCCCAAGAACATTGCCGGTCTGCAGCGCGATCTGAGCAAGTACCGCATCACCTATGATGTCTGGTTCCATGAGAGTGACCTGCACAAGAGCGGTGCGGTCCAGCAGATCGTTCAGCTGCTGATGGACAAGGGTGCCTGCTACAAGGCTGAGGACGGCGCCATTATGTACCGCAGCGCCCAGTATGCCGCCAAGTACGGCGTTGCCAACAAGAAAAAGAACGACGACGGCACCGAGGAGGAGGCCAAGGACGAGGTTCTGGTCCGCGCCAACGGCATCCCGACCTATTTTGCCGCCGACATCGCCTACCACTACAACAAGCTCAAGATCCGCGGCTTTGACCGTGCCATCGACATCTGGGGCGCCGACCATCACGGCCATGTGGCCCGCATGAAGGGCGCCATGGATGCCGTGGGCCTGGACGGCAGCCAGCTGGATGTGGTGCTGATGCAGATGGTCAACCTGATGCGGGACGGCAAGCCCGTCCGGATGAGCAAGCGCACCGGCAAGGCCATCACGCTGACCGATCTGCTCGACGAGGTGCCGATCGATTCCGCCCGCTTCTTCTTCAACCAGCGGGAAAGCTCCTCGACGCTGGACTTTGACCTGGATCTGGCGGTCCGCAACGACAGCGAGAACCCCGTGTATTATGTGCAGTACGCCCACGCCCGGATCTGCTCGGTGCTGAAAAAGCTGGAAAGCGAAGGTATCGCCTTTGCGGGCGCCGACGCCGTGAATGCGGCGCTTCTGACCGATCCCTCCGAGCAGGCCCTGCTGCGTCTGCTTTCCGCCTTCCCGGCCGAGATTGCCGCCGCGGCGGAAAAGTACGACCCCGCACGGATCACCCGCTTTGTGATTGATCTGGCCACTGCGTTCCACCGCTTCTACAACGCCTGCCGGATTCTGGACGCCGAACCGGATGTCCAGCAGGGACGCATCGCCCTCTGCCTGGCGGTACGCGGCGTGATCCGCAATGTCCTGACCATGTTCAAGATCACCGTTCCGGAAAGCATGTAACCTGAGTTTCCGGCTTACAAAAAATTGCACCCCCTTCCCGTCTCAGATGGAAAGGGGGTGCTGCTTTTTCCCGTCACCGCAGCAGGAGAAAAATCATCCTGTCTGTGTCTTTTTTAAGGCCAGCGGGACGGGGCCGCAAAAAAAGCAGGGCGCCGAACACGCGCCCAACAGGTATATTATACCACATCTGTCAATGCAATTTCCATCCATAAAATGAACGAATAATTCATATTTTGTTTGTCGGGTCTGCGAATAGACAAATCCTTGGGGGTATTGTATAGTATAGTCACAGAAAGAAAACAGCCGGAGATAAGGAGCTAAGAACTCCAAGGAAAAGCCACTTTCAATAGCATCGGAACAAGGCACGGCGGTTTTCCTGGTAACTTCAGAAAGATTTTTCAAAGGCTTGAAGGTCAAGTCTCAATGAAAACATCTGAAGATTTTACAGGAAGATTGGACCGAAAGGCCACCGAAAAACTTGAAAGAAATGTAAAGGCGATGCCGGCAGGATTCGTAAGGAAGGAGGCTCAAGTCCAATGGCAAACTTTAAAGATCCCATTCATCACCGGCGGGCCTGGGCCTGCTGAAAACAAACGAACCACATTGACAGCCGCAGGTCATTACCTGTTCAATAGAAAATAAAATCGATGGTTTGGTTCGGAACCTGTATTTCAAGCAGTGACCCAGGGACCCGTCAAAGAAATGTCCCCGCGTTCATATAGATTAGATGAAGGTGTCAACCAGATTTCAAATTCGTTTGAATTTCAAATAAGATCGCCGGTGATCCTTATGAAAGAATCAACTCCGCCGAATGGTTTGTTCTTCACCTGATCCACAAGGAGAAACGCCAATGTACTAGAGTTAAAGAGGATTTTTCCTCTGGCATCACACCCTGATTCCGTATCACTCCCCGTTCCAGAGATGCACTTAGGTATCCATCCACCGGATGTTCCGAAATGGTCTTTACTGAAGATCCTGGATCTGATATTGCATCAGAAAGGAAATCTCAGCAAGGTTTTACCAAGAACGTTTCATCCATCGTGTGAATGATGTTTAACCGGTAAGTTGAATTCAGATCTGAAGGGATGTTTCCAAATTCGGTTGCAACCGATCGTCAGTAAGAAATCGTAAGGTTTCTGTCCGAACGTTGTGTTGAAATCCAGTGAAGAGGAACATGGAATCCGAAAGTTGAGTTTGATTACAAAGCAAGATACCGACAATGGTTGGATCTGATGCAAGTTAACCAGATTTCTTTCCCCTGATTTTCATGAAACCTATAAATGGAATTTTCCGAAGTTTGCAAGTCCTGAAAGCAGAAGTTCATCTGAGTGTTCAAACAAAACAAACAGGAATCCTGAGCAGCAAATAACGAACCAAGGGAAACAGAATTCAGCAAAAAAACGCAATGGTGTTCAAGTCGATAGGATGAGGTTGCCATGAAAATGTGCAAACAGTCCGAAAAATGAGAACCATCGGGTATGAGGCTATGACTCCAATCAAGTAAGTTCGTCCCGGCGCCATAAGGGTAGAAGGCGCCGGGGCTTTTTGTTTGTGTGCCTCTCCCCTGCTGCCCTCCTTTCCGATTCCTGGCATCGGTGCAGTCTGTTCCACAGGGCTTCCCGCGGCAGCCGGGTGATTCTCCCCCACTGCACTTTGCGCCCGTTCCCGTTATCCGTGTGATCTGTTCCGCAGGGCTTTCTGCGGCAGCCGGGTGATTCTCCCCCACTGCACTTTGCGCCCGTTCCCGTTATCCGTGTGATCTGTTCCGCAGGGCTTTCTGCGGCAACCGGTCGTTTCTCCCTCACTGCGCTTTTTGCCGGTTCCTGGCGTCGGTACGATCTGTCTCACAGGGTTTTTCCGCGGCAGCCGGATGCTTTTCCCTCACTACGCTCTGCGCCGGTCCCCATTATCCGTGCGATCTGTCCAACAGGGCTTTCTGCGGTGGATGGGTGCTTCTTTTCCGCGCTTTTCGGCATTTCTTGTCATTGATACAATCTGATTTTCCCGCAGGACTTTTCCACAGCAATGGGAAGAGTCCTGCGGGAAATTTTTTGTTCCGGTTTTCGCCCGGACAAACGGGCCAGGCTTTGGGGTTGTACCGGCCGATGATACCGCACGGCCTGCCGGCTATGATACGATCCTATTGCAGAATCCTACCGGGTTCTGCTGTCAAATTCCATACCAAAAAGGAGGTAACATGATGGAACAACTGACAATCGATACCGGACTGCGGTCATATGCCGTCAACGGCGGCCCCGAGCAGGGCGGCGGCATCCTGAGGTTCAATCCCGGCGACCCCAATGTCTACGGACGGTTTCTGGAGGCCCGGCAAAAGTTTCTCGCGCTGGAGGAGCAGCTCTCCACGCAGCCGCCCTGTGACGGGCAGCAGGCCATCGGGCTGCTGACGGACACTGACCGCAAGGTCAAGGAACTTCTGAGCTGGGTATTCGGCAGCTGGAACGACTTTGACGCCATGCTGGGCGGCGCGAATCTGATGGCAGTGGCCGGCAACGGCGAGCGGGTCATCACCAACCTGTTCGCGGCGCTGCAGCCCATCCTGGAAGAGGGTGCTCAGGCCTGTGCAGACCGGAAGGCCCGGGAAGCGGTCCAACAGGCGCAGGCCGAGCGTGCCGCCCGGGAAGCGCAATGAACGGCGCCTGGACGCTGCCCACCCGTCTGACGGTCGGCGGGAAACCGGTGGGCATCCACTCGGATTTTCGCGACATTCTGGACATCCTGCGCCGGCTGTCCGATGAGTCGGAACCGCTGTTTATCCGCTGGCGGGTTGCCCTGGCACTCTTCTATGAAGAAGAGCCGGCGCCCGAAGACCTGCCCGAGGCCATGCAGAAGCTGTCGGATTTCATTGCCTGCGGACAAAAACCTTCCCCCAACGCCCTGCCGCATCTGCTGGACTGGGAACAGGATGCCCCGCTGATTGCGGCGGACGTCAACAAGGTGGCCGGGTGCGAAGTGCGCGCCCTGCCGTATCTGCATTGGTGGACCTTTCTGTCCTACTTTCATGCCATCGGGGAAGGGCAGCTTTCCACCTTGCTGCGGGTCCGCAGCAAACTGCGGCGTGGCAAAAAGCTGGAAGCCTGGGAACAGGACTACTATCGGCAGCACCGGGAGCTTGTGGAACGCCGGCCGCCGCTCTCCCCTGCCGAACAGGCGGAGAAAATCCGTCTGGAAAAATTGCTGGCCGGCGGCTGATTTTCATCAGGAGGTGATAATTTGGCAAAAAAATACGCCGGAACCCTGACCGTAGACACCGCCGTCCGGGCTGTGGAAAACCAGATCGGACGGCTGACCGGGCGACTGAACGGACTGCAGAATACACTGGACGACGTGAGCCGCTCGGTATCGGACGCCTTCCGGGCTGACGACGTGGCAGAGTTCACCGGCAAAACCACACAGGCGGCCGCTTCCGCCGTCAAGGCTGCCCAGGCCCAGACCCGTCTGGCAAGCGGAATCGCGACGGCTGACAAGGCGGCCAAACGCTCGCTGGCCTCCTTCGACGAACTGGAACGTCTGCAAAGCCCCGATACCTCCGGTTCCGGCAGCAAGGGCAGCAGCAAGAAGAGCAGTTCTTCCTCGTCCCCCGGGGAGGAACTGGCAGAGGAAGCGGCCCGGAGCAAATCGTTCTGGGATTCCCTGCCGGAATCGCTGGAACCGGCCATTGCCGCCTGGCGCGCTGCCTGGCAGCAGATCCGGGAAACCGCTCTGGAAGTCTGGCCGCAGATCCGGGCGGCGGCACAGGATGTCTGGGACAATGCACTCTCTCCGCTGCTGGACTATCTGCGCGACGAATTTGTTCCAGGGTTCCTGAATTCCTTTTCCGAAGCGTTTGCCCCCATCGTGGGCGGCGTCGTTTCGACCGGCATCCGGGTCTTTGCCGATCTGTTTGTCTGGTTCTGCCAGTTGCTGACCGAGGCGGTCAACACGGTCATTCTGCCGGCCATGCAGCTGCTGCTGACCATCTGGCAGGACACGATGGCGGCCATCCAGCAGGTCTGGCTCACCTACGGGCAGACCATTCTGGACGGCGTTGTACTGGCCTTTCAGAACCTGGAAGGCATTCTGACGGCATTCTGGGAGAACTTTGTGAGCCCGATTCTGAACAATCTTCTGATTGTTCTGCAGCAGCTCTGGCAGGAACATCTGCTTCCGCTCTGGACCGATCTGCTCGCGATGTTTGCCCAGATCGGGACGGCGCTGCTCAGCCTCTGGAATGAGGTGCTGGCGCCGCTGGTGACCTGGGTGATCGAGACCTTCTTCCCGACCTTCTCACAGGTATTCAATGCCATTGTGACGGTCATTGTGCGTGCCGTGGGAACGATTTCCGACTGGATCGACATTGCCGTCAATGTCTTCCGCGGCGTGCTGGATTTTCTGGACGGTGTTTTCCGCGGCGACTGGGATGCCGCCTGGCAGGCCATCGGTGACACGGTGGACCGCGTCTGGTCCGGCATGGGCAAAACCGTGAAGAGCTGGGTAAACACCATCCTCGGCTTCGTCAACCGCATGATCTCGGCCGTGGTATCGGGCTACAATGCCCTGGTGGGCGCACTCAACTCGCTGCACATTGAGATTCCCGACTGGGTGCCGGGACTGGGCGGAAGGTCTTTCGGCTTCTCGCTGGGAACTGTCACCGCCCCGCAGATTCCCTACCTGGCACAGGGCGCCGTCATTCCGGCCAACCGGGAGTTTCTGGCAGTTCTCGGGGACCAGACCCACGGCACCAATGTGGAGGCACCGCTGGCGACCATCCAGCAGGCCGTTGCCGAGGTCATGCAGGATCTGCAGGCCGGGCAGATGGCCGGATTTGAGGCCGTGGTGGCCGTCCTGCGGGAAATTCTTTCCGCGGTCTACGGCATCGAGCTGACCGACGAACAGATCGGCCGGGCTGCCCGGCGCTGGCAGCAGCGCCAACTCATTACGACGGGAGGTGCCTTCTGATGACCAAGACCGAACTGTTCCAGATTGACGGCCAGCCGATGTATGCGCCGGATGCCGGCATCGAACCGAGCTATGCCGATCTCGATTCCTCCGACTCCGGCCGCGATGAGGCTGGGTTCATGCACCGGGAGGTGGTGCGGGAGAAGGTGGCCACCTGGCCGTTTTCGTATGCCTGCCTGACCGATGCCGAGTATGCCTACACGGTCGGGCTGTTCGCCGGCAAGAGCACCTTTCAGTTCACCCATCCGGTTCCCGGCTCTTCCTCCGAGACCGCGACCACAACCTGCTACTGCAGCAAATACGGCATTGCTTTCCACAATGCGCGCAGCGGGCTGTGGAAAAACCTGAGTTTCAACATCATCGAATGTTAAGGAGGTGATGACCGTTTGTATACCCATCTTGTGATGCTGCCGGACGGCACCGAGCTCACGCCGGGCCCGCCGCCCGGGCACAGCATCACCGGCGTATCGCTGACCCGGACGCTCAACGGTGCGGAGGAGCTGACCGTGGGGTCCGCGTGTGCGGACAGCATTGAGATCCGCCTGTGGATGGAACCCGGGCAGACGCTGCGCATCACGGCCGGCGACGAACTGACCCTGTTCCGCCTGGAGAACGGCCGGCGGACCCAGGTCGGGCTGTTCACCGCCGAAAAGCCCACCCGCAGCGGACGCAACACCTACAAGATCACCGCGTATGACCGGATGATCCGGGCCGATACGGTGGTTTCGGACTGGCTGCGCACGCTTCAGGATCAGTTCCCGATGCCGCTGCAGACCCTGGCGGAGAAAACGGCCGCCCGGTGCGGTCTGACGCTGGAAAACGCCCTGCCGCGCAACGGTGACTACCAGGTACAGGCCTTTTATGCCGATGACCTGACCGGGCGGCAGCTGCTGTCCTGGGCCGCCGAGGCCGCGGGCTGTTACCTGCACGCGACGCCGGAAGGCGCGCTGCGCTTTGACTGGTACACGGCGGGCGGCGCCGTCGGGCCGGAAGGGATGCTCCAGGGCTCGCTGAGCTATGAGGACTACGCCGTTGCCGGCATCGAAAAGGTCCAGATCCGGCAGACCGACACCGACGTGGGGGTGATCTATCCCGACCGGACCGACGCCGTCAACACCTATGTGGTGCAGGGCAATCTGCTGCTGACCACCGGCAGCGGGGAAGCCCTCAAGCCGGTGGCAGAGCAGCTCTATGAAGCGCTCCAAGGCATCACCTACACGCCCTGCCGGATGAGCGTTCCGGCGGGCAGCACACTCGCGCCGGGGCAGATCGTCACGGTGACGGACGCCCGGGGCGTGCAGTTCACCACCTGGCTGATGTCGGCAACCTGGTCGGGCGGCAAGGTCACGCTGGAAAGCACCGGCAGCGCCCGGCGGGACAGTTCGGCCGCCGTCAACCGGCAGAGCTACAAGAATCTGCGCGGCAGAATCCTCGAGCTGGAAACCGGCGTCGACGGGCTGCGCATCAAGGCCGGCGAGCTGAGCGGGGATTTTTCCGAGCTGCGGCAGACGGTGGAAGGGTTTGATGCCCAGGTCTCCCAGAGTCTGACCGAGGCGCAGCGCTACGCCGATGACGCGGCTAACCGCGCTTTGACCGAGGCCGGACAGGCCACCGACACCAAACTGCTGAACTACACCAAAACCACCACCTTCAACACCCGGATCCAGCAGCTCTCGGACAGCATTTCCTCCAAGGTCAGTGCCGAGTATGTCACCGACTCGCTGCAGGGGTATGTCACAACGACAACCTACCATTCCATGGTGGAACAGCTGCCCGACCAGATCACCCAGACGGTCGCCTCGCGGCAGGTGGGCGGAAGGAATCTGCTGGCCGGCTCCGAGACCATGAAGTCCTGGTCTCCCTGGGCGCCGTCCGGGCAGAGTGTGGGCAGTGTCAGCTTCGGCACGACGGCGGACGAGGCCGGCATCATGTACATCACCAACAACGGCCACAACACCGTGGTGGACCCGGGCAAGTATACCGGCCTCACGCCGGGAAGCTATACCGTGTCGGTGGAAGTGAAGTTCCTGAGCGGCACCCATCAGATGGGATTCGAGCTGGTGCCGCGCAACAGCGCCGGCAGCGGGCTTGCCTACCTGAATGTCTTCTACACCGACAGCCGGATGGGCAAGGTCAGCCTGGGCAACGGCTGGGAGCGGGTCTGGGCCACCTACGATGTGTCCGGCTACACGGCCATGACCGGCATCGGGGTCTATCTGATGAGCGGCCCCACCGAGACCGCCTTCACGAACAAGTTTGCGGTGCGGCGGATGCAGCTGGAACCGGGCGGCATCCCGACGGCCTGGAATGCCGCAATCGCCGATACCGAGGCCAAGATCTCGGCGGGCATCGACGGCATCTCGCTGGGCTACACGAACAGCGGCACCACCCAGCGGCTGGAACTGCGCAAAAACGGCGTCACCATCTCGGGCAGCAGCATCACGCTGAGCGGCGTTGTGACCTTCACCGACCTGTCCAGCTGGAACCAGAGCAAGACCGTCATCAACGGCGGCAACATCACGACGGGCCAGATCCACAACCTGAACAACTCCACCGTGTATGACCTGGACAACGCCTGGATCCGGATGGGAACCGCGGCCGGAGAACGCGTCTACCTCGACAACAAACACATCAACTGGTATGCAACCCTCACGGACGGCCAGACCATCGGTCTGACAGGCGTGCTGTATTCCCGGGTCGGGGAGTCCTACATCGGGGCAAACAGCAAATACACCAGCTATGGCTGGGTCCCCGGCGATTCCCCCGCCAGCCATACCGGACTGCGCATCACCTACAACCGCAGTGACGACTCCGACGCGGATTTCAATACCACGCGGGTGGGTGTCAGCGGAACACTGTCGGTGCAGAATCTCAACGCCTGGGGCAGCAAGAACCGCGTCGTCCGGACGGATTACGGCGCGCTGCAGCTCGCTGCGATGGAGAGCCCGCGCCCCGTTTTCTGTGACTTCGGCGCCGGCAGGATCGGGGAGGACGGCCTCTGTGTGATCGTACATGATCCCCGGTATGCCGCCTGCCCGGAACCGCACCAGCAGGTGCGCTGGGTGCTGACCGACACCTCGGGCGGCGGCGCACTCTGGGCCAGCCCCGACGATGCCGGTGCCACCGTCCACGGCAGACCCGGCCAGACCTTTGACTGGCTCTGCATCGCTGCGCAGCGCGGATGCGGCGGCGAATATGCCGAGATCTGCGACGTTGCCTGCCCCGAAGATTCCCCTGCCGGTGAGGACTGGATCGCTGGTCTGACACTCGACCAGGCCGAGGCGGAAACCGCTGCGGCCGAGACATTACTGCAACCCGAAAAGGAGGAAACCAGATGAAAAAACTGACCGGAATCGCCGTTCTGACCACGGCGGAAGGCAAGCGGGTGAGCTACACCTACTCGGAGATTGACGCCGAGGGGAACGTGACCTCGCCCAACAACAAGGGCTCCTTTGTGGCCCTCGAGGAGGAGGCGCTGGCCGCCATCTCGACGCTCGAACAGACGGCCCAGGCCAGACTGGAGGAATGACGATGAACGAGAAGGACGACAACACCCGCATCCACGCCTGCCGGCAGAAGCTGATCGACGATCTCAACGCCGCCGCCCTGCCGCTGGCCGTGCTGGAACTGATTCTGGAAAACCTGCTCGGCACCGTCCGGGCGGAGATGAATAAGG
>NZ_JAXJZK010000023.1:0-4001 GCF_036306485.1 Gemmiger sp. | reverse complement strand
GTGATGGTTTCAAGTCCTGTTTTCTCAAAAAACGCCTCCTTCGTGAATGTGGTGATGTCCCGGAATTTCGGCACATACGGCCAATGCTTTTTCAGGATGGAATAGGGATAGTCCGCCCACTCGCATTGGCAGACCGTTTCAAAGCCTGCCGCCTCTGCCGCCAGGTCCAGCCCGCCGATGCCGGAAAAGAGGCTGACATGGGTGAGCTTATTCATGGCTGATCTGCTCCCCAGGGATCAGCTCCGCCCGGAACCGCTTGATGACCGCCGCCTCCAATTCATCCTGACAAAAGTTACTGTCATCGGAAAGACCCAGCTTGCGGCGCAGCCTGTTCAGCGTCTTTTCATAGTTCCCGTATTTCTTTTGCAGTCGGAGAAAATCTTTCTCGTTCTGCGCCTGCGACAGACACTTGGCGATGCTGTACCAGGTCACCAGGAACATGTGCAGTTCGCTCACCAGCAGCCGGAATCCGCTGCCGGGGATCAGATAGTGTTCCTCCTGGCGGCCGCCGCCCGGTTCGGGTTCGTCGTCCTCGCACTCCACATAGAAGGCGTCCAGCTCGCACAGCTCCCGCGCCTTCATCCCGGCAAGGTCCGCCTTGTCGCCGAACACCAGGTAACGGCCGGGAATGTTCCAGGCATCAAACTTGTCATCGGCGATCTGGCCGTACCGCTTCGCCGCCGCAATGAACGCCTCGACATCCTCCCGGTCCTTGATTTTTCCGGCAAGGAAGGCAAGCTGATGAAGCAGCCCGTAGAGATGCACTTCCTCGTCGATATGTGCCTCATAGGTCTTTTCCTCGATAACATACAGCTTTTCCTGTTCCATATCCTTATCCCATCCTTTCCTTCCATTCCAGCCGCATTTGCCCAGCATCCAGCAGTAGACGGATCACATTCTTCCCCTGGGGCGTAATCAAGGTCTGCTGTCCAAAATGCCCGTATTTCCAGAAGTCCTTCACACGGAACAACCCGTCATTGGAGGGCTTGGCATAGGGCAGAAGGTATCCGGCCGGGCAGCGGTACAGAAATCCCGCGTCCATCAGGAAACGGCAAAACGCACGTTCCCCGATTTGCAGTTCCTTCGCCGTAGCCCGGATATTGGTGCAGTTTTCTTCATGGACAAAGGCGTCATAAAAATCTGCTTTCGGCCGCAGCCGTTCCACCTCGCCGGAGAGCTGCCGGTTTTTCTCATGCTCGGCAAGAAGCTGGTCGGCAAAAGCCAGCAGTATTTCCGGTTTTTCCGCCGCCTGCTCCAGAAGGGAGGCAGTCATGTACCCGCCCGTCTTGCGGATCATGGGGAGAACTTCGTCAAACACCCATTTTTCAAAGCGTTCCGCACCAGGCAGCCGACTATGAACGATCAGGCGGTACACATCACCCTCCGGGATAAAAGCCATCGTCTGGTCTCCGCTTGTGGTGGGGATGGAACATTTCGTTCCCCCCCTCGTATGATCCCGGACTGCCTTACGGGGATTGCTATACCCCAGGGCCTTTGCCACATCCGAACCGCAAAATAGATACTTGCCGTTCTGCTCGATTACTCGGATGCTGCCAAATTCGCGGTTATTGAAAACCGCCATCTTGTTATCCATTCTGGTCCTCCTTTTCGTCGTCCACAGTTTCGTGTGCAACCTCGCTGGGCTTGGTGGTGAGCAGCTTATAAAGCTCGGTATCCTTGGGGAAGTCATCCGCAAAGGGCAGGATGACATTATTGAAGAACAGCAGCCCGTGACCCGGCTCGGAATTGGTCACATAGGCAAGCTGCTCCGACGAAATGTTCAGCCGCTCCGCCAGTATCTTGCGGTCGCCCGCCGCCTGATTGAGCATATAGATGAAGTCGCTGTTCTCCAGGATGTTTTCAATCTCCGGAGAGGAAAGCAGGTCTTTGGGGTTCTGGGTCGCCCCGGTGGGGATACCGCCCCACTTGCGGAAGCGTTTCCAAATCTCGGCGCTGTACGCCGCAGTCTGTTCCTCCTTCAGCAGAAGGTGGAACTCGTCCACGAAGTACCAGGTGGAGCGCCCGATAGCCCGGTTGATGGTGACGGTATTCCACACCGCATCCTGGACAATGAGCATCCCCGGCTTTTTCAGGTTTTTGCCCAGACCCTTGATGTCGAAGCAGACAAGACGGTTGGAGATGTCCACGGTGGTGCGGTGGTTGAAGAAGTTCAGGGAGCCGTTCACATAGAGGTCCAACGCCTGTGCCACCCGGTCGGCCTCCGGGATATGCTGGGACAGCAGGGCGTTCATCAAATCGCCCAGAATCGGCATATTCTCCGGCTTGGGGTCCGCAAAGTAGGGGTGATAGATCATCTGCACCGCCCGGTCGATGACGGTTTTCTCGATGGCCTCCAGCCCAGTTTTGCTGCCCATGATGAGCTCGCAGAAGGACAGCACAAAGTCCGATTTCAGCGCCAGCGGGTTTTCTTCCTCGGAGTAGTTGAGGTTGATGTCCAGAGGGTTCACATAGTCGGTGCTGGACGGGGATAGCCGGATCACCTGACCGCCCAGCCGCTTCACCAGAGGCGAATACTCGTCCTCCGGGTCGCAGATGATGACATTATCCTGGGTCATCAGCATGATAAAGGTGATCTCACGTTTGCAGCTCATGGATTTGCCGCTACCGGGGGTGCCGAACACAAGACCGTTGGGACAGCGGGATTGCTTGCGGTCCAGCAGGATCATGTTGTTGGAGAGAGCGTTGAGGCCGTAGTACATGGCGTCCCCGCCCATAAATACCTCCTGGGTGACGAAGGGGACGAACACCGCCAGGGCCGATGTGGTCAGGCTCCGTTCGATCTTGATGCGGTTGAGGCCCAGGGGAAGGCTACTCATAAGCCCGTCCTCCTGCTGGAAGTCCAGCCGGGTCAGAAGGCAGTTGTAGGTCTGGGCGACGCTGGCCGCCTGGGATACGGCGATCTCCAGCTTTTGTCGGGTTTCCGCTGTGTGCAGCACCAAAAAGGTCATGTTGAACATTCTCTCGTTGCGGGATTGCAGGTCGGTGAGCAGGTCCTTCGCCGCGCCGCCGTAGGTGGAGAGGTCCGAAGGAAGGATGTCCATATCGTAGCCGCTGCGCACCGCCCGCTTCTGCTCCTGTATCTTCATGGCGTCCAGGTCGGTGATCTTCCGCTTGACCATTTTGATGGCCTCGTTCTGGTTGATGCCCCGGATGTGCATGGTCACCATGATATTTCCGTCCGCCTCCATAAAGTCGGTGAGGATGCGGTCGTGCATCTCCGGCGCCAGAATTTGCAGGAAGGACACCGCCCCGTACCGTCTGCCGATGCGGAAGGTACGGGTCTCCCCGAAGTGGAAGGAGGACGGAGAAATGAAGTCCTTCACCGAAAGGCCGCTGGCCGGGAGCCAGTCCCATTCAAAGGCGAACTGCCCTCCCTCCGGGTGGAGGATGTTGTAAAGCAGCTCCAGCCGCTCCTTTCCGTCCAGCACATGAGCCGTTGCCCCCATGACCTTGAAGCGGTTGAGGGTGTCGGTCTCAATGCGGGCAAACCGCGCCCGCGCTGCCGGAAGGTTCTCCGCCTCGATGGTCAGGGTCACATACTTGGTTTTCACATAGCCGTTGCTGCCCCGCTCATACTGGAAGCGGAGTATCCCGGCCGCATCCTCCCGGACAGGGTCCATGTCGTCACCCTGGGGACGGATGCCGAACAGGTCCTCCTCCGGCCCATGCTCCACATACCGGCTGCTGAGCGACATCTGCACCCCGATGGTGGGGTCGTAGCCGTTGTAGAAATCGCAGAGGTGTTCAAATATATCCCGCTGGCCCTCCGGCGAAGCCAGGCGGTAGTTGACATCCTCGAAGGCGATGGTCTTGGAGAAGGTCCCGCCCTCCAGCCGGCACAGGCCGTCCGGGAACATATTGCGGAAAGGGATGCTGTCCTGCACCGTATGGGTTTTCCCATCGCCCTTTGCCTGCCGGATCACCGCCTCGATCTGCCTGCGCTCGTCACGGGTCAGCTTACGTCTGGGCTTTGCCGTTTT
>NZ_JAXJZK010000022.1:0-8147 GCF_036306485.1 Gemmiger sp. | reverse complement strand
TGACGGAAAGATAGACTGAAATTAGTGGAGAGCCGGATACGCTGAGAGGTGTAAGTCCGGTTCGGGGGCGAGCATTTGGAAACCTACCATAGAAATATGATAAGGCGCTGGGTGCTTAGCCTACATAAAACCGTCCGCAAATACTACGGTGAGGCCATCGTTGTGACGCAGGAGGTCGAGGACATCATTTCCAGCCCGGTGGTCAAGGAGGCGATCATCAACAACTCGGACTGCAAGATCCTGCTCGACCAGCGCAAGTTCATGAACCGTTTCGACGCGATTCAGTCCTTGTTGGGGCTGACCGACAAGGAGAAGGCGCAGATTCTCTCGATCAACCAGTCCAACGACCCTTCCCGTAAATACAAGGAGGTCTGGATCGGTCTGGGCGGCGTTCAGTCGGCGGTCTATGCCACGGAGGTCAGCGTCCCGGAGTACCTGGCCTACACGACCGAGGAAACGGAGAAAGTGGAGGTACAGCGGCTTGCCGGCGAGCTGGGCGGTGATATGGAACTGGCGATCAGGCAGCTCGCCGAGGGCAAACGTTAAAGGGAGGGCAGGCCATGTATCGCAAGTGTATCGGATCAGACCCCACGGCGGCGCGTTTGGACTTCGCGCTGTACGAGGTGGCGGGCGAGTGGGAAAGCCGCTCGGGTTCTCCCCGGGTTCGCATCTACCGCAACCCGGGACGCCGGGGCGGCGGTTTTTACGTGGAGGTGTCCTACAAGGACGGGACACGCTTCTCCCGTCCCGTGAGGAAGTATTGGGGAGGTATCCGTTACTTCGACCTCTACGGGTATGTCGCCCTGGCCTACGATGCGGGGCGCGAGGTGCTCCAGCTCTCCGCCTACGGGGATTATTACCGGGCGTCGGAATGACCGCCCAAGTATTCACGAATTAAATAATGAAAAGGATGAAACGATTGATTTTAACGCTGTTCGTGGGGCTTCTTTGCTTCACGTACCAGGCAAAAGCGCAGTGGACGGTCATCGACCCGTCGAACCTCGTTCAGAACATCAAGAGCGCGGTTCAAAGCTCGACCACGGCGACCAACATGGTCAAGTCGCTGCAAGAGAGTATCAAGATTTATAACCAGAGCAAGGCTTACTACGACGCCCTCAAATCGGTGCATAACATCATCAAGGATGCCCGGAAGGTGAAGCTGACGCTCGAAATGGTCAGCGAGATCACGGAAATCTACACCTCGGGATTCAACCGTATGGTTTCAGACCCGAACTTCACGGTGGACGAGCTGGCGGCGATCTCGGCGGGTTACGCCCGGTTGCTGGAGGAGGGCGGCGCGCTGGTGGCGGAACTCAAGACGGTCATAACCGGCGGCAACGGCCTCTCGCTCTCGGACAAGGAGCGGATGGACGTGGTGGATCAGGTTTACACGAAGATGCTGGAGTACCGCAACCTCACGCGCTATTACACGCGCAAGACCATCTCCGTGTCCTTCATCCGCAGCCGCGAAAAGGGCGACGCGCACCGGGTGCTGGCACTTTACGGGAACCCGAACGACAGATATTGGTAACCTGAAAACGGAGGCAGTCATGGATTTCGACAATTTACACCAGGTTCTCCGGAACCTGTATCAGGAGATGATGCCGCTATGCGGCGACATGATCGGGGTGGCGAAAGGTATCGCCGGCCTGGGTGCGCTCTTTTACGTGGCTTACCGGGTATGGAAGGCACTGGCCAGCGCGGAGCCTATCGACGTGTTCCCGCTCCTGCGGCCTTTCGCCATCGGCTTGTGCGTGATGTTCTTTCCCACCGTGGTTCTGGGGACGATCAACGCTGTGATGTCGCCCGTGGTGCAGGGCACGCACGCCATACTGGAGGGGCAGACATTGGATTTGCAGGCATACCAGCAACAGAAGGACGATTTGGAAGCCGAGGCCCGCAGGCGCGAGGGCAAGGCTTGGTTAGTGGACGACGAGGTGTATGAACAACGGCTTGCGGATATGGGTATCACGGATTTGGGCGAGATTATCAGCATGTGGGCCGAACGCACGTGGTACGACATCAAGGCCGGTTTCCGGCAGCTTGTCCGGGACTTCTTCGAGTTGTTGTTCAACGCCGCGGGGCTTACCATCGACACGCTGCGGACATTCTTTTTAGTCGTGCTGTCGATTCTGGGGCCCTTGTCGTTCGCCCTCTCCATTTACGACGGCTTCCACTCGACGCTCGCGAGTTGGATTTCCCGCTATATCAGCGTGTACCTTTGGCTTCCCATCGCCGACCTGTTCTCCGCGGTGCTGGCCAAGATCCAGACGTTGATGCTCCAGGCGGACGTCCTGGCCCTGCAAGACCCCAACTACATTCCCGACAGCGGCAGCGGTGTCTATATTATCTTTTTGATTATAGGTATCATAGGCTATTTCACGATCCCCACCGTTGCCGAGTGGGTGATCCAGTCGGGCGGAGCCGGCGGGGCTATGGGCGGTATCAACAAGGCCGGGGCATTCGCCACGGGTGTCGCTGGCGGTATCGCCGGCAACATGATCGGCCGCACGTTCGGGCGTCGCGGCGGTGGCGGTTCCTCCTCCGGTAACGGCGGCGTTGGCGGCCCGGCTTCGGGCAGTGCCCCCAACGGGCGCAACCTGGCAACACAAGGTAACAATAATCATTCATAACAATTTGGACAATGGAATTCAAGTCATTAAAAAACATCGAAACAAGTTTCAGGCAGATTCGGCTTTTCGGTATCGTGTTCCTCTGCCTGTGCGCGCTGGTATCCGTGTTCAGCGTGGTCGCGAGCTTCCGTTTCGCCGAAAAGCAGCGCGAGAAGATCTACGTCCTGGACGGGGGCAAGTCGCTGATGCTGGCGCTCTCGCAGGATTTGAGCCAGAACCGCCCCGTGGAGGCGCGCGAACATATCCGGCGTTTTCACGAGTTGTTCTTCACCCTCTCGCCCGACCGTGCGGCCATCGAGAGCAACATCAACCGCGCGCTGTTCCTGGTCGATAAGAGCGCCTTCGCCTATTACCAGGACATGCAGGAGAAAGGTTACTACAACCGTGTGGTGTCGGGGAACATCAGCCAGCGTATCGAGGTGGACTCCGTGGTGTGCGACTTCAACGCCTATCCCTACCGGGCCATGACCTATGCCCGGCAAATGATTGTCCGCGAGAGCAACATCACCGAGCGTTCGCTGGTCACGCGCTGCGAGCTGATCAACTCGGGGCGTTCGGACAATAACCCGCAGGGTTTCATCATGGAGAAATTCGAGATTCTGGAGAACCGCGATTTACGTACATTAAAAAGATAAGGCTATGGCAAAGAAGAGAATAAAGGCTTTCGGGGAGTGGGTCGAAGACCACCTGCGCCGCGCTTGCGGGGCACTCTCGCCCGATAAGCGGATTATCGTGATCCTCACGCTGCTCTTGTTCTTTTCCGTCTTGTCGCTCTACTTTACCGTGTCTTCCATCTACCGCTTCGGCAAGGGAGCCGGGGAACGGATGCAGATACGGCATATCGAGCGGCTGGAGCTGGAATTAAGACAACGGCAGGAGGCCGACAGTGTAAAACATCTAAAAGATTTCAATTATGACGACGAACGAAAAACAGAATAAACAGCCGGAGGCGGGGAAAAAGGAACTCACGCCCCGGCAGATACAGATGCGGAAGAAGATGGTGGTCTTCCCGCTCTTTTTCCTGGCCTTTGCCGGGTGCATGTGGCTGATCTTCTCCCCCGGCGAAAAAGAACGGGAGGAGCCTTCGGCGGGTTTCAACACGGAGCTGCCGACCCCGGAATCGGAGGGTATCCTCTCG
Source organism: Gemmiger sp. (assembly GCF_036306485.1). Lineage (GTDB taxonomy): Bacteria > Bacillota > Clostridia > Oscillospirales > Ruminococcaceae > Gemmiger. The sequence goes on along the minus strand of NZ_JAXJZK010000022.1, from coordinate 4,376 downwards.
GACAAGCGTGATGCCTACGTGCAGGAGGAGATGCGGCGCAGGGAGCGGGAAAAGATGCGCTCCTTGCAGGATTTCGCGTTCGGGATGGAGGACGAGGAGGAAGAGCCCGTCATGCCCGCTGCCGTGCCGGATAAGTCTTCCGGCCCTGCCGGCGGTTCGTCGGGAGCTTTCCGGACTTCCCGTGCCGCCTATGCCGACATCAACCGCCAGTTAGGCAGTTTCTACGAGGACACCGCCGGTGAAACGGGGGAAGAGCGCGAGATGCAGGCCCGCATCGAGGAACTGGAACGCCGCCTGGAAGAACAGCAGGCGCAGAAAACGGCCCAGGAGGAGCAGGTGGCGCTGCTGGAGAAGTCCTACGAGATCGCCGCCCGCTACATGAATGGCGGTCAAGCCCCTGAAGCCCCGCGTCAGAAAGCCTCCGTTTCCGGCAAGGCTTCCGTGCAGCCCGTGCGCCAGGTGCGCCGTAACATCGTGTCGCTGCTCGCCGCCCCGCTGCCCGATTCGGTCTTCGCCCGTGAGTTCGTCAAGCCCCGGAACTGGGGTTTCAACACGGTGGGGAGCGACCTTCGCGAGCCCGAGCGCAACAGTATCCGTGCCGCCGTGCAGCAAACCGTGACGCTCACCGATGGCGGGGAGGTTACTTTCCGGCTGCTGGAACCGATGATGGCGGGAGAGCTGCTCATCCCCTCGGGTACGCCCGTAACGGGGGCGGCGAGGATCAACGGCGAACGGCTGACGGTCAAGGTCAGCGCTGTCCAGCACGGCGGGGCGGTCGTTCCGGTCGATCTGTCGGTCTATGACACGAACGGCAACGAGGGTATTCCCGTGCCGGGGTCGGAAGAACTCAATGCCGTGAAGGAGATCGCCGCCAATATGGGTGCGGGCATGGGCAGCAGTATCACGATCACGGACGATGCCGGTTCGCAACTGCTCTCCGACCTGGGGCGCAGCGCCATCCAGGGCGTGTCGCAATACGTGAGCAAGAAGATGCGCTCGGTCAAGGTCACGCTCAAGGCCGGTTACAGCGTCCTGCTGCTCCCGCCCCTTCAATAAGGGTACAAACGACGTACTTCCGTACACCACTGAAAAAATCCATTTTTATCAACAATCAAAAAATTATCGAGTATGAAAAAGATTCTTCTGGCACTCGCTTTTATCGGGTGCATGTTCGCTGCCCACGCGCAGGAAAAGCCCTCCACGGGCGATTTGTACGACGGTCTTACCCGTCCGCTGACCTTCAACCGGGTTATCCCGCCCTACGCGCTGGAGGTGACGTTCAGCAAGACCGTGCATGTGATTTTCCCCTCGGCCATCCGTTACGTCGATCTGGGGTCTTCGGATCTTCTGGCGGCGAAAGCCGATGGCACGGAAAACGTGCTGCGTGTAAAGGCGGCCCTGCGTGATTTCTCGCGCGAGAGCAACCTTTCGGTCATTACCGAGGACGGGGCCTATTACAGCTTCAATGTCAAGTATGCCGACGAGCCGGTGAAACTGTCGGTCGAGATGGCGGACTTCCTGCATGACGGGGAGGCGGTAAACCGCCCCAATAACGCGCTGGACATCTATTTGCAGGAGTTGGGATGCGAATCTCCGCTGCTGGTCAAACTGATCATGCAGTCCATTTACAAGAATGACCGCCGCGAGATCAAGCATATCGGTTGCAAGCGTTTCGGGGTACAATACCTCCTCAAAGGTATCTACGTGCATAACGACCTGCTTTATTTCCACCTCCAACTGAAAAACTCCTCCAACGTGCCTTTCAACGTGGACTACCTGACGTTCAAGATTACGGACAAGAAGGTGGCCAAACGCACGGCCATCCAGGAGCAGGTCGTATGGCCCGTGCGGGCGTACAACAACGTGCAGGTCATCGGCGGCAAGCGTACCGAGCGCATGGTCTTCACGCTCCCGAAGTTCACGCTGGCCGACGACAAGCAGCTGGTCGTGGAACTGCACGAGCAGCAGGGCGGGCGACACCAGACTTTCACGGTGGAGAATGCCGACCTGGTGCGCGCACGTGTTATCAACGAGTTAAAGGTAAAGTGATATGAAACGGGCGATATTCATTCTCACGCTGGGGTTATGCCTCCTCCTTTCGGACGGGGCGCACGCCCAGCGTGCCCTGCCCGCCATGCGCGGGCTGGAAATACGGGGAGGCATGGCCGACGGCTTCTATACCCGGGACAGCCGCAGCGAAACGGGCTACTGGTTCGGGCTGGCCATGAGCCGCTACGCGAAGAATGCCGACAAGTGGGTGTTCGGCGCGGAGTTCCTGAACCGTTATTACCCCTACAAGTCGGAACGTATCCCTGTGGCGCAGTTCACTGCCGAGGGCGGTTACTATTACAAGTTCCTCGCCGACCCGTCCAGGACTTTTTTCTTCTACCTCGGCGGCTCGGCGCTGGCCGGTTACGAGAGTGTGAACCGGGGCGAAAGGCGGCTCTATGACGGCTCTACGCTCCGCCACCGCGACCGTTTCCTCTATGGCGGGGCCGTCACGCTGGAGGTCGATGCGTACCTGACCGACAGGATTATCCTCTCGCTGACGGGGCGTGAGCGTATCCTATGGGGCACTACAACGGGACATTTCCACGCGCAGTTCGGCCTGGGCGTGAAATTCATAATCCATTAAACTTGCAAGCGACATGAAAAAGATGAAAAAGATATTGGCCCTGGCGGTCTGGATCGCCGCCCTGGGTCTTTTATGCGCATCCTGCGACAACGGGCTGGATATACAGCAGGCGTACACGTTCTCTCTGGAAACGATGCCCGTTCAGAAGCGAATCTCCGTTGGTGAAACCGCTGAAATCCGCTGCACGCTCGTGCGGGAGGGGAGATATGACGGCGCGCGTTACACGATCCGCTATTTCCAGCCCGACGGGCGCGGTGAGTTGAGGATGGACGACGGTACGGTGTTCCTGCCCAACGACCGCTATCCGCTCGACCGTGAGGTGTTCCGCCTCTATTACACATCGCGCAGCGATGACCAGCAGACCATCGACGTCTATGTCGAGGACAACACGGGTCAGGTCGTGAAGACCTCCTTCACGTTCCAGAGCGAGAACGGGACGGAGGAAACGGAACGATAACGGAATATGTCTAACCAAGAGAAGCGCCCGTCACCCGGGCGCTTTCCATAAATACTGAAAACCATGACAGAGCAAGAGAGAATAGATATAGCCTATCTCGATACGGGGGTGTACGAGAACCCGTGGCGCGAGAACCTTTTCGAGACGCTGCCCGAGGATCGGAAAACGGCGGAGGTCTGCCGTTTCGCCATCAAGAAATCGGCTTTCAACATCGAGTTCGTTCCCGAAGCGATGAAAACGCCGGAACTTTGTCTTGCCGCGGCCGGCTACCGGGGCGAAACACTGAAATTCGTCCCTGACCGTCTGAAGACACCGAAAATGTGCCGTGCCGCCGTCGATAGCAACAGCTACGCGCTGTATTACGTTCCGGAGGGGTTGAAGCCCCCCGAACTGTGCATGACGGCCGTGAAGCGCAACGGTCTGGTGCTGGAGGCCGTCCCCGGGGAATTGAGGACGCCGCAAATATGCCGTGCGGCGTTGAAAGCGGTGGACAGTGCCGATTACAAGATACTCCCTTACATTCCGTATCCCGATATATGCCTGGAAGGGCTGAAAAAATTCGGGATGTCGTTCGTGGACAAGTTCGAGATTTTCGCCTCCATTGCCCCGGAGGTCATGACCGGGGAGCTGGCCCTTCACGGCGTGGGGATGGACGCGTCCTGCCTTTCGCTCGTGCCGGTGGAACTGCGCACGGAGGCAGTCTGCCTGCGTGCCGTCAGCGGGGACGGCATCCTGCTCCATGAAGTGCCGGAGGAATTACGCACGGAACGGGTCTGCGAGGCCGCCGTGTCCTCGAACTACCTGGCACTGGAGTACGTTCCGAAGCATCTGAAAACCGACCGTCTGTGCGGGATGGCGCTGGAGCGCGATCCCCTGGCCATCCGCTTTTTCAACCCCGAACAGCTCACGCCGGAGGTCTGCAACCGGGCGTTGGCCCGTACCGACGACCTGCGTGTCCTCCGCTATATCCCCTTCGAGGAGATACACCTGAAAGTGTTGGGGTTCTATTGCACGAATTACGATAAGACCTTCGATTTTTTGGAGAACATGAACCCCTGGTTCCTCACGCCGAGGGTGGCCCGGGAAATTTTCGCCCTGGAGCCGGAGCTGTTCTACAACCTTCCCGACCACGCCAAGAACGAGGAGATGTGCCGCCGGGCCGTCTGGCACGACGGGAGCTACCTGCAATATGTCCCCGAGAAGTGGAAAACGCCGGAGTTGTGCATGGAGGCCATACGGCGCAGTCCCTATGCCATCGCCCACCTGCCCGAGAGCATGAAAAGC
>NZ_JAXJZK010000021.1:0-43787 GCF_036306485.1 Gemmiger sp. | reverse complement strand
CGGCGCCAAGGCTGTCTCGAAGGATGTCTATCAGGAATCCGACGGCGGCAAGTGGGTCCGCTATGATGCCGAAGGCCGGATGGTCAAGGGCTGGGACGAGACCGAGGAAGGACGCTACTACTTCGATCCCATCACCGGCGCGATGGCCAAGGGCACGGTGCAGGTGGATGGTCAGACCTACCAGTTTGACACCGTGACCGGCCTGCTCAAATAATCATTCCCCTTTCTGACACGTTTGTATCCCGGGCACAGGCCCCGTTCCGCAAGGAACGGGGCCTGTGCTCATCTTGGTTTCCGGCCATCAGAAAAGGGCCGGCCCTGCGGCGGGTCGGCCCTCAAGCAAAACAGAATCAGTGTGCCTCGGTGCCCCAGGCTTCGATCTGCGTCAGGGCAGGGAAGGGGCTGGGATCGTCGGCCTTGCGCAGCTCACACAGGACCAGGCTGGTCACGGTGCGCGGCGCAATCGGGAAGGACTGCGGTTCGGAGGTCTTTTTCGGCTCAAACACCTCGCTGCTGCCGTCGCTGAACCGGACGGTTACCGCGGTCCACCAGCTGTCGTGGGGGAAATCCGCCCGCAGCGTCAGCCGGATCTCGTCGAGCGTCACCGGGCGCCCGAAGTCGAGCGTCAGCGCGGCGTTGGGGTCGCGGTTGATGCCCCAGCTCTGGTAAGGCCAGAAACCGTGGGCGTCATTCTCATAGATGCCGTCCACCGCGTTGCGGGCCGCAAAGACCGCTTCGCCGCGGGTCTCGACGTTGGCGCTGGCATGGGGGAAGAAACCGGTGTCCCCGTGCTCATCGTAGGGGTTGAACGCGAGGTTGCGGCGCGCGGCGATCTCCTCGGGCGTGGCGAACCGGGCGCGGATGATGTGGCATTCCCCGGTAAAGGATTTGGGGCTGTAGGTGATGGCCTGCTCGCCGAAGGGGATGTGGAAGTTGATCTCCCGCTTTTCCACATACAGCAGGGCAGGGGCCATCGTGTCCTCGAACTGGGCCACCACATACTGCCCCGGCGTGCCGATTTCGAGGGAAACGCGGTCCCCCGGCCGGTAGGCGGCGCGGTAAACCAGGCTCAGCTTTTCGCCGGCGGGGCAGGTCAGCAGCGTGTTGCCGACTTCGTCCAGAATTTTCAGTTTGATCAGTTCCATCACAGTGTTCCTCCTGTCAGCATGAAGCAATGACGACATTCAGTTGTCCGCAGAACCGCACCCGGGTGCGGTAGAGGGTGTCCGGCCAGGCAGCGCGCAGCCGCGGGTCGGTGATGGGCACCGCCTCGGTCTGTACGCCCCGCACATCGCCGGACAGCACGGCCTGACCCAGCGTGCCGAACCGCACGGTCTGGCCTTCCACGGCGGGGGCCTCGGCGCTCATCAGCGTCAGCAGCACTTCCCCGGGAAAATCGGTGGTGTCGTTGATGGTCAGCCCCGCCTCGGTCAGGCTGACCCGGCGGCGGTAGCTTCCCAGGCCGGGCACCTCGCCGTAGGCCGGGGCAATGTCCATGGACAGCCCGCCGGGAATGGTCTCGACATCGCGGGCGGCGTAGGCGGCGCCGTCCTTCTGGTCATAGACCGCGCCGTCCGCCGTGAACTGCGGCAGGTTGTGCCAGGCGGACTGCATGGTCCAGATCTCGTACCGCTGCGGGCTGAAGGTCTTTTTGCTGTATGTCTCGACGCCGATGTCGATCAGCAGCGGTTTGCCGTCCTTGTACAGCGTCACGCTGCCGGTGTCGTTGTGGTTGTGGCTGTCGGCGTTGCAGCCGGCCTTGATGCCTGCCACAAACCCGCCGGCACGGCAGACCCGCAGCCCCACGCTGGGATACCACGCATCCCCGGGACTGGACCCGGCGGCGGTGGCGGCGTAGCCGCGGACCTCCTCCTCGGCAAAGGCGGTCTGTACCATATAGAACAGGTTGATGCCCTCCGAGTCGTCGGTGCCCTGGCCGATGCGGTCGGGGTCGGGATCGGCCGCAAAATCGGCGGCGGCCAGCGCCATCAGCGGTTCGCTGCCCACCCGCTTGCCGAACAGGTATTCCCGCACGCCCCGGGCGCCCGCCAGCGGGCTGCAGTCCGAGAAGTTCAGGTAATACGGTCCCGAAACGTGCATATGCGCAATGTACTCGGCAATGTTGCGGATCTTGGGCTGCTGCCAGACCGTGTCGAACACGCCGGGCGCCAGCGCACAGAGCAGTTCCAGCGCATTGAAGAGGGTCAGGCCGGCGTGACGGTAATACTGCGCACCCTCGCTGCAGCAGCCGTCCTCACCGTAGTCTTTCAGGAAACAGTCAATGCTGTAGGCGGCCTGCCTGACCGCGGCCCGGGTCCGGGATGCACTGCCCGGATGCAGCAGCGCCGTGGCAATCAGGCAGTTCTGGGTGCACCAGGTCGTCCAGTTGCACATCGGCTCGTCGCCGTTGCCCATCCACCAGAATTTCCGGGTGGACCAGGGGCGCAGCACGCGGGTCTCCACCTCGCGGGCCAGACGTGCCGCCAGACCCGGCGCAAAGGTGTCCAGCTGCTTGCCCAGCAGATAGTGCACCATCGCCAGCAGGGCACCGGTCTCGGCCGCAAACAGGTCCACCACCGGACGGGAGGTGTCGGGCAGCGGCAGCTGGGGCGTGTCCCGGATATAGCTGTTGTGGGCGGGCAGCTGCCAGGCGCTCTCCTCACAGATGGCCCACAGCAGATCGGCAATGCGGGGCAGATAGTCCCCGGTGTCTCCCATGCACTCGGCCATGACCAGGCGGCAGAGCAGACGGCGCCGCCCGAAGTAGGCGTGTTCATACCGGGCCCGGTTGCCGGTCGCCGTGAAGTCCATCCACAGGCTCAGCGGCAGGGCCGGAATGTGCCGGGCTTCGCGGGCGGCCTCCCCGCCGCCGTACAGCCAGCGGTCAAAGCCGGGCAGGGAATCCCAGGCGCTGCGGTCGGTTACCCGCGGGCAGGGCTGCCAGCGCCCCGGGGTGAAGTCGCCGTGGGCGGCGAGCATCTCAGTCAACATCGTTGGTTTCCTCCTTGGAATCCGGGACGCCGCGCAGCTTCTGCAGATAGGCGCGCGGGCTCATCCCTTCGATTTTCTTGAATACCTTGCTGAAATAGAACGCACTCTCAAACCCCAGCCGTTCGCTGATCTCGTAGATCTTCAGGTCGGTGGAGGCCATCAGGTCCTTGGCGGCGGAGATGCGGGTCTCGGTCACGAACTCGACAAAGCTGGTCTCGCCGTTCTGGGTGAACAGCTGGCTCAGATAGCCGGGGCTGAAATTGAACACCGCCGCCACATCGTTGAGGGAGAGCTTCTTGTCGGGGTTCTTGCGGATGTAGTCCTGGACCTCTGCCACAATGCGGGCGCGGTGGTCCAGCGGGGTGCGGGCCTCGGCGCGGCAGTAGACGATGGGGGAGCGCTCACTGAGCAGCGGCAGTGCCGAGAACGCGGCTTTCTGGCTGCGGGGAATGTGGTGCAGCGTGCCGGTGGGCGTGCCCACCGCCCACCACAGGACGGTGGAAAAGTATTTGTACAGGATGTCGTTGGCCTTTTTCAGCACGGGGTTCAGCAGTTCCTCCAGCCCGTCCCGGCTCTGCAGCGGCAGCAGCACGAGAAAATGCCGCAGGTCCATCCCGGTCACATGGCAGGGCAGGTATTTGGGCAGGATGTCCGCCGCCATCCGGGTTACGCCGGAGCTCAGCGCCACCTGCTGTTCGGGGGAGAGCTCCCGGTTGCGGATGTCCGCAATGGCCACCGTATAGGCGGGAGCGTCGAGGGTCACACCGAGTTCCATCGCGTTCTTGCGGATGACATCGTCGGAGGGGAACATCCCGCTGTACAGCTGGATGAAAAACCGGTCGCGGTAGGCTTCAAGACTGCCCGTCATCGTCCGGGACGGCGCGCGCAGCACCCGTTCCTTCTCGATGGCTGTCCGGGCGCGGTCCAGCGCCGTGGTCAGATTTTCCGGCGTCAGGTCAATCTTGACCAGATAATCCACCGCGCCCAGCCCCATGCTGCGGCGTACATAGTCGAACTCCTCGTAACTCGTCAGCATGATAAAGACCGGAAGCGTCCCGTACCGTTCCCGGGACTGCGCCGCCAGCTGCAGACCGTCCAGCACCGGCATCCGGATATCCGACACCACAATGTCGGGCCGCTGTTCCCCGATCCGCTCCAGCGCGTCGGCGCCGTTGCGGGCGGTTCCCACCAGCTCGTACCCCAGGGCGTTCCAGTCCAGCATGCTCTGCATTCCGATCAGAACCAGAGGTTCATCATCCACCAGTAAAACACGAATCATGCCTGCACTCCTTTCTGTTGCGAATTCCCGGGCAGACGCACCGTGACCGAGGTGCCCTGCCCCACCGTGGAGGAGATGGAAAGGCCATATCCATCTCCGAAACTGTATTGCAGACGTCGATGGACGTTCCACATTCCCACATGGCGATACTTGGCCGCGGCCTCCGCGGGACCCGGCTCGGTCAGCGCCTTGGCGGCCTGTTCGGGCGTCATGCCCACGCCGTCGTCGGTCAGCACGATCAGCACATCGCTGCTGTCGGGCGCATGGGCCACCGTCAGTTCAATGCTGCCGGCACAGCCCTTCGGCTCGATGCCGTGGAAGATGGCGTTCTCCACCAGAGGCTGCAATGTGAAGCGGGGAATCAGCACATTCTGGCAGAACCGTTCATCCTCGATGTAAGTCACGTCCATCGTGATGGTGCCGCCGTAGCGGTATTGCTGGATCGTGAAATAGTCGTTGAGCAGCGCAAACTCTTCCTGCAGCGGCACGAGCTTCTCGTTGCCCTTGGAGACGCTCTTGAGCAGCCGGGACAGCGCGGTGGTCATCTCGGCAATGCCGGGGGCGTGCTGGATCGTCGCCATCCACTTGATGCTGTTGAGCGTATTGTACAGGAAATGGGGGTTGATCTGGTTTTGCAGCATCCGGTATTCCAGGTCCTGCTTGGCCTTCTCGTCCTCCAGGCGGCGGTTCATCATCGTGAGCATCCGCTCGGACAGCCCGTTGATGCCGCGGCCGATGTCGCCCATCTCGTTGTTCCACTCAATGTCGTGGTTGGGCGAGAAATCGCCCTGGCCGACCCGCTCCAGCTGGTCCTGCAGCGCCTTGACCGGCACCGCCACGACCCGGCGGAGCAGCAGCGCCAGGATCACACCGAGCGTCAGAATGACCATCACGCTGTACAGCAGCGACCGGGGCAGGCTGGGCAGCTCCTCCCACAGCGGCGCCAGCGGGACCGTCTTGGCAATGTACATGCCGCTGCTTCCCACCGGGGAGCCGAGCAGCAGTTCGCCGCTGTTGAGTTTCCACACCGCGGTGCGCAGGTCCAGCAGCCGGATGTTGTCGGGCATCTGGGTGCGGGTCAGCTTTTCATCGGGCAGGATGGTCAGACCGCTGCTGTTGACCTCATAGATGTGGCCGTTCATGATCCAGTACAGCGCACTGTCATCCAGCAGGTCGGAACTGCGCAGATAGTCGGTGATCATCGACACCGACACCGCAATGTAGACCGACGCCGTCTTGCCGCCCGAACCGTAGATCGTGCGGGTGACCGGGATATACTGCACTTCATTGAACAGCACCAGCGGGTCAATGCAGACCATCGACCAGGAATTGTCCCGGCTGCCCTCAAAGAAGAAGGGGAACTTTTCAAGGCTGCCCTCCGGGGTCAGTGACTGGGACTGGCTGATGATGGTGCCCAGCTGGATCAGCCGGTTGCTCCCGTTTGCAAGAATGAACCTTAATATATAGCGGGAAGCGTGCATGGACAAATACCGGTTCGATATGGTATTGTAAGTACTCAGCATCAGGTCGTGGGAGTCATAGCTGTACAGGGCGTAGTTCCGCACCGAGGTGTCCGCCACGCACCAGTCGGCCAGCGAATCAATCTCGCTCGCGGATTGCTGCAGATCCCCCGCGGCCAGCTGCAGCGCATACTCGGTGCCCTGCACGGTGGCGCGGCAGGATTCCAGATACGCCGAATACACGCTGCCGGCGCTGACCATCAGCCCGATCAGCACGGCGAACAGAAGGGAAAGTACGATGATCTCATGTTGGATTCGCTTGCGCGTGTGCATAAATTCTCCTACCAGATGTTCACAAAACGGATACAAAATATAAAAACTTTAATAAACATTATATAAAATATACCACAATAACGCAAAGGAATTTGGTATATATATGAAAAAAATACATCTTTCTAAAAATTTTACAGCTTTTTAACGTGCAGGTCTCGAAAAAATACAGATTCACCCGATAAATTTCCATTCGATTCGACACGGGCAAAAGCTATAATGAAAACGTCAAAAGGAGCCGGCCCCCTGCGGGCCGACAGAAGAAACAGGAGGAAAACACACTATGAAAAAGGCACTTGCTCTGACCATGGCCGCTGCCATGGCACTGTCTCTGGCCGCCTGTGGCTCCAGCTCTTCGAGCGAAGCCGCTTCGGACTCGACCTCTTCTGCCGCGACGTCCACCTCTACCGAAGGCACCGAAGAGTCCGCCGGTGAGGCCGTCACCCTGAACTGGGCTGTCTGGGATCTGGAGTCCACCGCTTACTGGAAGGCGATGGCCGACGGCTACATGGCCAGCCACCCCAATGTCACCATTGAGATGACCGACCTGGGCTCCACCGATTACATGACCCAGCTGGCCGGCGGCAACGGCGAGCTGGATATCCTGACCATCAAGGATATCCCCGGCTACTCCAACCTGATCAACCTCGAAATGCTCGTTCCGATGAACGACATCCTGACCCGTGACACCGCTGACTTCGGCGGCGTTATCGAGCAGCTGACCGCCAGCGACGGCAACTTCTACGCTGTCCCGTTCCGTTCTGACTTCTGGGTTCTGTTCTACAACAAGGATCTGTTCGATCAGGCCGGTCTGGAATATCCGTCCAACGACATGACCTTCGATCAGTTCGATCAGCTGATCCGTGAAGTCGCTGCCGCCACCGGCGTTTACGGCAACTTCTATCACACCTGGCGTTCCGACGTGACCCTGTTCGGCATCCTGGATGGCCAGAACACGATCATCGACGGCAACTACGACTTCCTGAAGCCGTACTACGAGACCGTCCTGTCTGAGCAGGCCGACAAGGTCGTGCCTGACTACGGCGAACTGAAGACCTCCGCTCTGCACTACTCCGCCGCCTTCGAGAATGGCCAGGCTGCGATGTGCAACATGGGCAGCTGGTTCATCGCCACCCTGCAGACCTACAACAACGAAGCCGCTGAGAACGGTGTTGAGCCGGTCAACTTCGGTATCGTCAAGTATCCTCATCCGGACGGAGTCGCTGCCGGCACCACGCTGGGCACTGTGACCAGCCTGGGCATCAACCCCTACTCCGAGAACCAGGCCGCTGCTGCGGACTTCATCAACTGGTGTGTCTCTGACGAGGGCGCTGCTGCCATCGCCGCCACCGGCACCTTCCCGGCCGTCTCCAACGACCAGATCAACGAGATCATCGCTTCCACCGAAGGCTTCCCCTCTGACGAAGCTTCCAAGGAAGCTCTGAACACCACCGCCGTTTACCTCGAGATGCCTCTGACCGACAAGGCCAGCGAGATCGAGACTGTCCTCAACCAGGAGCATGACGCCATCATGACCGGCGCCGAGTCCGTTGACGAGGGCATTGCCAACATGAACGAGCAGGTCCAGGAAATCCTGGCCGGCTGATCCCCGGAAATATAACACCGTAACGGATCTTTCGCAGCCAATCAGCGGGGCGGGCGAGCTCGCCCGCCTCGCTTCTTTTATGGTTCTGCGGAACAATCTCAGTCCTGAGGAGGAATAGACATGCCCGAAACCGCTCAAACCGCGCCTGCGGTCAAAAAGAAGGGAATGAGCAAAAGTCTGCGCGAAAGCCTGGTTGCGTACAGCTTCATCGCACCGAACTTTATCGGATTTTGCATCTTTACCCTGGTTCCGATGATCTTTGCAATCGGACTCGCCTTCTGCGAATGGGATGGCGTGCATCCTGTTGAGTTCATCGGTCTGCAGAACTTTGTGGATCTGCTGGATGACAACACCTTCAAGGCGTCCTTTGTCAACACCATTGTCTACACCATCGGCACGGTGCCTCTTACGCTGGTCTGCAGCCTGGGCCTGGCCGTTCTGCTCAATCAGAAAGTCAAGTTCCGCAACTTCTTCCGTACCGTTTCTTTCTTCCCGTACGTTGCTTCTCTGGTCGCCGTCGCCGCGGTCTGGAACATGATCTTCAGCCCCTCCATGGGCCCGGTCAACCAGCTGCTCGCCTCCCTCGGCGTTGAGAACCTGCCCCGCTGGGCAGCCGGCAAGGAAACCGCCATGCTGACGGTTATCCTGTTCAGCGTCTGGAAGAACATGGGTTACTACATGGTCATCTACCTGGCCGGCCTGCAGGGCACCAACCTCGAACTCAACGAGGCCGCCGAGCTGGACGGCGCCAACAAGTGGCAGATCTTCTGGAACGTCATTCTGCCTCAGCTGCGTCCCACCACCTTCTTCGTCATCATCATGCTGACCATCTCCTCCTTCAAGGTGTATGATCAGATGTACATGATCACCCAGGGCGGCCCCGGCAACGCGACCATGACGCTGGTGTACGACATCTACAACGTCGCCTTCGTCAACACGCCGCGCTACGGCTACGCCAGCGCCATCTCGATGGTTCTGTTCGTTCTGGTCCTGATCGTCACGATCGTTCAGTTCCGCGGCTCTGCCGCCAACGACTAAGGAAAGGAGGAAATCAACATGGCTGAAACACTTGCTGTCAAATCGCATTCCGCTAAAATGCAGCACCGCGTCACGATGGTCGTGATCTACGTTCTGCTGGTCGTCGTCGCCGCGCTGATGCTGGTTCCCTTCCTGTGGATGCTTTCGGCGTCCTTCAAGATGAACAAGGACGTTTTCTCCTTCCCCATCGAGTGGATTCCTTCCAACCCCCGTCCCCGCAACTATGTGGACATCTGGACCAAGATCCCGCTGCTCACCTTCATTCTGAACACCGCCAAGCTGACCATCATCGTCACGCTGCTCCAGCTCTTCACCTCCAGCTTCGCCGCCTATGCGTTCGCCAAGCTGAACTTCAAGGGCAAGAAAGCGCTGTTCCTGGGCTACATCGCCACCATCGCGGTGCCCTGGCAGGCGTACATGGTCCCGCAGTTCATGATGATGCGTTCCTGGGGCCTGAACAACACCCATCTGGCCATCATCTGCCTGCAGGCGTTCTCCGCCTTCGGCGTCTTCCTGATGAAGCAGTTCTATGAGGGTGTCCCCACCGAACTGTGTGAGGCTGCCCGTATCGACGGCCTGTCCGAGTACGGCATCTGGTGGCGCATCATGCTGCCGCTGTCCAAGCCGGCTCTGTCCACGCTGACCATCTTCACCTTCGTCTCCACCTGGAACGACTTCCTCGGTCCCCTGATCTACCTCACCAAGACCGAGCTCAAGACCATCCAGATTGGTCTGCGTATGTTCATCAGCCAGTACTCCGCTGAGTACGGCCTGATCATGGCCGCTTCGGTCATCGCGCTGATCCCGGTGCTGATCGTCTTCCTCAGCCTGCAGAAATATTTCGTGCAGGGTGTTGCGTCCGCCGGTCTGAAAGGTTAAACTTTACCCCAAGGGGGCACGGTGCAAAATGCCCGTGCCCCTTTTTCCTGTAAAATGAGGTGCTGCTTATGAAAACGTATTCTCTGCCCGTCATGACCGATGCCCAGGCCGCGGCTGCTCTCGATGAGGCCGTCAGCCAGGTGCGCATCAACCTGCCCCTGTACACCGATCACTGCCAGAATCATTCCAGCGTGAACGGCATCTATCCCGCCTGCGAAAACAACCAGTGGACCTGCGGCTTCTGGCCCGGCGAAGTCTGGCTGTCCTACGAGCGCACCGGGGACGAGGCCTTCCGCAAGACCGCCGAAACCCTGGTCCGCAGCTTTGCCGACCGCATCGACCGCAAGATCGAGGTCGACCATCACGACATGGGCTTCCTGTACAGCCCGTCCTGCGTGGCCGCCTACAAACTGACCGGCAGCGAGCTGGGCCGCGACGCCGCCATCAAGGCCGCCGACCAGCTGATCACCCGGTTCCAGCCCAAGGGCCGTTTCATCCAGGCCTGGGGCGAGATGGGTGCGCCGGAAAACTACCGCTACATCATTGACTGCCTGCTCAACCTGCCGCTGCTCTACTGGGCCAGCGAGACCACCGGTGACCCCAAGTACGCCGACATCGCCCACCAGCACATCACGACCTGCCTGGCCAACTCCTTCCGTCCCGACGGTTCCACCTACCACACCTTCTTCATGAACCCCGACGGCACGCCCAGCCACGGCGCGACCTGCCAGGGCTACCGGGACGACAGCTTCTGGGCCCGCGGCCAGGCCTGGGGCGTGTACGGCAGTGTGCTGAGCTACCGCTACACCCATAACCCCGAGTATTTTGCCACCTTCCGCAAGGCGCTGGACTTCTATCTGACCCGCCTGCCGGATGATCTGGTGCCCTACTGGGATATGATCTTCACCTCCGGCACCGAGGAACCGCGCGACTCTTCCTCCGCGGCCATCGTGGCCTGCGGTCTGCTCGAGGCCGCCAAGTATGCCGAGGGCGAGGAGGCCGAGAGCTACCGCACGCTGGCCCGCCAGATGCTGGGCAGCCTGGCCGAGCACTATGCGGTGCGGGATCATCGGCCCGGCGCCGGCCAGCTGGCCCACGGCACCTACAGCAAGAAGAGCCCCTACAACACCTGCACCCCCGAGGGCGTGGATGAATGCACGAGCTGGGGCGACTATTTCTACATGGAAGCACTGACCCGCCTGACCAAGGATTGGGAACTGTATTGGTAATTGTCATCACAAGAACAGGAAGGTGAAACCGTTATGTTGTATCCGCAACAAAATGCCGCCCGCCTTCGGGTGGGACTGGACGGGCTGTGGGATTTCTGCCTCAGCCATGACCTGAACGGCGGGGACATCGACCCGGCCGCGCCGCTGCCCGCACCCCGTCGGATGGCGGTGCCCGCCAGCTACAACGACCAGGGCGAGGACCGCGAACTGCGCGACCACTACGGCTGGGCGTATTATCAGCGGGATATCACGCTGCCGGCCCTGTGTGCCGGCCAGCGCGTCGTGCTGCGCTTCGGCGCCGTCACCCACAAGGCCCGCGTCTGGCTCAACGGCAAGCTGATCGCCGAGCACAAGGGCGGATTCCTGCCCTTTGAGGCCGAGGTGACCGAGCTGCTTCATCCCGGCGAGACCGTCCGCCTGACCGTTGCCTGCGACAACCGGGTGGATCACTCGACGCTGCCGGTTGGCAACGAGCCCGGCCAGATCGCCTTCTTCGGCAGCGACAACGCCGGCATCCCCAGCGTTGAGCACGCCAAGGCGAGCGCCGCCCCGCAGAACCGCCCCAACTTTGACTTCTTCAACTTTGCCGGCATCCATCGCCCCGTCTGGCTCTGCACCACCCCCGCCGCCTATCTGCGGGACATCACGCTGGTGCCGCACAATGACGGCCGCGTGGAGTATCGTCTGGACACGGTCGGGGAGGGTAAGGCCGAGATCGAGATCCTGGCGCCGGACGGCAGCACAGTCGCCCGCGCCGAGGGTACCGAGGGCACCGTGACGGTCCCCGCGCCCCAGCTGTGGGAACCCTGGCCCGGCACGCCCAACCTCTACACCGCCCGCGTCCGGTTCGGCACCGATCTGTATGACCAGACCTTCGGCTTCCGCGAGATCCGGGTGGACGGCGTCCGGGTGCTGCTCAACGACAAGCCGGTCTACTTCAAGGGCTTCGGCAAACACGAGGACTCGGCCTTCCACGGCCGCGGCCTGGATGTCTGCCTCAACGTCAAGGATGTCTCGCTGCTGCACTGGCTGCACGCCAACGCCGTGCGTACCAGCCACTACCCGTACAGCGAGGAATTCTATGACCTGTGCGACCGGGAAGGCATCCTGGTCATCGACGAGACGCCCGCCGTCGGCATCGGTGCCGGCGCGGCCCAGGACCCCTACAAGACCTTCCCGATTGCGGAACATCACCGCGATGTCCTGACCGACATGATCGACCGCGACAAGAACCATCCCTGCGTCATCATGTGGAGCCTGGGCAACGAGCCCGATCTCGAGCACTTCCCGCAGTCGGCCTACGATTACTGGCGTCCGCTCTATGAGCTGGCCCATGCGCTGGACCCGCAGAACCGCCCCGTCACGCTGGTCTGCTGCCAGAACGACTACACCAAGGACATCACCACCCGCACGATGGACGTGGTCTGCCTGAACCGCTATTACGGCTGGTACAACCTGTCCGGTGACCTCGATGCGGCCTGCAGCGCCTGGAATGAGGAGCTGGATTTCTGGGCCGAGCAGGGCAAACCCGTCATGTTCACCGAGTACGGTGCCGACACCGTCGAGGGTCTGCACGATACCCGCGCCGGCATGTTCAGCGAGGAATACCAGGCCGAATACTTTGACCGCATCAATGCCGAGATCGACAAGCGGCCCTTCTTTGTGGGCGAACTGCTCTGGAACTTTGCGGACTTTGCGACCATCCAGGGCCCCATGCGCGTCGGCGGCAACCGCAAGGGCGTGCTGACCCGCGACCGCCGTCCCAAGCTGGCCGCCCATCTCCTGCGCCGCCGCTGGGCCGGCATCCCGAACTTTGGCTATAAGGAGTGACATCCATGGAACTGAAAACTCGCAGCGATTTTGAATCGCTGATGCTGCGGATTCTGGACCCGCTCAAACCGCTCTACTCCGAAGGCGGCGCCCTGCTGCAGCTGGGGGAGACCGGCGTGACCTATCCGCGCCGCACCATCGGGATGGAAGGCTTCTCCCGCCCGCTGTGGGCGCTGGCGCCCTACTGGCTGGGCGGCGGCAAGGCCGAGGACTTTGCCGGGATCTACCGCCGCGGCCTGGCCAGCGGCACCGATCCCCGGGGCCCCGAATACTGGGGCGATCCCGCCGACTATGACCAGCTCTTTGTCGAGATGGCGGCCATCGGCTGCGCCATCCTCGAGGTGCCGCAGATCGTCTGGAACCCCCTGACCGATGCCGAGAAGCAGAACCTGGCCCGCTGGCTGAACACCATCAACGAACACGAGCTGCCCCACTGCAACTGGCTGTTCTTCCGGGTGCTGGTCAACCTGGCCCTGGATTCGGTCGGCATGCCCTGCGACATCGAACTGATGTACCGCGACCTCGACGAGGTGGACAGCTGGTATGTCGGCGACGGCTGGTACACCGACGGCACGCCGGACATCAAGCCCCAGCGTGACTACTACATCCCCTGGGCAATCCAGTATTACGGCGTGCTGTACAGCGTCTTTGCGGCCAAGCGGGACCCCGCCCGCGCCCGCAAGTTCCGGGAGCGCGCGATGGCTTTCGGCCGGGAATTCGCCTACTGGTTTGACCCCAACGGCGCCGCGCTGCCCTACGGCCGCAGCCTGGGCTACCGGTTCGGCCAGTGCGCCTTCTACTCGGCCTGCGTCTTTGCCGGCCTCGAGCCCCTGCCGCTGCCCGTCATGAAGGGCATCATCACCCGCAACCTGGACTGGTGGTGCTCCCGCCCCATCTTTGACCGGGACGGCGTGCTGACCATCGGCTACACCTATCCCCAGCTCTACATGAGCGAGCGCTACAATTCCCCGGGCAGCCCCTACTGGGGCATGAAGACCTTCCTGGTCATGGCCCTGCCGGAGGATCACCCCTTCTGGAGCGCCGAGTCCGCCCCGCTGCCCGAACTGCCCGCCCTCTACGCGATGAAGAGCGCCGACCTGCTCTTCCAGCGCCTGCCGGACGGCCAGGTCAACGCCTACGCCCCCGCCGAAGTGGAGTACAACGAACACGGCCAGTTCAGCGAGAAATACGGCAAGTTCGTCTACAACACCCGGTTCGGCTTCTCGGCCAGCCGCAGCTATGTGCAGCTTGAGCAGGCCGCGCCGGACAGCATGCTGGCCTTCGTCATTGACGGCTACACCTTCATCCGCCGTCACAGCGAATCCTTCCAGCTCTGGGGCGACCGCCTGATCAGCAAGTGGTCTCCGTTTGCCGGCATCACCGTTGTCACCGAGCTGATCCCCACCGGAAAAGGCCATATCCGCCGCCATACCGTCCAGAGCAGCATCGCCTGCACGGCCTATGACTGCGGCTTTGCGGTGCCCAAGTTCTGCGCCGGGTTCGCCTCCTCCGCCGCCGATGCGGCCGCCGAGGCCCACAACGACAAGCTGAGCTGCTCGGTCACCGGTCAGGAGGGCGGCACCGGCGTCATCGTCGATGCCTGGCCCAACACCAGCCTGTATGCGGTCAACACGGTGATCCCCGCCGTCCGGTACGACATCCCGGTCGGCAGCGTGACGCTGGAAACCCGCGTTGAAAGCGAAAGCCGATAACTCGGTAAGAGGTTCAGAGAGGACGCGCCCGCCGTGCCCTCTCTGGACCTTTTGCCGCTGTCTGCGGCAGAAAGGAACGATATGAAGACGACTACACCCGATCTGCGCTGGCTGAGCGACCCCACCATTTTCCGGGTCAACCGGCTGGATGCCCATTCTGACCATGTCTGCTACCGCACGGCCGAGGAAGCCGCCGCCCGCCGCACCAGCCTGCGGCAGAGCCTGGACGGGGAATGGCGCTTTGCCTACAGTGCCTGCCCCGCCGTCCGCCCCGCCGATTTCTGGCGTGAGGACGCGGATCTCTCCTCCTTCGGGTCCATCCGCGTGCCCGGCCACATCGAAACCCAGGGCTACGGTCAGCTGCAATATACCAACACCCTCTACCCCTGGGACGGCCGCGTCGCCCTGCGTCCGCCGCAGGTGGATCTGGACAACGACCCGGTGGGCAGCTATGTGACCTTCTTCGACCTCGACGAGGGACTGCGCGGCAAGCGCGTCTGCGTCAGCTTCCAGGGCGTGGAGCAGGCGTTCTACCTCTGGTGCAACGGCACCTTTGTGGGCTATGCCGAGGACAGCTTCACCCCCTCGGAATTTGACCTGACCGACTGCCTGCGGGATACCGACAACCGCCTGTGCGTCGAGGTATACAAGCGCAGCAGCGCAGCCTGGATCGAGGACCAGGACTTCTTCCGGTTCTCCGGCATTTTCCGCCCGGTCTATCTCTACGCCAAGCCGGAACTGCATCTCGAGGACCTCTGGCTGCGGGCGGACCTGTCGCAGGACAACACCGTCGGTCTGCTGACCCCGGTACTCTGCCTCAGCGGCCGCACCGAGGGCGCTGCGGTGCACTGCCGCATCGAGGACCGGGAAGGCTTTGCCCTCTTTGACGAGGACCTCACCGACACGGCGGGCGGCCAGACCATCGAGCTGGCGGGCATCACGCCCTGGTCGCACACGGCGCCGGTGCTCTACCATGTCACGCTGACCCTGACCGATGCCGCCGGCACCGTGCAGGAGGTCGTGCCCTATGACATCGGCTTCCGCCGCTTCGAGATGAAGGACGGCGTCATGTGCCTCAACGGGGAGCGCGTCGTGTTCAACGGCGTCAACCGCCATGAGTGGAACGCCGCGGACGGTCGTGCAATCGGCCCCGAGGACATGTATGCCGCCATGGAGGTGTTCCGCCGCAACAACATCAATGCGGTGCGCACCTGCCATTATCCCGACCAGACGCTGTGGTATGAACTGTGTGACCGCAACGGCATCTACATGATCGACGAGACCAACCTCGAAAGCCACGGCAGCTGGCAGAAACTCGGCGCCGTGGACCCCAGCTGGAATGTCCCCGGCAGCCTGCCGGAATGGCGGGACTGCGTCGTGGACCGTGCCCGGAGCATGTTCGAGCGCGACAAGAACCACTGTGCGATCCTGATCTGGTCCTGCGGCAATGAGAGCTATGCCGGCGAGGACATCCGTGCCATGAGCCGCTTCTTCCACGAGAAGGACCCCGGCCGTCTGGTGCATTATGAGGGCGTGTTCCACAACCGCGCTTTTGACGATATCAGCGATATGGAGAGCCGGATGTACGCCAAGCCCTGGGAAATCCGGGAATACCTGGAATCCCACCCGGCCAAGCCCTTCCTGCTCTGCGAGTATATGCACGATATGGGCAACAGCCTGGGCGGCATGGAGAGCTACATCCGCCTGGCCGAGGAGTTCCCCCAGTACCAGGGCGGTTTCATCTGGGACTACATGGACCAGGCGCTCTGGCACACCGATGCGCTGGGACGCCGCGTGCTGGGCTACGGCGGTGATTTCGGCGAGCGCACGACGGACTACAACTTCAGCGGCAACGGCATCGTCTTTGCGGACGGCACCGAAAAGCCCGCCATGCAGGAAGTGCGCTACTGGTATGCCGATGCGGCCGCCCGCGCCGCGCAGGATGCCCGCAACGCCGCCGCAGCCGACCGCAGCCGCCGCAGCCTGGCCGCGGCCTGGGAGAGCCGTCCCCGGAGCCCGCTGACCGTGACCCGGGGCGACGGCAACATCGGCGTGCGGGGCGACGGATTCGAGATCCTCTTCTCGCTGACCGAGGGCGGTCCCGCTTCGCTGCGGGTCGGCGGCACCGAATGGCTCTGGCGCGCTCCGCGTCCGGCCTTCTGGCGTGCCTGCACTGACAATGACCGCGGCAACGGCTTTGATCGCCGCAGCGGCGCCTGGATGGCCGCGGATGCCTTCCCGGCCTGCACGGGGTACGAGGTGCTCGCCGAGAGCGCGGATGCGTTCCGGATGGTGTATCGCTTTGAAACCGCCGCGGTGCCCGGCATCTGGGCAGAGCTGTTCTACACGGTGGAAACCGGGGGCGCTCTGCGGGTCAAGGCCGTCTACCACGGTGCGCCGGAAGCCCCCGAGCTGCCGGTGTTCGGCGTCAAGTTCCAGACCGCCGCGCCGGTGAGCCGGACCGTCTGGACCGGCCTTTCCGGCGAAACCTGCGCCGACCGCTGCAAGGGCGGCATCTTCGGCTGCCACGAGGAGGAACCGCACCTGACGCCGCATCTGGTGCCCCAGGACTGCGGCACCCACTGGGGAACCCAGCGCGTGCGTCTGGAACAGCGCGGCGTCAGCGGCGGCTGCCGGGCGGCCCTTGAACTGCAGATGACCGATACCCCATTCACCTTCAGCGCACTGCCCAACACGGCGCTGGAGATCGAGTCCGCACAGCATCTCTCCGAGCTGCCCGCGACGGGACGCACTGCCGTGTCGGTGCTCGGTGCCGTGCGCGGTGTGGGCGGAATTGACAGCTGGGGCTCCGATGTCGAGGCACCCTGGCACGTCAGCGGCCAGGAGGACCACAGCGTGGAGTTCCGCATCCTGCTGCGGTAAATAACAATCCCCATCAAAGAACCGGCGCCTTCCCAGGCAGGGAAGGCGCCGGTTTTTGCGTTTTACCAGATGCTGTCGTCGGTCGGGTGCTCCTTGATCAGGCCCAGCCGGTAAGCGTCGATCAGGCGGTGCAGGTCCTCCACCCGGGCCCGCAGGGCCACGCCCTCGTCGGTGTCCTCCACCAGGACCCGGTCGGTGTGGTTGTCGTCCACGACATCCACCCGGGACAGAATGTCCAGATTCTCCCGGACCGCCTTCTCGGCGGTCTCAAAGGGCTGATGGGTGCGCAGGCTCATGCCGTGGCTGGAATACACCAGCGTATAGCCCGCAATGCCGGTTCGCTCATGGTAGGCGCGGCAGAACCCGCCGTCAATGACGAGCAGCCGTCCGCCGCCCTTGATGGGGCTTTCCCCCTCTTTCTCCCGCACCGGCACATGGCCGTTGACAATGTGGCAGCTGCCCGGAAGCCCGAACTCCGCCAGAATCCGGCAGCAGGCCGCCTCGTCATTGTACCAGGTGTAGTAGGGGTCCTTGATCTCCCGGTGGGTGCTCTCGTCGGCAATGTACAGCCGTTCAAAGGTGGTCATTGCGCTGCGCCCGAACAGCGGCGACAGCTTGCCGCACCACAGATACCACAGAAAATCCTGCCCGCTGCGCCGCTGGTCGGAGCCTTCCGGCGCATAGTAGCCCCGGCGGGCCCGCAGATCGCAGTAGTCCAGCAGGGCACGGCCCTGCAGCGTCTGGCCCTCAAAGGTCTCGGCCGCAAAGCTGCCGTCCTCCGTCATCGGCACCGCGCCGTGGAAGAGCAGACAGCCGTTCTCGATGTGATACACACCGCCCTTGGCATACAGGAACTCGACGTGCCGGCGCAGCTTCTCGCTGTTGCGGAAGGAATCCACCAGTTTCTTGAGCACAAATTCCTCGTCGGGATTCAGCTGCGCCGGGTGCGCCGGGTCGACGGTGGGAAAGGCGGTGTCGCGCAGCGGATAGACCTTGCCGTTCAGCTCCACCGTCCCGGCGGAGTAGTCAATGTGACGCAGGAAATCCCGTCCCTGCATCTTGAAATCCGGGTTGCGGTCAATGACCTGACATTCCAGCTTGAGCATCAGGATGGTGATGGCCTTGTGCATCACCGCACAGCGGTGCAGCATCCCCTCGGTGTAGGGGCCGCGCGCCTCGTCGGTGTGGGGCATCCAGAGGGTCAGATCGTCCTGGCCGTAATACTGCTCGGCCATCCGCAGCAGATGCCGCAGGTTGATGCCGTAAAAGTCCTCCAGCATGCCGTGGTTGTGGTAGGCCAGCGTTGTCTTGAGCACCGTGCAGCAGCACAGTGCGCTCCCCGCCGCGGCGCCCATCCAGACCACGTCGTGGTTGCCCCACTGAAAATCCACATTGTGGTGCCGCAGCAGCCGGTCCAGAATCAGGTCGGGCCGGGGACCGCGGTCAAACAGGTCGCCGATGATGTGCAGCTTATCCACCGAAAGCCGCTTGATCAGCTCGCAGAGCCGGATGATGAAGTTGTCCGCCCGGCCGTTCTTGATGATGCTGCCCACAATCTGGCCGTAGTACAGCGATTTGTTGTGATCCTCAAAATGGGCGTGCAGCAGCTCGTCAATGATGTGCCCGCAGCCCCGGGGCAGACACCCGCGCACATATTCCCGCGTGTGCTTGCTGGACACCATCCGGCAGATGTCGATGAGCCGCAGCAGCGTGATGCGGTACCAGTCGTTCAGACTCTGCTCGCTGGTACAGCGCTTTTTGAGCATCGGCAGCTTCTGGACCGGATAGTAGATCAGCGTGGCCAGCTCGGCCCGCGCCGCAGCCGGCACCGAGGACCCCAGCACGCGGTCGGTTTTTTCCCGGATGACACCCGAGGCCGAGTTCAGGATGTGGATGAAGGCTTCGTCCTCGCCGTGCAGATCGCTGATGTAATGCTCGGTCCCCTTGGGCAGCTTGGCCGTGGCTTCCAGCTTGATGACCTCGCTGGCCGCGGTGGCCTGGGTGGGGTAATCCCGTGCCAGCAGTTTGAGATATTTCAGATTGTCCGAGATCTCCGCAGTGCGTTCGTCCATACAACTCGGCCTCCTTTTGCTGCGGTTTGGTTCCTGCCTTTTATTGTACCTTTCGCGGCGGGGCGCCGTCAAGGCACAAAGCGCGCAAAACGGCCGGCCGGAACCGTCAGATTGCCCAACACAAAAGGCCGGACCCCAGAGGGCCCGGCCTTGCCGGAAGTTCAGAACAGCTGCCCGACGATCAGCAGCAGCGCCAGCATCCCGAAGTTGCACAGCGTGAACCACACCAGATAGGTGTGCCGCTGTTCGGGGTGTTCGCGGACGACCATCTTGTAGGAGATCAGGCTGGCCATCGAGGCAATCAGCGTGCCCAGACCACCCAGGTTGCAGCCGATCAGCAGTCCCTGCCAGTCCGTCGTGAAGCCCGACAGCAGCAGCGCCGCCGGCACATTGCTGATGACCTGGCTGGCCAGGACCGAGACAAGCACCACATGGCCTTCCAGAATGGAGGCCAGGAAGGAGCGGAACCACTCCACGCCGCCCAGGTTGCCGATAAAGACAAAGAACGCCACAAAGGTGCCCAGCAGCGAATAGTCCACCGAAGCCAGGACCCCGCGGTCCGCAAAGATCAGGAAAACCGCCGTGATGGCCAGGATGATGACGGGCGGCAGCACGTCAAAGATGCCCAGCAGGCACAGCGCAAAACCCGCCGCATAGACGGTCAGCGTGCGCGGCCCGGCCAGATGGCTCTCCACCGAATCGCAGTGGACCGGGACCGAACCGCACAGCACAATCAGCACCGCCAGACAGACCGCCGCGAGCAGCGCGTAGGGGAACATCAGCCCCACCAGCGCACCGAAGCTCATGCCGGATTTGGTGTACAGGTAAAGGTTCTGGGGATTGCCCATCGGGGTGAGCATACTGCCCAGGTTTGCCGCTACGGTCTGCAGCACCACCAGCGGCACCACCAGCCGCTCCTGGCCGGCCATCCGCAGCACGATCAGCGCAAAAGGCACAAAGGTGATCAGCGAGACATCGTTGGTGATGCACATGCTGAAGAAAAACGGCAGAAAGACCAGCGCAAACAGCATCTTGCGGGAGGTGTCGGTGCGGCGCAGCAGCCGGTTGCCCAGCCAGAGGAACAACCCCGCTTTCTGAAAGCCTTTCATGACGGCCATCAGGCTGAACAGCATGGCCAGCGTGTCCCAGTCAATGTAGGACAGATACGCCGGGCTCGGCGGGTTGATCAGCATGGAGAGCAGCGCCAGCAACACCGCAATGCACAGCACCGTCTCCCGCTTGAAAAAGGAAACCAATGATTCGGAAACTTTACACTTCATCCCAAAACGCCTCTTCAGGGTATGTTTTCATTTTACCTTGTGTATTATAGAAAATCGGCGCCCGGCTGTCAATTCTTTTTTGCAGATTCTGTCGCTCCCTGCCCGGGGATTTTGCCGATGATGCGAAAAACAGGCGTTTGGGCCCGGAACAGTCTTCCGGCAGCTCCTGCATGAAAAGTCAGACCTTTTGCGCCGTGCGGCGGAGCGCGCGGCCCGAAATCCGGCAGATTCGGCAGGGAATCCGGCAGATCTGACAGGTTCTGTTGTGAAGGATTGTCGGATTTTGTATACTGAGTTCATAAATATAAGGTATGATAGATGGGAGGCAAACATCTTGCGATCCAAAGTTTACTCGATGTTCCCCTTGGAGCAGGTGGACATCACCCCTTTCCGGCGGCACCCCGAGATTGACGGGGCAAAGCTGCAGAAGGAGCTGGACCGTGCGGTCTACCCCTATATCACCTGGGAAAAGGGTGACGAGGCCGCCCCGGGCGATGTGGTGACCTGCCGCATGGAGTCGTCCGACCCGCGGTTCCGGCGCGACGCGGCCAAGATCACAGTGGGCGCCGGGCTGCTGGGCAAGGACGAGGAGTACAAGCTGGTCGGCGCCCGGGTGGGCACGGCCCGGACGCTCTGCTGCCGGGGCAGCGAAGTGACGGTGACCGTGACGGACATCCTCAAGCGGTGCGTGCCGCCGCTGGAGGACCGGATGGTGGCCGCGCTGGGCATTGACGGCGTGCAGACGGTCGGACAGTACCGCGCCTATCTGAGAAAACAGGCGCTGGACGAGCAGTTCACCAATGACAGCTACGAGGTCATCCAGGCGGTGCTGCGCACGGTGCGCGAGCGCAGCGAGGTGCTGATCGACGAGGCCGACTGGCAGCAGTCGGTGGACTGGGACCTGAACCGGCTGACGGTGATTTCCCGGCTGGACGGGATGGACCTGAAAACGATGACCGCCCGGGACTTTGACGGGCGCATCCCGGTCAAAAGCTACTACGAGCTGGTGGCAATGCTGCAGCGGGATGCCTGGCAGAACACCTGGCAGATGCTGATGGGCCGCAAACTGGCCGAGACGGACGGCTTTGCGGTGACCCGGGAAGGGTACGAGACCTTTTTGAAAGAGAACGCCGAGGCCTGGCATTTCACCGCCGAGGACTACCGCCCCGCCTATCCGTATGAGTACTACGAAGCCATCCAGTACCGCGTCCACTACTACGATGCCGTATCCGGCTACATCCGCAAACATCTTTATTGGGAGGAATAATCATGGCCATTCAGTATGCAACCGCCGAAACCTTTGATTCGCTCGTCGCGCAGGATTTTGTGATCGTGGACTTTTTCTCGGATCACTGCGGCCCCTGCAAGGTCTTCAGCAAAGTGCTGGAGGACATCGCGGCCGAAATGCCCTTTGTGAATATCGTCAAGGTCAACACCACCTCCGAACCGGCGCTGGGCGAGCGGTTTGAGATCCACGCCGTGCCCACCGTCCAGTTCTATAAGGACGGCAAGTTTGCGGAAAGCCACCTCGGCGTGATTCCGGCCGACAAGCTGCGGGAGATGATCGCGGGGTACCTGTTCTGATGAAAGATCTGCTGATTGTGGGCAGCGGTCCGGCCGGCATCTCGGCCGCGCTGACCGCCGCGGCGCGCGGGCTGGATTTTCTGTGGTTCGGCAGCCGGGCGCTGAGCCCCAAGATTGCCCAGGCGCCCGAGATTGCCAACTATCCCGGACTGTGCCGGGTCCGGGGCTGCGATTTTCAGAAAATCCTGCAGGACCAGGTCGGGGCGATGGGTCTGACAATCCGGGAGGAGCGCATCGACTCCATCTATGCGATGGGGGATTCCTTCACGGCCTGCGTCAATGAGACGATGTACGAGGCCCGGGCCGTCCTTCTGGCCGTGGGAGTCAGCACCGCGGGGGCGGTGCCTGGCGAGCTGGAGTATGTCGGCCAGGGCGTGAGCTACTGCGCCACCTGCGACGGCGCGCTCTACCGCGGCAAGACCATCGCCGTGGTTTCAACCAACCCCGCATTTGAGGAGGAAGTGACGTTTCTGGTGCAGCTGGCGGGCAGGGCCTATGTCAGCCGCAGCTACCCCGCGCCCGACGCCGCCGGGGAGCCGACCGGATTCCCCAAAAGCATCCGGCGCGAGGACGGCAGACTGCAGATCACCTACGCCGACGGTGATCGCACCGTGGACGGGATCTTCTTCCTGAAGGATTCCGTCTCCCCGGCCGTGCTGATGCCGGGCCTTGCGATGGACGGGGCGCACATCGCGGTGAACCGCGAATTGGAGACCAACATTCCCGGCTGCTTTGCCGCCGGGGACTGCACCGGCCGTCCGTACCAGTACGCCAAGGCGGTGGGGGAGGGCAATGTGGCCGTACATACCGCACTCCGCTGGCTGAAGGAGAAACAACAAGCCTGAAACCCAAAACGCCGCCGGCCGGAATGGACCACTGACGTTCCCTGCGCACCGCGCACGGAAGGCGTTGGCAGGACCGCGCACCGTACCCACGGGCGCGGTCCATCCCATAAGAGAGGATGAGCGCAAATGCAAAACAAGCAGACCAAAGGCTCGATGGGCCGGTTCTTTTCCATGCTGTGGAAAGCCCGGCTGCCCTATGTCTGGATCGTGGGCTATCTTGTGGCCAACGTACTGCTGACCAACGTCGGCGTCAGTGCCACCGAGTACACCGCCCAGCTGTACGCCGGCAACGTGGATTTCTGGGGCGTTGTGATTCCCTTTCTGGTTGTCTCGCTGGTGAGCCTGGTCATCGGCAGCGTTTCGGGAATCCTGAGCGGCATCTGCATGGCCCGCATCGACCGCAATCTGCGCCGGGCCGTCTGGCAGAAAATCGTGCGGCTGCCCTTCGGGTATTACCAGCAGAACGCGCCCAAGGAGCTGATCTCCCGCGTGACGACCGATATCAGCACGATCAGCGCACTGATCATGCAGGTCTTTCTGCTGGCGCTGACCTCACTGTATTCCACGGTGCGGCTGTTTGTGCAGATCCGCTCCTACAATTCCCGGCTGATGGTCGCCACGCTGGTGCTGCTGCCGCTGCAGGTGGTCATCGGCGTGCTGGCCGGTCAGCTCAAATTCGGCCTGAGCGATCAGGTCAACCGCCGCACCGCCGAACTGACCGAGGCCGTGTCGGAGCGCACCGGCCAGGCCATGCTGATCAAATCCTTCTCGGCCCAGCAGCGGGAGGACCAGGCCGTCGGCAGCCGGGCCAGGGCCTACTACAAGACCTCCATCCAGAACGCCTGGGTCACCAACTTTGTCTCGCCGGTGTATGTGCTGGTGGGCGCGCTGCAATTCATTGTCATTGTCATGGTGGGCCGCGGATTCTACGCCGACGGTTCCATCACGCTGGCCCAGTGGGTGGCCTATTTTGCATTTGCCAACCAGATCATCAACAACCTGACCGCCTACACCGGTTACTGGACCAGCCTCAAGTCCGCCCAGGGCGCCACCAACCGGGTTTCCGCCGTGATGGCCGAACCCGAGGAGGACCGCGATGCCGGTGATCCGGTGGATGCCCTGCAGGGCGACATCGTCTTTGACCACCTGCGCTTCGGCTACGGCGCGGCGCCGCTCTTCGACGATCTCTGCCTGACGATTCCCCAGGGCCGGGCCACCGCCGTGATCGGACCATCGGGCAGCGGCAAGACCACCCTGCTGAATCTCGTCGAGCGGCTGTACACCCCGCAGGACGGCACCATCCGCATCGGGTCGGACGACATCCGCCGCTTTGCCAAGCGCAGCTACCGTGCGGCGCTGACCTACATCACCCAGGAATCCACGATGCTGTCCGGCACCATCCGGGAAAACCTTGTCTTCGGTGTCCGCCGCGAGGTGGAGGACACCGAGCTGGACAGGATCTGCGAGGAAGTGGGCCTGCTCGACTACATCCGCAGCCTGCCCGCGGGGTATGACACCCAGGTGGGCGAGGACGGGTCCCGGCTTTCGGGCGGGCAGAAGCAGAAACTGGCCGCTGCCCGCGGGATGCTGAAGAATTCCGCCTATTTCCTGATGGACGAGGGCACCGCCGCGATGGATGCCCAGTCCAAGGATGCCGTCTGGAACGCGGTGTCCCGCCTGATGCACGGCAAGACCACGCTGTATGTGGCCCATGACCGCCAGACCGTGCTCAAAGCGGACTATGTGGTTGTGATGGACCGGGGCCGGGTGGCGGCGTTCGGACCCATCGAGGAAGTCTATGAGACAAACCAGTACCTGCGTCAGCTCGTGGGTGAAGGAGGTCTGAACCGATGAAGCAAGCCAAGACAACCGGAAAGCCCCGCAAGGAAAAGCTCTGGGGCCCCTTTCTGCGGCTGTATACCCGGTTTCCGATTCCGTGGGTGTATTTTCTCGGCGCGATTGTGCTGGGCATCGCTGCGACCGAGCTGGCCCTGCAGGTTGCCGACCTGACCATCCGGGTCAACAAGGGTGAACTGTACAACGGCGTCATCATCGGCTATGTGCTGGTCAGTATCCTGTATGCGCTGATCGTGGGATTCCAGAACGTCCTGTCCGCCTACGGCACCCAGAAAACCACGCTGCGGGTGCGTGGCGTCGTGTGGCGGGCCATCCTGGGCCTGCCGATGAAGGAAGTCGAGGAGGAAGGCCCCAGCAACCTGATCTCCTGCGTGACCAACGACGCCACCCAGGCCGCCAGCGCCCTGCAGATGCTGTTCCTGTCGGTCTCCTCGCTCTATGCGCTGGTGCGCGCCTGTATGAAGATGATTGAATACAACGGTCAGCTCTCGCTGATTCTGGTGGTGTCCATCCCGCTGGCCGCGCTGGTCTTTTTCCTGACCGGACGGCTGCAGTTCATCGCGAGCCGCCGCCAGTACGAGGCTCTGAATACGATGACGGCCTTCTTCTCGGAACACATTGCCTGCGCCAAGCACGTCAAGGC
Organism: Gemmiger sp.; assembly: GCF_036306485.1. Lineage (GTDB taxonomy): Bacteria > Bacillota > Clostridia > Oscillospirales > Ruminococcaceae > Gemmiger. The sequence continues at coordinate 18,269 of NZ_JAXJZK010000021.1, read as the reverse complement.
CCAGGGTATGGAGGAGCGCGAAATCGAGGAAGGCATGCAGGCCATCGAGGACCGCTACAAGGCGGACATTCTGAACGTGCTGTTCGGCATGGTGGAGTCGGGGCTGTTCAGCCTGTACACCAAACTGAACATGGTGCTGATCGCGGTGGGCGGGTCCCAGCTGATCCGGACCGGCCATATGGCCAGCACCGGCATCAACGATTTCACCACCTACTCCGGCAAGGTCGAGCAGTATGAGAGCGAACTGCTGACGCCCTACCAGACCATCAAGGGCACCCAGGGCAGCCTGCGCCATGTCAACGAGATCCTGAACCGCCCGACCGAGGCGCTGGACGCCGGCAGCCCGCTCGGCCCATCGGGCGACATCGAGCTGCGGGACGTGCGGTTCAGCTTTGACGGCGAATACCCCGTGCTGCGGGGCGTTTCCTGCACGATTCCCTACGGCCGGCACACGGCGATCATCGGCGGCAACGGCAGCGGCAAATCCACCGTGATGAAGCTGCTGCAGGGCTTCTACCGTCCCGACGCCGGCACCATCACCCTGAACGGTCAGGACCTGGCCGGGGTGCGGCTGTCCGACCTGCGCGGCCGGTTCGCCTATGTGCTGCAGAACACCCCGCTGCTGGCCGGCACCATCCGGGAAAATCTGGTCTACGGCGCCAAGACCCCGCCCGATGACGCCGCCATCCAGGCGGCCGCCAAAGCCGCGGGCGCGGATGACTTCATCCGCCAGCTGCCCGACGGATACGACACCCAGGTGGGGTCCGCCGGGACGCGGCTCTCGGGCGGGCAGCGGCAGCGCATCGCCATTGCCCGGGCGCTGCTCGTCAGGCCGGAATACCTGCTGCTGGACGAAGCCACCGCCAGCCTGGACCACCGCACCGCCGGCGCGGTGCTGGACAGCCTGCTGGACGGCCGGGTGCCCACGGTGCTCTACATCTCCCACAATATGGAGGAGGTGCGCCGTGCCGACCATGTGATCGTGCTGCGGGACGGCCAGGTTGAGGCCAGCGGCACACCCGATGTGCTGGCCCGCATCAGCCCGACCTACCGCGAGTATGCCGCCAAACAGCGGCTGGAGGTGCCGGTATGAAAAAGATCACGATTTCCTTTCTTCTGCTGCTGGTGATGGCCACCGCCGGGGCGTTGGTGTTCGTCGGGCTTTCGCCGGATTTCACCGAGCCGTCGGGGCTCAGCGACCAGCCGGGGGTCTCTGCCGACAACCCGGTGTGGGACAAGTCGCTGGATGATCTGGCGGCCTATCTGGTCGAACAGGGCGTACTGCCCGGCGAGGACTACGCGCCGCTGTCGGACGGCATTGCCACGGCGGCCCGCAATTACAGCGGACTGGAACTCTACTGGTGGGACCTCGGCACCCTGCAGGAGGGCAGCGACGAGTACAACGCCTACCTTGGCGCCCGGGACGACGGGGCCATCAATCTGTGGGGCAGCGGCGCCATGATGCCCGTCACGGCGGTGCGCGGTCCCTTTGCACTGAACATCTCCTCCTCCTACACCGGGGACGCCGCCAAGGCGGAGGAAGCCTTCCGCAATTTCTGTGCGGAGGACACCGAGGCGGAAGGAGGCAGCGGCCATGCCGATCCGGACGGTACTGATTGAAAAAGATCCCGACCAGCTGCAAAAAATCGAAAACTTGCTGGCCTTCTACCACAAATTTGAGATTGTGCGCACCTTTGACGACATCGATGCCGCAAGCCGGTATCTGCTGAGCGAGGATGTCGACGCGGCGTTCATCCGCAGCGATGTGGGGGACCCCCGCCGCACGCCGGACGGCAGTTTCCTGCTCAGCTACGTCACCCAGAAAAAGCCCGACCTGCTGGCCGTGCTCTACTGCGCGTCGCAGGATACCGCCTTCTGGGGCCTGACGGTGGGCGCCACGGCGGCGTTCACCCTGCCGCTCGACCCGCAGCGCTTCCAGCGTGCCGTGGAGCGGGTGCTCTATGTCTACGATCTTCTGCAGTACAAGCGGGATGCCAGGACCCGCAGCATCATGGTCAAGACCAAGGACGGCTACCGGATGCTGCGCCTGGCCGACATTCTCTTCATCGAGCGGCGGGAACGCAAGAAATACATCGTCTGTGCCGACGGCTGTGAGGTCACGGTGTCCAACTATTCGATGGACGACCTGGAATCCATGCTCAGCACAAGCCATTTCTACCGCTGCTACTCTTCCTTCATCATCAACCTGGAACGGGTGGAACGCATCAACATCAACAACGACAAGAAACTCTACTCCATCACGCTGGACGGCTTTGACGGCGAGATCATCCTCAGCCGCGAAAAATACAAGGAACTGATGGCCGTCCTGAAAAAGAAATATTCCGACCTGACCCTGTAAAGGAGGTTTTTTCATGGGATTCACCCTGCTTTCCCGCCGTGTGCTGGACGAGCTGGACGCCGTGCTGTGGGAGCTGCAGCACGACGGCACCGGCGCCAGACTGCTCTGGCTGGACCGCGCCGAGGAAAACAAGACCTTTTGCATCGGCTTTCCCACCCAGCCGTGGGACGACACCGGCGTGTTTCACATTCTGGAACACTCGGTGCTCTGCGGCTCGGAGCACTATCCCGTGCGGGAACCCTATGTGGAACTGATGAAAACCTCCCTGAACACCTTCCTCAATGCGATGACCTTTCCGGACAAGACGATCTACCCGTTTTCCAGCCGCAACGAGCAGGACTTCCACAACCTGCTGCGGGTCTATCTGGACGCGGTGTTCCATCCGCTGCTGCTCAGCAATCCCGCGATTTTCGCCCAGGAGGGCTGGCACTATGAGCTGGACGGCGACCGTGTGAGCTGCAAGGGCGTCGTCTTCAACGAGATGAAGGGGGTCTTTTCCTCCCCGGATGCCCAGCTGGAATACGAGGTCAGCCGCCGCCTTTTCCCCGATACCTGCTACCGCTGGGTGTCGGGCGGCGACCCCGAGCACATCCCGGAACTGAGCTGGGAAGCCTTTGCGGCCGCCCACCGGCAGTGGTATCATCCCTCCCACGCGCTGATTGTCCTGGACGGCGCACTGGACCTGGACGCGGTGCTCCGCATCCTGGACGAGGCGTTCTCGGACGGCTATGACCGCCGCACGCCGCCGCCCCCGCCGCCGCTGCAGGCCCCGGTGGACGGCGGCACCGCCGTCGTGGACTATGCGCTGGGGGCGCAGGAACCGCTGGAAGGGCATTTCTGGCTCGGACTGGGCTACGGGGCCGGGACCTTCCGCGACCGGGAGCGGCTGACGGCGCTGCGGGCGCTCTGCGATGTGCTCTGCGGCGACAACGAGGCCCCGCTGTGCCGCTGCCTGCTGGGCTGCGGCCTGGCGCAGGACGTGACGATGCAGCTCAACGACGGCGTGGAGCAGCCCAACCTGCTGCTGACCGTGAAGAACTGCCCTGAAGAAAAGCTGGAAGCCGCCGAGGCCGCCGTCCGGTCCGAGCTGTCCCGGCTGGTGCGGCAGGGGCTGGACCATGCGCGGGTGCACGCGACGCTGGACAATCTGGAATTCAGCGAGCGGGAACGCCAGGGCGGCTGGATGCCCCAGGGCCTGCTGCTGGCCACCCAGGTATACGCCAGCTGGCTGTACGGCGGCGATCCGGCGGCCAATCTTGCGGTCGAACCGGTGTTCCGCCAGCTGCACCGCCGGGTGGACGAGGGCTGGTTTGAGCAGCTGATCCGCCAGATCCTGCTGGAAAACGCCCACCATTGCCGGGTGATCCTGCGCCCCTCCCACACGCTGGGGGCGGAGCGCGACGCCGCCGAGGCATCCCGCATCCGGGCACGGACCGACCGCTGGGACGAGGCAGCCTGGGCGGCGGCCCGGGCACTGCAGGACCGCACCGAGCGCTGGCAGACCACCCCCGACGCCCCCGAGGCGCTGGCCGCCATTCCGCGGCTGCGCCCCGAGGAGATCGCTCCCCGGCCCGAACGGCTGCCCACCGAGGAGCTGACCCTGTGCGGGCTGCCGGTGCTCCGCCACACGCTGCCCACCCACGGCATCACCTACCTGAATCTCTACTTTGCGGCGGACGACCTGACCGGGGAGGAGGTGTGTGCGGCCTCGCTGCTCTGCGAGCTGCTGGGCGCACTGGAAACCGGCACCACCCCCGCACCGGTGCTGCCGCAGAAACTGCGGGCCGCCTTCGGTTCGCTGCAAAGCCGGATCGAAGCCTACGGGGAGGCGGAGGATTTCTCGCGCTGCCGGGTGTTTTTCTGCGTTTCGGCCAGTATGCTGAACGCCAGGGCGGCCGCGGGCACCGGGCTGCTGTGTGAGCTGCTCGACGATACCCGGCTGGACAACCGCGAAAAGCTGTGGGAGATTCTGCGCCAGCGCCGTGCCGCGCTGGCGCGCCAGATTGCCGAGGGCGGCAACGCCTTTGCAATGACGCGGGCCGGGGCCGCTTTCCGCACCGAGTGCACCGTGCAGGAATATGCCGGCGGCATCGCCTTCCTGCAGTGGCTGCAGGCGCGGGAAGCCGAAGGCCCCGACGCGCTGCCCGCGCTGGCCGGACAGCTGGAAGGGCTGATGCGTCGGCTCTTCACCCGCGCCCGGCTGACGATCAGCGTGACCTCCGACGCATCGGACGGCGCCGGTCTGGTTGCCGGCCGGCTGGCCGATGCGCTGCCCGCCGGTCTCTGCCCGCCGTCCCGCTGTGCCGTGACCTGGCCGGGCCCGGCCAGGGAGGGCTTTGTGCTGCCCGCCGACATCGCCTTTGCCGCAATGAGCGGGCCTTTCCCCGACGCCAACCGCGGCGACGCCCGGGTCATGAAGCGGGTGGTCTTTCTGGAACATCTGTGGAACGGCATCCGGGTGCGGGGCGGGGCCTACGGCACCGGCATGGTGCTGCGCAACAACGGCCTTGCCAGCCTTTCCTCCTACCGGGACCCCGGGGCCGCCCACTCGCTGGCCTGCTACCGGGAGATCCCGGCCTTCCTGGAAGGGTACACCGGGGATGTCACGGGGGCAATCCTCGGCGCCGTCGGTGAGAGCGATCCGCTGCTGACGCCGCGGGACAAGGGCAAGACCGCCGATGCGTACCACTGGAAAAAACTTTCCTACGAAGCACTCTGCCGGACCCGGCAGGAGATGCTGACCGCCACCACCCGGGAGGTGGCCGGCTATGCGGCCCGGATGCAGGACTTTGCGGCGAACAGCGCCGTCTGTGTGCTGGGCCCCCGCCGCCAGCTGGAAGCCTGCGGCGACGAGCTGGACACCATCCTTCCGCTCTGAAAGGAGTCTGCCATGACTGAAGAACTCTATCGGATCTATACGGCCATCCTGACCGAGGAACTGGTTCCGGCGATGGGATGCACCGAACCCATCGCGCTGGCCTACGCGGCCGCCCGCGCCCGCGAGGTGCTGGGCGCCGACCCGGACCGCATTCTGGCCCGGTGCAGCGGCAACATGATCAAGAATGTGCGCTGCGTGCAGATTCCCCATTCGGGCGGCATGACCGGCATCGAGGCGGCGGTCTGCCTGGGCGCCTTCGGCGGCGATGCCGAGCGCCGGATGGAAGTGCTGGAATCCGTCACCGGGCCCAACCGTCAGCAGGCATCGGACTTCATCGCCGCCGGGCACTGCACGGTGGAATTCCTGGATTCCGAGATTCCGCTGCATTTCCTTGTCGAGCTGTCCCGCGGCACCGACACCGTGTCCGTCGAGGTGCGCTACGCCCACACCAACATTGTCTCCATCATCAAAAACGGGGAGACGGTCTTTTCAGGCGGCGAGGGCCAGCAGGGGGAGCGGACCGACCGCAGCCGGCTGACCATCGACGCGATCAAGGAGTATGCCGACACGGTGCCGCTCGGGACCATCCGCCCGATCTTTGAGCGGCAGATCCGCTGCAACATGGACATTGCCTACGAGGGCATGAGCGGCAACTACGGCGTCGGCATCGGCCGGATGCTGCGCACCGCCTACCCGGACAGCACCTTCACCCGGATGCGCGCCTATGCGGCTGCCGCGTCGGAGGCCCGGATGGCGGGCTGCGATATGCCGGTCATCATCAACTCGGGCAGCGGCAACCAGGGCATTGCCTCCTCGGTGCCGGTCATCGTCTACGCGCGGGAGAACTTCCTGCCGGCCGAACGGCTGTACCGCGCGCTGGCCTTCTCGGGCCTGCTGACCGTGCATCAGAAGGAGTACATCGGCAAGCTCAGCGCCTTCTGCGGGGCGGTGTCCGCCTCCTGCGCGGCGGGGGCGGCCATCACCTACCTGGACGGCGGCACGCTCGAACAGATCAAGGCGACCATCGACAACACGCTGGCCAACATTCCCGGCATCATCTGCGACGGCGCCAAAGCCAGCTGCGCCGCCAAGATTGCTGCCAGCCTGGATGCCGCCATGCTGGCCCACAACCTGGCCATGGCCGGCAGAAGCTACGGCGCCCACAACGGCATCCTGCGCGAGGACGCCGACGAGACCATCAGCTGCGTCGGATACATCGGCAAGGAAGGTATGCGGGAGACCGATCGCGAGATCATCCGGCTGATGCTGCAATAATACGACAGCCGGCCCCTTGTCAAAGGGGCCGGCTGTCTTGTTGTATCGGGCGGCAATCGCCGTCAGGTGTGTTCCTTGCAGGAGAGCTCGGTCACTTCCAGGCAGAAAACCGCTGTGCAGCGCAGCATCTCCTCGGGAAACGTCCAGTCGTCCTTTCCGGTGGCGTGCTCCATGATGCGGCGCAGTCCGTAGATTTTCTCCTCCTCGGTGCCGAGCAGCCGGATGGTCCCGGTCCCGATCACGCTCTGGAAGCCGGCGGTGTAGCCGCAGGCATCGGGGGCTTCCCGGAGTTCATATTTGGTATCCAGCTCAAAGCCGACCGGATGCCCGGCCTCGATCAGCCGGATTTTCCGTCCCTCCGGCGCGCCGTGAAAGTAGAAGCGCCGGGTTTCCCCCGTCTTTTCATACCCGAAACTCAGCGGGACAAGATAGACGCTGCCCTCATCCGCAAATCCGATGCGGCAGCAGTCGCAGGCGCGGATGATGGCGTCAATTTTGTCGGGGTCGGTAATCTGTCGGTCTTTTCTTCTCATGGGGATCATGGATGCGCCCTCCTCTGCAATTCCGTTTGTCTTTAGCCTACCACACAACCGCCCCGGCGTAAAGATATTTCTCCGGCCGGGGACAGAACAAAGGACCGTGTCCCGTCGGGGGCACGGTCCTTTGAAAATCAGGCTTCGGGTTTGGGCTTCGCTGCCGGGGCGGCGGGTCTTTGCGCCGGTTTGGGCAGCGGTGTGGTGCGGGTGTAGGTGTCGCTGTGGCGGGTGGTGTCCGGCGTCGTGTAGCCGGGCGCCATCTTGAGGCACTTCTTGGGGCAGACATTCACACAGTTGCCGCACTGCACGCAGTCAAACCGCTGGATGGTCCAGGTGCCGGCGGCCCGGTCCACCGTCAGGGCGCCGGGCGGGCAGCTGCGGGCACACATGCCGCAGCTGATGCAGGATTCAATATCGATCTCGATATGCCCGCGCATGCGCTCGGGGTAGTGGGCAGGCTCAAAGGGATACCCGGTGGTGACCGGCTTGCTGAACAGGTTTTTCAGCGCCGTGCCCGCAAAGGGAAGAAATTTCAATGATGCCATCTTGGTTTCACCTCTCGGTACAGCTGATGCAGGGATCAATGGTCAGGATCAGCAGCGGCACGTCGGCCAGCTGGCAGCCCTTGAGCATCTCCAGCATCGGCGGGATGTTGCTGGTCGTCGGGGTGCGCAGACGGAACCGGTCAATGAACTTGGTGCCGTTGGCCTTGACGTAGTAGATGGCCTCGCCGCGGGGCTGCTCGATCCGGGTGAAGTACTCGCCGCGGGGGAATCCCTTGACCGGTACGGCGATGGGACCGGCCGGAATCTTGGCCGCCGCCTGGCGGATGAGGTCAAAGGACTGGCTGATCTCCCGGATACGCACCTCACACCGGGCGTAGGAGTCGCCGTCGGTGGCGGTCACGGGTTCCAGGTCCAGCTCATCGTAGGCCGCATAGCCCAGCTTGCGGGCGTCGTAGGCGATGCCGCTGGCCCGCAGCATCGGACCGACGGCACCCATGAGGGTGGCTTGCTCGGGGGTCATCACGCCCAGCCCGCGCAGACGGGAACAGGTCGTGTAGTCCCGCAGGAAGGTGTCCGCGATGGGCTTGAGCTCCTTCTCCATCTCGTTGCAGGTGTCCACGATGTTTTTGAGCATCGTCTCGTCCATGTCCTTGAGCACGCCGCCGATGCAGTTCACCGAGAAGATGACCCGGCCGCCGGTCGTGGCGTCAAACATATCCAGGATCTTTTCGCGCAGTTTCCAGCTTTCCATGAACAGGCTCTCAAAGCCCATAGCGTCGGCCAGCAGACCCAGCCAGAGCAGATGCGAGTGAATCCGGCTCATCTCCATCCAGATGGTGCGCAGATACCGTGCCCGGGGCGGGACCTCCACGTTCATGATCTTCTCCAGCGTCTGGCAGTAGCCCAGCCCGTGGCCGAAACTGCAGATGCCGCACACACGCTCGGCAATGTAGACATATTCCTTGAAATCCTTGGTTTCCACCAGTTTTTCCAGTCCGCGGTGGACAAACCCGATGCTGGGCACCGCTTCCACCACCACTTCATCCTCCAGAACCAGATCCAGGTGGATGGGTTCGGGCAGGACGGGGTGCTGCGGACCGAACGGCACAATGCTTCGTTTTGCCATAGTCTTACCCCTTTTCCTTGAACGGCGTGGGCCGCGCGATGCGGTACAGCTTGTCGTGATAGTCGCCCTGGATGCTCTCGATCTTTACACCGAAAAGCTCCGCGGCCTCATTTTCCTGCAAAAAGGCACCGGGATACACCTGGGTGATGCTGGGCACCGTGTCGTCGGTGCCGATGGTCAGGCGCAGGGTGCGCATATCGTACCCCTTGGCGAAGGAGTAGCTCAGCTCATAGCCGTCGGGCAGGCGGGCGGCGCAGAGCTGCACCACACGCCAGCCGTCCATCTTGAAGCGGATCACCTGCGGCATGAACTCCGCCATGGTGATGGGCTCGATCGTGTTGGCAGATTCCATCGTCAGCCTTCCTCCTTTTTCTCTGCGTAATTGCGGCGCTTGTCCTCGAGGATCTCCAGCGCTTTGACCACGCCGTCAATGATGGCCTGGGGCCGTGCCGCACAGCCGGGCACATACACATCGACCGGAATCACCGTGTCAATGCCGCCCTTGATGTTGTAACAGTCCTTGAACACGCCGCCGGTGCAGGCACAGATGCCCACCGCCACCACGACTTTGGGGTTGGGCATCTGTTCGTACAGCTGACGCACCACCTGCTCGCACTGGGCGTTCACGCCGCCGGTGATCAGCAGGATGTCGGCCTGGAAGGGGTCGCCGGTGTTGATGATGCCGAACCGCTCAATGTCGTATTTGGGTGTCGTGCAGGCCAGTACCTCAATATCACACCCGTTGCAGCTGCTGGCGTCATAGTGCAGCAGCCAAGGGGATTTTGCAAGTTTCTTCATGGTAGTTTTGCTCCCTTCCTCAGCGTACCAGCATGAGAATCAGGCCGTTGAGCCCGCCGGTCAGCAGGGTGACCACCCAGCAGCTGTCCAGCAGGGTACGCCACTTGACGCGGGCGGCCACATTGTCCCACAGAATTTCCAGCAGATACACGATCAGACAGGCCACAATCGCGATGGGCCAGCTCCACCAGTGCTCGTTGAGGAAGAACAGCGCCACAATGCCCAGCATGAGCACCATCTCGTAGTATTCGGCAATGTTCATCACGGCCAGGGTGGGACCGGCCATCTCGGTGGTGATGCCCTTGACCATCTCCTGATGGGCATGGTGGCTGGTGGACAGGTCAAAGGGCGACTTGCGCAGCTTGATGGCGGTGATGAACATGAACCCCAGCAGGAAGCCCGGCATGGTCAGCACGGCACTGTAGGGCATCCGGATGATATCCCCCACATGGAAGCTGCCGGTGGCCAGATAGAAGCCCACGGCCATCAGCAGGGTCAGGGGTTCGTAGGCCATCATCTGGATCATCTCCCGTCCGGCACCCAGGGTGGCGAAGGGGGAGGAGTCGCTGGAGGCCGCCATGACCAGGAACATGTCGGCGGTGGACAGGATGAACAGACACATCAGGATGTCCGCGCCGGCAAACAGCAGCGAACCGGCCACCGCCAGAAAGACCAGATAACTCAGGTTGAGCAGCATCTGCACACTGTTGACGGCGATCATCTGTTTGGAGAACAGTTTTTTCAGGTCATAGAAAGGCTGCAGCATCGGCGGACCCTGCCGTCCCTGCATCCGGGCGCTGACCCGGCGGTCCAGCCCGTCCAGCAGGCCGCCCACCAGCGGCGCCAGCAGCAGATATGCCAAAACGGAAACGACCGCCATCATACCGCACCTCCTATGATCACACAGAGCATGACGATGAGAACCCCCGCCGAGACAATGACGCCCGGCCGCATAAGGCGCCGGCGCCCGAACTCAAACCGCAGGTACCAGTTGCTCAGATACAGATGTTCCGGCTTGCCGAAACTGTTGACAAAATAGGTGTTGTCGCCCTCGTTGACGCCGCCCATATAGATGGGAACGTAGTCGCGGTGGGCCGAACGGGTGAGCAGGAACATCAGCGACGGAACAAACAGCACGCTGACCAGCATGATGGCCATGGTGGTCAGGACGCTGATGGACAGCACTTCATGGGCGGCGCCGTACAGTTCCTGGATGATCGGGGTGACCACCCGGGAGGACACCAGCGGGAACAGCAGGCACAGGCCCAGGGTGGCCGCGGCATGGATGTACATCGAGAGGTACTGGTCCTTGCGGGTCACATCGGTGACCTGGACTTTGGTGTGGTGCAGCGAAACCAGCTTGCACAGCCATTTGGTCCAGTACAGCATGGTGGTGGCGCTGCCGTACGCCAGGAAAATGACCAGCAGGTAGTTGCCCGCGTCCACAAAGGCCCGCAGCGCCACCCACTTGGAGATCAGCATGCCGAAAGGCGCCAGGTACATGCCCGCAATGCCGATGCCCATGATGTAGGTCAGCCGGGGCAGACGCAGCAGCAGACCGTGCATGTCCTCAATGTCACGGGAGCCCAGGCTGTTCTCGATGGAGCCGACGGCCTGGAACAGCATGGATTTGCTGACCGAGTGGAAGATCATCAGAAGCACCGCAGCCCAGATGGTCTCCTCGGCGCCGATGCCCGCGCAGGCCACAATCAGGCCCAGGTTGGACACCGTCGAGAACGCCAGCACCTTTTTGCCGTCGTTCTGGGCAATGGCCATCATGCTGGCCGCAATGAAGGTAAAGCCGCCGATGAACGCCACGGTCATGCCGGTCATGTTGCCCGCCATGGCGGGAGCCAGACGGATGAGCAGGTACACGCCGGCCTTGACCATCGTGGCGCTGTGCAGCAGTGCGCTCGAGGGCGTGGGTGCCACCATGGCGCCCAGCAGCCAGGAGGAGAAGGGCAGCTGCGCCGACTTGGTCAGGCCTGCAAAAGCCAGCAGAACCACCGGGATGGTAGCTTTTGCGGCCACAAGTTCATTGAGCTGCACGGTGCCCAGGGTGTGGGCCGCCACCACAATGGCAATCGCAAAGCCCAGGCCGCCCAGCAGGTTCATCCACAGCGCGCGGAAACTGTTGTTGACGGCTTCCTCGGTGCGGGTGTAGCCGATGAGCAGGAAGGAGATGACCGAGGTGATCTCCCAGAAAAAGTACATCCAGACAAGATTCTCAGCCAGAACCAGGCCGATCATCGCCGCCAGGAAGAAGAACAGCATCGAGAAGAAGAAGCCGCTGCGGTCCCGGTACTCGGTATGATGGTGGTGATAGGCTTTCATATACCCCACGGCGTAGATGCAGATCAAGCCGCCCACGAGGGCGACAATCATGATCATCAGCATGGACAGGCAGTCCAGCCGCAGATGGGTGGGGGATTGCACCGGGCGGGTCAGTTCCGACCAGGCCAGAAGCCCCGTCTGACCCACCGAGAGCAGCACGACCGGATACTTTTTATACCGGATGCTCAGCACCACAATGAGAATCATTAAGGCGAATTCACCGGCCAGCATCAGGTGGTCGATCAGAGGGACCTCACCGCAGAGGTCAATGATGCCGCCCCCGCCCCGCAGCCAGGCAGCAAGCAAAAAGGCGGCCAATGCCATGACGACACCGGCCCCCAGATAGACAACCCTGCCGCGGACACGGGAATCCCGGATACAGGGAATCACCAGGGCCATCAGCGCGGGCCATGCGATCAAAATTGGAATGATTGCCATAAAAACAGCCTCCTCGTGGGACAAATCCTGACAATCTACCAGATTTGTTGACAATTTTCTTTCATTATAGTCCTCTCATTTCTGTTTTACAAGACATTTTACAAGACCATTTCTTTGTATGGATTTTTGTGTCGGATGGTGCTACAATGAGGGGGTACGGCGGAGCAGTTCCGCCGTTTTCGTCCATTTACGGCAAAGGAGGGGTATGCCGTGCATGAGTTGTCCATCACCCAGAGCATTCTGGAAATCTCGCTGCAGGCAGCCGCCGAGCAGCATGCATCGCATATCCGCGAAATCCGGCTGCGGATGGGGCCTTTTTCCGGCGTGGTGCCGGAGTGCGTGCAGATGTATCTGGACGTGCTGGCAAAAGGCACCCCCGCCGAAGGGGCCAGGATCCGGGTCACCACGGTGCCGCTCAAGGTATTGTGCCGGGACTGCGGGCGGGAAGGCGAGATTGACCGCGCCCACATTGCCTGCCCGTACTGCGGCAGTCTGCGGCTCAAGCGGCTTTCGGGAAAGGAATTTATGGTAGAGAGTCTGGAGGTAGACTGAATATGGAAATCAAAGTCCTGCATCAGGTCATGGAATGGAACGAGGATGTCAGCGCCGAGGTGCGCCGCACCCTGAAAGGGCACAAGGTTTGCCTGATCAATGTCATGGGCAGCCCGGGAGCCGGCAAGACCAGCCTGATCACCGCCCTGATCGCCCGTCTGCGGGAGGAATTCTCCATCGGCGTCATCGAGGGTGACATCACCGGCCAGATTGATGCCGAAAAAATCGCGGCGCTCCGGATTCCGGCGGTGCAGCTGAACACCGACGGCGCCTGCCATATCGAGGCCATGAGCATCCAGCACATCCTGCCGGACTTTGACCTGGACAGCCTGGACGTGCTGTTTGTGGAGAACATCGGCAATCTGGTCTGCCCGGCCGAGTTCGATATCGGGGAGAATTTCCGCATCACGGTGCTGAGCATCCCCGAAGGCGACGACAAGGTGGCCAAATACCCGCTGATGTTCACCGACACCTCCTGCCTGGTGCTGAACAAGTGCGATATGCTGCCCTATTTTGAGTTTGACGTGGATCGGGTGGCCGCCGACTACAAGGGCGTCAACCCCGACGGCCCGATGTTCCGGGTGTCCAGCCGCACCGGCGACGGCCTGGACGAACTGGCCGCCCACATCGCCGGCAAGGTGCGCGCCGCTCTGGCGGCCGACGCATGATCCGCCGGCATCTCCTGATCGAGGGCATTGTGCAGGGGGTGGGGTTCCGCCCCTTCGTTCACCGGCTGGCCGCCCGCCTTTCGCTGAGCGGATGGGGCCGCAACACCGCCGCCGGGCTGGAACTCGAGCTGGAAGGCCCCGCGGCCGCGCTGGACGAGTTCCTGCGCACCCTGCGCGCCGACCCGCCGCCGCTGGCGGTCCTGGAGGAAATCCGTACCGAGGACATCCCCGCCACCGGGGAAACCGGCTTTGCAATCCTGCCCAGTGCGGCAGGGGAGGCGGCCACCCTCGTTTCCCCCGACCTGGCGCCCTGTGACGCCTGTCTGCGGGAGATGAACGATCCCGGCGGGCGGCGGTACCGCTACCCCTTCATCAACTGTACCGACTGCGGGCCCCGGTTTTCCATCATCTGGCGTCTGCCCTATGACCGCCCCGCCACCACGATGGCCGGGTTCCCGATGTGCCCCGACTGCGCGGCCGAGTACCGCGACATCAACAGCCGCCGCTACCACGCCCAGCCCAACTGCTGCCCGGTGTGCGGTCCCCGGGCCGTCTACCTGGACGCCGACGGCCGCCCCTGCGCGGGGGACCCCATCGCCCTGGCACAGGAAGCCCTTGCCGCCGGGAAGATCGTGGCGGTCAAGGGCACGGGGGGCATCCATCTGGCCTGCCGGGCAGACAGCCCCGACGCCGTGGCCCGGCTGCGCCGCCGCAAGCACCGGCCGGAAAAGCCGCTGGCCCTCATGGCCCGGGATCTTTCCGCCGCCGCCCGGCTCTGTGATGTGACCGATGCCGAGGCCGCTCTGCTGCAAAGTCCCCGCCGTCCCATCCTGCTGCTGCCCAAACGGGACCCGGCCGGGCAGTGCTGGCTCAGTGCCACCGCCCGGCTGGGGGTCATGCTGCCCTATACGCCGCTGCACATCCTGCTGCTGGACGGAACCTGCGGCGGGCCGGACCTGCTCGTCATGACGAGCGCCAACCGTCCGGGCTGCCCGGTGCTCATCGATAACAGCGAGGCCCTGTCTGCCCTGTGGGGCATTGCGGACGGCTTCCTGCTCCACGACCGTCCCATCGCCAACCGCTGTGACGATTCGCTCGCGATGGTCTGGCGGGGGGCACCAGTGTTTTTCCGCCGCAGCCGGGGATATGCCCCGCAGCCTTTGCTGCTCGACCGCGATGTGAGCGGCGTGCTGGCATTCGGGGCGGAACAGAAAGGCTCCTTTGCCGCCGGGCGGGGCCGCCATGCCTTTATGAGCCAGTACATCGGCGATCTCAAAAACGCCGAGACGCTGGACCACTACCGCACCGCCCTGACCGGCGCGCTGCACCTGTTCGGGCTGCAGCCTGCCGCCCTCGTGTGTGACCTGCATCCCGACTACGCCTCCACCCGGGAGGCCGAACAGATGGCAAAGCGGGAACATCTGCCGCTGCGTCAGGTCCAGCACCACTGGGCCCACATGGCCGCCTGCATGGTGGACAACCGTCTGGACGGCCCGGTGTTCGGCCTGATCTGGGACGGCACCGGCCTCGGGGAGGACGGCCAGATCTGGGGCGCGGAATGTCTGCTGGGGGATTGCCGCGGGTATCGCCGGGTGGGGTCCATCCGCCCGACGGCGCTGCCGGGCGGCGACGCCTGCGTCATCGTGATCGGCCGCACCGCCCTGTCCCTGGCGCTCGACGCCGGATGCCCCGAAGCGGCCCCCGACTTCGCCCGCCGGGGCGGGGTGACGGCACTGCTGCGCAGCGGCTACCGCTGCCCACAGTCCTCCGGCATGGGGCGGCTGTTCGACGGGGTATATTCTCTGCTCACCGGCCGGACCGACGCCGGCTATGACGGCCAGGCTCCGGCCCTGCTCGAGGCCCTGGCCGAGGGAGCCGCCCCGGCCGATGTGTATTTTCCCGCCTACTACGAGGAGAACGGCGTGCGCCGGTTTGACACCCGTCCGCTGATCCGCGCGCTCTGCACGGCAAAAGCCGCCGGCACCACGGCCGCCGCCCTGGCCGCGGGGTTCCAGCAGGCGCTGTGCCGCATGGCGCTGGACCAGTGCCGGGCACTGAACCCGGACCGGCTGCCGGTCGTGCTTTCGGGCGGGGTTTTTCTGAACCGGGCCTTGCTGGAGGGCGTCACCGCCCTGCTGGAAGGCGCCGGGTACCGCGTGTATTCCCACAAGCGGGTCAGTCCCTCCGACGAAGGGCTGGCCCTGGGACAGCTGGCCATCGGGGCGGCCGGGCTGTCCGCTGCTTTTTGATTTCGGGAGGGTTGCTGTATGTGTCTTGCAGTTCCGTTGAAGATCGTCTCTCTGGAAGGGGACGGAAAACACGCCGTGGGGGAGGCCGCCGGCCTGACCCAGAAGGTGCGGGTGGATTTTCTGCCCGACATCGCGGTGGGGGATTATGTGATGGTCCATGCCGGGTTTGCCATTGAGAGGCTGACCCCCGAACAGGCTTCGGAAAATCTGGCCTGTATCCAGGAGGCCATCCATGCCCTGTGATGCTTCCTGGCTGAATGCCTTCCGCAACCCGGACGGCGCCGCGCAGCTGGTACAGGATATCCGCCGCCGCACCGCAGACCGTGCCCCCGTGCGCATCATGGAAATCTGCGGCACCCACACCATGGCCATCGCCAAGGCGGGGCTGCGCAGCCTGCTGGCCCCCGGGGTGGAGCTGATCTCCGGCCCGGGCTGTCCGGTCTGCGTGACGCCCGCCGGGGACATCGACGCCGCACTCGAGCTGTGCGAACGGCCCGGCCTCATCGTGGCCACCTACGGCGACCTGATGCGGGTGCCGGGCAGTCTGCGGGGAGATACCCTGCTGCATCGCCGGGCCGCCGGGGCGGATGTGCGCACCGTCTATTCCGCCGCCGATGCGGTGGACCTGGCCCGGGCCAACCCCGACCGGGAGGTGGTGTTCCTGGGCGTGGGGTTCGAGACCACCACCCCCGGCACCGCCGCCTGTGTGCTGGATGCCGCCGCGAGCGGCCTGGACAACTTTTCGGTGTTCTGCCTGCTCAAGCGCACCGAACCGGCGCTGCGCTCGCTGCTGAATGCGCCGGACTGCGGCGTGGATGCGCTGCTCTGTCCCGGCCATGTGGCGGTTGTCACGGGGGCGGATGCCTTCGGGTTCCTGCCCCGGGAATACGGTCTGCCCGCCGTGGTCAGCGGGTTTGAGGCCGGGGATGTGCTGTATTCGGTCTGGCGGCTGGTGGGGATGGTGTGCGACGGAACCCCCGCGCTGGAAAACGAGTATTCCCGGCTGGTGACTGCGGGCGGCAATGCCGCCGCCCGGGCCGCCGCGGACGCGGTCTTCAGGCCGGCGGACAGTCTGTGGCGAGGCCTGGGCGAGATCCCGGACAGCGGCCTGGCGCTGCGTCCCGAATACGCCCGCTATGATGCCGCCGCCCGGTACGGCCTGTGCCGCCGCCGGGGGACCGAGCCCCCGGGCTGCCGGTGCGGATCGGTCATCCGGGGCGTGCTGCACCCCGAACAGTGCCCGCTGTTCGGCAAGGTATGCCGTCCCGAGGACCCGGTCGGGCCCTGCATGGTGTCCGGCGAAGGGGCCTGTGCCGCCGCCTGGAAATACCGCCCCGCGGACTGAACCGTTAGGAGATGCAAGCAATGCAAGAGATCATTACGATGGATTACGGCAGCGGCGGTCTGCGCACCGCCGAACTCATTGACGAGATTCTGCTGCCCGCTTTCGGCAACGCCGCCCTCAACGATCTGGGCGACGGGGCTGTGCTGCCCGACCTGGGCGGCAGACCGGTGTTTTCCACCGACAGCTTTGTGGTCACGCCCTGGAAGTTCCCGGGCGGGGACATCGGCAAACTGGCGGTCTGCGGCACCGTCAACGACCTGTGCATGGCGGGAGGAAAACCGCTCTACCTGAGCCTTTCCCTGATTCTGGAGGAGGGTCTGCCCACCGACGATCTGCGCACGGTGGTGAATTCCATCGCCCGCACCGCCAAGGAGGTCGGGGTTCAGATCGTCACCGGAGACACCAAGGTTGTCGAACGGGGCGGCGCCGATGGGCTCTACATCAACACGGCGGGCATCGGGGTGCTGCGTGCCCCGGGCCTGGGCCGCAGGGCCCTGCGCCCCGGGGATGCGGTGCTGGTCAGCGGCAGCGTGGGCTGCCACGGCGCCGCCGTGATGATGGCCCGCGGCGAGCTGCCGATGGAAGGCGAGCTGCGCAGCGACTGCCGCCCCCTGCACGAGCTGAGCGCTGCTGCGCTGGCGGCCGGCGAGGTGCACCTGATGCGGGACCCCACCCGGGGCGGCGTGGCCACCACCCTGAACGAGTTTGTCGAGGGCGGACCGCTGTGCATTGACCTGCAGGAGGATGCCATTCCGGTGGATGCCCCCGTCATGGCTGCCTGCGACCTGCTGGGGCTGGACCCGCTGTACGCGGCCTGTGAAGGCCGGATGCTGGCCGTGACGGCCCCCGAATCCGCCGATGCCGTGCTGGCGGCGCTGCGCGCTCTGCCCGGGGGCGAGGGTGCCTGCCGCATCGGCACCGTGGGCACCGGACGCCCGGGCAGGGTGGTGCTGCACACCGCTCTGGGCGGCAGCCGGATTCTGGGCAAGCTCACCGGCGCCCAGCTGCCCCGCATCTGCTGAAAACAAAAAGAGGGAACCGCCTTCCCGGGCGGTTCCCTCTTTTTTGCTGTTTGCCGGATAAAAATAAAAAAACGGCAAAGCAATCTGCTTTACCGTCTGTTGGCTGCCCCAGTCCGACTTGAACGGACGACACCCTGATTAACAGTCAGGTGCTCTAACCAACTGAGCTATGGGGCAATGTGT
>NZ_JAXJZK010000020.1:0-90348 GCF_036306485.1 Gemmiger sp. | reverse complement strand
GGCTTCGTGGGCGATTCCTCTTTTGGCAGCAAAAGAGGAACCGAGAAAACTGCCGCTGTTGCGACGCAGCGGGTCCGCGCCCAGGGGGGGATACCCCCCTGGACCCCCGGGTCGGTTGAAGCAAAAAAAGTCCACCTTTGCTCTCACAATCAGACGAGAGCAAAGGTGGACTTTTTTTCCTTCTTCCTGGTTTGGAATGGCGGGTGTTCTATGAAATGTAGAGATTGCTTGAATTATACAGAATGTATTTTTTGTTTCTTTTCTTCTCTTTTCCGACAAATCCGGCAAACAAAAATGGCCGCTCCTTGCGGGGGCGGCCATTTGGGTCAGCGGACGAATTTGAGGGTATATTCCTGGGTACCCATACCGATCTTCTCGGCGTGGTCCAGCGTTTCATGCCAGGTGGTGCCGCGGGTGACATCGAGGAAGTTATCGCCGCAGCAGGTATACTTCCGGTCGGCGCGGTGTTCGCCCAGCACGCTGTTGGCGATCGGCTCGGCGGCCAGGACGGCATCACAGCAGGCGCGGTCCAGGGCGACCGGGTCGAAGCTGGCGTACATACCGATATCCGGCACGATGGGGGCATCGTTTTCGGCGTGGCAGTCGCACATCGGCGAGACATCCATGACCAGGCTGACATGGAAGTTCGGGCGGCCCGCGCAGACCGCGTAGGCGTACTCGGCCATCTTGCAGTCCAGGATGGCGTTGGCGTTATCCTGGGGCGCATAGATGGCATCAAAGTTGCAGCGCCCGATGCAGCGGCCGCAGCCCTTGCACAGGTCCTGATCAATCACAGCCTTGCCGGTATCGTAGCGGATGGCGTCCGAGCCGCATTCCTTGATGCACTGGCGGCAGCCGCGGCACAGGCCGGGCTGGACGACCGGTTTGCCGGCGCTGTGCTGTTCCATCTTACCGGCGCGGGAGCCGCAGCCCATTCCCAGGTTCTTGAGCGCGCCGCCGAAACCGGTGGATTCGTGGCCCTTGAAGTGGTTGAGCGAGATGACGATATCGGCATCCATGATGGCGCGGCCGATTTTGGCGGTCTTGCAGTATTCGCCGTTGGGGACCGGGACTTCAATATCATCGGTGCCGCGCAGGCCGTCGCCGATGATGACCTGGCAGCCGGTGGTCAGCGGGCCGAAGCCGTTTTCCTGTGCGGCGCCCAGGTGGTCAATGGCGTTCTTGCGGCGGCCCGGATAGAGCGTATTGCAGTCCGTCAGGAACGGGATGCCGCCGTGGCGCTTGACAACGTCCGCCACGGTCTTGGCATAGTTGGGGCGCAGGAAAGCCAGGTTGCCCGGCTCGCCGAAATGAATCTTGATGGCAACGAACTTGCCGTCCATATCAATCTGTCCGATGCCGGCAGCCTCCATGAGTTTGTCGAGTTTCTGCTGCAGGCCGGTCCCCACCGGAACGCGGAAATCGGTATAGTAGACGGTGGAACGGGGCTTGGTGTTTTCCATAAAGGCAGTTCTCCTTCCTGTTCTGATCGTGAATTCCGTTTTCATTATAAAACGCGCTTACAGAAAATGCAATCTGAAAAATCGGTGAAAAGACGTGACAGCGGGGGTCAGTCTGTGGTATACTAAAAAATACAATTCAGTTACAAAATCGGAGGTGCGTGGTTACGAAAGCGACGTTGACACGCTGGCTGTTGGCGGTTGTCTGTGTGATGGCCCTGACGGTCGTGCTGGCCGTTCCGGCTCTGGCGGAGGATGCCGACTATGAAGAAACGCTGGACCGGCTGAGTCGGCTTCAGAATCTGGCCGAGCAATATGTGCAGGAACAGAACACCGACGACGATCCCATCGACCTGACACTCGGCTTCACCCGCGTGGGGGACTACAACACGACGATCTGGCAGCTGACGGCCGGTGTGCGGGATTCCGTTTTTGAGAAATACGCCACCGATCAGGACGCCGATTTGTGGAATCTGCAGGGCATCAACACGGTGGTGCTGCCCAACGGGCAGAGCATTGATTTCGGGCATCTGCTGGCCTCGATGAATCTGGTCTACCGCGGCATTCCGATCACCGGCAGCTGGGGCGGCGACTGCATGCAGCTGGCCCAGGTCTACGCCGGGCAGGCCGGCGACCGGGACGGCTACATCAGCCTGATGCAGCAGACCTTCGGCATCGAGGATGACGGCACGGTGAGCAAGTTCGGCGACCAGGATCTGCGCGCCGATCTGGATTCCGTCGTCGTGGGGTCCCAGATCACGGCGGATTCCAGCATTGCCGATCTGCTGCGCGACTATTATAGCAATCTGACCGACTACGACCGGGCTTCCCGGTTCATCGGGATGAGTTTCGGCACCACCGACACCAGCGACACCGAGACCTTCCGCAACACCGTCTACAACACGCTGACCGGCGACACCGGCATGCAGCTGCTGCTGTATATGAACGGCATGTGGTCGGCGGACGGCTGGACCGTCGCGCCGGACAGTGAGCCGGCCCTGCGGGGCGCCTGTGCGGTGCTGGCCGATTATCTGAGCCAGGCCGTCAACGGGGAGAAGATCAAGAGTTCCAGCACGACCCTGATGCACACGATGGCCGGGGAAGCGCTGGTGGACGCCCTCAACGCGATCGGCGACAGCGACGCGGCCTCGTCGGCACAGCAGGCGCTGAACAACATTGCCGACTCGGTGACGAGCAACCCGGATTCCTCCGCGGTGGATCAGGCCCTGGACGGCGCGGCCGAGAAGCTGCGCACCGACTTCAACACCCAGGCGTTCCAGTACGTCCTGTTTGGTCTGGGCGGTGTGGCGCTGTTCGGCGTCCTGCTCTGCGTGATCCTGCTTCTGACGCACAAACACCGGCGGTCCTGAGAGCGCCGGACATACAAACGGAGGGCGGCGCCTGCGCGCTGCCCTCCCCTTTTTTGACGGATTCAGATTTCCCGGAACGTGACCTGGGGCACCAGCCCATCCACGACTTCCCGCTCGGCGGCCTGGGTACCGCTGCACATGACGCTGGCCGTGCCCGCGGCGGCGGACAGGCGGACCGTCTCTTCGAGCGGCAGGCCCTGTTCCTCGGCCACCGCAAGGGCCGCCACCACGGCGTCCCCGGCGCCGACCGTACTCTTGACCGGCACCTTCAGGCCCGGCGCATAGAGGGTGCGTTCCGGCGTGACATACAGCATCCCGCGGCTGCCCATCGAGACCACCACCTTGGCGGTTCCCTGCCGCAGCAGTTCCCGGGCGGCGGCGATCAGCTCCTCGAGGCTGTCCAGTTCCCGGCCCATCAGGCGGGAAAGTTCATCGTTGTTGGGCTTGAGCAGGTAGGGCACGGCGGCCATGCCTTCCCGCATGGCGTCCCCGTCCGAGTCCAGAAAGACCTTGGCGCCCTTTTCGCGGCAGGCCTCGCCCCAGACGCGGTAGGTATCCTTCGGTGCGCCCTGCGGCAGGCTGCCCGCCAGCACGACGATGTCATCGCGGCGCAGCATCTTGACCAGGTGATCCAGCAGGCTCTGCAGGGTGGCTTCATCCACCGCCGCGCCCGGCTCATTGATCTCGGTGCTGGTATGGGTCACCGGGTCAATCACCTTGAGGTTGATGCGGGTATCGCCCTCGACGGGCAGAAAATCGCAGACCATGTTTTCCTCGGCCAGGGCCTGGGCAATCGCCTGGCCGGTCGTTCCGCCCAGGATGCCGATGGCGCGGCTTGTACTGCCCAGACGGGCAATCACCTTGGACACGTTGATCCCCTTGCCGCCGGGATCGGTGCGGAGCGAGACGATGCGGTTGACACTGTCCACCGCAAAGGACGGGATCTCGACGGTCTTATCCAGAGCCGGGTTCAGCGTGACGGTATAAATCATAGCCTAAGCCTCCTTACAAGCCGTAGGAAAATCTGCACATCAGGACAATTCCAGTATACGCCATCATTCGGCGAACTGCAAGTAATTTTGGCCCGGCGAGGCCATTTTTTGGCAAAAATTACAGAGAGGACGGATTCCCATGACACCACGCACCGAGATTCTTGACCACGGCACTCCGGTCCTGACAGCGCCGGGGGCCGGGTTCGGCACCGACGCGCTGCTGCTGGCCCGGTTTGCCCGGCCGCGGCGCGACGACCGGGCGCTCGATCTGTGCAGCGGCTGCGGCATTGTGGCGCTGGTCTGGCACGACGAGGGTCACCGCGGCCCCTGCACGGCGCTGGAACTGGACGCCGGGGCGTCCGGTCTCTGCAGGCAGGCGGCGGCGCTGTGCGGGGCCGGGCACATCCGGGCCGTCTGCGCCGATCTGCGCGAATTCTGTCAGGCGGGGCCGGAACGGGGCGGCTATGATTTTGCGGCCTGCAATCCCCCCTATTTCCGCGGCGGGCATCCGAGTCCCGACCCGCGCCGCGCCATCGCCCGGCACGACGGCAGCTGCACGGTGGCCGATGCGGCGGCCTGTGCGGCCCGTGCTCTGCGCGAGGGCGGCAAGTTTGTGCTGTGTCAGCGCCCCGACCAGATGGCCGTGGTGTTCTGTGCGCTGTCCGCCGCGGGGCTGGAGCCCAAGCGGGTCGCCATGGTCCGGCAGACGCCCCAGGCGCGGCCCTGGCTGTTCCTGGTGGAGGCCCAGAAGGGACGCCGCCCCGGCCTGGTCTGGGAGCCGGACATCCTGACGGCGGGCGGGGTGCGGTACGGCCCGGCCCGATGACAAAGAGAAAAGGCGCTTTCTCCGGAACAAAAACTCCGGGGAAAGCGCCTTTTTTGGATCAGGGAAGCAGCGGGATCAGCCGAACATATTGATGAGGATACCGGCTGCAACCGCAGAACCGATGACGCCGGCCACGTTGGGGCCCATGGCGTGCATCAGCAGATAGTTGCGGGGGTTGTACTCCTGGCCGACCTTCTGGGAGACACGGGCCGCCATGGGAACCGCGGAGACACCGGCCGAGCCGATGAGCGGGTTGATCTTGCCATGGGTGACGACGCACATGACCTTGCCCAGCAGAACGCCGCCGGCCGTGCCGACGCCGAACGCGATGACGCCCAGGATGATGATTTCGACGGTCTGGAGGTTCAGGAAGGTGGAGGCATTGGTCGTGCAGCCGACGCTGAAGCCCAGGAAGATCGTGATGATGTTCATGAGTTCGTTGCCGGCGGTCTTGGTGATACGCTCGACAACGCCGGATTCCTTCATCAGGTTGCCCATCATCAGGCAGCCGACCAGCACCGCGGCGTCAGGCAGCGTGAGCGAGACAATGACGGTGACGATGATCGGGAAGAGGATTTTCTCGGTACGGGAAACCTTGCGCGGGGGTTCCATGACGATGCAGCGTTCTTTCTTGGTGGTCAGAGCGCGCATGATGGGCGGCTGGATGACCGGGACCAGCGCCATGTAGCAGTAGGCCGCCACGGCGATGGAGCCCAGCAGGTGCGGGGCCAGCTTGGTCGTGACATAGATGGCGGTCGGGCCGTCGGCGCCGCCGATGATGCCGATGGCGGAGGCTTCCTGGTTGGTGAAGCCCAGGATCTTGGCGCCCACGAAGGTGAAGAAGATGCCCAGCTGGGCGGCAGCGCCCATCAGCAGGCTGGAGGGACGGGCGATCAGCGGTTCAAAGTCCGTCATCGTGCCGATGCCCAGGAAGATCAGCGGCGGATAAATGCCCAGCTTGACGCCGAGGTAGATGTAGTCCACCATGCCGCCCGAACTGCCCAGCAGCTCCCAGTTGATATGGTTCGTCTCGTTGATGAAGATTTCCATATGGAAGATGCCGTCCAGGGGCAGGTTGGTCATGAGCATGCCGAAACCGATGGGCAGAAGCAGCAGCGGCTCAAACTGGTGCACAATGGCCAGGTACAGCAGCACGCAGGCCACCGCCAGCATGACGGCGTACTTCCAGCCGCCCTCGGCAAAGAAGATCTGTGCCCAGCCGGAGTTGGCAAAGATCTCGGCAATGTTGGTAAAAATTGTTCCCATGCTCTGTGTTCCCTCCTCTGATCAGATAAACGGCGTGGTGTTCTGGGCAACGCCAGCGTCGCCCCAGACACCGCGGCGGGAACCGGAGGCAGGCTTCTTGGCGCGGCGGATTCCGCGGATCGTCAGCGAACCGCCCAGCGTCGCAACCGCGGCGGCAATGGCGGCGACCACTTCGCCGGGGATGGCCTCGTCACCGGCCGGAACGGACGCCTTGGCCACGCTGCGCGGGGCCGGACGGGGCGGTGCCTGGCGGGCAGGCGCCTTGGGCGGCGTTTTGGCAGGGGGTTGGCTGCGCTTGTTCAGCGCGTCGAAGATCTTGCCCTCCACCATGATGATCAGGCACAGCGCGACCAGCATGGCAAACACCAGCGTAATGCTGGTCACCACCACGGTCGCATCGCTGGCTTCCAGGGCAAGCAGCGCAATCGGATTGCTCATAGGGGCATTTCCTCCTTATCTGAGCGGCGCAGAGCACGCCGCGGTCTTTGAAAAACCCTGTTTCGCATTATGACGAAACCGGCCGGGCAAATGTGCCCAATATGAGTGTATTATACCATAAGCGCCTAGTTTTTGGTAGCGGATTTTGAAAAAAATGTGACAAATTTATCAAATAATTTTGTCTATCCGGTACGAATCCCTCCCTCTGCGCCCCATTGCCGGGACCCGGCCGCCCCCTCCCGTCCGGCGCCGTCAGCGGATTTTCCGCTGACGACACGGCGGGGGAACAAGAAGTGCAGGGGTAGAAGAAGGGGGAGGGCGAGCAAAAACGGGCAAGGGAGCGGGAGGAGGAAAAAGTGGGGAAAAGAAGTAAGGGGGTGGAAGAAAAGGGAAAGCGGGCAAACGACGGGCAAGGAGTGGGGGGCGGAAGAAGGAAAGAAAGCGGGCGAAACAGTTTGGAAGGCTGCAAGGGGCGCGGGGTGGCAGGGAGCGGCGGGGTGAAAACGGGGGAGGCGGGCAAAAAAGCGGGGTGTGAACGGGCGGTGGGGAGGAAAGTCCGGGGGTACAGCAGCATACAACGAAAGACGGGGTGGGCGACAGGGTGCGGGCAGGGGACGGGGCGAAAAATTACAGGCTGCGGGCAGCAAAAAAAACGGCTGACGGGGGCGGGAACTTCTGCGCCCCGGAAAAAAAAGATGGTCCCAAAAGACGGTCCGGGCGGGGGGAGCGAGGGGCGCGGGCGAAGGGGAGAGGCGAAAAATGGCAGGCAGCGGGCGGCAAAAAAACGGCAGACGGAGGCGGGAGCTTCTGCGTCACGAAAAAAAGATGGTCCCAAAAGACGGTCCGGGCGGGGCGGGCGAGGGGCCGGGCGGAGGGGGAGGGGCGGCAGATTGGCGTAAAAACTGCACAAAGACGGGGGAGGGGGAGCCGGGGGTTCGTTGGGCAGAGCGCACAAATTTTAACAAATTATGAAATTTCGTCTTGACCTTTGGCCTTTGTGCGACTAGAATGGGGTACATCAAAGCTACGGCAAAGGCGCCGGACGGAATTTCCCGTCCGGCGCCTTTCTGTTTTTCGCGGCACGCCGTAGCCAAATCAGAGAGGAGAGATCGTATATGTACAGTTCCGTAAACGTCATCTGGACGCTGGTTGCGGCATTCCTCGTCTACTTCATGCAAGCCGGTTTTGCACTCTGCGAAGCCGGCCTGACACGGGCGAAGAACACCGGCAACATCCTGATGAAAAACATGATGGATTTCTGCATCGGTACCCCGTGTTTCTGGCTGGTGGGCTTCGGCATCATGTTCGCCGGGTCCGGCCCGCTGATCGGCGGCTTTGCCCCCTTCATGAGCGGTGATTTCAGCTCGATCCTGCCGGACGGCATTCCGCTGTGGGTCTACGCCGTCTTCCAGACCGTCTTCTGCGCGACGGCCGCGACCATCGTCTCGGGGTCGATGGCCGAGCGCACCAAGTTCAGCGCCTACTGCCTGTACTCCGGTGCCATCAGCCTGATCGTCTACCCGATCTCCGGCCACTGGATCTGGGGCGGCGGCTGGCTGGCTCAGCTGGGCTTCCATGACTTTGCGGGTTCCACGGCAGTCCACTTCGTCGGCGGCCTGACCGCCATGCTGGGCGCCTGGATGCTGGGTCCCCGTATCGGCAAGTACGGCAGCGACGGCAAGCCCCGCGCAATTCCCGGTCACAACCTGACCGCCATGGCCCTGGGCGTCTTTGTTCTGTGGTTCTGCTGGTTCGGTTTCAACGGCGGCTCCACCGTCTGCATGACCGGTGACGACGTGATGGTCTCGGCCGGCCTGGTCTGCTTCAACACCAACCTGGCCGCTGCGCTGGCCACCTGCTCTGCTTTGATCACTTCCTGGGTGCGCTACGGCAAGCCCGATGTCTCGCTGACCTTCAACGGCGCGCTGGCCGGCCTGGTTGCCATCACCGCCGGCTGTGACATGGTCGATCCGTTCGGCGCCGCCATCATCGGCATCGTCGCCGGTGTCCTGTGCATCTTCAGCGTTGAGTTCTTCGACAAGATCGCCAAGATTGATGACCCCGTCGGTGCGGTCTCGGTCCACTGCGTCAACGGCGCGTGGGGCACTCTGGCCACCGGCCTGTTCTCCACTTCCCAGGGCCTGTTCTACGGCCATGGCTTCTCCTTCTTCGGCATCCAGATTCTCGGTGTGGTCAGCGTGGCTGCCTGGGTGCTGGTCTCGATGACCATCATCTTCACGCTGATCCGCAAGACCGTCGGCCTGCGCGTGAGTGAGCAGGAAGAGATCGACGGCCTGGATATTCACGAACACGGTCTGGCTTCTGCGTACTCCGGCTTTGCGATTTCCGATCCGACCTACGCCGAACTGGACGCCAACGAAAACACCGATCTGGGCGAGCCCGACATCACCCGTGCCAGCCAGGCCAAGGTGAACGCCGCCGTCAAGGTCGTTCAGGAAGCCCCGCTGCCGCCTGAGCTGGATTCCGGCATGCACAAGGTTGTTATGATCATCCAGCTGGCCAAGTTCGATGCCCTGAAGCGCGCGCTGAACGCGGTGGGCGTCACCGGCATGACGGTCACCCAGGTCATGGGCTGCGGCCTGCAGAAGGGCAGCGGCGAAAAGTACCGCGGCGCGGAAGTGGATTCCACGCTGATGCCCAAAGTCAAGGTGGAAGTCGTAATCTCCAAGCTGCCGGTTGAGAAGATCATCGACACGGCCACCAAAGTCCTGTACACCGGTCACATCGGTGACGGTAAGATCTTCGTGTACAACGTGGCGCAGGTCGTCAAGGTCCGCACCGGTGAACGCGATTACGCCGCCCTGCAGGACGTCGAGTAACCATCTCCTTCCCAAATCTTTCACGATACAGCAGAACCGCACGGTTTCGGCCCGGGCTTCCGGGCAGGGACCGTGCGGTTCTGCGTTACAGGACAAAAAAGTGGAGACCGTTTTTCAGGTCTCCGCTTTTCTTATAATAAGGAAGGCATCAGGCATCCCGGCCGTCGCGCATTCCCATCAGGACCTTTTCGGGGGTGATGGGCAGGGTGCGGCACCAGACGCCGCTGGCGCGGGCCACCGCGTGGGCGATGGCCGGCGACGGGGTGTTGATGACGATTTCGCCCACGCTCTTGGCGCCGAAGGGGCCGGTGGGCTCGTAGCTGGGTTCGATCTCGACCCGGATATGGCCGGTATCCAGCCGGGTCGGAATCTTGTACTGCATCAGGGAATCCTCGAGGATGCGGCCCGCCGCGTTGCGGGTGACGTCCTCGTACAGCGCCATGCCGATGCCCTGGGCCAGGCCGCCCTCGGTCTGGACCCGCACCAGGTTGGGGTTGAGCGGGGTGCCGCAGTCCACGACGGCCACATAGTCCAGCACCTGGACGGCGCCGGTCTCGCGGTCCAGCTCGATCTCGACCATGCCCACCATGAAGGGAGGCGGCGAGGTGGGCTGGGAGTTGCTGGCCGTCGCCGTGACGGCCGTGCTGTTGCCGCACATCGCCCGGGTGCCCAGCTCGGTCAGCGTGACCGAGGCGGAGCCGTCCCGGCGGCGGACTTCCCGGCCGGCGAACTCCACCTCCTCGGGGGAGCAGCCCATCATCTCGGCGCCGAGCGTGCAGAGCTGGGCCTGGAGCTTTTCGCAGGCGCGGACCACGGCGCCGCCCGTGACGTAGGCCGTCGAGGAGGCGTAGGAGCCCGAGTCGTAGGGGGAAGTGTCCGAGTCGGCGGGGGGCACGTTGATGTCGTCGGGCGAGCAGTCCATGCACTCGGCGGCAATCTGGGACATCGTGGTATCGCAGCCGGTGCCCATATCGGCGGCGCCGATGCTCAGGGTATAGTAGCCGTCCTCATTGAGCTTGATCGTGGCGGAACCCACATCGACGCCCGAGATGCCCGACCCCTGCATGGCCATGGCCACGCCGGCCGCCCGGACCTTGCCGTTGCCCATATCGCGGACCGGGTACTTCTCGTCCCAGCCGAACAGCTCGCGGCAGCGGGCCATGCAGCGGTCCAGCGCACAGGCGCTGGCGGGCTCGTTGTAGTAGGCGGGCATGATCTGGCCCTGGCGGACCATGTTCATCTCACGCAGGGCCACCGGGTCGATACCGAGCCGCTCGGACAATTCGTTGACGGCGGATTCCACCGCAAAGATGCCCTGGGTGGCGCCGTAGCCGCGGTAGGCGCCCGCGGCCTGGGTGTTGGTGTAAACCACATCGTAGGCGAAACGGAAGGCTTCCAGCCCGCCGGTGTAGAGGGGGATGGATTTATGTCCCGAAAGGCCGACCGTCGTGGGGCCGTGTTCACTGTAAGCGCCGGTGTTGGACAGCGTATATACGTCCAGCGCCCGGATTTTGCCCGAGCGGTCGGCGCCCAGCCGGACATGGACTTCCATCTCATGGCGGGGGGAGCCGGCGATCTGGCACTCGCGGCGGGAATAGACCATGCGGGCGGGGCGGCCGGTTTTCCAGGTCACGAAGGCGGGGTAGATCTCGGCCACGACGCTCTGTTTGGCGCCGAAGCCGCCGCCGACGCGGGGCTTCTCGACATGGATTTTGGATTTGGGAATGCCCAGCGCATTGGAGAGGATGCGCCGCACATGGAAGATGATCTGGGTGGAGCTGACCACATGCAGCCGGCCGAAGGTGTCGATCTCGGTGTAGGTGCGGAAGGTCTCCATCATGGCCTGCTGGCAGGCCTTGGTGTGGTAGACGCGGTCCACGACGACATCGCAGTCCGCCAGGACGGCGTCCACATCGCCGTCGCCGCAGGTATCGCTGGCCACCAGGTTGCGCTTCTGGTCGGCGCCGACGGCGCACAAAGCCCGCCAGTTGTCCTCGGGGTGGACGAGGATCGGGTTGTCCAGCGCGGTGTGGAAGTCCAGCACCGGCTCGAGCACCTGATAGGTCACCCGGATGAGCTTGAGGGCCTTGTTGACGGCGCGCTCGGTCTCGCCGGCCACGATGGCGACCGCATCGCCGACAAAGCGGAGCCGGCGGTCGAGGATCAGCCGGTCATAGGGCGAGGGTTCGGGGTAGGTCTGGCCGGCCGTCGTGAAGCGGCTGTCCGGCACATCGCGGTAGGTATAGATCGCCGTGATGCCGGGCACCCGCAGGGCGATGGAGGTGTCGATGGTGTCGATGAGCGCCGAGGCATGGGGGCTGCGCAGCACCTTGACCACCAGGCAGTCCCGCGGGGTGACATCCTCGACGAAGGCGGGTTTGCCGAGCAGCAGGCTCATGGCGTCCTTTTTGCGCACGGGGCGGCTGACGGCGTGAAATTGCTGGTTGTCCATCTTCAGTCCTCCTGTCTGCGGGCCGCCCCGCGGGCGGTCAGGTAGGCGCGGATGCCCCGCAGCTGGCCCTCGTACCCCGAGCAGCGGCAGAGGTTGCCGGCCAGGTAGGCGCGGATCTCGTCGTCGGTGGGGTCGGGGTTTTCCCGCAGCAGGGCGATCGTGTTCATGACAAAGCCGGGATTGCAGAAGCCGCACTGTTCGGCGCCCTGGTCGGCGATGAAGCCCACGAAGTCCTCGGCTTCCTGCTGCAGACCCTCGAGGGTCTGGACGCGGTGGCCGGCGGCGCGGGCCGCCAGCACCGAGCAGGAGAGCACCGGGCGGTCATCCAGCAGGACGGTGCAGAGCCCGCAGTTGGAGGTTTCGCACCCCCGCTTGACGGACAGGCAGCCGTGTTCCCGCACAAAGTCGATGAGCAGGGTATCCGGCTCGATCTGCGCATGCAGCGGCCGGCCGTTGAGTGTGAGTTGAATTTCCATCGTTCAGGATACCTCCTCCGGCTGATTGAGCGCCGCCGTCAGGGCGCGGCGGACCAGCACGCGGCAGAGCTCGCGGCGATAGTCGGCGCTGCCGCGCAGGTTGCTGCCGAAGGTCAGCCGGTCGGCGACGGATTCGGCAAAGGCACGGGCGGCCTCCTCGGTGGGGGCGTCCAGGGTGCCGTCGATGCGCGCGGCCTTCATCGGGCGGGCGCCGACGGCGCAGTGCACGGTGCTGCCGCGCAGCGACACCGCGCAGGTCAGCACCGGGAAGTCGGTGGCCGTGTTGCGGCGGGACAGGTAGACGGTGCGCGCCGGCGTGCGGGGCAGGATCAGGTGGGTCAGGATGTCGCGGGAATAGCCCTGGTTCACAAAGTCGCGCAGCGGCACGACACCGCCGCGGTAGAGCTCCACCGAGGCATCCAGCGCCAGCAGCAGGGTCAGCGGGTCGGAAAAGCCGAACCGGCCGTAGACGGTGCCGCCCACGGTGGCGCAGTTGCGGAACTGCACGCCGACAATGTCATGCAGGCAGTCCGCCATGGCGCCGCGGGTCAGGGCCCGGAGGCCGGGGTGGGTTTCCAGCACGCGCAGCGGGACCATCGCCCCGATGCGGTAGGCGTCGGGTGTTTCCTCGACGGTGTCCAGCCCAAGGTCGCACAGGTCGATGGCGGTGTCCACGGTGCGGTCCTCCATCTTGAGCCAGAGCATCCCGCCGAGCACGACGTTCGCGCGCTTCTGGCAGAGTGTCCAGGCTTCCTCCAGCGTCTGGGGGCGGACATAATGTTTGATGGTCAGCAAGATTTTCGCCTCCGGTTTCAGCGTAATGGTTTGATGGTTTCAGTATAGCATACCGGCGGGCAAAACAAAAGGGGCCGGACGCGCAAAAAAAGCGGGAACCTGACGGTTCCCGCTGCATCGGGT
The DNA here is from genome assembly GCF_036306485.1 of Gemmiger sp. GTDB lineage: Bacteria > Bacillota > Clostridia > Oscillospirales > Ruminococcaceae > Gemmiger. The sequence continues at coordinate 77,310 of NZ_JAXJZK010000020.1, read as the reverse complement.
CGGAATCCGGCCGCCCGGCCGGGGGTTACAGGGCTTCGGCAAAGAAGTCCGCGGTGGCATCCTCGATGCGGCTGCGCACCTCGGCATCCTGGTCCGCGTCGCCCGACAGGGCGGTAAAGTTGTGGGTGGCGTCCTCGAATTCGCCGGTCAGGTCGGTGAGCCGGGCCTCGCTCTGGGCCGCGGCGGTGCGGGTCAGGTCGATGGTGTCGGTGCTGAGCAGCTCGGCGTCGCCGGCCGTGAAGGCCAGCAGCAGCGCCCCGCTGTATCCCCGCAGGCAGGCGGCGGGGTCGGTGACGGCCATCTGTTCAAAGAATTCGCGGCTGACCGTGACGCCCCAGGCGGGCAGGTCCACGCTGCCGTCCCGGACGGCGGCATCCCACAGCGCCTGGCGGCCTTCCGCCGTGTGGTCGAGGAATTCCAGCCCGTCAAGGCCGGTGTTGTCGGCCGGCGCCCAGAGGGCCGCGGCCCGCACCGTGTCATCCAGCGCGAGGGTGACGGCCCGGCCGCCCATACTGTGGCCCAGCAGGCCGATGCGGTCCGGGTCGGCGCCGCAGCTGTCCACAAGGTAGCTGATTGCCGCGTCGAGGTCCTGCTGCATCGAGGCCGGCGTGTAGGCCGTGAAGGGCTCGGTGCTCTGTCCGCTGCCCGCAAAGTCGATGGCCAGGCTGGCGATGCCGTGGTCGGCCAGGGCGCGGGCCAGCGGCTCGGCGTGGCCGTCCAGCTGGCGGTTGCCGGTGAAGCCGTGGCAGAAGACGACGGCCGCCCCGCTGAAGGAGTCCGGCATTGTGAGGGTGGCGGGGATTTCGCCCCGGGCGCCGGGGATGGTCAGGTCCTCGGTGCGCGGCCGCCCGCAGGCGGCAAGAAAGAGCAGGGCAGCGGTCAGCAGTACCGCCGCGGCGCCGGCAATGCGTCTGGTCATGGGTGGTCCCTCCTTGTGTGTTTGTGCGGAGTATACCATACCACGGCGCAAAATGCAACGCCGGTCAGTCAAACTCTACCTGGCGCACGTCATCCCAGTCGCTGAGCGGATGCAGCGTATAGTGCCAGTCCAGGTCCGTATAGACATACTCGCTGCACAGCGCGATGCCGTCGCCCGAGATGGCGGTGATCCGGCCGCACTCTTCGCTGCGGTCCGGCAGGGGAAGGATCTCGCCGGTTACGCGGTTGACCACGCGGTGGTCAAAGACCGCGGTGCCGCTGGAGTTCCAGGCGTAGTATTCCGACCAGTCCCTCATGGCGGGCTGTTCGTTGATGACATAGCTGGCATAGTCGTCGGGGTCGCATCCCAGCAGGGTCCGGGCGGGGGTGATCTCGCCGCTGTTCAGGTCCACCGCGAGCAGCTGTTTGTCCACGCCCTCGTTGGGCCATTGCTGGAGCAGGAGCCGGCCGCTCGTCACCGAGACCACCGAGTTGACGGCGAGCCAGCTGTCCGTATCGCTGCCGTACAGGCAGCGGACCGCGGTATCGCCGGGGCGGTAGACCTCGAGGAGGTAGCGCAGCTGTTGGCGCACGCAGGAGAGCCGGTAGTTGTTGCCCGTCGGGACGGGTTCATCGGTGACATCGTTGAGCAGCAGGATCTGCCCGTTGCTGACGCCCACGACGCGGCCCTGCGGCAGGATCATCTTGCTGACGGTGCCGTCCAGCGCACAGCGGACGAGCTGATTGTCATCGACGCCGAGAATGCTCTGGGACTGGCCGTAGAGGTAGGTGCCGTCGGTGAAGGTGAGCGAGAGGATGGTTTCCTGGCTGTTGATCAGCGAGGTCGTGCGGGTGACGCCGTCGGTGCAGCTGATGCTGCGGCCGAACTGGGTGCGCACCTGTTCGCGCAGCGCCTCGATCTCCTCCTTGCTGAGGTTGCCGATGTTCTCGATTTCCTGGAAGGAGAGGTTCTCGTAGGTCGCAAAGTAGAGGCGGACAAAGTCCTCGTCGTCCATCGCCTCGATGCTCTCCTCGTTGTACTCTCCGCCGTAGATCGAGAAGGGCGCCGCGATGACCTTGTCGCCCACGACGTGCAGCTGGTTGCTGTACGGCGCGCCGGGAATCCAGGCGGGGCAGGATTCGTCGCTGTGGGTGCAGCCCGGCACCTTGCAGTAGGGGGCGGCCTCGCCGGTCGCGTAGTCGATGCGGTAGAGCAGACCGCTGCTGTCGGTGTCGGGAAGGCGGCGGATCATGTAATAGCCGTCGTCGTCGCTGGGGGTCAGCGGGGTGAGGTCGCTCTCAAAGACAAAGGGTTCCTGGGAGCCCAGCCGCTCGGCGGTGGGCAGGTTTTCGAGATAGTTGAGCTGCATGCTGAAATACCGGTTGTCGTTGACTTCGGCGCTGGTGTAGTCGTTCCAGTGCCCCGAGGTACAGGTCAGCAGCGTCGAGGCCGAGGCGCTGTACAGCCCGGTCTGTTCGTAGTCGGTGCCGGTGGGGGCGGTCCAGTCCTTCAGATCGGCAAGGCCCTCCCAGTCCACCCAGCTCTGCAGCAGGGCAGCGGTGTCCAGCGTCTCGTCGGGGATCTGGTCGGCGGGGACGTTGATCCACAGCGAGAGCAGCTTGCCGGTGCGGTTTTCGATTTCCAGCTCAAAGCGGGGCGCTTCGTAGTAGTCGGGGTCGTTGGTGTCGGTGGCCTGGTGCGGGAAACAGCTGAGCCGCAGGATACCCAGCGAGTCGCTTGAGGCATAGACGCGGCTGTCCACCGGATAGAGGTCCTGCACCGCGGCGCGGTAGTAGCTGTCGGGCAGGGCGCCGGCCTGCCGCAGCGAGTCCAGCAGTTCCTGGGCGCGCATGCCCATATCGCCGACCATCGTCATCTCGGCGCGGCTGCTGCCGCTCGACAGGTAGCCGTTGTCGGCCTTGTTCCACAGGGAAAAGTCGCTCTCCTGTTCCCGGGTGCGCAGCCGCAGCTGGGTCAGCAGATAGTAGTCGTTTGCATCGGGCTGCCGGGAGGTGTAGGCGCCTTGGACGGGGTGGGCCACGCCGATGGACTGCCGGTCCCGCAGCACAAACCAGAAGGTGGGCAGGATGGCCAGGATCAGCACGATGACCAGGCAGAGCACAATGCGGAACACGCCGCGTTTGGTGGTTTTCATTGGTCAGCCTCCTTCCGGGCCAGGGGCAGCGTCACGACGACGGTGGTGCCCTGGCCCACCGTGCTGTGGATGACCAGCGATCCGCCGAAGGTCTCGGCAATGCGGCGGCAGAGCGTCAGGCCCAGGCCGCTGCCGCCCTGACGGCGGGAACGGGACTTGTCCACCATGTAGAAGGGTTCGGTCACCCGCTCAAGCTGGTCGGCGGGGATGCCGCACCCGTGGTCCTGTACCTCGATGACCGCCTGGTCCTCCGACACCGAGGTGCACACCGCCCGGATGACCTGGCCGTCATGGCAGGCCCGGGCCGCGTTGGTCAGCAGGTTGAGGAAGAGGTCGGTGTAGAGGTCGGCGTCGCCGCACAGCACGGCGCCGGCGGCGTCGGTCTCGATCGTGCAGCCGTTGCGAGCCGGCTCGGCCGCCTGCACGGCGGCGCGCAGCACCGTCTCGAGCGGGACCGGCACGCACTCGACGGGGGTATCGTCCAGGCCCATGAGCTGGAGCAGCTTGCCGCTGAGGGATTCCAGCCGCCGGGCTTCCCGGAAGATGGCGCCCGCGGCCTGCCGCTGTTCGTCGGGGTCGGGCTGCATGCTGCGCAGCAGATCGGAATAGCCGATGATGCCGGTCATCGGGGTCTTGAGTTCGTGGGTGAACGCCCCCACAAAGTCGTCCCGCTGCCGGACCGAGAGTTCCAGCGCGGCGATCTTTTCCTGAACGGCCTGGGCCATCTTGTCAAAGGCTTCGCTGAGCAGGCCGATCTCGTCGCCGGTCTGGATGTTGGTGCGCAGGGCATAGTCCCCCGCCGCCATGCGGGTGCTGGCCGCCGTGAGCAGCGCCAGCGGCCGGGTCAGGCGCCGGCTGATCAGCCAGATGACCGCCGCGGCCCCCAGAATGACCGCCCCTTCGAGGACGAGGAACCGGCGCAGGCTCTTGTCCCGGGCGTTGTAGATCTCCGTCACGTCAAAGGCGCTGTCCAGCGTGATGCCGCCCAGCAGCGCGCTGCGGTAGTACCGGATCACCCGGCTGCCGCTGCGGCGCAGCATCGAGCTGCCGCTGGTCAGCGCGGTCTCGGCGGTCTGGATGCCGGTCAGCGGCAGGTCCGCGCCGATCGCGTACAGACATTCCTCGTTGCGGCTCAGCGCCATGCTCTGGGCGCCGCCGTTGGCGGCCACCCGGCTGCCGGCATCCTGCCAGAACGCATTGTCGATGGTCTCGCCCTGACCGTTCGCGGTCAGGTACCGGTCCTCCACCATGCCGCAGAGCATCGCGTGGATTTCCTGTTCCTGCTGGCCGGCGGATTCCATCCGGTCGCTGAAACTGCCGTTGACCAGCACACCGCCGCCAACCGAGAAAAACGCCGCGATGACCAGCAGCATTGTGGTGACCAGCTTCTGGGAAAACCTCATGGCTCCTCTTTCCTTTCTGCCCGCAGGCGATACCCGACGCGGTAGACGGTTTCGATCTTATCCGACCAGTTCAGTTTCTTGCGCAGGCGCTGGATGTGCAGGTCCAGCGTGCGGCTGTCCGGCAGCTCGCCGCCCCACACCCGCTCGTACAGCACATCGCGGTAGAGCGCCGCCCCCCGGTTGCGCATGAGCTGTTCGAGCAGCGCAAACTCCCGCGGGGTCAGGTCCACCGGCCGGCCGTTCTGGGTGACCTGCCGCGCAACGCAGTCCAGCGTGACATCAAACGCCGTGAGCGTCTGACCGCCGCGGCCGGAACGGCGCAGCACCGCCTCGACGCGGGCGAGCAGCTCCTCGATCTCAAACGGCTTGACGATGTAGTCGTCGGCGCCGAGCTGCAGCCCCCGCACCCGGTCCCGGGTCGTGCCCTTGGCGGTGATGAAGATCACCGGCACTCCCAGCGGGCGCAGGTATTCCAGCAGCTCGTAGCCGTCCAGCCCCGGCAGCATGATGTCCAGCAGCGCCAGGTCAAAGTCATGTTCGGCAATCAGGTCGGCGGCCGTCACCCCGTCCGAGGCGACCGTGCAGTCGTATCCGGCGCGGCGCAGACTGCTGCGGATCAGACCGGAAATGGTTTCCTCATCCTCCACGATCAAGATACGGTTCATCCAAGTGCCTCCTGTTCTGCCTCTACGATAGCGGAAAGTTGTCGCAAAGTTGTAACGCCGGTCATTCGGTGTCGGCGGCCAGCAGCGCGGCCAGCCGGTCGGGGGTGTCGGCGTCCCACAGTTCGCAGGCCGCGGCCGCCTCGACGGTGCGGGCCGGGGGATCGAGGCGGCGCAGCACGGCCCCTCCGCCCACGTCGCCCTGCAGGCCGGCAAGGGCCGGGAACTCGCACCGCGGGAAGAGCACCGGGCTGCCCGCCTCGCCCTGCCAGGCCAGCCGCACCGGCCGGACGGGGCAGGCCCCGAACGCCCGGATCAGTGCCGCGTAGCTCTGCGGCCGGACCAGCGGCTGGTCCCCGGGCAGGAAGAGGCAGCCGTCCGCCTGCCACACCGCCGCCAGCCCGAAGCGGATCGTATCGCTGAGCAGCGGGCTTTCCTGCAGCAGGCAGCGCACCCCCATTTCGCGGCAGAGCGCCCGGACCGGCTCCCACCGGGTCACCACGACGGGGTCCAGCCCGGCCGGCACCCCGCGCAGCGTGCGGCGCAGCAGCGGCTCGCCGCCGAAATCCGCCAGCAGCTTGTTGGAACCGAACCGGCGGCTCTCGCCGGATGCCATGACCACACAGCGCAGCCGGGGCGCACGGTCGGAAAAACAGGCATTAAAGAGCGCGTCGGCTTCGCTCTGGCAGGCGGCCTGCCAGGCCTCGTACCGGGCCAGCAGCGCCTCGGCCTCGGGGGTGAGCTGCGATCCGCCGCCCCCTGCGCCGCCCACCGCCCGCCGGGTCAGCGGACAGCCCATCGCGGCCTCGGCCCGGCGCAGCAGCGCCAGCGCCTTGGTGTAGGCCATGTCCATCTGCTGGGCCGCGGCGCGCAGACTGCCGGTCTGCCGCACGCCGCGCAGCAGCTCGCAGGGTCCCGGCCCGAAAAAGCGGCCGTCCGGGCCGCAGAGGGTGGCGGTGATATGAGGTGTCATGACAAGGGCTCCTTTCCTGACTTTGGTTCTATTGTAGCCGTTTCGGCCCGCCAGGGCAACGCCCCCCGCCCCAAAATCGCGGCGGCGGTTGTCAAGGTCTTGCGGGGCGTGGTATAATAAAAGATACTTTCTCCGTGCGCGGCACGGAGGCCAAGGAGGTTTACCCATGGCCGGAACGCTCTATCTTGTCGCCACACCGATCGGCAATCTCGACGATATGCCGCCCCGCGTGGCGGCCACCTTCGGCGCGGCGGATTTCGTCGCCGCCGAGGACACCCGCGTCACGCTGCGGCTGCTCAATCATCTGGGGCTGAAAAAGCCGATGATGAGTTATTATGAACACGCGCTGCATCACGGCGAGGCCATCCTGGCCCGCATCGAGGCCGGCGAGGACTGCGCGCTGTGCTCCGACGCCGGAATGCCCTGCATCAGCGACCCCGGGGAGCAGATTGTCCGGGACGCGCTGGCACGGGGCATCCGGGTGGTGCCGGTGCCGGGGGCCAGTGCCTGTGTGACGGCGCTGGCGGTTTCGGGGCAGGATACCTCCCGGTTTGTGTTTGAGGGATTTCTGCCGGTGCCCCGCCGGGAGCGGCGGGAACGGCTGGCCTTTTTGCAGAAAGAACCCCGTACCGTGATTTTTTACGAAGCGCCCCACAAGCTGCGGGGCACGCTGGCCGACCTGGTGCAGACATTCGGCGCCGACCGGTCGATTACGCTGTGCCGGGAGCTGACAAAACTGCATGAAGAGATCACCAAAACCACCCTGGGGGAGGCCGCGGCGTTTTATGAAAGCCATGATCCCCGCGGGGAGTATGTGCTGGTGATGGCCGGCGCCCCCGCCGACCAGGTGCAGGAGGATGCCGCCCTGACACTGCAGGACGCCGTGGACGCCGCCCGCACCCTGATGGAGGGCGGTATGCCCCCGGCCGCCGCGGCCCGGCAGGCCGCACGGGGGACAGCGTTCTCCAAGGGGGAGATCTACAAGGCGCTGATCGCGGCCAAAGACTGACACGGAGGGCAGAAGGATGCCGACAGAGGAATACCGCATTTTGGCGGTGAGTGATGTGCACGGCCGGATGACCCGGCTGCGCTGGGTGCTGGAAAACGAGACGGCGGACGCGCTGTTCTTTCTGGGGGACGGGCTGTACGACCTGGACCAGGCGCTGGCCTGCCGGACCGCGCCGCCGGCCTACCCGATCTACCGGGTGCGCGGCAACTGCGACGCCGGCGCGCCCGACCCGGCCGAGGGGCTGGCGCCTTTTGGCGGGGTGCTCTTCTTTTACACCCATGGCCACCTTTATAATGTAAAGAGCAGCTATGACCGCCTGACCGAGTACGCCTCCGACCGGGGCGCCGACGTGGCGCTGTTCGGCCATACCCATTTCAAGACGCTGCGCCGCGGGATGCCGGGGTATCCCACCCTGTTCAATCCGGGCAGCCTGCGGGACGGCGGCAGCTATGGCGTCATCACGATCCGTGACGGCGTGTGCAATTTCGGATGGAAGCAGGTGCCGCAGACATGGTAATCCAGAACGGCCCGGAGGAACACAACGGGCTCAATCCGCTTTTGTGCCTGTCCGAGACGGACAGCACCAACACCTGGGCCAAACAGCACCTGGACCGGTTCGGGCCGGTGGGCGCCGTGTACACGACCAGCCAGACCGCCGGACGCGGCCGGCTGGGACGCCGGTGGGTCAACGCCGCCGGTCAGGCGCTGTACTATACCGTCGCCATCCAGACGCCGCTGGCCCAGCCGGAAGCGCTGTCGCTGTTCTCCAGCCTGGCCGTGTCCGACGCGCTGCGGGCCCTGTACGGCATCGAGTGCCAGATCAAGTGGCCCAATGACCTGCTGTACGCCGGCAAAAAGATCGTGGGCATCCTCTGCGAGGGCATCCCCGACCGCCCGGCCTGGCTGTCCGGCATCGGCATCAACCTTGCCCAGCCGCAGAGCTATTTTGACCAGATGGACCTGCCCCACGGCACCAGCCTGGCCTTGCAGGGCGTACCGGTGGACCTGGACCGCGACCCCGGCCGACTGGCACGGTATCTGACGGATTTCGGCTTTGACCGCGAACTGTACGGCTTTGAGCGGGACGGCTTCGCCGCCTGCCGCGACGCCTATAAGGCCCGCTGCATCAACCTCGGCCGCCGCGTCCAGTTTGACGGCGGCTTTGGCATCGCCGTCGATGTGGATGAACTCGGCCGCCTCGTCGTGCGCGGCGACGCCGGAGAAACCCATGTCTTTACCGGTGAAGTCAGCGTTCAGGGCATCTACGGCGTTGTGTAATTTTTGCCTTGCTTCGTTACTTTTGTAAACATTTCGCTTTCCGGGGCTGCCTTGGCGGAATTAACAGAAAATTCACACCATGATAATATATTTTTCGCAAGTATTGGGTATCCTATAATCACACGGAACGGAGCCGCAACCGTTGCCGTGGAACATGATTCCTCCTCACACCAAAACGATACCCCATCGCCCTCACCTGTCGCCGCAAGCAGGTGGGGGCAACTTTTTTGGAGTAAAAATACAGATTGTATAAATCTACAGTATGTATTTTGGCAGCACCTCATTTTCAAAAAAACAGGAAGAAGGAAAAAAAGTCCGTCTTTGCTCTCGTCTGATTGTGAGAGCAAAGGTGGACTTTTTTTTGCTTCTACCGACCCGGGGGTCCAGGGGGGTATCCCCCCCTGGGCGCGGACCCGCTGCGTCGCAACAGCGGCAGTTTTCTCGGTTCCTCTTTTGCTGCCAAAAGAGGAATCGCCCACCAAAGCCCGACGCCCCCGGGAAGAGCGCGGCACTTTGGGACGGGCGGCGAAGGGTGAGAGGGCGGCGGGGTGTGGTAGAGCAGCAAGGGGCGGGCGGCTGCTGGCGGGAAGTCGGGGCTAGTGGCCGGACGGGGGCGGGGGCGTTGGGAAGGGTGACGGGCGGGGAAAGGCGCGACGGGGCGAATAGAAGAAAAACGGGGCTGCGGGCGGTGGGGAGTGAGCGGCGGAGGGGTGAGAGGGGGGCGGCGTCAGGTAAGGCGGCGGAGGGCGGACGGCTGCTCGCGGGAAGTAGGGGGCCGGTGGCTGGGCGAGGGGCGGAGGCGTTGGGAAGGGTGATGGGCGGGGGAGAGGCGCGACGGGGCGAATAAGAGAAAACCGGGGCTGTGGGTGGTGGGGAATGAGTGGCGAAGGGGTGAGAGAGGGGCGGGGTGAGGTAACGCGGCGAAAGGGCGGGCGGCTGCTCGCGGGAAGTGGGGGCCTGTGGCCCCGGGCGGGGGCGGGGGCGTTGGGAAGGGTGACGGGCGGGGAAAGGCGCGACGGGGCGAATAAAAGAAAAACGGGGCTGTGGGTGGTGGGGAATGAGTGGCGAAAGGGCGAGAGGGCGGCGGCGTAGGGTAAGGCGGCGAGAGGCGGGCGGCTGCTCGCGGGAAGTGGGGGCCTGTGGCCGGGCAAGGGTGGAGGCGTTGGGAAGGGTGACGGGCGGGGAGAGGCGCAACGGGGCAAATAGAGGAAAACCGGGGCTGTGGGCGGTGGGGGTGAGCGGCGAAGGGGTGAGAGGGGGGCGGGGAGTGGTGGAGCGGCGAGGAGGAGGCGGGAGTAGGGCGGCGAAGGGGTGAGAAGGCAGCGGGGGAGTGGTGGAGCGGCGAGGAGGAGGCGGGAGTAGGGCGGCGAAAGGGCGAGAGAGCGGCGGGGGTGAGCGACGGGGCAAAGCGGGCGGAGCGTGCACAAAACAAAAAGGCCCTGCCGATGAGGGCAGAGCCTTGGATCTAAGCCTTGGACCTATCAGGTTTTCTTTTTGTCGGGAATCTGGGCGCCCACAATGGCGACGAACATCAGCACGCAGCCCAGGGTCTCGACGGGGGAAAGGGTCTGCCCGAGCACGATCCAGCCGGCCAGGGCACTGAAAACGCTTTCCATGCACATGGCCAGGCTGGCGATGGTGGGGTCGAGGTCCTTCTGGCCGACGATCTGCAGCGTGTAGCCCACGCCGCTGGACAGGATGCCGCAGTACAGGATGGAGGTACCGGCGCCGAGCAGCTGGGGCAGGGTGGGGGACTCGAAGATCAGCATGAACACCGTGGAGAGCACCGCCGTGACGAAGAACTGCACAAAGCTGAGCTGGACGCCGTCCAGACGGGGACTGTAGCGGTCCACGAGCATAATCTGGAACGAGAAGAGCAGCGCGCAGAGCAGCAGCAGCCATTCGCCGCCCGTCAGGCTGAGGGAACCGCGGCCCGCCAGGCAGAGCAGATACAGCCCGATCAGGCTGACCACGACGCACAGGCAGAGGCGGCGGCCCGGCCGGCGGCCCGCAAAGATGCCGAGCAGCGGCACGAGAACGACATAGAGCGCCGTGAGGAAGCCCGCCTTGGCCGTGGTGGTACTGCCCACGCCGGCCTGCTGGGCGGCGGAAGCCGCAAAGAGGGCGGTGCCGCACAGCGCCCCGCCGCAGAACAGCGTGCGGGGATGAATCCAGAACGGCAGGCCGGTGCCGCGGCGCCGGCGGTCGGCCCGGCGGACCAGCATCAGCCCGGCCAGGAACACGCAGGCCAGCCAGCTGCGGGCTGCCAGAAAGGTATAGGGTCCCACATAGCCGCTGCCCACACTCTGCGCCACGAAGGCCACGCCCCAGATCAGGGCGCCGAGCAGCAGCAACAGGGTGTTGCGCAGCTGTTTTTCCTGTGCTTGAGTCATCTTGTTTCCTCCCCACAAAAAACCGCCCCGGCAGCGGACCGGAGCGGTACATCAGACTGTTGGATTATTCCTCGTCACCCTCGGGCGCGACCAGCTCATCGCTGCCGATGCCCTCGATCTTGACGCCTCCCGTGATGTAGTAGGAGGCGGAATCATAGCTGATATTCGCCTTGTAATACTTGCCGGGCGTCAGGCCGGTGATTGTGTAGGTGTAGCAGTCACCGCCCGTGGTGTAGTACACCGTGGTGCCGGGCACATAGGAAGTGGTTGCGCGGTCTTCCGAAAGCTGCCAGATGGCCACCTTGAATTCCAGCAGGCTGGTGGAATCGGTGGTCGCATAGGCCGTGACCTGGATGCTGTCCGACGCCGCCACAAAATACTCGGTATTGCGGTTGGTAATGCCGTTGAAGGCCACATAGAGCGTGCCGTTCTCGGCCACCTGGTTGAGGTGCACCGAGGTATCCTGCAGGCCGTCCGGGAAGGTGATTTCTCCGCCGGCGGGCGCATAGATGTCGTTGGTGGTTTCCTCCTCATCGTCGGCCTCGACAAAGCCCAGGGCCGTGGCGGCGTTGATGATCAGGTCGGAGGCAAACTGCTTGGGACTGCACGCCGTCAGGGTCAGGGCCATGAGCCCGGCCAGCAACAGCGCCGCCGCACGTTTTGCAAATTTCATCTTGAATACCCTCCATAGAGGCGATAAATTTCATGGATAAGTTTCTTTATTATACCCTATTTCCCCGCAAAGAACAAGTGAAAAATCGGCAAAAGATTGTAAAACCCGCCCAAGGAATTTACATTTTGCCCTCTTCCCCCGCCGCACAAAATATGGTATAGTGGTGAAAGCACGATATGTCGAAAAAGGAGGGCTGAGATGGCACCTATCATACGAACGGTCCGCCTGCGCAAAGTGTATGCCGTGGGCAAGGAGCGGGTGGTCGCGCTCAACGACGTGGATCTTTCGGTGGAGAAAGGGGAATTCTGCTGCATTGTCGGCCAGTCCGGCAGCGGCAAGTCCACGCTGCTGAACCAGCTGGCCGGGCTGGAAAAGCCCACCCGCGGCCAGGTTTTCATCGGCCGGCACGAGATCAGCGCCATGACGGAAAACGAGCTGGCGCGGTTCCGGCAGGCGCATCTGGGATTCATCTTCCAGAGTTACAACCTGCTGCCCAGCATGACGGCGGCCGAGAATGTGGCCCTGCCGCTGATGTTCAAGGGGATGGGCCGCGCCGAGCGGATGGCACGCGCCCGCAAGGAACTGAAACTGATGGGTCTGGGCGGCCGCGCCAACCATCTGCCCACCGAGATGAGCGGCGGCCAGCAGCAGCGCGTCGGCATTGCCCGCGCCTTTGTGAGCCGCCCCAAGGTCATTTTTGCGGACGAACCCACCGGCAACCTGGACTCCACCACCTCGCGCCAGGTGCTGTACCGGATGCTGGAACTGTCCAAGAACCAGGGCATCACCTTCGTGATGGTCACCCACGAGCCGGAACTGGCCTCCTGTGCGGACCGGATCATCACGATTCTGGACGGCCGCGTGCAGTCCAATGTGGTGCAGCCCGACGAAGTCAAAGAGAAAAACCGCAGCGCGCTGTTCTCGGCGCTGGAAGGCAACCTTGCCATCGGCGGCGACCAGGCCAGCGGCGATGTGCGGGAGAAAACCGCCGCCGAACTGGCCGCCTACACCCGCCCGGCAGCTGCCGAACCCGATTCCAGGACTACCAAATCATAAGGAGGAATCCCCGTTGAAAAAAGCCTCACCGTTCCTGTCCCTGCTGGCGGCTGTGCTGCTGCTGGGCAGTCTGGCCGCAACGCCCGCCCTGGCGGACGACGCCATTCCCTTTGCCGAAGCCACCCCCGCCCCCACGGCCGAACCCCTGGCCACGCCGGAACCGCTGCCCACCCCCGAGGTGCAGGCCACCCCGGCGCCCGGCGACGGCGCCACCGCCCGCAATGACAAGGGCGGCGCCTATCTGATCGCCCAGACCGTGACCGACGCCGCCGGCGGCGAGATTGCCACCATCGAGCGGGATACCCGCTTCAACCTGGTGCTGCGGGTGGCGGACTACGACGCCTACAACAATTACATTACCGCCGATCAGATTTCGGCGCGGATCAACTCGTCGGTGTTCACCTTCACCGGCAACGCCGAGATCGGCCAGCTGTATGACGAGACCGACGCCAACGGCTGCCCCTATTACAGCTATGTGCTGCTGTTCCGCGACGTGATCTACAACGGCGGCGGCAACAGCCTTTCGATCAACCTGAGCTATCTGAACTCCACGCTGGCCATGCAGCAGCTCAGCGTCACGCTGGGCCAGTGCGTTGACAAGGACCCCAGCACCCCCAACCTGATGATCCGCGCCTCCTCCTACGGCAACGAGGCCATCACGGCGGGCAGTCCCTTCACGCTGTCGCTGAGCGTCTACGCCACGGCCGGCCAGGAATCCCTCAACGACGTGGTGGTGTCGCTGACGCTGCCGGACGGCGTGACGATGACGGGCGGCAGCCTGACCAACTACATCGGCTCGATGTCCGCCCACAGCACCCGCGATGTTCAGTTCAACCTGTCGGCGGGGTCCGCCTTCACGGCGGGCGTGGCCAACATCACGGTCAACCTGGTGGGCACCGGCGCCACGACCAACACCGCCGTCAACGGCATGGCCACCACGATCTCGGTGCCGATCAGCCAGCCCGACCGCTTTGAGGTGGGCCAGCTCACCGTGCCCGACACCATCTATGTCGGCGACTCGGCCTCGGTGTCGCTGGGCTTTGTCAACAAGGGCAAGAACCCCGTTTCCAACCTGGAGGCCAAGATCACCGGCACCAACCTGGGCGTCGATACGGCCCAGCAGTATGTGGGCAACGTCAACGCCGGAACCGAAAACAGCGTGGACTTTGACCTGACCCCCACCGAGGCCGGCCCGATGTCCGGCACCATCACCCTGAGCTACGAGGATGCCAACGGCGAGATCAAGACGGTGACCAAGGACTTCTCGGCCACCGTCATGGAGCTGCCCGTCTATGAGGACCCCTCGATGACCGACCCGTCCATGATGGAACCCCAGAAGACCGGCATGCCCATCTGGGGCTGGGCACTGATCGCCATCGCCGTGGTGGTGGTCCTGTTCCTTGTCATCAAGGTGATCCGCCGCAAGCGGAAGGCAGCCGCCCTCGCCAAGCTGGAGGAGAGCGAAGATGAAGATCTCTGATCAGATCGGTCTGTCGGCAAAGAACCTGACCCGCCGGATGGGGCGCACTGCGCTGACCGTCGTGGGCGTCGTTGTGGGTACCTGCCTGATCGTCGTCATGATCAGTCTGGGCATTGCCCAGAACCAGGCCAACGAGGAGATGCTGGCCAGCTGGGGCGACCTGACCCAGATCCAGGTATACGGCGGCGGCATCGCCACCACCACCGCGGACGGCAAACAGGTCAAGCTGGACGACGACGGCCTGGAACAGATCCGCGCGCTGGATCATGTGCTGACCGTGACCCCCTTTTACCAGGCCTACAACCTCAACGGCCGGATCAGCGCCGGGCAGAATGACCGATACCAGATCACCGGGCTGTACCAGATGGTCGGCCTGTTCCCCGACGCGCTGGAACCGATGGGGTTCCAGCTGGTCAGCGGCAGCTGGCTGTCCGACTCGGACAGCTACGGCAAGGATGTGCTGCCCGTGCTGGTCTGCCAGAACACCGGGTACAGCTTTGAGGATACCCGCAAGAGCATGAACAGCCCCAAGCGCTACCGCTGGAGCGGCATGACCGACGCCGCCGGCAACCCGGTGAAACCCTTTGTGGACGTGAACAAGGACGACATGACGCTGACGCTCTCGGCCTCGACGGATTCCGGGGATGAAAAGACCCAGACCTGGAAACTCAAGGTCGTGGGCACGCTGCAGAGCGATTATTCCAAGGGCTGGTGGACGGATTCCGGCATTGTGATCCGCCTCAAGGACATGAAGATGCTGACCAAGGCCTACGCCGCTCTGTCCAAAAACAGCAGCCTGACCCAGTCCGCGACCTATGACCAGGTCTATGTCAAGGTGGATGATCTGGAAAACGTCGAGGAGGTCGAGAACGCCATCCATGACATCGGCTTCACGAGCACCTACTCGAGCACCCAGGAGCGGGACAACATGAAAAAGCAGGTGGCCCGCAGCCAGATGATCCTGGGCGGCCTGGCCGCGATGAGTCTGTTTGTCTCGGCGCTGAACATCATGAACACGATGACAATGGCCATCTACGAGCGCACCCGGGAAATCGGCATCATGAAGGTGCTGGGCTGCGAGCTGGGCAACATCCGCCGGATGTTCCTGATGGAGAGCGGCTTCATCGGCTTCATCGGCGGCGTGATCGGCGACCTGATCAGCCTGGTGGTGGGCTTTGTGCTCAACAACATCAGCCTGATTCTCTCGCTGTTCGGCCAGAACGTGGACCTGTCCAGCCTGACAGGCAGCTATGCCTATGCCATGGGAGGGTCCTCCAAAATCTCCATCATACCGCCCTGGCTGCTGCTGGGCGCGCTGCTCTTCGCCACCCTGATCGGACTGCTGTCCGGTGTGGCGCCGGCCGGCAAGGCCGTCCGGATCAGCGCCCTCGAAGCCATCCGGCATGACTGAAAAAAAGGCGTACCGCGCAAGGCGGTACGCCCTTTTTGTTGGGAATCAGTGCAGATGCTGGGGCTGGCCGTTGAGGCGGCGGTAGATCCGGGCCAGCATGACGACGGAGGCCACGGCGAGCACCGCCTCGGCGAACGGCTGGGCATAGCCCAGGCCGTAGAGCGGATAGAGTTTGTCGAACACGAAGAGGGCGGGGATTTCCAGCACGATCTTGCGCATGATCGCAAAGACCAGCGCGTTGCGGCCCATGCCCAGCGCCTGGAAGACGCCCACCGTCATGAAGTCCATCACCATCAGCGGCTGCTCCAGGCAGAATTCCCGCAGCAGGCGGGTGCCGATCTCGACGATGTCGGGGTTCTGCATGAACAGCCGGATCAGGCCGTCGGCAAAGACCTCGTAGGCGATGGTCACGACGATGAGCAGCGCCTCGGCGAGGATAAGCGACCCGGTGATGGCCTTCTTCATGCGGCGGTGGTTGCCCGACGCATAGTTGTAGCTGACCAGCGGCATGATTCCCTGGGAAAAGCCCAGCGCCACCTGCATGGGCACCATGTTGACCTTCTGGACGATGCCCAGGGCCGCGACGGCGTTGGCGCCGTAGGCCGCGGCGAAGTTGTTGAGGATGGTCATGCCGGTCACGTTGAGCAGGTTCTGGATGCAGGCGGGCAGGCCGACGCCGAAGATCTGGCGGGCGATGCCCTTTTGCAGCCGGAATCGGCGCGGATCGACGCAGACCAGCGTCTTGCCCCGCCGCACGACGAGCAGCACAAAGAAATACAGGCACGCCACGCAGTTGGACAGGAAGGTGGCGCAGCCGGCGCCCGCGGCGCCCATGCCGAGGCCCCACGGCATGATGAAGATAGGGTCAAGGATCATGTTGAGGAAGCAGCCGCTCATGGTGCCGATGCTGGCATGGAGGCTGGCGCCCTCGGCGCGGACCAGGTAGGCCAGCACGACGTTGAGGATGGCCGGCACTGCGCCCAGGCAGACCGTCCACCACAGATACCCCTCGGTGGCGGCGGAGGTCTGGGCATCGGCGCCCAGCAGGATGAGCAGCGGGCCGTTGAAGATCAGGCAGACCGCCGAGATCAGCACGCCCCCGGCCACCGAACACCAGAACCCGAAGGTGGAGGCCCGCTGCACCGTGTCATAGTCATGGCAGCCCAGCGCGCGGCTCATCAGGCTGGAACTGCCCACGCCGAACAGGTTGTTCACGGCGTTGAAGGCCAGCAGCACCGGCGCGGCCAGCGTGACGGCGGCGTTCTGGACCGGGTCGTTGAGCATGCCGACAAACCAGGTATCGGCCAGGTTGTACAGCACCATGACGAGTGAACTGAGAATGGTGGGAACTGCCAGCGAGGCAACTGCCCGCGGCAGCGGGGTGGTTTCAAACAGTTCGTTGCGGACGGCCGTGTCTGTCATGAGGGAACCTCCTTTGTTTTGCAAGACGAAAGGGCCGCTTTGCGGCCCTTTTTTATTTTTATTTTACAAAAAATTGATCGTCTTGTCAATTATTTCCATGTCTTTTGCAGGGCCGCGGCCTCCTGCGCCGCGAGGGTGGGATAGAGGGTGTTGTCAAACAGCGAGGCGTAGCGGTACAGCCCCACACCGTCCGCCCCCGCGCCGCGCAGGAACTCGGCCTGCTCCGCGAGCGCGCTGCCCGAACTCCACTCGGTGCCGGGGCCCGAGCGGTCGCCGCCGTCCCCCTCGCCGATGCGGTAGGCCCCCAGCCCGAAACACAGCGATACCCCCTCGGCCCGGGGCAGCGCCAGCCAGACCGCCGCCAGCTCGTCGAGGCTCTGCGAGGTGTCGCCGCCGCGGCTGTACGACCGGCCCCAGTAGAGCTGCGGCATCAGATAATCGCAGTAGCCGCCCTCGGCCAGCCAGCGCGCGGCGTCGCTGTACTGGCCGTCCCGGCAGCCCTCCGGCGTGCCCTGCGGCGCCACCCCGAACCGCACCCCGTAGCGGTGACAGGTTTCGCAGCAAAGGCGCATCAGCGCGTTGACGTTCTCCCGCCGCCAGTCCTCCAGGCTCAGCGTGCTGCCCGACGCCGCGTAGTCCCCGGCGTCAAAGGCGGGGTCGGTGGTGGGGTAGAAGTAGTCGTCAAAATGGATGCCGTCCACCGCGTACCGGCTGCACAGCTCGGCCAGCGAGTCCGCCAGATACTGCCGCACCTGCGCCGAGGCGGGGTTCAGATAGCTGCCGTCGCCGGTCTGACGCACCCAGTCGGGATGGGTGACCGCCGGGCTGGTCGCGGCGAACCGGTCGGGCGTGCCGCCCGCCTGCAAGCGGTAGGGGTTGATCCAGCCTTCCAGCTCCAGCCCGCGGGCGTGGGCCTCCTCCAGCAGGATGGCCAGCGGGTCAAACCCCGGGTCCTCCCCCTGGGTGCCGGTGCACAGATGGCTGAACGGGAAGTAGTCGCTGGGGTACAGCGCATCCCCGAAGGGCCGCAGATGCGCAAACACCCGGTTGGCACCCAGCGCGGCGATGTTGTCCAGCATGGCCGCCGCGTCCGCCCGGAACGCCTCGGCCGAGGAAAAGTCGGTCTGCTGCCATTCCAGATAGCTGATCCAGACGGCCCGGCACTCCTGCGGCTCGGCGGCGGGGGTTTCCGCGGCGGGGGACGCCGTGGGCGCCGGCTCCACCGACGGCGCCGGTCCCCACAAAACCGGCAGCAACAGCACCAGAACCGCCGCCGCCACAAAGATCGCCGCTGCCGCACCATACCGCATACTACCGCCTCCCGCCCCAGTGTATGCGGCCGGACGAAAAATAATGGTTGGCTTTCGCGCCAAAGTATGGTATACTGAATGAAATGTGGGCCAGTAGCTCAGCTGGTCAGAGCTGGCGGCTCATAACCGCTTGGTCGCGGGTTCAAATCCTGCCTGGCCCACCACCTTCGCCCCGGCTGTCCGCCGGGGCATTTTTTGATGCGGACAAGAAGATCTTTTTGGGTGAGGAAGCGCTGATCACACAATCCCAAAAATGACCGTTCTATCAGAATGAGCCGATTTCCCGTCCCGTTTGGGACGGGTTTTTTATTTTTTGGTGCGGGGGTATTGACAAGGATTGTTGTCAATGCTATCCTAAGATTGACAAAGATCATTGTCAAATTGACAAAGATCGTTTACAACCGTGAGGGGAGGTTCTGCGTATGCCGCTGGGGAACCGGCTCAAGGAGCTGCGGGCGGCGCGGTCGCTGAACCAGCAGCAGCTGGGGCAGCTGGTGGGGGCATCCCGCCAGACCATCAGTCTGATCGAGCGGGGGGACTACAATCCCTCCATCACGCTGGCGCTGCGCATCGCCCGGGTGTTCCAGATGCCTGTGGAAGAAATCTTTTATCTGACGGGGGAGGAAGAATCATGAAATCGCAACAGAAGAAAACGGGGATTTATCTGCGGTTTGCGCTGATGATCGTCGTGTCTGCCCTGGTGGGCGGGCTGCTGAGTATGCTGGTGAACTGCAATCTGGACCGGCTGTCCGATCTGGGCAGCGGGGTGAGCGGGGGATTATACCGCGCGGGACTGCCTCTGCTGGCGTCCGGTCTGGTATGGTCCGCGGTCTCGACGGGGGTGTATCTGTCGGCCCGGGGCCCGATGCGCCGTGCCGAGGAGGATGACGACGCTTTTGAGACCGCCAACCGCCGGCTCTGTCTGGCGATGATTCTGAACTCGCTGCTCTTTCCCTGGATCATGATCACGATTGCACTGGCCGTTGTGCCGACGACCGGCACAACGCGGTTTTTCGGCCTGACGCTGGCAATTCTGCTTCTGCTGCTGGTCTGGAGCATCGCCGTGCAGGCGCTCTGCGTGCAGGCCACCAAAAAGCTCTCGCCCGAAAAGCGGGGCAACGTGTTTGACACGCGGTTCCAGCGGGACTGGTACGCGAGCTGTGACGAGGCGGAGCAAAAGACCATCGGGGATTGCAGTTACTTCACCTTCCGGGTGATGAACCTGGTATATCCCTTCGCGATGGTCGCGCTGCTCATCGTAGGGATGTACTGGCAGATCAACGCGATGTGGTTTGTGCTGGTGGGCGGTCTTTGGCTGCTGCAGATGGGCTGCTACCAGCTGCGGTGCTACCGGCTGCAGCATTCGCGCCGCACGCACGGGAAGGAGAGTGTATGATGTCCTGTTGTTGGACTGACCGCGAGAAGCGGCAGCTTGTAATCTTTGCGCTGGTCGCCTTTGCGCTGCCCTACCTGCTGGGGATTCTGATGGGCTGGGGCTATGCCGCGGGGCGGGATGTGAGCGTCTTTCCTTCGGCGCAGATGTTCTATCCGGCCGCCGGGGCGATGCTGGCCATCCTGGTGACCCGCCGGGACGACCCGACGGTGCCGCGCCGATTCTTCGGCTTTTTCCTGGTGCTGGCGCTGCTGATGGCGGTTTGTGCCGCCGGCAGTGTTGTGCTGCCCGCAGGCCCCTGGGTGACGATCAGCAACGCCGTCATGATCGGCGGCAGTCTGCTGTGCTGGGTGTTCTACTTCTGGGACGGCAAGGCCCGCCGGACCGCCTGGCATCTGCGGCTGCGCCGGACCGCCTTCGGGATGCTGGCGCTGTTCATCCTGCTCTACTTTGCCCGGCTGCTGCTCATCGGCGTGGTGACGGTGCTGGTTGACCCGGCACAGGCAGCCGCCGCGCAGGACGGCACCGCGCCGGACAGCACGGCCTGGGCGGTGATGTCGCTGAATCTGGTGCTCTCCTTCTTTCTGTCCTTCGCGCCCTTCTTCGGGGAGGAGTTCGGCTGGCGGGGATTCCTGCAGCCGCTGCTCCAGAAGCAGTTCGGGCTGCGCGGCGGTGTGGCGGTGCTCGGCGTCGCGTGGGGGCTGTGGCACCTGCCCATCAACCTGTTCTATTACAGTCCTGATCACTGGGTGCTGAGCGTGGCGAACCAGATCGCGGTCTGTCTGTGTTACAGCATTTTCTTCGGGCTTGCCTACCGGTACACGGGCAGCATCTGGGCGCCGGTGATGATTCACTACTTCAACAACAACGCGATCCTTCTTTTCGCGGAGCCTTCGGCCATCCAGAACCAGGCGCTGGATCTGCCCGGCGTCGTGCTGAGCACCGCCGTGACGCTCGCGATCTTCCTGCCCTTCCTGGCCGCGCGGGGTTACCGCCGGGCCCGAAACTGAAACAACCCCCGCACCGTGGTGGTGCGGGGGTTGTGTTATTCGAAGTCCACGGGGAGATCCCGGTGGTAGAACTGGCGGTCGCGCGGGCCGATGGGGCGCAGCACCCGGCAGGGGACGCCGACCGCGACGACGTTGGCGGGGATGTCCCGCGTGACGACGCTGCCGGCGCCGATGACGCTGTTCTCGCCGATGGTGACGCCCGGCATGACGAGGCAGCCCGCACCGAGCCAGACATTGTCGCCGATCGAGATGGGCAGGTTGTACTGCACGGCGCGGCGGCGCAGCGACGGTTCGACCGGGTGGCCCGCCGTGGTCAGCACGACGTTGGGGCCGATCATGACATGGCTGCCGACGCGGATTTCGCCGTCATCGACCAGCGTGAGGTTGAAGTTGGCGTAGACACCGCTGCCGAAATGGACGTTCTTGCCGCCCCAGTTGGCATGGAAGGGCGTCTCGATATAGCAGCCGTCGCCGATCTCGGCAAAGAGTTCGCGCAGCAGGGCGGCTTTCTCGGCCTGGCAGCTGGGCGGGAGCTGGTTGTAGCGGAACACCCGGTCCAGCCGCTCGGCCTGGTCGCCCTGCAGGCGGGGGTCGCTGCTGTCATACAGGCGGCCGTCCGCCATCCGGGCAAGCAGTTCGGATTTTTCCATCGCAGATTCCTCCCGATCTCAGCCCCGGCAGGTGATCCGACAGTCGGCGCCGGGGCGGCGGAACTCGTCCAGAAGAATCTGGCCGATGCTGTCGGCGACGATCTCGCCATGGTCGGGGTTCTTGACGCTGAGGATGCTGCCCTGCACGGTGGCGCGGACATCGCTGTTCTCAAACGAGAGGTCGGTGTCCACCATGCGGCAGTCCTCGAGCACAAGGCCGCGGGCATAGCACAGCGGCTGGGTGCCGCGGATGGTGCAGCGGATCAGGTGCAGGTCCTGCGAGTACCAGCCCAGGTACTCGCCCTCGATGACGCTGTCCGTCACCGTGATGCCGCGGCTGTGCCAGAAGGCATCCTTGGTGACGAGGCGGCAGTGGTCCAGGCGGGCGTTTTCGACATACTGGAAGGAATACTTGCCCTGCATGGTCAGGCCGCGGATGGTCAGGTCCCGGCTGTGCAGGAAGGCGTACTCGCTTTCCAGCAGGCAGTCGTCCATCGTCAGGCCGTCGCACTGCCAGCCGAATTCCGGCGAACGGACATCACAGCGGGTCAGCGTGACGCCGCGGCATTCCCGGACGGCCTTGATGCCGCCCAGCGCGCAGTCCGTCAGCGAGAGGTCGCTGTCGTACCACAGGGCGGCGCGGCAGCTCTCGGTCATGCGGCAGCCCGTCAGACTGCCGCCCCGCAGATGCCACAGCGGATAGCGCAGCTCGAACAGGCTGTCCCGCACCGTCACATCCCGACATTCCTTGAGCGCGGATTCCCCGTCGGCGGGACCCGCAAAAGTGCAGTGATCCACCTCGATGCCGGTCTGCCCGTAGAGGGCGCGCTCGGCGTCAAAGCGTTGATTGTGGTAGATGGTCATGGTGATTGTTCCTTCTCCCTTGTTTGGGTGGTGGGGCAGTGCCCTTTTCATTGTAGCAACCTGCCGCCCGAAAAGCAAGCGCCGCCCGGCAGGGCCGGGCGGCGCGGGAGAGGGAACACGGTTACTGGCCGAACTGACTGGCGCGGCGGTACTCGGTGGGGGAGACCCCCTCGGCGGACTTGAACACCTTGAGGAAGTTCTTGTCGTCGGTGAAGCCCACGCGGCGGCCGATCTCGTTGACGCGCAGATCGGTCTCGCGCAGAAGGCGCTTGGCCTCGGTCAGCCGCAGCCCCTGCAGGTAGGCCACGAAGTTGGTGCCCACATACTGCTTGAAGAGCAGTGAGAAGAGGGAATAGTTCATATCCACCTCGTTGGAGACCAGCGCCATATTGAGCGGCGTGGCGTAGTTTTCCTGGATATAGAGGACGGCGTCCCGGATTTTCTGCTTGTTGCGGTAGTCGTCGAACTCGTGCAGCAGCCGGTGGGTGAACCGCTCCATCCAGGCGCGGACCGCCGTGAGGTAGCTCTCGGCGCAGTCATACTGCCAGGGGTCGGTCAGGACGTTCATCTCGGCGGTGTCGGCGTCCAGCATCGTGCGGTAGGACGTCATGATCTGCCGGCCCAGCTGCTGGACCGCGCGGCCGAACCCTTCGGGCGAGAGGCGGTCCTGCTGCACCCGGGTGACCAGGGCGCGCAGGGCGGCGCTGGCCTCCTGCCAGCGGCCCACGCCGAGGGGCTGGACGATCTTCTGCAGCTCCTTCTCGGCGACTTCGTCGGTGTCGGGTTCGAGGGGCGTCGCGGGGCGCAGGGCGGCCAGCCCGTCAAAGTAGGCGCGGCGGAAGGCGTTCTCGGCCTCGGTGTAGGCGGCATGGAGTTCCGCCAGGCCGGTGTGCATCGCGCTGACGCCGCCGCGCAGCACCGGCAGCAGGGTATCGGTTTCCAGCACCAGCACAAAGCGGCCGCGGATGTCGCGCAGCAGCTCGCGCACCGGCAGGTTGGCGGGCATCGTCGCCGCGCAGAGCACCCGGTAGGGCCGCGTGCCGAAGCCCGGGCCGTACCGCTCGATGAGGCGGCGGCGGTCGTTGTCCGGCACGCTGCCGTCCAGCATCAGGTAGCGCAGCGCCTGCAGGCGGAGGGTGTCGGAGGTCTGCTGTTCCTTCTCGGCGGTGCGCAGCGCGTCGTCCAGCGAGGAGAGCACCCTGTACAGCCGTTCCCGCTCGACGGGTTTGAGCAGGTAATCCTTGACGCCGCCGCGCATCATCTCGACGGCATAGTTGAAATCATCGTAGCCGCTGACCACGACGCACAGCGGCACATGCGGCAGGCTGCGGGTCCGGTTGACCAGCTCGATGCCGTCCATGCCGGGCATCCGGATGTCGGTGATCATCACATCGACGGGCTGCTCGTGCAGGATCTCGAGGGCCTGCAGGCCGTTTTTGGCCTCCAGCACCGTCTCGACGGGGGTGGGGGCGCGGCGGATCATCGTTGCAAGACCCTTGCGGATCAGTTTTTCATCTTCCACTACCAGAACGGTTTTCATCCAAGTCTCCTTCTTGTCCGTTCGTGCCGGAAGCCGGGCCGTCGTGCGGGATTGTGTAGGGCAGGCAGACCGTGACCTTGGTGTAGTGACCTTCCTCGGACGAGACGGTCAGCCCGTAGGGCGCACCGAATGCCATATGGATGCGGTCCTGTACGTTCTTGAGTCCCAGGCCGTTGCCGGAACTGCCGTGTGCCTGCACTTCGCCCGCAATCTGGGCTTTCAGTCTTGCCACTGTCGCGGCATTCATGCCGTGGCCGTGATCGACGATTTCGAGCCGGTAGGCGTGGTGTTCGGGTTCCGGCACGGCGCGCAGCAGGATTTCGGCGTCGCCGTCCATGCCCTCGATGCCGTGAACCACGGCGTTTTCCACGATGGGCTGCAGGCTCATTTTGGGGATGGTCTGTTCGAGGATATCCGGTTCGCCCGGCAGGGGGGCGGGAATCTCGAGACGCAGCGAGATGGTATCGTCAAAGCGCAGATTCATCAGCGCGAGGTAGTGGCGGATGTTGTCCACCTCCTCGGCGATGGTCGCATTGCGGTTGGTCCATTTCATGCTGTAGCGCAGCAGTTTGGCCAGGTTGGTCACCGCATCGGCGATCTCAAACTCTTCGTCAATCTCGGCCATCATCTTGATGGCTTCGAGCACATTATAAATAAAATGGGCGTTGATCTGATTTTGCAGTGCGCGCAGCTCGGCATTCTTGCCGAGGAGCTCGCGGGTTACATTGTCCTGCATGAGCTGTCGGATCCGGCAGAGCATCTCGTTGATGCCCGCCGAGAAACGGCCGACCTCGCTCTGGGGGTCGCCGTCGGGGACCCCCGCGTTGAGGTCGCCTTCCGAGAAGCGGTTGACCGCGTCGAACGCCGCATAGAAGGGGCGGAGCATCCGGCGGCAGACCCGGTGGATGAGCAGGACCGTGCCCACCGTGAGCAGCGCAAAGCAGAAGGCGCCCATCACCAGCCGGCGGCCCATCTGGGTGTAGAGGCTGTTGAGGGAGTCGGCCTGCAGATAGGTGCAGCCCAGGGCGGTGAGCGGCTGGACACTGAGCAGGACGCTGTGGCCCTGCAGTTCGGTCTCAAAGGTGGCGGCGGTGGTCAGGTCCAGCGAACCGTCCGCGACGGCATCGGCGAGGGTGTCGTTCTGCGGACCCACAAGGACCTGGCCGGTGTCGTCCACCAGCACGGCCCACTCCTCCTTGGATTCGGTGAAGAGGGCGGGCAGGACGCTCTCCATCTTGAGGGCGACCTCCAGCGTGCCGACCTTGCCGGCGTCGCCGGTCGTGATGTCGGTGACCAGGCTCATGACATGGGGCGTCACGGCGTAGGAATCGAAGAGCTGGTCGGAAAAGTCCAGCTGCCAGGTGCCGGAGCGGACCTCCTGCTGCGCCCAGGGCAGACGCTTCATGCGGGAGGCCGAGTAGAGGATCGGCACCAGCTCGTTCATCTCGTCGGTGACGGAATAGACGCGGATTTCGTAGAGGTACGGGTTGCCGACAACGACCTTCTCGAGGCTGGCGATGTCGTTGTCATAGAAGGCCTTGAGTTCCCGGCCGTGGACCTGCTCGCCGTTTTTCAGGCGGGTCAGATGGTCGATGAGCGCCGGGGTGTTCAGAAAGACCTGGGTGGACATATTGCAGAGCTCGGCGGCCTTTTCGACCTGGGTGGCCAGCTGGTCGGTGCGCTGGCGCAGGTCCCCGATGCGGGACTGGACGGCCACCGCGCGGGTGGAGTAGGTCAGGTAGGCGGCCAGCAGCAGCATGGGCAGCAGCGCAAACACACAGATGACCAGGGTGATCTGCCCCGCAAAGGTCATGCGCCGGATCAGGCGTCTGAAACAGTTGGTCATCTTACAGCCCCAGCCTTTCCTTGGCAAGGTTCATCTGCTCGGTGCGGGCGGCCTGGACTTCGTCGAAGCCCAGCTCGTCCCGCCGGGTCAGGAAGTCCGAAAGGATGGCGTCAAAGTCCGCCTCGGTGGGGGCGAGCAGCAGCTGCGGCAGCGTAGCGCCCCACAGCTCGTTGATCCGTTCCTCGGCGGAAGCCCAGGCGCTGCCGACCGGCAGGGCGGTGTCGTACTGGGCAATGTAGACCGTGTAGGGCCGGGCCCACTGCTCCATCTGTGCCAGGGCCGGGTCGCTCTCGACAAACCAGTGGCTCTGCATCGCGTTGTCCTGCAGCATCCAGTAGGTGTTGTCGGCGCCGATCTCCCGCACAAAGCGGTCATAGTCGCTGCAGTAGAGCTGCTGCACCTCGGGGGTAAAGACGGCCAGGCCGTCCTGCATCGTGTAGGTTTCGCCCTCCACCCCGACGCTGATGAGCTTCTGGGCTTCCTCGCTCATCAGGTAGGACAGAAAGCGGATGGCCAGCACCGGGTCCTTGCAGTTCTTGGAGATCAGCGTCACGGTCCAGCCGGCCATGCCCCCCACCGTCAGGGTGTGGGGATCGCCCGCGGCGTTGCGCGGCCCGTCCACCGCCATATAGATGCTGTCGGGGTCCTCGCGGTAGCGCTTTTTCTGGGCGTTGTCCATGTCGGTGCGCTGGTAGATCATGCAGAAATACCGCCCCTCGGCGATCTTTTCCTCCATCTGGGCGCGCTGGTCCACAAAGATGTCGTCGGCCAGGTAGCCCTCCTCGCCCAGCGTGCGGAACATCCGCAGCCAGGCCAGGTAATCGGGGTCGGTGGTGCGGTCGTAGATCTGACCGTCCTTCTCGTAGGGGACGGCGAGGAAGTTCTGCAGGAACTTGTCAAAGGAATCGCAGCCGGTCTCGGTGAAGGCGTGCGCCCCGACCGGGATCAGCGGTTTGCCGTCCACCGTCGGGCAGGCCTTGACCGCGGCGCGCACGGCGTCGGCAAAGCCTTCGGGGGTGGTCATGTCGGGGCTGCCGATCGCCTCATAGATGTCCTTGCGCACCAGGAAGGTCTGGTTGGAGGCAAGGTTGTCGTTGTTGCCGAAATCTTCCGGCGAGTAGCTCGAGTTCGGATAGGCGTAGACGTTGCCGTCCTCCTCGGTGTACCAGGCCAGCGTATCGGGGTCCGCCGCTTCGTAGAACTCGGGGCAGCAGTGGTCGGCCAGCGTGTTGAGCGCCAGCACATAGCCGTTGTCCACCAGTTCGCGCAGCTGGGGCTCCCACCAGCCGATTGTGATGAGGTCGGGCAGCGAGTCCGACGCGATGAGGGAATCCAGCTTTTCGTTCTCGTTGCCGGAGGGGGTGACGAAGTCCACCGTGACACCGGTCTTTTCGGTGATGGTGTCGCTGACGAGGTTGCCGCCCCAGGGCGTGGAGTACCAGTTGTAGTGGATGTACCAGCTCAGCGTGGCCGGCGCCGCAGACGAAGACGGCGCGGCCGTTTCCGTTCCGCAGCCCGCATACAGCGCCCCCGTGACGAGACACCCCGCGAACAACAGACGAAAAAGACCGCGCCGCTTCATTGCCGTTTCCTCCCCGGTAGGGAAGCCGGACACCCCTGCGGCTGTCCGGCTTCCGCATTTGTCTTATTGTATCATACGGCGAATGGTTTTGTCACTCCTTGACACTGCCTGCCGACACACCCGAGATGATGTACTTGCTGAAGAAGCAGAAGGCGATCATGATGGGCACGACGGAGACGGCAACCACGAGGTAGGTGGCGCCCAGGTTGGTGGTGATGTCCCGCACGGCGGACAGGCTGGCGACCATGACCGGCAGGGGGAACATCTCCTGCTTGTTGAGCAGCAGCATGGGGATCAGGTAGTTGTTCCAGCTGCCGACGAAGGCGCCGATGGCCATGGTGGCGATGCCGGGCGACATGATGGGCAGCACGATCTTGTGGAAGATCAGCAGCTCACTGGCGCCGTCGATGCGGGGCGCTTCGAGGATGCTCTTGGGCAGCACCGACAGGATGTACTGGCGCAGGAAAAAGACCGTGGCCGGGCTGGCGATGCTGGGCAGGATCAGCGGAATGTAGCTGTTGAGCAGCTTGAGCGAGGTGCACAGGTTGTAGAAACCGAGCATGCTCAGCTGGGTGGGGACCATCATGAAGATGATCATGACGGTGAAGATGACCTTGTTGCCCCGGAACTTATAGAAGGCCAGGCCGTAGGCGGTCAGCGCGCTGAAGTAGCTGGTCAGCACGGTGTTGCAGACGGCCAGGAACAGGCTGTTCACGAAGCCGCGGGGCAGGTTGAGGTTGCTCATGACGATGTCCCAGTTGATGGACAGGCTGGTGCCGGGAATCAGGCTGAAGCCGGCCATGATGTCCGAACCGGAGCGGGTCGCGTTGACGATCATGAGCAGGAAGGGAATGAAGCAGATGATGGTCAGCGCAATGAGGAACACATACCACAGGGCCTTGACGATGTTGTTTTTGATACGGGTCGTAGTCATGGCTTCAGTCCTCCTTGGGGTTCATGATGCGGAACGCCACGGCGCTGCAGATCGCGATGATGAAGAACAGCACGAAGGCGACGGCGGCGGCATATCCCATCTGGTTCTTGGTGAAGGCCATATCGTACAGGTAGAACACCGCCGTGAAGAGGCTGCGGCCGGGCGTGCCCTTGGTGCCGGACATCAGGTAGGGGATGTCGAAGAGCTGCAGGCCGCCGATGAGGCTGGTGATGGCCACATACAGCATGATGGGGCGCAGCAGCGGCATCGTGATGCGGGCGAAGATGGTCCAGCGGCCGGCGCCGTCGATGGTGGCGGCTTCAAAGTAGTCGCGGCTGATGCCCTGGACGCCCGCCATGAGCATGATGAAGGAGTTGCCGAACCACATCCAGGCGCCGATGATGCCCACCCAGACCTGGGCGGTGACGGCCTGGCCCAGCCAGTCCACCGGCTGGTTGATGAGGTGCAGGCTGAGCAGCAGCTGGTTGACGCTGCCGTACTTCCAGTCCAGCAGGGTCTTGAACAGGAAGGCCACGCTGGTGGCCGCGATCAGGTTGGGCAGATAGAAAATCGCGCGGAAGAGCGACAGGCCCTTGATGCGGTATTTCATATCATTGAAGATGATGGTCAGCAGCAGGGCCAGGCCGAGCTGCAGCACGATGTTGATGCCCCACATCTTGATGGTGTTGAAGAAGGCATCCCAGAACAGCGGGTCCTGGACAGCGCGGATGTAGTTGTCCACACCGTTGAAGGTCTCCTTGCCGAAGCCCTTGTACTGCATGAAGCTCATCTGCAGGGTGCGGAACACCGGATAGACGCTGAAAATCAGGAAGATCACGATGGACGGCAGGCAGAAATACAGGCCGAACCGGTTGACATCGTTGGGGGCGCGGCGCTTTTTGGTCGTGGCGGGCGCGGCGGTTTTGGACGGCATGGCATTCACCGAACCTTTCTAAAACGATCGGGCGGCGGGGCGGACTTCTCCGCTCCGCCGCCGCGGGTTGCTGCGTTTATTCTGCGGGTACTTCCAGCTCGGGGTAGGTATTCTTGACGGTCTCGTAGAAGGTCTTCATGGCGTCTTCCTTGGTCGCCTCGCCCTTCTGGACGCTGACGATGGCGGCGCCGAAGGCATCCTTGCAGGCGTCATCATAGCCGGTGATCTTGGAGTAGTCGATCTTTTCGAGCTCGTCCATGTAGAAGGCGTAGGTCTTCTGGTTGCCGAAGGAGGGGTTCTCGTAATCCTTGTTGGCTTCCAGCACGCTCTTCATGCTGACGACGTCGCCCTCGGAGGCCTCGAGCCACCACTGGCTGGTCTCCTCGTTGAGGGTCACGAACTTGATGAAGTCCATCGCGGCTTCCTTGTTCTCGCTGAACTCGTTGACGGCCAGGAAGGTGCCGCCGCCGAAGAAGCTGCAGGGGCCGCTGCACAGGCCGAACTTGCCCTTGTTGTCGCCGGCGTTGTCGCGGACGATCAGAGCGCCCCAGGAAGGCATGACGTAGGAGAAGACTTCCGTCGTGGCGGAGCCGGAATCAATCATTTCCTGCAGCGCGTCGGCGTCGGTGCCCCAGACGTCGGCATCGGCACCCAGCACGGGCAGCGCGCCGGCCATCGAGTTGTACCACGGAGCGCTCCATTCGGGCGCGTTGGCAACTTCGTCGTTCTGGTAGATGTTGACGGCGGTGTCAAAGTACTGATCGCGGGCGTCGTCCACAATCACCTTGCCGTCCTCGACCCAGGCGTGGTCGCTGATGGAGAACCAGCGCAATGCGCCCGTGTCGCCGAAGATGGAGTAGCCGGCCGCTTTCAGTTCGGCGGCGGTGTTTTCGATGGCTTCAAAGCTCTCGAACTTCTTGCCGATCTCCTCAGGATCGTCGGTGCCCCAGACGGCCTGGGCGATGTCGCGGCGGTAGATGACCGAGCCGGGGGTGCCCTGATAGCTCAGCGCGCGCAGCACGCCGTCGCTGTCGGTGCCGGCCTCCACAACGTAGGAGACCAGTTTCTCGTCGGCCTCGTCCTTGAGCTCGCTCAGGTCGGCGCAGAAGCCCGCCTCATAGAAGTTGGGCATCATCTGCGGCTCGCCGACAAAGACATCCACATCGGAGCTCTGGGCGCCCAGCGACGGGGTGACCTTGGAGACATAGTCCGCGGAGTCGTAGACCACAACCTCCACCTCGTTGCCGGTCACTTCGGTGTAGTGCTCGGCGAACTGCTTGAGGTCGTTGGAGAGGGTCCAGACGACGAGCTTCTTGCCGGCTGTTTCACCGGAGGCATTCGCGCCCTCCGTGCCGCTGGAAGCGCCGTCGCCGCCGCAGGCCGCCAGGGAAAGGGCCATGGCTGCCGCCATGGCGGCAGCCGCCGCTTTGGTCAGTTTTTTCATACAGGTTTTCCTCCTTCAGTAAAGTTCCCGGACCGTTCCGGGTGCGTTCTTTCGCTGTGATTTTATTGTAAAACAATCCTGCCACGCAAAAAACCGCCGCGTTTTGCGGCAGGTGTCAGATTTTTAGCGGCACCTGTGCAAACGCGGCGGGTATTTTTGTGCAATTCTTACAAGATCACGGTGGCAATCGTGTGCGGGGCCAGCGTCAGCGCGGCCAGCGGGGTTTCGCCGTTGTCGGCCAGGCAGACCGGCAGGGCATCGTCGGTGCGGTTGAGCAGCACGACGGCGCGGCTGCCGTCCGGGTTGCGGAAGGCCGTGACCTCGACGGCGCTGCACCACCGGCTGGCGGCCAGCCGGACGGCGCCGGGGCGCAGGTAGCGGCTGAACTGGCCGATGTACCGGTAGCTGCCCTTGCGGGTGTAGCCGCCGCGGCCGTCCAGCATGAGGGGCGCCTCGCAGAAGTTGCCGACATGGTTGGGCCCGCCCTGCGCGTCGAGCAGCAGGTTCCAGTCCAGGCTGCCGGCGGTGCCGGCGTTGAGGTTGCCCAGAATGTCGTGGGCGTACATCTCGGCCTTGCGCAGGTCGGAGGCGCCGTCAAAGCGGCTGTACTCGACGCAGCCCTCGGTGAAGTAGAAGGTCTTGTCGGGCCAGCGACGGTGGGCCAGCGCGACGGCCTCGAAGTGGTCGCCGGTGTACCAGTGGAAGGCGACGCCGTCCACCGCCGCGTCGGCGCCCTCCACGGCCAGGGTACCGGCGGCACGGCGGAGCAGCGCTTCCTTGTTGTGGTCCCAGCAGAGCAGCCGGACCTGCGCCAGGCCGGCGGCGTCGAGGGCGGGGCGCAGATAGCGGACCGCGAACTCGCCCTCCTGCCGGGCCGTGAAGAGGCAGGAGTCCCAGGTCTGGACGGCCTCGGGCTCGTTCTGGACCGTCATCATCGCCACATCCAGCCCGGCGCTGCGGTAGTGCGCCGCGTAGTCGGCGAGCAGCGCCGCATAGTCGGCGGCGCAGTCCGACCGCAGCGTGCCGCCGTGGTTGCGGTCGCCGTTGGACTTCATCCAGGCCGGCGGGCTCCAGGGGGAGAGCACCAGCCGCGGGGAGCGGCCGGCGCAGCGGGCGGCCGCCTGCACCATCGGCAGGATGTGGTCATCATCCCGGGAAAAGTCCCGCCGGGTGCTGCCCTGCACGGCGCCGTCGTAGTGGCCGAGGCTGAAATCACAGCTGGCCATCGGGACGCGGCCCAGCGTGTACCGCAGGCCGGTGCTGCCGTAGCAGTCCTCGATCAGGGCGTCGCGGGCGTCGTCGGGCAGGCTCTGCCAGCAGACGGCCGCCGACTCGGTGAAGGCGCCGCCGAAGCCGTCCAGCGTCTGGTCGGTGCAGTCGGGGTAGAGGCAGACGGTGTGCAGCGCGTCGGGGGCGTCGGGGACCGGGAGGGTGGTTTCCTCCCAGAGGCGGCCGGCCCGCAGGTCGGTCGTGATACAGCGCGGGGCCATCACTGCGCCTCCTTGCCGATCGTGACATCCAGCCGGACAATCCGGCCGTCCCGCAGCGCGCGGGCGTCGTCACCGGTGACGGCGCTGACCGTCCGGGTGGTGCCGTCGGCCTGCTGCAGCGTGAAGGGACCGACGCAGCAGCAGCCGGGCCGGACGACGGTGCCGGGCTGGATATGGTACACCACATCGCAGCTGCCCAGGAAGCGGGCCGTGACGGTGCCGTCGGCGGGGATCAGGTAGGCGGGCAGGGCGGGCTGCAGGCAGAGGGTCAGCTGACCGTCCTGCTCGACGAAGGGCGTCTTGCCGAAGAAGAGGATCTGGCGCATCTGGAGGAACTCCGCCGTCGAGCCGGAGAGCCGCGCCACAAAGCCGCGGCCGTGCAGGCTGGGGTCGGGGTTGGCCGAGGAGGCCAGGAAGGAGACATTCTCAAGCGGGGAACGGCCGTAGACGTCGGGGTCCAGGAAGGGCACCGCCGCGGTGTGGAAGTCGCGGTCAAACTCGTCGTACAGCCCCGCCTTGAGCAGTTCCAGCAGGTACTTGTATTCCATGTGCAGCCAGATGGATTCGTTTTCCAGCCAGCCGGGCGTGAAGGCGCGGCAGCGGCCGGCCTCGAAGGTCAGGTCCTGCAGGCTCTCGTTGACCTTGTACATCTGCAGCGCGCCGTCATACAGGGCGCTGGCGCGGACGGCGCCGGCCATCGCGCGGGCCGGTTCGGTCCGGGTGCAGAGCTTGAGCCAGCGGGTCGGGCCTTCGAGGAAGAGCGGCAGCACCTGGGGGTCGCTGTCGGGGCCGTCGGGGAACATCAGGTAGGTCGGGCAGACACCGCCGGCCATCCGGATGCCGCGGTCCAGCCCCTCGCGCACGACGGTCTCGAGGCCGCGCAGCGCGGCGGCGGTGGCGGCGGCGTCCAGCGTGCGGGTGCGGCCCGACAGGCCGGCGGCCAGCGCGTCGCGGTACTGCTCCTTGAGGGTGTTGGCGCGGTCCCACCGCTCGGCGGGGGTCAGCGTCTGCGGCAGGGCGGCCAGCGCCTCGACGAAGTCCGCCATCTCGGTGTAGAGGGTCACGCTGCGGCCGTCCCGCTCGAGGCGGTCTGCCGTGAAGGCCAGCAGCCGGGCCAGCTCACAGCTCTCGGCCACGCTGGAACCCAGCAGGCCGGGCAGACCGTTGAGGGCGTCGTACCAGCCGGGCTTGCCGCCCTCCATCTCGATGCCGATGCCGGCGGGGTCCAGCGTGGCGGCCTTGACGGCGCAGAGCAGCACGAGCTTTTCCATCACGCTGCTGCGGGCCGTCGCGCCGTCCGCGGTGACGGTCCACTTGCCCTGCGGCGTGCAGCTGCGCAGGAAGTCGCGGGGGCGCAGGCCCTGCTCGGTGGCGCAGTACCGCTCGCTGCGGGGTTTGACGAGGGCGCGGGGCGCGTACCAGGGCAGCGGCGTGTCGTAGAGCATCCGGGCGGCCTGTTCGGGCCAGACGGCGAGGTAGCTCTCGATCAGGTCGAGGTCGTAGGTCCAGTGGTCGGTCCAGTAGCCCTCGCCGAAGCTGGCGTTGGGCTCGCAGTCGGCGTGGGCGATGACTTTCTGCACAAAGGAATCGGCATCGCCCTGTTCAAACTGCCAGTGCTCGGCGGCCATCGCCAGACGGCCGGGGGTGAACTCGTCGGCCAGCAGCGCCCGGGCGGCGGGGCGGTCGGCGGGGGTCACGGCGGCGGCCGCGGCGTCGGGGTCGGCGCAGCGGAAGGTCATCTGCTCCACCACGAGGGGGTTGTAGCCGTCGCACTGCAGCAGGCTGAAGAACTGCCGGATGTCGGCATCGCCCACCCAGGGGTGGAACAGCACGTCGCAGCGGCGGTTCTGGTTGACATCGCGGTAGTTGCCGTTGCCCTGGCTGTAATACTCGGGCAGCATCGTGAAGTAGTTGTATTCCCGCTCGGGGTCGCCGTGCTTGCGGCTGTACAGGTAAAAGACGTTCTGGGCGTCGCCGTCGCAGAAGCGGACCGGCTCGCCGCCGCGCAGCAGGTTGTCGAGGTAGGTCACGGCGCAGTAGCCGTCAAAGACCGGGTCGGCGGTGGCGGTCGCCGCGGCCGAGCAGAGGGTATCGGTCAGGGCGGCGTCGCGGGTGCGGGCGGCGCGGAACCAGTCGGCGTCCATCCGGCGGGAGGCGGCGAAGTCGCGGAAGAGCGCCTTGCTGCCCGCCTGGCCGTAGAGCTCGAACAGCTGCAGGGTGCCGCCCTCGGGCAGGTCGGCCTCGCGCAGGAAGAAGGCGCAGGGGAAGAGGTTCTGGGTGGCCTGGCCGGCGACGGCTTTGGCGAAGTCGCCGGAATAGAAGGTGACGGGGGTCTCGAGCGCGGTGTCGTAGCCAAAGACGGCGCGCGGGTCGGCGACGGCGGGCAGGCGGGTGCCGTCCTCGGTCATGCCGAGCGCGAAGTTGCCGCCCTCGACGGCCGTGACCACGGCGGTGTCGGCCATGCTGGCGCGGGTGCGGTAGAAGGCCAGGCCATCGGCGGCGTCCTCGGTCTGCATCCAGGCGCGGGCCAGCTGGGTCATGTTCTTGAGCGCGTCCTGCTCGACGCCGTAGGGCACGAGCGCCGGCATGCCGTCCAGCAGGCGGAACCGGCCGGCGGCGCCCAGGTTGGTCACCGTGACGGTGCGGCAGAGCGCGCCGACGGGGCTTTCGGGCAGCGTGAAGTAGCCGACCTCCACCCGGACGCGGTCATTCTGCCAGCTCAGGTCCAGCGCGTTGGGGGCAATGTGCATCGTGCCCAGGCCGTCCGCAAAGGGCTCGGGCTGGGGGGCACCGTCCACCGTCAGGAAGGTGCGGAATCCGGTGCGGGCGACGTTCTGGTACGCCACATGGGCGGCGCTGAACTCCATGATGGAATGGTCCTTGTCCCGCACGCCGAAGCTGCACACCGCCTGGCCGCGGTTGTTGTAGTAGCACCACAGCGGGATGCCCTTTTCACCCGCAATGCCCGGCAAAAAGCTCGAAAAGGTGGGGCGGCGGCCGTAGTCGCGGAGGGTAAAGGTATCGTTTTTCATCAGCTTCTCCTTCTTTCTGCTAAAGTGACATCAATGGTCAGCGGGCCGTCGCCGGCCAGCAGGGTGCGCGGCAGGCAGAGGCCGTCGGGTCCGGCGGGGATCACCTGCCCGTTGAGGCGGGCCTCGATGGGGCAGTCGCCGTCCTCGCGGTGGTAGCACACCGTGACGGTGCGGCCCGCGAACCGGCAGGTCACCGAGGCGGTGCCGTCGGCGGCGAACTGGTCGGGCAGCAGGCGGGGGTCCAGGCGGAGGTTGCCCCGCTCGCCCCGCACGCCGTAGCAGCGCGTGAGCATGCAGTAGACCAGCCAGCTGCCCGCGCCGGTCAGGTAGGGGTACATGCCGCGGCCGCGCGGATCGAAGTATTCGGGGATGCCGGGGAAGATGCCGGCGACCTCAAAGTTGAGGCTCTGGGTGTAGAGCTCGTGCAGCACGGCGGCGCCCTCGGCGGTCAGGCCGCGCAGGTAGAGCGCAAAGGCGTACATGACGGCCATGTGGCAGAAGACGGCGCCGTTCTCCTTGTGGCCGTAGGCAAAGCCGAACTGCCGGCCGAGCGGCGGGGTGTCCTGGCCGAAGGGGCCGAAGTCGGTGTTCAGGCAGACGCCGCCCCGCAGCGGGCTGTTGAGGTACCAGTCCACGGCGCGGGCAATCTGGCCGGCCTGCTCGTCGTCCGCGACGCCGCCCATGAGGGAAAAGACCTGGCCGGTCAGCATCATCCGCACCCGGGTGCCGTGCACCCCCTCGACGCGGTCGCCGTTGTTGTCGTAGTAGCTGTTCATCCAGCACTGGTTGGCGCCGTCCGTGACGAACTCGGTGCGGCGCAGATGGCTGCGCAGGAAGTCGCTCATCCGCTCGAGGGCGTCGGCGACCTGGCCGGCCGGCAGCGCCCGCAGCGGCAGCGTGCGGTGCTCGCAGACCTGCTCGTAGCGGCGGCGCACCGCGTTGCGGCGCTGCGGCGTTGTGTATTCCCCGGGATCGGTCAGCAGCAGGGCCGCCACCTCGCCGGCCAGCGTGACGGTGCCGCCCATCGCGCGGCAGAGCCCCGCCAGCGTCTGCAGGTTGCCGGCGTAGGCCGCCGTGAAGGCGACGCTCTCGCCGCGGTCGGGGGCCATGTCCAGCGCGTCGTTCCAGTCGGCGCCGCGCAGCCGGATGGAGCCGTGCTCGCCGGCGTCAAAGAAGGCCGTGATGTTCTGGATCAGCAGATGCTCCAGCACGGTGCCGCTCTGGGCCGGGACGGGGTCATCGCTGAGCTGCTCGCCGCGGAATTTGCGGTTGTCCCGGAAGTAGGGCTGTTCCTCCCGCAGGATGGAATAGTCGCCGGTCTGCTCGACATAGAGCGCCGTCGTCAGCAGCGGCCAGTAGCCGTGATCCATCCAGACGCGGACGATGTTGTTGCGGTCGGCGGCAAAGTCGCCGGGTTCGCGGCCGATCAGCGTGGCGTTGGTGCCGTCCGCCCGGACGCCCGCAAAGTAGCGCACGAGGTCGCCGCGCACCGTGTCGGGGTCGGTGAGGAGCAGGGCCAGGCTGTCCTGCCAGAGGTCGCGCCAGCCGCGGCCGCCGCGGCCGTAGTCGTGATGGGGCAGAAAGCTGCATCCGCAGATGCGGCGCAGCGTGGGCTGGATGCCCACCCAGCGCATCCAGGCCGAGAAGTCGGGGTCGGCGCCGGTGAAGGCCGCGGCATTCTGGGCCTGCCACCAGCGGCGGGTTCCGGCCAGCGCGCCCTCGAAGGCGTCGGGGTCGAGGTAGGTCTCGCCGCCGCAGTTGATGCCCAGCGCCAGGTACCAGCTGCAGGAGGCGCCGGGCTCCAGCCGGACCGGCTCGAACTGCAGCACGCCCATCATCTCGTAGCCTTCGGCGGTGTCGCCGGGGGCCATCCAGGGCGCCGTGTAGCCGGGGTCCGCCAGGGCGGCGGGGCAGTCGTAGCTGCCCGCAAAGCCGCAGAAATCCTGCACGGTGCCCAGGCAGCGGCGCGGCCCGGCGCCCGCGCCGGTGCGGCCGTAGACGGTGTAGCAGTCCTCGCCGGGCAGGTGGCCCCGCTCGTCGAAGGTCAGCGTCTGGGTCAGCACAACGCCGTCCGCCGCCACCCGCAGCCGCTGCAGCAGCGCCGTGACATGGCGGTGGTCCCGGATATGGTCGGCGCCGCGGCCGTACAGCGGGATGGCCGCCGTGGGGGTGAAGCCGACCGGCGCCGCGCCGGTGTTGGTGACCTGCACCCGCATGAGCTCGACGGTGTCCCGCCCGGCCGGCACGAAGGAGGTCACGGCGGCCAGGATGCCCCGGGCCGCACAGCGGCGCTCGACGGTCTGCCAGAGCAGGCCGCCCCGGACGGTGACCTCGTCGGCGTCGGGGGTGAAGCGGGCCGCCTGCTGGGCGGCGCTCTGACCGGCGGCGCTCCACAGCCCGCCGTCCTCAAAGCTCAGCCAGAAATTGCGGGTGGCCCGGCTTTCGTGCAGGGTCTGTTCGCTGCACGGCGCCAGCAGAAAGGTGTTCTGGCCGGTCTTGCAGTCGCCGGCCAGCCGCGGCGTGATGCTGCTCATCATGCCGCCCTCGTTGACCAGCGGGAAGTAACTTCCCGCCGCGCGGTCCGCGCCGGTCAGCACAAAGTCGCCGTCGCGGTTCAGGAATTGCATCTGTGACATAAAAATCCCGCCTTTGCAGAGTGTTGTTCTGATTGTATTCTACCAAAGGCGCCGCCGCGTTTTTACGGGGTAAATTTTCCGGCGGTGTCAGTTTTTTAGCAAGGGGTTTTCCCGGGTGAAGTCCGCCTTGCACCGCGCACAAAAAAACCGGGGCCCGCGGTGCGGGTCCCGGTCGGGGACGGAGAGGATTCTCCCGTCTGGAATATTCTTTTCAATTTCTACAATCCGGCAAATCAGCCGAGGGTGCGGATGTACTCCCGCAGGGCGGTGCGCCAGGGGCGGGGCTGGGGGATCTTGTCCAGCCGGAGCATCATGTTGTCCAGCACGGTGTAGCAGGGCACACCGCCGGCGTCGGCGCTGCGCACCGGGTGGAGGGTCAGGCGATCCTCGAGTCCGGCGTCGCGCAGGATCTCGCGGGCGAAGTCGTAGCGGCTGCAGTGGCCCTGGCAGACGACATGGTAGACGCCCAGCGCGGGGCGGTCGATGAGCTGTTCGACGGCGGCGGCGAGGTCGTCGGCCGAGGTCGGGGAGGCCACGCGGTCGGTGGCGACGGCGAGCCAGGGGCAGGCGGGGTCGTTGGCGCAGGCGAGCACCTCCGAGACGAAATCCCGGCCGATGCCGTACACCCAGGCGCTGCGGACGATCACATAGTTGCGGCAGAGCTGGCGGACAAAGGTTTCGCCGGCGAGCTTGCTGAGGCCGTAGACCGTCGTGGGGCAGGGGGTGTCGAACTCGTGGTAGGGGTAGTCGCGGGGCTGGGCAAAGACATCGTCGGTGGACATCTGGACGAGCTTGGCGCCGAGCTCCTCGGCGGCGCGGGCGAGGTTGCGGGGCGCCACGGCGTTGACGCGGTAGGCGCGGTCGGGGTTGGCCTCACAGCCGTCCTCGTCGTTGAAGCCGGTGCAGTTGATGATGACATCGGGGCGTTCGCGGCGCGCAAAGTCGTTGACGGCGTCGGCGTCGGTGATGTCCACCTGCTGGACATCGTTGGGGATAAGCTGGTATTTCTCGGTACTGAGCCGGGTGCAGAGCGCTGTGCCGATATGGCCGTTGGCGCCGCTGATCCAGATTTTTTTCATGATGGGTTCCTCCGCATCGGACAGGTTGTCCTTCAACACCTCATTATAGACCGCCGGGCGGCAATCTGCAAATGGAATTTTTGCGGGCAGCAAAAATGCGCCGTTCCAGGCAATCTGGGGAACGGCGCATCAGGAGGAGGGCAGAAACGTCAGACGCAGCGGCGGAACCGCGGGGGACGGCGGTCCCCCCTGCCGGAATGCACGGCACGGTCCGCCGAGCGCTGCTTCGCCCGGAAATTACTGAGCTGCTTTTTCGGCGTCGAGGCGGTCCAGCAGATCCCAGACACCCAGCATGTACTGGATGCCGAGGGCACGGTCATACTTGCCGTAGCCGGGACGGCAGTTGCCGGGACCTTCCTCCCAGAGCTGACGGCCGTGGTCGGGGCGGATATAGCCCTCGTAGCCGCAGTCATGGTAGGCGCGCAGAATGTCGATGATGCCGGTCTCGCCGCAGCAGTCGCGGTGAGCGGCCTCGGAGAAGTCTCCGTTGGGGAAGTGGTGGATGTTGCGGATGTGCGCAAAGGCGATGCGGTCGCAGTGCTTGCGCACGATGTCGGCCACGTTGTTGGCGGGGTTGGCATTGAGGCTGCCGGAGCAGAGCGTCAGGCAGTTGTAGGGGTCGTCCACCATCGACAGGAAGCGGTCGATGCTCGGGCCGTCCACCAGCAGGCGGGGCAGGCCGAAGATGTCCCACGGCGGATCGTCCATATGAATGGCCATCTTGATGTCACACTCGTGGCAGGTCGGCATGAGGGCCTCGAGGAAGTACTTGAGGTTGTCCCACAGCTTTTCCTTGGTGACGGGGGCGTAGGCCTTGAACAGCTCGTCCAGCTTGGCCATCCGCTCGGGCTCCCAGCCCGGGAAGGTCATGTGGTACTTCTCGGTGAAGTTCAGGATATACTCGGCCATCGCCTTGTAGTCGTCCTGGATCATGTCCTTCTGGTAGAACAGCGCGGTGGAGCCGTCGCCGACCGGATGGAACAGGTCGGTACGGGTCCAGTCAAAGATCGGCATGAAGTTGTAGCAGATGACCTTGACACCGAACTTGGACAGGTTGCGGATGCACTGCTTGTAGTTTTCGATCAGGGCATCCCGGGTGGGCAGACCGATCTTGATGTCGTCGTGCACGTTGACGGATTCCACCACGTCGGCGTTGAAGCCGTAGGAGCGGATCTGCTCGACGACGGGACGGATCTCGTCCTCCTCCCAGATTTCGCCGGGCATCTTGCTGTGCAGCGCCCAGACGATGGTGGAGACACCGGGAATCTGCCGGATGTCGTTGAGGGTGATGGGGTCGTTGCCCTCACCGTACCAGCGCCAGCCCATTTGCATTGGCATAGTGTTTTCCTCCTTTGATATGGTATTCAAACGCTGCGGCCTCAGGCCAGCGCGTCATGCAGGGTCTTGCGGACCGCACCGGGGCCGGCCAGCTCGGCGACGAAGTAGGCTTCGATCTTGTCGGCCAGGACGGTGGTGGTCAGGTCCACACCGAAGATGGACGCATTGCTCAGGATGCCGCGCAGCTGACCCTGGTAGGTCTCGGGCTTGCCGACCTCGATGCCGGCCAGCTTGGCCTGCAGGTCGTCCTTGAGCGGATCGGCGCTGACATCGAAGGCCTTGCCCTCGTCGTCAACGGCCAGCAGGTAGCGCAGCCAGCCTGCCAGCGCCAGCGGGATGGAGACCAGCGTGTTCAGGTCGCGGCCCTCGGCGAGGTAGCTCTTGATGGTCTCGCCGAAGCGGATGCCGACCTTCTGGGACGTGTCGGTGGCGATGCGCTGCGGTGCGTCGGGCATGAAGGGGTTGGGCAGACGCTGCTCGACCACCTCATCGATGAAGGCCTTGGGATCGAGGATGCCGGGGTTGACCACGACGGGCAGACCCTCGACATAGCCCAGGCGCTTGATCAGGGCGACGATGTCGGCGTCCTTCATCTCGTCGCAGATCAGCGTGTAGCCCAGCATGCAGCCGTAGACGCTCATCGCGGTGTGCAGCGGGTTCAGGCAGGTGGTGACCTTCATGCGCTCGGTCTTGTTGACGGTGTCGCGGTCGGTCATATAGACGCCGGCCTTCTCGAGCGGGGGACGGCCGTTGGGGAACTTGTCCTCAATGACGAGGTACTGCGGGCGCTCGGCATTGACGAAGGCCGCAATGAAAGTGTTCTTGGAGGTCACGATGGGGGACATCTCCTCGATGCCGTCCTTGGCGAGCTGCTCCTCGACGATCTTGTGCGGGCGCGGGGTGATCTTGTCGATCATCGACCACGGGAAGGTGATCTTGCTCTCATCGGACAGGTAGTCGATGAAGTCCTGGCCCACAAAGCCCTTCTCGGCCCAGGCCTTGGCGACGGTCATGACGCTGGACTGCAGCTTCTCACCGTTGTGGGAGCAGTTGTCCATGCTGACGACGGCCAGCGGATACTTGCCGGCCTGGAAGCGCTCGAACAGCAGCGCGGCCACCATGCTCATCGCATGGCGGGCATGGGCGGGACCCTCGTCCATATCGGCCTGGACGACCGGCATCAGGCTGCCGTCCGGACGGTAGAGGGCATAGCCCTTCTCGGTGATCGTGAAGGAGATCATCTGCAGACCGGGATCGGTGAAGATCTCCTTGAAGCGGGCCATCATCGCCGCATCGGAGGAGTCAGCGCGCAGACCTTCGGCCACCGAACCGATGACCTCGCGGCTGGTGGTGCCGTCGGGGTTGAGGGTGACCATCATGGTCAGGTTGTCAAAGGGGGTGTAGATCTTGTCGATGATGTCATAGTCGAAGGTGTCGGCCGCAATGATGCCGCGGTCAGACAGCCCCTCGTTGAGCAGCCGCTGCTGCAGCGCCGCGATAAATCCGCGGAAAATGTTGCCTGCGCCAAAGTGGACCCACAGCGGATGCGCCTTGGTGTTGGCGGTCATCGCCTCGTGGTCGAAGGCGGGCAGCTTGACGCCCAGGGCTTCCCATTCGGCTTTCTGGTTCTTGATGGATGCGGCATTCATCTTCATGGTGAAACACTCCTTGTCTAAAAAGCTGTTTTGACGTGTATCTGACTCCGCGGTCTGCGCGGTGGTTCCGGATCTGTGTTCAGTATACGATGATTTTTTTGCAAATAAAATTGATGGGATTGCTTGATTGATTGTAAAAATTGCGGTACTATACTGGCGGAGAGGGGGATTGCCCATGTCTGATGCGGCCTTTCAGCCGTACACACGGCGCCAGACGATGATCCGCCGGGATTTTGAGATCTACCGGTACCGCAGCACCTATATGAACGAGGTGGCGCTGCACCACCACGACTTTTACGAGGTCTATCTGCTGCTGCGCGGCCAGGTGGCCTACACGGTGGAGAACAACCTTTATAATATGCGGCCGGGGGATCTGATGCTGGTCAGCCCGCTGGAACTGCACCAGGCGCGCATCCGGCCGGACGGCGCGCCGTACGAGCGGATTGTGCTGTGGATCGGGCGCAGCTATCTGGAAGGGCTGTCCAGCCCGCGGACCAGTCTGACCCGCTGCTTTGACACGACGGTGCCGGGCCACACCAACCTGCTGCGCCTGCCGGCGGACCGCAGTGTTGAGACGCGGCGGGTGCTCGAGCGGCTGAGCCTGCTGCACGCCGAGCCGGACTACGGCAGTGATCTGCTGGCGCAGTGCTGCCTGACCGAGCTGCTGGTGAACCTGAACCGCGACGCCGCCGACCGCACCTTGCAGAAATCCCTGTCGGGGGATACCTCCTCCGACCGGGTGGTGGATGCGGTGGTGCGCTACATCAACGAGCACTACAGCGAACCGCTGACGCTGGATTCGCTGGCGGAACGGTTCTTCCTGAGCAAATACCATCTGCTGCGCAAGTTCGAGACCCAGGTGGGCACGACGGTCCATCGCTATATCCTGCAGAAACGCCTGCTCAACGCCAAGCAGCTGCTGGCGGGCGGCGTGGCGCCCAGCGAGGCCTGCACCTACTGCGGGTTCGGCGATTACGCCAACTTTTACCGGGCGTTCCGGTCGGAGTACGGCCAGACGCCGCGGCAATACGCCCAAAGTATGCGCGGAAGCGGGTAAAAATTTTGGTCACAATTTCAGACAGTGCCATTATAGCATACCCATCCGGCGCTGACAATGGCTGAAATTTTGTAAATGGGTAAATTTTTTGGATGGATGCGCGCCGGGTGCACTTTCCTTTTGGGGACAAAGCGTGTACAATAAAGGCATCCGGCCGCAAGGGGAAGGGGGGGGAGCGCCATGGCTGCCGTGCAGACCGAGGAGCGGTGTGCGGGGGGCGTGCAGTACACGCTGACCCGGCGCCGGGTGCGCAACCTGAACCTGCGGGTGCGGGAGGACGGGACGGTGGCGGTCAGTGCGCCGCGCCGCACCGCCGCCGCCCAGGTGGACGCCTTTGTGGCGGACCACGCCGGCTGGATTGCCCGGAGCCGGGCGCGGATTGCCGCCCGGCTGGCAGACCGGCCGCCGCTGCCCGACCCCGACGCGGCCCTGGCCCGGATGGAGGCGCTGTGCCGGGAATGGTATCCCCGGTTTGCGGCGCAGTGTCCGGGCGGGCGGATGCCCCGGGTGCGGGTGCGCGACATGAAAACCCGCTGGGGCAGCTGCAGTCTGCGCACCGGCACGCTCTGCTTTGCGCTGCGCCTGGCCGCGATGCCGCCCGAAGCCCAGACGTATGTTGTGGTCCATGAATACTGTCATTTTGCCCATCCCGATCACAGCCCGGCGTTCTGGGCCGCGGTCGGCAGGGCACTGCCCGGATACCGTGAGGCCCGCCGCCTGCTGCAGGGCCGGTGACGCCGTTCCGGGAGGGAGGAGGTTGCTCTTGTCGGATTCCAAACGCTATTCCACACTGGTGAACAACACCTTGCTGTTCGCCATCTCCAATTTCGGGTCCAAGGTCATCAGTCTGGTGGTCCAGCCGTATCTGAGCTATGTGCTGGACAGCCCCGACGTGATGGGCGTGACCAGCCTGATGCAGAGTGTTGCCAATCTGCTGATCCCGGTGGTGAGTCTGGGCGTCAGCTTTGCGGTGATCCGGTTCGGGCTGGACCGGTCGGTGGACAAGGCCAGCGTCTTTATGAACGGGCTGGCCACGATCTGCACCGGCTTTGCGCTGATGCTGGTCTGCTGGCCGCTGGTCGGGATGATCCCCGGGGCGGGGGAGTATCTGGTCCTGATCTATCTGTGCGTGCTGATGAGCTGTCTGCGCACCCTCTGCACCCAGTTCATCCGCGCCAGGATGCTCAACCGTCTGGTCGCGCTGGACGGCGTGCTGACCTCGGCCTCGCTGCTCGCCTTCTACTATCTGTTCCTCGACGTGCTGAACCTCGGCGCGAACGGCTATCTGCTGGCGATGGCCTGCTCGGATGCCTGCTCGGCGGTGTTCGTCTTTCTGGTCGGGCGGTGCAGCGCCTTCTTCCGGCTGCGCAAGTTCAGCGCCTCGCTGTGGAAGGAGATGCTGCGCTACTGCGTGCCGATGATCCCCGCCTCGATCAGCTTCTGGGTCATCAACGCCTCGGACATGTTCTATGTCCAGGGGATGTGCGGCGGGGTGGACGGCCACAGCAGCACCTGGTGGGTCGGGCTGCTCAAGTCCGGCTACTACCTGCCGCAGATCATCACGATTGTGGGGCAGATCTTCTATGAAGCGTGGCAGCTCTCCGCCGTGACCGAGGAGAGCGAACGGCAGGAATTCTTCAGCCGGGTGTTCCGGGTGT
The DNA here is from genome assembly GCF_036306485.1 of Gemmiger sp. Classification (GTDB taxonomy): domain Bacteria; phylum Bacillota; class Clostridia; order Oscillospirales; family Ruminococcaceae; genus Gemmiger. The sequence continues at coordinate 33,024 of NZ_JAXJZK010000020.1, read as the reverse complement.
ATGCGAGCGTGATGTTCTGCTGTGCGGCCGGCGTGGTCTGGCTGTGCCAGCCGATGATGCACATCTTCCGGGAGGATTACTTCCTGGGCTGGCAGTTCGTGCCCTTCCTGACGCTGGCCTCGCTGTGCACCTGCCTGAACAACTTCCTCAACAGTGTCTACGTTGTGTACAAACGTTCGACGAGTTCTTTGTACACCATGCTGGCCGGCGCGCTGGCCAACCTGGTGCTGAACTACTTCTTCATCCGCTGGCTGGGGCCGTGGGGCGTCACGCTGGCGAGCTTCCTGTCGCTGTTCCTGGTCTTTCTGCTGCGGGCCTACTCGACCCGCGGGCTGCTGGTCATTGACTTTCATCCGGTCTGGATGGCGGTCAACCTGGCGCTCATCCTGGCCGAGATCGCGATTCTCTTCACGGCGGAGCACTGGGTGCTGCCCGTGACGGTGCTGACCGCCGTGGTCTGCGCGCTGAACTTCCGCGAGGTGTTCACGATGGTGGCCAAGCTGTTCGGCATGGTGCGCGGCCGGGTGCGGCGCGGCTGATCTTCCGGTTCCGATGCGGGCCGCTGCCTTCGGGCGGCGGCCCGCTGTTTTTTGCCATTTACCTTTGTGCGGTTTTGTGCTATGCTTAGTCTGAGAAATTGTGTGAAAGGATGAGAAATATGCCGTCTACGATCTGTGCACTGGCGACCCCACCCGGGGTGGGAGGGATTGCCGTGGTCCGGCTGTCCGGTCCGCAGGCCTATCCGATTGCCGAGCGGGTGTTCCGCCCGGTGCGGGCGGGGCGGCAGGTCCGCAAGGCCGCGGGCTACACCGCGATGCTGGGCCACTATCTGCTGCGCGGCGCCGAGATGGATGAGACGGTGGCGCTGTTTTACCGCGCCCCCCACAGCTACACCGGCGAGGACGTGATCGAGTTTTCGGTGCACGGCGGCCATGCGATGGTGCAGGGGCTGCTTGAGGCGCTGTATCTGGCCGGGGCGTCCCCGGCCGGGCCCGGCGAGTTCACCCGCCGCGCGCTGGAGAACGGCCGGATCAGTCTGACCCAGGCCGAGGCCGTCATGGAGATCATCTCGGCGGACGGGCGGCAGGGGGCCGCGCTGGCCAAGTCCGCGCTGGACGGCGCGCTGGCCCGCCGGATTGACGGCATCCGGGCGGCGCTGCAGACGCTGGCCGCCCACATCACGGCCTGGATCGACTATCCCGAGGAGGACGTGCCCGAGCTGTCCGACGCCGAGCTGGCCGGCACCCTGACCGCCCAGAAACAGGCGCTGGATGCCCTGATTGACGGCTACGGCGCCGGCGCGGTGCTGCGCCACGGCGTGGACTGCGTGCTGCTCGGCCGGCCCAACGTCGGCAAGAGCACGCTGCTCAATCTGCTGGCCGGGTTTGACCGCGCCATCGTGACGCCCATCGCGGGCACGACCCGCGACGTGCTGGAACAGCCCGTCATGCTGGGGGATACCGGCATCCGGCTGAACCTGTTCGACACGGCGGGCGTCCGGGACGCCGGAGATGACCCCGTCGAGGCGGAGGGCATCCGCCGCAGCTGGAAAAAGCTCGAGGAAGCCGGGCTGGTGCTGGCGGTGTTCGATCTCGGCGAGCCGCTGACCGCCGAGGACCTCGACATCGCGCGGCGGTGTTCGGGGCGGCCGGCGCTGGCCATCCTGAACAAGCAGGACCTGGCAGGGCAGGGGGATGCCCAGCGGCTTGCCGAGCAGGCGCTGGCGCCCTATTTCCGGCAGGTGCTGGCGATCTCGGCGCGGGACCCGGCGAGCCTGGACCCGCTGTGCCGCGCCGTCAGCGAACTGCTGGGCACGGCCCGGCTGGACCCCAACGCCGCGGCGCTCTGCAGCGCCCGGCAGCTGGATGCCGCCCGCGAGGCCCGCGACGCCCTGGCCGAGGCACTGCAGGCCCGGGCCGGCGGGTTCGGGCTGGATGCGATCGGGGTGTGCCTGGCCGATGCGCAGCGCGCCCTGGCCCGGCTGACCGGCGAGGATGCCGGCGAAGCCACCCTGGATGAAGTGTTCTCGACGTTCTGCGTCGGCAAATAAACAAGAAGGAAACAGAGAATGGATCAACTCGGAAGTTATGATGTCATTGTGATCGGCGCCGGCCATGCCGGCATCGAGGCCGCCCACGCCGCCGCCCGGCTGGGCGCACGGACTGCCGTCTTTACGCTGACGCTGGACCTGATCGGCGATATGCCCTGCAATCCCTCGATCGGCGGCACCGCCAAGGGCCACCTGGTGCGGGAGATCGACGCGATGGGCGGGCTGATGGGCCTGGCCGCCGACGCCACCTTTCTGCAGAGCCGGATGCTCAACCGCGGCAAGGGGCCGGCCGTCCACAGTCTGCGCGTCCAGACCGACCGGATGCGCTACCATATCTGGATGAAACACGCCCTCGAGACAACGCCGGGGCTGGACATCCACCAGGCCGAGATCGTCGCGCTGGATGTGCACGACGGTGCGGTGTGCGGCGTCGTGACCAACCTCAACGGCTACTATGCCTGCCGGTGCGTCGTCATTGCGACGGGCACGACGCTGGGCGGGCGGATCTTTGTGGGCGAGGCCCACTATGACGGCGGGCCGGACGGCCAGCACGCCGCCACCGCCCTGACCCGCGACCTGGTGGCGCGCGGTTTCCCGCTGCGCCGCTTCAAGACCGGCACCCCCGCCCGGGTCCACCGGCGGAGCATTGATTTTTCCCGGCTGGAATGTCAGCCCGGCGACCCCGACGAGCTGCTGCAGCCCTTCAGCTTTCTGACCCACACCCCGATGCACAACCGGGTCAACTGCTATATCGCCTACACCAACGCCGACACCCACCGGGTGATTCTCGACAACCTGAGCCGGTCGCCGCTCTACGGCGGGGACATCCAGGGCGTCGGGCCGCGGTACTGCCCCTCGATTGAGGACAAGGTCGTCCGGTTCAAGGACAAGGAGCGCCACCCGATCTTTGTGGAGCCCTGCGGCGAGGACACCGAGGAGATGTACCTGCAGGGGATGAGTTCCAGCCTGCCCGAGAGCGTCCAGAACGCGATGTACCGGACCATCCGGGGCTTTGAGCACCTCGAGATCATGCGCCCGGCCTACGCGATCGAGTACGACTGTGTGGACCCGACGAGCCTGCTTCCGACACTGGAGAGCAAGGTGGTGCGGGGCGTCTACGGCGCCGGGCAGTTCAACGGCACCTCGGGCTACGAGGAGGCCGCGGCCCAGGGGCTGCTGGCCGGGCTGAACGCCGCCCGCCACGCGCTGGGCAAGAGCGAGCTGGTGCTGGCGCGGCACACTTCCTACCTCGGCACGCTGGTGGATGACCTCGTGACCAAGGGCGTCATGGACCCCTACCGGATGATGACGAGCCGCAGCGAGTACCGGCTGAGCCTGCGGCAGGACAATGCCGACGAGCGCCTGACCCCGATCGGTCGCGAGTACGGGCTGGTGGACGACGCCCGGTGGGAGGCCTTCACCCGCGACATGGCCGTCAAGCAGGCCGAGCTGGACCGGCTGGCCACAACCAAGGTGCCGCTGGCCAGACTGCGCGAGGCGGCGGGCGGGGAACTGCCCGCCGGCGTCGGGGTGAGCGGCGGCACGGCGGCCGAGCTGCTCAAGCGCCCCGGCGTCCACTATGAGCTGATCGCCCGGGTGATCGGCCGCGGCGAGGGCGTGACCCCGATGATGGCGCTGCGCATCGAGACCGAGATCCGCTATGCCGGCTACATCGCCCGGGAACAGCGGGCGATCCGGGAGGTGCAGCGCCACGAGAACGTCGCGATTCCCGACGGCTTTGACTATGCCCCGCTGACCACCGTCACCCTCGAGGCGCGGGAGAAGCTGGCCCGCATCCGGCCGCGCACGCTGGCCCAGGCCGGGCGGATTCCCGGCGTCAGTCCGAGCGACGTGGCCCAGCTCTCCGTCGCGCTGCTCAAATACAAAAAGGAGAACCCCCATGATTGACAAGAACCGCCTGGCCGAAAAATGTTCCACGTGGAACATCACGCTGACCGGCCGCCAGCTGGATTTGCTGGACCGGTACGCCGAATTGCTGGTGGACTACAACCGGCGCGTCAACCTGACCGCCATCACCGAGCCGGAGGGCATCGAGGACCGCCACTTTGCGGACAGTCTGCTCTTTGCCGCCCAGCCGGAGGTCGCGGGCAGCGTCGTGGATGTCGGCACCGGCGCGGGCTTTCCGGGCGTCGTGGCCAAGCTCTACAAGCCCGAGCTGCGCCTGACCCTGATGGAGCCCACCGGCAAGCGGATGGATTTTCTGCGCTACCTGTGCGGCGAGCTGGGCCTGACCGATGTCGAGTTTGCCCGCGAGCGCGCCGAGGAGGCCGCCCGCAAGGTCTGGCGCGAACGGTACGACGTGGCCTGTGCCCGGGCCGTCGCGGCGCTGCCGGTGCTCTGCGAATACTGCCTGCCGCTGGTCCGGGTGGGCGGCGTCTTTGTGGCCCTCAAGGGGCCCGACGCCGACGCCGAGCTGGCCGGCTCCGCCAACGCGCTGAAAAAGCTCGGCGGCCGGCACGAGGCCACCCGCGCCTTCACGCTGCCGGACGGCAGCGAGCGGCGGCTCGTCCTGTGCAGGAAAATATCGCAGACTCCGACCGTTTACCCCCGCAACGGCGGAAAAATTGCAAAAAAGCCGCTCTGAGCTGCCGAATCTGCGCGAATCGTGGCGCACGATTGTGCTGGAATTCGCCCCTTGCCCTGTGTTATGCTTGTTGATGCAAGCAGAAACACAGGGCTTTTTTGCAGCCCGAACCGAGTGAGCAGGTTGGAGGGTCCCCATGTCCAAGAAAGAGAAAGCCGGCAAGATTCTGATGTTGCCGGTCAGCCAGATCGAGCCGTCGCCCTACCAGGCGCGGACCGCCTTTGATGATACCGAGATTGCGGCGCTGGCCGTCAGCATCCTGCAGAACGGGCTGCTGCAGCCGGTCACGGTGCGCAAGATCGGGATGCACCGCTACCAGCTCATCGCCGGCGAGCGGCGTCTGCGCGCCTGCCGGCTGGCCAAGCTGGAAAAGATCCCCGCGATTCTTTCCAGCTACGACGACAGCGAATCCGCCGCCCTCGGCCTTCTCGAGAACCTGCAGCGCTCCCAGCTGGACCCCTTCGACACGGCCCGCGGCATCCGGGAGGTCATCCGGCTGTGGGACTGCACCCAGGCCGAGGCGGCCCGCCGCCTCGGCCTCAGCCAGCCGGCGCTGGCCAACAAACTGCGGCTTCTCGCGCTGACGCCGGCCCAGCAGCAGCTCTGCACGGCGGGCGGCCTGACCGAACGCCACGCCCGGGCCGCGCTGCGTCTGCCCGAGAGCCGCCGCACCGCCGCGCTGGAAAAGATGGCCCGCGACAAGATGAGCGTGCGGGAGGCCGACCGCCTGGTGGACACGATGCTCGCCGCCCCCAAGGACGCGCCCGGTCCCTGCCGCCGCACGATGCCGATGGTGGGGGATGTGCGGCTCTTTGTCAACACGCTGCAGCACGCCGTCGATCTGATGACCCAGAAGGGCATCCAGGCCGTGACGAGCTGCGACCAGACCGACGGGTATCTCGAGTACACCGTGCGGATTCCGCTCTCCCCGGCGCCGCCGGTGCCCGACACCACCGAGGCCTGCCACGCCCCCGAAATGCCCGAGGAAATCCATGTCTGAGTTTTCCGGGCCCCGCCGCTGCGCCCCCAGGGCAGCGGCGGATTTTTTTTGCCGTTTGTCCGGATGTTCCACGTGGAACATCCTTTTTTTGTGTTTTGGCCCTTTTTATTATCCAAAAGCTGTGGTATAATTGAAAAAGACGTTTCAAAAGGAGGGAAATCATGGCGAAAGTCGTTGCGATTGCAAACCAGAAGGGCGGTGTCGGCAAAACCACCACCGCCGTCAACCTTTCGTCCTGCGTGGCCGCACTCGGCAAACGGGTGCTCGTGGTGGACCTGGACCCCCAGGGCAACACCACCTCGGGATACGGCGTGGCAAAAAAGAGCCAGGATTCCAACATCTACACCTGTCTGATCGACGGGGATGATGTCCGTCAGGCCATCGTCAAGACAAAATTCAATGCCGATCTGATTCCCTCCAACACCCAGCTGGCCGGCGCCGTCGTCGAGCTTGTCCAGCTGCCCCGCCGCGAAAACCGGCTGCGCAGCGTGCTGGCTCCGGTCGTCACACTCTACGACTATATCTTCATCGACTGCCCGCCCTCGCTGGATCTGCTGACCATCAACGGCCTGTGCGCCTGCGATACCGTGCTCATCCCCATCCAGTGCGAATACTACGCGCTGGAAGGTCTGTCCGAGCTGATGAACACCCTCAAGATCGTGCGCAAGAAGTACAACCACTATCTGGACATCGAGGGCGTGGTCTTTACGATGTACTCCGGCCGGTTCAACCTGACCATGCAGGTCGTGGCCCAGGTCAAGAAATACTACGGCAACAAGGTCTACAAGACCGTCGTGCCCCGCACGGTCCGGCTGTCCGAGGCGCCGAGCTTCGGCATGCCGATCAACTTCTACGAGCCCAACGGCCGCGGCAGCGAGGCCTACATGGCCATGGCCCGCGAATTTCTGCAGAACAACGAGCGGGACTGACCGCCGCAGCGAAAGGGGAGTGAACCAACGATGGCAAAACGCAAACTGGGCGGACTCGGCAAGGGCCTGGACAGTCTGTTCGAGGACCTGCCCCCCGAGGAGGGGGACAGCGCGGATGTGACCCATCTGCCGCTGCGGGAGATCGAGCCCGACCCCGACCAGCCGCGCAAGAACTTTGACGAGGAGTCGCTGGCGGCCCTCTCGGCCAGCATCGCCGAGAACGGCCTGCTGCAGCCCATCGCCGTGCGGCCCAAGAAGGCCGGGCCCGGCTACGTCATCATCGCGGGGGAGCGCCGCTGGCGTGCCGCCCGGATGGCCGGGCTGGAGGAGGTGCCCGTCCTGGTCAAGGAAGTGACCGACGAGCAGGCCGCCGCCCTGGCCCTGATCGAGAACCTCCAGCGCGAGGACCTCGATCCCATCGAGGTGGCCGAGGGCTGCCGTCAGCTCATCGACCGCTACGGCCTCACCCAGGAGGAGGCCGCCCGCCGTCTGGGCAAGAGCCGCAGCGCCATCACCAACTCGATGCGGCTGCTCTCGCTGCCCGAACCGGTCCGCGAACAGGTCCGCACCGGCGCCCTGAGCGCCGGCCATGCCAAGGCGATTCTCGGCCTGGCCAGCGACGACCTCATGCAGGCCGCCGCCGAGCAGGTCACGGCCAAGGGCCTCAACGTCCGGCAGACCGAATCGCTCTGCCGCAAGCTGTCCCGGCCTCCCAGGCCCGCCCGCCGCGAGGACGCCTTCACCCGGCCGGTCCTCGCCGCCGAGGTCGAAGCCGCCCTCAAGGAGGTCACCGGCAACGAGGTGCATGTCGAGTACAAGGACGGCCGCGGCACACTCAGCATTGCTTTCTATTCCGACGACCAGCTCCGGCAGTTTGCCGGGCTGCTGGGGCAATATGACCCCGAACGCCATCAATAAGAGAGGAAAGGGATTTATCATGTTAGACATCCGTTTTGTCCGCGAGCATCCCGACGAAGTGCGGGAGAACATCAAAAAGAAATTCCAGGACGCCAAGCTGCCGCTGGTCGATGAGGTCATCGCCCTCGACGCCGAGTACCGCGCCGCCATCGGCGAGGGCGACTCGCTGCGCGCCAACCGCAACAAGCTCTCCAAGCAGATCGGTATGCTGATGGGCCAGGCCAAGAAGGACCCCTCCAAGGCCGCCGAAGCCGAGGAGATCAAGAAGCAGGTCACCGCCCAGGCCGACCGCCTCAAGGAGCTGGAAACCCGCGAATCCGAACTGCAGGAGAAGATCCAGCAGATCATGTACACGATTCCCCAGATGATCGACCCCAGCGTGCCCATCGGCCCCGATGACAGCTGCAACGTCGAGGTCCAGCGCTTCGGCGATCCCGTCGTGCCGGATTACCCCATCCCGTACCATGTCGACATCATGGAGAGCTTTGACGGCATCGATCTGGACTCCGCCGGCCGCGTCGCCGGCAACGGCTTCTACTACCTGCTCGGCGACATCGCCCGCCTGCACGAGGCGGTGCTCGCCTACGCCCGCGACTTCATGATCGACAAGGGCTTCACCTATGTGATCCCGCCCTTCATGATGCACGGCAACGTCGTCAAGGGCGTCATGTCCTTCCCCGAGATGGATGCCATGATGTACAAGATCGAGGGCGAGGACCTCTATCTGATCGGCACCAGCGAACACACGATGATCGGCCGCTTCATCGACCAGACGCTGGACGGCGCCAAGCTGCCCCTGACCCTGACCAGCTATTCTCCCTGCTTCCGCAAGGAGAAGGGCGCCCACGGCATCGAGGAGCGCGGCATCTACCGCATCCATCAGTTTGAAAAGCAGGAGATGATTGTCGTCTGCAAGCCGGAGGACAGCATGACCTGGTACGACAAGCTGTGGCACAACTCCGTCGAGCTGTTCCGCTCGATGGAAATTCCGGTCCGCCAGCTGGAGTGCTGCTCCGGCGACCTGGCCGACCTCAAGGTCAAGAGCTGCGACATCGAGGCCTGGAGCCCCCGTCAGCAGAAGTACTTCGAGGTCTGCAGCTGCTCCAACCTCGGCGATGCCCAGGCCCGCCGCCTGCACATCCGCTACAAGGACGAGGACGGCAAGACCCATCTGGCCCACACCCTCAACAACACCTGCGTGGCCCCGCCGCGCATGCTGATCGCCTTCCTGGAGAACCATCTCCAGGCCGACGGCACCGTCACGATTCCCACCGTCCTGCAGCCCTACATGGGCGGCAAGACCGTGCTGATCCCCAAGAACAAGTGATGGTTCTGCACACCTGAATCCACCGCGGCGCCCTCCCGGGCAACTTCGGGAGGGCGCCGCTTTTTTGGGACAGGAAACAGCCCTCCCGGGATGGCCCGGGAGGGCTGTTCGTTTGTATCGGAGTTCAGACGCCGCAGCCGGGCAGGGCGGACAGCGCGGCGCGCAGGGCCTCGGCGGCCGGCTGGCCGGGGGCGCTGCTCACGCCGGCCGAGGCAAACCCCGCGCAGCAGCCGAACGCCGCGCCGCAGACGCGGGTCACGGCGCCCAGCGGGCCCATGGCCATCGTGATCAGCGGCGTGTCGGGCCGGGCCTGCGCCGCCAGGGCCGTCGCTTCCAGCAGGCGGGCAGCATCGGCGGGGCAGCGGGGCATCACGGCCAGCTTGGCCACATCGCCCCAGTCCGCCATCCGGTTCAGCCGGGCGGCCATCTCGCCGGTCTCCGGCGTGGCCGAAAAATCGTGGCTGCTGATCACCGTCACGACCCCCGCCTGGCGGGCGGCCCCGGTCACCCGGCGCAGGATCTCCGGCCCGGTGCTCAGTTCCAGGTCCACCAGGTCGGCAACGCGGTCCGCGCACAGCGCTTCCAGCAGCGCGGCGTAGCGCTCGGGCGGCAGATCGGTCAGCCCGCCCTCCGCACGGGTGCGCACCGTCGCCAGCAGCGGCCGCTGGGGTCCGATGGCCTGCCGGGTCCGGGCCAGCGCCTCCCGCGCCGCCGCCAGGTCCAGCTCCGGCAGCGCGTCCAGACGCAGCTCCACCAGGTCCCCGGCCTGCCCGGCCGCCGCGGCCGGTCCCAGATCGTTTGCCATCACGGGCACAATGACCCGCATCTGCCCGGCTCCCACCCGGGCGGGCGGCAGCAAGGTGACGCCCCGAACGGTGATCGACATATCCAGTCCCCCTGTCCTCGATTGCGTGTTTTCTCTATTATACCCGCCCCCGTCTCGCCGCGCAACCCCGCCGACTTTTCCACAAGTTCTTGCCGCTTTGTGGAAAGTTGGCGGGGTTTTTCTGTGGGAAGGGGGCAGGACAGACGGGAGGGGCGGGGGGTAGGAGGGAAACGGGGAAAGGTCGTGGCCGGGAAGGGGGCAGCACAGGGGCGCGGGGAAAAATCCGGAAATGATGAAAATGGAGCCGGGCGGGAGGGAGCGTTGGCGAAGGGGTGAGGCGGGGAGGGTACGGGAAAGGCCGCGAGACGGGAATCCCGCGGGGCAGATGGGGTGCGAAGTGAAAAAATCGGGCGGGGAAAGGCTCGGGTTGGGAGGGTATGTTGGCGGATGGCAGGCGGGGTGGGACGCGGCGGCAGGGTGGGAAGTGGTGGCAGGCAGCAGCGGCGAGGGGAGCGGGCGGCGGGGACCCGATGGCCCACAAGGCAGCGGATTTTTTGCAGCTTTCCCCCAAAGCAAAGTTTTCCACTCTTTTTGCTTGGTTTGTGGAAAACCGGCGGGGGTTTCAGGTTTTTTCGCGGGGAAAAGTGGGGGAAAGGCCGTGTGGCGGAGCCGTAGGCGGGGGAAGGCAACAAAAAAGCCCTTCCGCGGAACAGGGTGGTCAACCAAGCTGCGGGAGGGCGGCGAGGGGCGGGGAAGGGCCGCAAGAGAACAGGGCGTACAAGGGAACGAAAAAGCGTTACGGAACAGCGGGCCCGGGTCGGGCGGGGGAAAGCAGAGCGGAAACCAGGCAGACAAAAGCGCCGGTGGCCCACAAGGCAGGATCTTTCTCACAGCCTTCCCGCAAAGCGAAGTTTTCCACTCTTTTTGCTTGGTTTGTGGAAAGTTGACATGGTTTTTCTGCGGGAAAAGGTGCGGCGCAGGACAGACAGAAATGCCGCAGGGGTGGGGGTGGAATCGGGGAAAGGTGGTGGCCGGGGTGTCAGCACAGGGGGCGCGGCAGAGAAGAGAGACAGGGCGGATGGGGCGAGAAGTGAAAAAATCGAGCGGGGAAAGGCTAAGGTTGGGAGGGTATGCTGGCGGATGGTGGGCGGGGCGGCAAGTGATGACAAGGCAGGAAGTGGCGGCGGGGTGGGAAGTGACGGCAAGACAGGACGCGGCGGCAGGGTGGGAAGCGATGGCAGGCGGGAGCGGCGGCGGGCAGCAGTGGCGAGGGGAGCGGGCGGCGGAAAGCGGGGAGTCGATCGCAAGCAAGCTGGGAGCTTTTTTGCGGCCTTCCCCCCAAAGCGAAGTTTTCCACTCTTTTTTCTTGGTTTGTGGAAAACCGGCGGGGGTTTCAGTTTTTCCCGTGGGAAAAATGGGGGAAGGGCCGCAAGAGAACGGGGCGTGCAAGGGAATGAAAAAGCGTCAGGGGGCAATGGGCTGGGCAAGGGACTGAAAAAAGATTACAGAGCAACGGGCCGTGCGGAGCCGGGCCGTGCAGGGGGAACGCAGGACGGAAAACAAACAAAAAAAGCGCCGGTGGCGGCGCGGGGCGCTGTCACCGGCGTTGGGGTCGGGTTGGGGTTTGCCCCGAAGGGCGGAAGGGTTACAGTTCGATCTTGCCGAACATCTCGAACTCGTCACCGTCATGGATATGCTCGGTGCGGGCCGGGGCCTGCGGGCGGGCCTCGGGATCACGGGGCGTCTCGGCAAATTCGCGGGCCGGCACGCTGGAGGCGCGGGGGCCACGGCGGCTGCCGCCCCGTCCGGAACGGTTGCCGCCTTCCCGGCTGCCGCGGCCCGGACGGCCGCCGCGCTGGCGGTCATTGCCGCGGCCCGAGCGTCCGCCGCGGGAACCGCCGCGGCCACCGCGGCGGCGGCCGCTGTCACGGTCGGGCAGGTTGCAGGCATCGGGGTCGGTGGAATAGATCACGACGCGGCGCTCGGGGCCTTCGCCCTTGCTCTCGCTGCGGACGCCCTCCACGCCGGCGACCGCCGTGTGGATGATGTGCCGCTCGTAGGGGTTCATCGGCTCCATCTCGTAATAGCAGCCGGTGCGGATGACCCGCTCGGAGATCCGGCGGGCCAGCGCCGCCAGGTCCTCCTCCCGCTTGTCGCGGTAGCCGCCCACGTCGATGCCGAGTTTCACATAGGGTCCTTCCATCCGGTTGACGACGAGGCTGGCCAGGTAGGACAGGCTCTCCATCGTCTCACCGCGGCGGCCGATCAGCGCGCCCAGGCGGTCACCCTCCACATGCAGGATGGTGGCCTCCCCCTTGCGGCCGGCACGGAAGGTGAAATCATGCGCACCCATCATCGTGAAGATGGGGGTCAGGTAGTCCACGGCGGCCTGCAGGCGCGGGTCCGCCGCAATGTCCAGCGGCTGCTCGCCGTCCGCAGCGGTCTCGGGCGCCGGGGCTTCGGCCGGAGCCTCGGCGGGTGCGGCGGCCTCGGGCTGTTCGGGCTGCGCGGCGGGTTCGGACGGCGTTTCGGGGGCGGGCTGTGCCTCCGGTTCGGCGGGCGCCGGCGCAGCGGACTCGGGCGCCGGAGCGGCGGTCTCGGACTCCTCCACCGTCACCCGGACGCGGGCGGGGATGACCTTGAACAGGCCGCGGCGGGCCGGCATCTCCAGCACCTCGTAGCTCACATTCAGGTCGTCACGGTCAACGCCCAGCGCGGCACAGGCAGCCTCGACGGCTTCCTCCACGGTCCGGGCGGTCATTTCCATTTCTCGCATCGTTGATAACCTCCTTACCACTCCCAGGGCGGGATTTTTACTTTCTGCGTTTGCGGGTCTTGGTCTGCGCATCCCGCTCGGCGCGCTGTTCCGCCGTCAGCGGCACGGTCCGGTCGTAGGCATCCCGCTCGGCATCCAGCTGACGCGCATACTCCAGGCGCATCCGGTCCGCCTCGCGATGGCTGACTTCCTTCTCGATCTTCTTGCCGTTCTCCTGCACGGTCACGGTCTTCTTTTCCTTCTTGGCCGCTTTCTTGGCAGCGAGTTCGGCCTCATACTGGGCCTTGAACTTCTCGGGGCTGTACACGGTGTAGGTCAGCGCCGTCTGGAGCAGCTGGCAGATGTTGGAGGTGCCGTAGTACAGCGAGAAGGCCACCGGCAGCTGGAAGCACATGACGACGAACATGATGTTCATGCCCCACATCATGATCTTCATGCTGCGCTGCATCTGGGCCTGCTGGCCGGACATCTTCTGGGTCATACCATAGGAGAGGAACATCGTCACGGCCGCAATGATCGGGAAGATGATGATGGGCGACAGGTGGAAGCCGGGCACCACACACATATCCATGCCGAGGAAGTCCGTGTTGAAGCTGCTGATGGCGCTGATCTGGTCGGCGGTCAGGCCGGTGTTGACCGTCGCGGCGGCGCCGGCGTGGATCTGGCTGATCAGCATGGTCTGCATCGTCGTGGTGTTGTTCGTCGCGATGCCCAGCGCCTCACAGGCGGCCGTGATGGCATCCTTGGGGATGCCCAGGATGTACTGCACCGGACGGTAGACCACTTCGATCATGCCGAACAGCAGCAGGAAGGTGATGAGCATCGGCAGGCAGCCCGCCGTCGGGCTGAAGCCGTACTCCTGCTGGAGCTTGAGCATCTCCTCCTGCTGTTTTTCCTGATTGTTCTTGTACTTTTGCTGGATCTCGTTGATGAGCGGCGTGAACACCGACATCTTGGCCATGGACTTCTGCTGCTTGATGGCAAGCGGCAGCGTGACCAGTTTGATGATCACGGTGAAAACAATCATCGTGAGGGCGAAGTTCGGGATCAGCTGATACAGCATCCGCATCAACGGTCCCAGGATCATTGCAAGAAATCCCATAGTCTGTCCTTCCGCCCCGCCCGCACGCGGAGCATTTATTTTATAGTAGGTCTTCGCCGTGCGGGGGAAGACATGAGAGGTTGGTTCGGTCCCGCGGGGCTCAGCCGCGGTGCAGCCGGCGGCGGGGATTGATCCAGCGGCCCTTCTCGGGCACCGGGTCATAGCCGCAGCGTCCCAGCGGCTGGCAGCGCAGCAGCCGCCAGACCGTCAGCAGCAGGCCCTTGGCGGCGCCGTGAATCCGCAGCGCGTCGAGGGCGTACTGGCTGCAGGTCGGCGTGAACCGGCAGTTGTGCCCGAGCAGCGGACTGATCCGCCGCTGGTAAAACCGGATCATCGCCGAGAGCACCCGGACGATCATGATTGCTCGTCCGCCTTGTCAGGCAGACCGGCGCGGCGCATCAGGGCGGCCAGCGTCCGGCTGACCTGGGTGCTCTTGAGGTAGGGCGTGCGGCCGCGCGCTACCAGGATTATATCATATCCGCCGGCATTTTGCGAGAGGTGTTCGCTGAGCGCTTCGCGCATGACGCGCCGCGCCCGGTTGCGCTGCACGGCATGGCCGACCTTCTTGGTGGCGGTCAGGCCCACCCGCGGCACCCCGTACCGGTTCTTGGCCACATACAGCACCAGGTTGGGATGTACATAGCTCTTGCCGCGGGCATAAAGCCGGGTAAATTCCCGGTTCTTCGTCAGTTTTCTGTATCGCATAGCATTCTTTTCCGCTGTGGGCAGCATCCAGAGTCTGCCGTATTTAGCAAAAAAGGCCGCTGACAATCGCAGCAGCCTTTATTTGCGGTATCAGATTTGTCCGATCAGACGGTCAGGCTCTTGCGGCCCTTCGCGCGGCGGCGGGCCAGCACCTTGCGGCCGTTCTTGGAAGCCATGCGCTTCAGAAAGCCATGGACGCGGCTGCGCTGACGCTTTTTCGGCTGGAAAGTCTGCTTCATTGTGGTATTCCCTCCTTCAAAGTTTCCCCCATGATTGGGCATTTCGCATTCTTGCGCTTGGCCAATGCCCGTTTATACAGGGGCAGCCTTGCAGATTTCAATTATATCGTACCCATGGGGAGTTTGTCAAGAGGAAAAACCGCTGTTTTCAGTCATATTGCAGCGTCATGCCGGCAAATCCGCCCGTTGCCTGCTGCAGGTCGCGCACGACATCGGCGAAAAATGCGAGATCGGAAGTCTCATAGTCAAAATGCAGGCCGTCCGGTCCGAACAGCCCCGGGTCGTACCACACCACGTCGGTGAAATACCCCGCGTACCGGTCATAGAGTCCCGCCTCGCGGAAGGCCTGTTCCAGCGCGGCCAGGCTGGTCTGCCGGTACTCGGTGGAGGCCAGCGGGTCACAGACCAGGTGGAACGCCGCGCCGTGTTCGCGGCAGAGCGTTTCCAGCCGGTCAAGGGTGCGCTGCGCCATCGGGCAGAGCGCGCCCTCCCGGTCCAGCCCGCCGCCCAGGTCCACCAGCGCGTTGAGGTAGAGCTTGCGTCCCAGCGGGGAGGCGTTGATCCAGCGCACGAACCCCTCGCTCAGGAAGGGCGCCCCGTAGGCCCGGGCCAGCTCGGCGCGGGTCTCGGCATCGAGGTGGCTCAGCAGCCCGTAGGGGGCAAAGCCGGTCACGACGTACTGGTAGCCGTAGTTCGCATCAAAGTCCGCCGCGAAAGAGTCGGGGGCCAGCATCAGCCAGACCTCCTCGGCCTGCGGGTGGGCGTCCAGGAACTGCTCGGCCAGCAGGTACTGGCCCGCCAGCGTCACGGCCCGGTTGGTCGCGGCCACCGTCCAGTCCTCGTTGCAGTCCTGGAAGGGGCCGAACACCTGGTTGCAGACGCTGTCCCCGATGATGAGCCCCGCGGCATCGTCCTCGGTGCAGACCAGCGCCAGGTTCTCGGCAATCTCCTCGGCCGGGGCATCGCTGTACCCCGTCGAATCGGTCAGCTCCGCCAGCAGCGTGCGCAGCGGTTCGACGGCGCTGCCCGCCATCACGGCGGCCCACAGCACCGCCAGCAGCACCAGAAACACCGCGGCACGCCGTCCGCTGCTGCGCGTCATCCGCACCGCCCCCTTCCGTCCGCATACGCGGCAGATAATTTTTTAATTATAGCAGGGTTTGACGCGGGTGGCAACCGGTTGCGCGGTTTTTCAACATTTATTGCAGGGAAGGTTGAAAACTCACTACATATTATAATTGTATTGGTTGTGGAATTGTGCTATACTATATCTGTATCTTTGTGTCCCGGGGCAGGGACAAAAAAATCACCGAAGTGGGGAGTATCATGGATTCATTCAACGACGTTCTGGACGCGGCGAAGGAGTACTGCCGTGAACATACCGCCGACGCGACCTATCAGTATTACATCAGCGGACTCAAGGCCGTGAGCTTTGAAAATTCCAACTGCATCACGCTGGAAGTCCGCAATGATTTCATCTGCAAGATCGTATCCGACCGCTACACCGGGCTGCTGGCCGAGGCGTTCAAGACGGTGCTGGGCTTCGATGTGGAGGTGCGCTTCACCGTCCCGCACGAGGAAGCCGCGCCGGACAAGTCCCGCAAGGCGCTGGACGAAGCCAGCCTGCCGTCCGGCCGGTACGACTTCACCTTTGAAAACTTCATCCGCGGCCCGTCCAACCAGTTCGCGTTCGCGGCGGCCCAGGCGGTCGCGGCCAACCCGTCCGGCGCCTACAACCCGCTGTTCATCTACGGCCCGTCGGGACTCGGCAAGACCCATCTGCTCAACGCCATCCAGATTGAGATCCGCAAGAACCATCCGGATTTCAACATTGTCTATGTGGATTGTGAAAAATTCACCAACGAGATCATCACGGCCGTCAAGACGGCGACCACCGAGCAGTTCCGACAGAAATACCGCGAGGCCGACGTGCTGCTGATCGACGATATCCAGTTCCTGGCCGGCAAGGAGAGCACCCAGGAGGAATTTTTCCACACCTTCAACACGCTGCACAACGCCGGCAAGCAGATCGTGCTGGCGTCGGATCGCCCGGCCAAGGAGATCAAGAGCCTGGAAGAGCGTCTGCGCACCCGGTTCGAGTGGGGCCTGACCGCCGACATCCAGCCGCCGGACTTTGAGACCCGCGTCGCCATCGTCAAGCGCAAGGCCGAGCTGCTCAACCTCGACCTGCCCGACGATGTGGCCGAATACATCGCCAACCATCTCAAACAGAACATCCGTCAGCTGGAAGGCGCCGTGAAAAAGCTCAACGCCTACTATATGCTGGAGGGCATCGCCCCCTGCATCGGGGTGACCACGACGGCCATCAAGGACACCCTCAACGACACCCAGCCCATCCCGGTCACGATTGAAAAGATCATCAACGAAGTTGCGCGCACCTACAACGTCATGCCCGCCGACATCCGCGGCAAGAAGCGCAGCGCCAACGTCAGCGCCGCCCGGCAGATGTCCATGTACATCATCCGCGAGATCACCGGCATGAGCATGGAAGCCATCGGTTCGGAATTCCAGCGCGATCATTCCACCGTCGTGTACTCCATCAACACGATGGAGAAAAACATCGGCAAGGACCGCCACCTGAAAGAGACCGTGGACGACATCATGAAAAACATCCGGACCTGACGGTTTCAAAAACCGACGGTAAACCGCTCTTTCGGTACGTTTTCCACGGGAAAACCCATCTTTCAACATTTTCAACCGATTTTTCAACAATTAACATGAGTTTTCCACCGCGCAAGTTGACAACTCCGGTTCTCAACAGCCGCGGAAAAGATTTCCACACCGCTTTCCGGAAAATCCACAGCCCGCAAATCCGGCCGTTATCCGCATTCCACGGGTTTTCCACGGTTTCCACACCCCCTACTACTACGACTATCAAAGTTTTCTGTTTCTCCTGCCAGACCGGAAGGTTTCGGGCTGCGCGGGGTGCCAGAAGCAGCTAAGGCGGTGGAAAACTCAGCGCTGTCCCGAACACAGCCGCCATAATCCCGATTCTGCAACTTCAATGAGGTGAATAAAATTGAAATTCGAGTGCGACAAGTCACTTCTCTCCGCCGCCATTGACGGCGTTTCCCGCGCGATCACCAACCGCTCCGCCATTCCGGTGCTCGAGGGCATCTACCTCAAGGCCGAGGGCTTCGCCCTGACGCTGACCGGCTACGATATGGAGATGGGCATCACGACGACCATCGAATGCAACGTGCTGGTCCCCGGCGAGACCGTGCTGGAAGCCAAGCTGTTCGGCTCGGTGGTCAGCCGGATGCCGTCCGGCACCGTCCGGGTCGAGCTGAACAACGAGGGCATGGCCATCATCAGCGGCGGCGTCGCGGAATTTGAGATTCCCGCCCTCAACGCGAGCGATTATCCGAGTCTGCCCAATACGGCGGCCGAAAATACCATGACGATTCCCACCTCGATGATGCGCGAGATGATCGAAAAGACCATTTATGCGGTCGCCGTCGAGGACAAGAAGCCCGCCCACACCGGCGAGCTGTTCGTCATCGAGCCGGGCAGCCTGACGATTGTGGCGCTCGACGGGTTCCGCCTCGCCATTTTGCAGCGCGACGTGACCTGCACCCGCGACATCCGCATCATCATCCCCGCCAAAACCCTGCAGGAGCTGCTCAAGATCCTGGGCGGACCGGAGGACCCCGTCAAGATCGACGCCAACCGGCGGTATGTCGTCTTTACGACGAACGGCTACACGATCATGAGCCGTCTGATCGAGGGAGAGTTCCTCAACTATGAGCGGGTCATCCCCAAGGAGTGCCGCACCCAGGTCGTCGTGGACTGCAAGAGCTTCATCAGCACGCTGGAACGCGCTTCGCTGATCATCACCGACCGGCTCAAGAACCCGCTGCGCATCACCTTTGCGCCCGACAAGGTCACGGTGCGCTGCCAGACGCCGCTGGGCAAGGTCGTGGACGAGTTCGCCCCCGAGAGCATGGAGGGCGATGTGATGGAAATCGGCTTCAACAACCGCTATCTTCTCGACGCGCTGCGCAACTCCAAGGCCGAGAAACTGCGCATTGAGATCAACGGACCGCTCAGCCCGGTCAAGCTGCTGCCGGTCGAGGGCAAGGACTTCATCTATCTGGTCCTGCCGGTGCGGTTCAAGAACGAGGGCTGAAACGGGGGCTGACAAGTATGGAAATCATCCGGATTCATACGCCGAACATCAAGCTGGACGCCCTGCTCAAATTCGCCGGCCTGTGCGAGACGGGCGGCGAGGCCAAGGAGCTGATCCAGGGCGGCGCCGTGACGCTCAACGGCGAAGTCTGCACGATGCGGGGCAAAAAATGCGTCAGCGGCGACGTGATCGAGCTGGACGGCCGCGCCGTCCGCATTGCGGAGGGCGGCTGATGCGGCTGGACCGTCTGGCCGTCACGGATTTCCGCAACCTCGCGCAGGCCGAACTGCATCCCGCGCCGCAGCTGACCGTCCTGTGCGGTGCAAACGGCCAGGGCAAGACCAATCTGCTTGAGGCCGTCTGGCTGCTGACCGGCGGCAAGAGTTTCCGCGGCGCCCGCGACGCCGAACTGATCCGGCGCGGCGCCGCGTTTGCCGTGCTGGATGCCGCCTTTGAGAGCGGCGGCCGTCCCCAGACCGCCCGCCTGACCGTCGGCAGCCGCGAAAGCCGCCGTCCCGGCCGGACCGTCAGCCTCAACGGCGCGGACCGCGGCCGGGCTGCCTCCATTGCGGGCACCTTCACGGCGGTGGTCTTTGACCCCAATCATCTGAGCCTCATCAAGGGCGGGCCGGAAGGGCGCCGCCATTTTCTGGATGCGGCGCTCTGCCAGCTCTACCCGGGGTATCTGGCGGCGTCGCGCCGGTATCTGCGGGTCGTGGCCCAGAAAAACGCGCTGCTCAAGGCCTACGACATCACGGCCGGCGCCGACCTGCTGCTCGATGCCTACAACGAGGCAATGGTCCGCTACGGCACCGAGGTCATGCAGCGCCGGGCCGCCTATCTGGAACGGCTGGCCCCCGCGGCAGCCGCCAATTACCGGGATATTTCCCGGGGCGCCGAGACGCTGGAGCTGCGCTATCTGCCCTGCTGCCAGCCCGACGCCGAACACCTGGCCGCCCGGCTGCAGGGGCTGCGCACCGCCGAACAGCGCGCCGGCTTCTGCCTGACCGGGCCGCACCGCGAGGATCTTGAAATCCTCATTGACGGCCAGCCCGGCAAGATCTACGGCAGCCAGGGCCAGCAGCGCAGCGCCGTGCTGTCCATGAAGCTGGCCGAGGCCGCCGTCGCCGGCGAGGTGCTGGGCGAGCACCCGGTCATGCTGCTGGACGATGTGCTCAGCGAGCTGGACGACGCCCGCCAGACCTATCTGCTGACCCGCATCGAGGACAAACAGACCTTTGTGACGACCTGCGACTCCGCCGCTTTTGCGCGCACCAACGGAAAATTGGTATTCGTCGAGGGCGGCCGGGTGCGGGAGGACTGAAAGGCAGGAAACCACCGTGTATCTGCATCTGGGACAGGACTTCATCGTCCAGACCCGCGACATCATCGGGGTGTTTGATCTGGACACCGCCACCGATGCGGGCCAGAAACCCAAAATCACCGACGAGTTCCTGCGCCGCGCCGAACGGGAAGGCGCGGTGGTGGATGTCAGCGGCGACATGCCCAAGAGCTTTGTCGTCACGGATTTTCCCGGACAGACCGTCTATGTGACCCAGATCTCAACGGCGGCCATCCGCGGCCGCGCCGCGAAATTTGATCTCTGAGAGCCGGATGCCGGGTGTATACTGATTCCCGGAAACCGGTTTTACCCGCACCCCCCGAGGGAATGGAGGAAAGGATTCAATGGCAGAAGAAATCATCACCGAAACCAACCGCGACACCGCCACCGACCACGAGTACGGCGGCGCACAGATCCAGGTTCTCGAGGGCCTGGAGGCCGTGCGCAAGCGGCCCGGTATGTACATCGGTTCGACCGGGCCGAGCGGTCTGCATCACCTGGTCTATGAGATCGTCGATAACTCCATCGACGAGGCACTCGCCGGCTACTGCACCCACATCGAGGTCAGCATCAAGCCCGGCAACATCATCGAAGTCAGCGACAACGGCCGCGGCATCCCTGTGGACATCCAGCCCAAAATGGGCATCCCCGCCGTGACCGTCGTCTACACCGTCCTGCACGCCGGCGGCAAGTTCGGCGGCGAAAATTCCGGCTACAAGGTCTCGGGCGGTCTGCACGGCGTCGGCGCCAGCGTCGTCAACGCGCTGAGCGAGTGGCTCGTCGTCCGGGTCCGCCGCGACGGCGCCGAGTACGAGCAGAGCTTCCGGCGCGGCAAGCCGGACGGCGACCTGAAAAAGATCGGCCCCGCGGCCTCGACCGGCACGACGGTCACCTTCAAGCCGGACCCCGAAATGTTCACCGAGACCACCGTCTATGACTACGAGATCCTGCTCAAGCGCCTGCGGGAGGAGAGCTTCCTCAATGCCGGCGTCCGCATCACGCTGACCGACGAGCGGCCCGAAACCCTCGCCGACAACGACAACCAGCCGCGCCGGGAATCCATGTGCTATGAGGGCGGCATCCGCAGCTTTGTGCAGTACCTGCACGAAAAGCGCGACCTGACCCCGCTGCATCCCCAGGTCATCTATATGCGCGGCGAGGCCAACGGCGCCGTCGCCGAGGTGGCCATCCAGTACTGCGACAGCTTCAATGAACTGCTGCTCAGCTTTGCCAACAACGTTCACACCCCCGAGGGCGGCACCCATGAGGAGGGCTTCAAGACCGCGCTGACCCGCGTCTTCAACGAGTTCGGCCGCGCCAAGGGGTATCTGAAGGACAAGGACGAGAACTGGCAGGGCAGCGACGTGCGCGAGGGCCTGATCGCCGTCGTGTCGGTCAAGCTGCAGGAAGCCCAGTTCGAGGGCCAGACCAAGGCCAAGCTCGGCAACACCTACATCAAGACGCTGGTCTCCGGCATGGTGTACGCCAAGCTCTCGGAATTCCTGGAGGAGAACCCCGCCGTCGCCAAGACCATCTTCGAGAAGGTCACCCAGGCGGCCCGCGCCCGCGCCGCCGCCAAAAAGGCCCGCGAGCTGGTCCGCCGCAAGAGCGCGCTGGAAAACAACCGCATGCCCGGCAAACTCGCCGACTGCCACGAGAGCGACCCCGCCAAAACCGAAATCTTCATCGTCGAGGGCGATTCCGCCGGCGGCTCCGCCAAGCAGGGCCGCGACTCCAACATCCAGGCCATCCTGCCGCTGTGGGGCAAGATGCTCAACGTCGAGAAGGCCCGCGCCGACCGCATCTACGGCAACGACAAGCTGATGCCCGTCGTGACCGCGCTGGGCACCGGCATCGGCGACGAGTTCGACATCACCAAGGTGCGCTATCACAAGATCTTCATCATGGCCGATGCCGATGTGGACGGCTCCCACATCTGCACGCTGATGCTGACCTTCTTTTTCCGCTATATGCGGCCGCTCATCGAGCACGGCTATGTGTATGTCGCCCAGCCGCCCCTGTTCAAGCTGCAGAAGGGCAGCACCGTCAAGTATGCCTACAATGACGAGGAGATGAAGGTCCTCTCGGCCGAGATGCCCGGCGCCAAGGTCAACCGCTACAAGGGCCTCGGCGAGATGAACCCCGAACAGCTCTGGGAGACCACGATGAACCCCGCCAACCGCGTCATCGTCCAGATCAAGATCGAGGACGCCGAGCGCGCCGACGAGGCGTTCAGCATCCTGATGGGCGAGCAGGTCGAACCGCGCAAAGAATTCATTGAGCGCAACGCCAAGTATGCCAAGCTCGATGTGTGACAGATTAAGGTGAATTGAATGGAAGAAAATGTGATTATGGTACCCGGTTCGGGCACCAAAGTGATTGTGCGGGACGTGCGGCAGGAGATCGAGACGGCCTTCCTGGATTACTCGATGTCGGTCATTGTCTCCCGCGCGCTGCCCGATGTGCGCGACGGCCTCAAGCCGGTGCACCGCCGCATCCTCTACACAATGCATGAGCGCGGCAATGACCCCTCCCATCCCTACCGCAAATCGGCCGACACGGTCGGCGCGGTGCTCGGCGCCTACCATCCCCACGGCGACGCCAGCGTCTACGATGCGATGGTCCGTCTGGCCCAGGACTTCAGCCTGCGGTATCCGCTCGTGGACGGCCAGGGCAACTTCGGCTCGGTGGACGGCGACCCCCCGGCCGCTTACCGTTACACTGAGGCCCGGATGTCCAAGATCGCCTGCGAGATGCTCACCGACATCGAGAAGGACACCGTCGACTGGGACCCCAACTTCGACGAGACCAAGAAGGAACCCCATGTGCTGCCCAGCCGGTTCCCCAACCTGCTGGTCAACGGCAGCCAGGGCATCGCGGTCGGCATGGCGACCAACATCCCGCCCCACAACCTGCGCGAGGTCGTCAGCGGCATGGTCGCCCTCATCGACAACCCCGACATTGACCTGCCCGGCCTGATGGAGCACATCAAGGGCCCCGATTTCCCGACCGGCGGCATCATCATGGGCCGCAGCGGCATCCGCGCCGCCTACGCGACGGGCCGCGGCAAGATCACGCTGCGCGGCCGCGCCGAGATCGTCGAGAAAAAGAACGGCCGCTTTGAGATCGTCATCACCGAGATTCCCTACATGGTCAACAAGACCCGGCTGCTGGAATCCATCGGCGACCTCGTCAAGGAAAAGCGGATTGACGGCATCTCGGACCTCAACGACCTGTCCTCCTCCCGCACCGGCATGAAGATCCTTGTCGAGATCAAGAAGGACGCCAACCCCCAGGTGGTGCTCAACCAGCTCTACCGCTACACCCAGCTGCAGGACACCGTCGGCGTCATCATGCTCGCGCTGGATGACGGCGTGCCCAAGATCATGAGCCTCAAGACGATGATGCAGCGCTATCTGGACTTCCAGTTCCAGGTCATCCGCCGCCGCACCGCCTTTGAGCTCAAGAAGGCCCAGGACCGGGAACACATCCTCGAGGGCCTGCGCCGCGCCGTCGATATTGTCGATGAGATCATCGCCACCATCCGCGGCTGCCGCGGCGGCTTCGCCGAGGCCAAGGCCGCCATTATGGAAAAATTCGGCTTTGACGATCCCCAGGCCGACGCCATTGTCAAACTGCAGCTCGGCCGTCTGGCCGGGCTCGAGATCCTCAAGATCGACGAGGAACTCGGCCAGCTGCGCACCGCCATCGAGAACTACAAGGACATCCTGTCCAACGACGCCCACACGATGGCGATTGTCAAGAACGACCTGACCGCCCTGGCCGACAAGTACGGCGACGACCGCCGCACCTCCATCGAGGCGGTCTCCGGCGAGGTGGACATCGAGGACCTGATCCCCGAGGAAACCTGCGTCTTTACGCTGACCCATGAAGGGTACATCAAGCGCACCGCCGTGGACACCTACACCGCCCAGAACCGCGGCGGCCGCGGCGTGGCCGGCATGACCCAGAAGGACAGCGACTTCACCGAGGAACTGTTCATCGGCTCCACCCATGACAACATGCTCTTCATGACGGACCGCGGCCGCGTCTACCGCCTCAAGGGCTACCAGGTCGCCGAGGGCAGCCGCACCGCCAAGGGCACCCACATCGCCAACCTCCTGCAGCTGCAGGAGGGCGAGAAGGTCACCATCATGATGCGCCAGCCCGCCGACATGGACCCCGAAACCAGCTATATCACGATGGTCACCCGTCAGGGCCTCATCAAGCGCACCCCGCTGTCCCAGTTCCGCAACATCCGCCGCGCCGGCCTCAACGCCATCGCGATCAACGAGGACGACGCCCTGGTCTGGTGCCATCTGACGGGCGGCGACGATGAACTCATCGTGGCCACCCACGACGGCGCCGCCATCCACTTCAGCGAGTCCGGCGCCCGCGCCATGGGCCGCACCGGCCACGGCGTCCGGGTTATCCGCCTGCGGGAAGGGGACTACGTCGTCGGCGTCGGCGTCTGCCGGCCCGGCGCAACCGTCGTCACCGTCACCGAGGACGGCAAGGGACGCCGCAGCCTCATCGACGACTACCGCATCACCCGCCGCGGCGGTCTGGGCATCCGCAACTATACCCGCGGCGGCGTCGCCGGCATCAAGGTGGTGGACGAGACCGACGACCTCATCCTCATCAGCCAGGACGGCATCCTGATCCGGATGCACGTCTCGGACATCAACATCCAGTCCCGCTACGGCAGCGGCGTCCGGGTCATGCGCCTCAACGCCAACGACAAGGTTGCCACGCTGGCCCGTGTCGATCATGACGCCTCCGCCGAGACCGCCAAGCCCGAGGACGAAGGGGAGAGCGACCCCTCGCCGGAGGAGCTCGCGGCCATCGAGGCCGAGGAACGCCGCGCCGACGAGGGTGCGGACGAATAAGCTGCCGGCGGTGAGACGATGAAACAACTCTTCACGACCCTGGGCCGCCGCGCGGCGGCCCATCCGCTGCGCACCGTGCTGGTCATCCTCCAGCTCGCGGTGCTGCTCAGCCTTGCCGCGGCGCTGACCCGCCCGGTCCAGTCCGCCGCCTTCACCGGCGCCGAGATGACCGGCCTGCGCGATCAGCTGCCCGTCACCACCGACGACCGCGGCGGCATCCGGCTGCAGGACGGCTGCGACGAAACCTTCGCCGGGCTCGCCGAGGCCGAGGCCGCCGACGAGAACAGCGTCGGTGTCGGCGTCTTTTCCTCCCCGTGGTTCAGCCTCTGGGAAGGACGGTATGAATTTTCCATCGACTACGCGGCCGCCAATGCCCGCAGCGGCGTCACGGTCGGAACGCTGCGCGCCAACGTCACGATGACCCAGTCCGCCGGCTATGACCTCACGCTGGACGGCGACGGCACGGTCAGCGGCCATTTCTGGGTCCAGGGCCGGCGCAGCGACCTCGCACTGCAGGTCTATGCCGACACCCCCGACCTGACCGTCTACGCCGTCCGCGTCCAGGAGGACTGGGGCTGGCGTGTCGTCCGGCTCGTCACGGCGCTGCTCCTCTTTGCGGCGCTCGACCTGCTGGTCTGGGCCCTCTCGCCGGACAGCCGCCTGCTGCCCGACCCCCGCCGCCGCGCCGTCCTGTTCGGGCTGGCCGCTCTCACGGTGCTGGTCTGTTACCCCACCTTCAGCGATTTCGCCGGCCACGGCCCCGACACCTATTTCCACTACAACCGCATCTGGAGCATCGCCCAGGGACTGCGCTCCGGCCAGTTCCCGGTGCGCATCTACCCGGATTTCCTCAACGGCTACGGCTACGCCAGCCCGATTTTCTATGGCGAGGCGCTGCTCTATTTCCCGGCGCTCCTCGTTCTGGCGGGCTTCCCGCTCTACCAGGCGTTCAACGCGCTGCTCTTTGTCACCGGCGCGCTGACCGTCGCGATCGGCTGGATCAGCTTCTCGCGGATGCTGCGCTCCCGGACGGCGGCCTTCACCGCCACCGCCCTCTATGCGACCGCCGCTTACCGCCTGACGGACTGCTACTGGCGCCACGGCATCGGCGAGGCCATCGCCATCGCCTTCCTGCCGATGATCGCCTGGGGGTTCTGGGCCCTCTACGCCGACGACGCCTCCCCGCGTGAGCACGACCGCGCCTGGCTGCCCCTCATGCTCGGCTTCACCGGCCTGATCCAGAGCCACACCGTCAGCACTGAAATCATGGCGCTGACCTCGGTCGCCCTCGTGCTGCTCTGCCTGCCCCGGGCCCTGCGGCGCCGCAACCTGCTCATCCTGCTCAAGGGCGCCGGCCTCACGGTGCTGCTCAACCTGTGGTTCCTCGTGCCGTTCCTGCAGTATCTGCGCGACCCCTACCGCGGCACCGCGCTGGAAAACCACGACCTCAACGCCGTGCGGACCTCGGTCGGATTCCTGTTCCGGCTGTGGGACGACGACCTCTCCACCTCGGCACTGCGCATCGGCGGCGCCCTCGTGCTGGCCGCCGCGCTCTACCTGCTGTGCAAGGCGGTGTTCCGCCGCTGGCCCCGCCGCGCCGACCAGATCGGCATTCCCGCCGCCCTGCTGGGAGCGGCCGGCGTCTATCTGGTCTGCTGGATGGACTGGAACAGCCTGTATGAGATCCTCGGTACCCCGATTGCCAAAATCCTGTGCAACATCCAGTTCCCGTTCCGCTACCTGATGCCGGTCTCGCTCTGCTTCGCCCTGCTCGGCGGCTGCGCCGTGCTCTGCCTGCAGCACTGCACCACCCGGCAGCTCGCCGCCGGCGCGGCGTCCATCCTCGTCGTGCTGGGCTGCCTGCTCGCCTGGATGGACTGCGGCATGTACGCCCATGGCTACATCGGCCGCAACCGCACCGCCGAGGGCCGCGACATCCAGTCCGGCAAGGACAACAGCATGCTGGAATACCTGCCGGTCGGCTTTGACGAGGACTGGACCGACGACACCTCCTTCCACACGGTGGGCGGGGCCGTCATCACGGACGCGCAGCGCGGCGATCTCTGCTGCACCGTCACGGCCGAAAACCCCTCCGACGCCGATGCCAGCGTCGAACTGCCGCTGATCTACTATCCCGGCTACCGGCTCACCGCCAACGACGGCGGCACCGTCTCGGTGGCCAAGACGGCGGGGGGCAAGGTGGCTGCCGTGCTCAGCCCCGGCTACTCCGGCACCTTCACGGTCCGGTTTGTCGAACCCAGACTCTGGCGGCTGTGCGAGGTCATCAGCCTGCTGACCGCCGTCGCACTGCTCTTCGGCCGCCGTCTGCGCCGGCTTCTGCCCGCCCGCAGAACATAACAAACAACGCCGCCCCCGGCCTGTCCGGGGGCGGCGTTTTGCAGGAAAACGAAAAGAAGCTGACACGGCATCCGGGGCGGGGAAGTGCCGGAAAAAACGCCGGGCCCGGCAAAGAAAGTCGGGTCCGGCGTTCGGAAGGTCTCAGGGGTCGGGGCGGATGTCGCAGACCGTCAGGCGGCGGCCATCCACTTGGAACCGCACCGTGAAGCCCGCAAAGCGCATCCCGTACACCCGGTCGGGGTCATGCTGGTAGCTCGGGCGCGGGTCGCTGCGCAGCACCCCGCACAGCGCCGCCCGCCGGTCCTCGGGCAGGCGGGCCAGCAGCTCGGCGGGGCAGTCCACCTCCAGCGCATAGCCGCGGGTGCGGTCGGTGAATCCGCCCGCGGCGTCGGGGTGGGCGTCCACATAGGGCAGATACGGCTTGATGTCGTAGATCGGCGTGCCGTCCAGCAGGTCGGCGCCCGCGACAAGAATCACCGGTCCGTCCGGCGTCGCGGGTTCCACCCCGGCCAGCCGCACGCAGGACAGCCCCAGCGCGTTGGGCCGGAAGGGGCTGCGGGTCGCAAAGACGCCCATCCGGGTGTTGCCGCCCAGCCGGGGCGGGCGCACCGTCGGGCGCCAGCTGTCCTGCCCGCTGCGCACCACCTCGGAAAACTGCCAGATCAGCCAGAGATACTCATATTCTTCCAGCCCGCGCAGCGCCTCGGGGTTGCGGTAGGCCGGTTCAAAGACAATCCGCCCCTGCAGCTCGGCGACCAGACCGCTCTGGCGCGGAATGCCGAACTTCTCGGCAAAGTCGGTGCGGATGTGGGCAATGGGGTGCAGCGTGTAGTGTTCAGTGTCGGTCATCTCAGCTCCGTCCCAGCAGCCGCTGCCAGAACGTCCGGGGCTGGGACGCCTGCTCGGCCAGCTTGTAATAGTAGTGCAGATCCCCCTCGTAGATGGTGCCCCAGCAGCTCCGGTTGCGGCGCAGGTGGGGGCCTTTCTCAAAGATGCCGGTCAGGAATTCCCGGCAGGGGGCGTCGGTCCGATAGCGCTGCGCCCGGGAACTGCCGTCCGGCGCCAGGATCGGCGCCCGGCAGGCGGCCAGATACCGCTCGGTGTCCCGGTCCAGCGCGTCGATGGCCTCGATCAGCGAGGGCAGATCGGGGTAGTCGTCGGCGCACAGGAAGGCCGCGGGGTTGAACTCCTGCTTGATCAGCGGATCGCCCCAGTAAATCGGGACGGTGCCCGCCGCAAAGGCGTCCACAATCTTCTCGGTGCAGTAGCCGGGGCCGCGGCTGTTCTCGTAGGCGATGGAAAACCGGTAGCCGCGCTGGAACGCCAGCTTGTCCGCCACCGGCCCGCCGATGTTGTTGCGGTAGCTGCCGCCGCTGTCCACCGGGCGGTGGGCGTTGAGCGCCTCAAAGAACTCGTTGCGCTCGCGGGAAAAATCGTTGCTCACCACAAAGTTGCAGAACTTTGTCCGGCTCAGAAACGCCTCGTCGGGCAGCGTGTGTTTGGCAAGCGCCGGCGCCCAGCTGTCCCGCATCGCGTAGAGCGGCAGCCGCAGATACCGTCCCTGGTAGTCCAGCAGTTCAAAGCCCATCGCGTAGTCGTACAGATTCAGGTCGGGCCAGCTGTCCTCGCCGGAAAACTGGATGCGGCAGCAGGAATAGTCCAGGAACGCATGGCCGAAGGTGCCGCAGATCACAAAATCCGGGTGATCCTGCGGCCCGTCGCAGAATTGGATGGTCCAGCCGGCCCCCGTCACGGCCCGGGTGAAGTAGTTGTCCCGGGGGTTCCAGTCCGGCGCCAGATCACAGAAGGCAAGGCGTACCGTCGGCATCTCAGACCTTCCCTTCGCGGCGCAGCCGGTCGTATTTGAGCACCGCCGCCACCGTCTTGCTGTCCCGGATCTCGTCCCGCAGGATCATCTGCAGCACCTCGTCAAAGGGCAGCAGCGTCGCGTCGAGGAACTCGCCCTCGTCGAGGTGCTGGCTCGTCCGGTGCAGACCCTGCGCGGCCCACAGATAAATCTTCTCGCTGTCATAGCCGACGGTCGGATAGAGCACCCCCAGGCTGAACACCCGGTCGGCCGTCACGCCGCACTCCTCCTCCAGCTCGCGCCTGGCCGCCGCCAGCGGGTCCTCGCCGGCCTCCAGCTTGCCGGCGGGCAGCTCCCACAGCTCCTCCTGCAGCGCATAGCGGTACTGCCGGACCAGGTACAGCCGGTCGTCCTCCGTCACGGCCAGCACGCAGGCGCCGCCGTGGTGATGCACAATCTCCCGGGTGCTGGTGCTGCCGTTCTCAAGCTGCACCTTGTCCACCGTTACCCGGAACACGCGGCCTTCAAAGATCTGTCGGGAATCCAGAGTCTGTTCGGTATGAGCCATCTTGCGGCACTCCTTTTCTGTAAGTTGGTTTTATTGTAAAGCGGGCGGGAAAAAGTGTCAAGAAATCCGTTCCGTCAAACCGCACAAACCGTGCCGGGGCAGACGCGGCGGGCAGAAAACCCCGGAAGTTCCCGGCCCAAAGAAGCGCCAGGAAATGGACAAATCGCTCTGAACCCGGCCGCCGCGCCCCGCCGGTGAGATGAACGGAAAAAGCAAGCTGTAACGCTAAAAAACCGTGTTTTCGTTTGGTGCAACCTGCGCGGGTGTGTCAGGGTCTTGTCTGGACAGGTGTTGCTTTTGCACGGCGGCGGCGCGCGGCAGCGTCCGGCACAAGAAGTCCCAATTAACACCCTTATACCGCAAAAGCCCCGCCCTCTTTGTTTGAAAATAGTCAAAGTGCACACAACAAAACAAAATTTTTGTGCAACATTCTAACCAAATAGGCTTTACTAGCAACCCCCTTTTTTGGTAAAATAGGCTTAAGCGGGAGTGTCTGAACGGAAGGGGATTGCTGCCTTCCCAAAGGACGCCCAGCCCCGGGGCCGGCACCGCCCCTGCGCGGTGTCCGACCGCGGGGTGCTAATCTAAAAAGGGAGTGTCCCTCCGGCATTCCCTCAGTAAACGGAGGAAGAAAAATGCCAAGAGCAAAACAGTCCATGGATGGCAATACCGCGGCTGCGCATGTTGCTTATGCGTTTACCGATGTGGCTGCCATCTACCCGATCACGCCCTCCAGCCCGATGGCCGACACGGTTGACCAGTGGAGCGCTGCCGGTCTGAAGAACATCTTCGGGAATCAGGTCAAGGTTGTCGAGATGGAGTCCGAGGCCGGCGCTGCCGGTGCCGTCCACGGCGCTTTGGGCACCGGTGCCATCACCACCACCTTCACCGCCTCTCAGGGCCTGCTGCTGATGATCCCCAACATGTACAAGATCGCGGCCGAGCAGCTGCCCTGCGTTTTTGACGTGTCCGCCCGTACCGTCGCCACCCAGTCCCTGAACATCTTCGGTGACCACAGCGACGTCATGGCCTGCCGTCAGACCGGCTTCGCCATGCTGTGCGAGTCCAACCCCCAGGAAGTCATGGACCTGTCTCCCGTTGCGCACCTGTCTGCCATCGAGGGCCGCGTTCCGTTCCTGAACTTCTTCGACGGCTTCCGTACCTCCCATGAGATCCAGAAGATCGAGAAGTGGGACTACGCCGATCTGAAGGAAATGTGCAACATGGACGCCGTGGCCGAGTTCCGTGCCAAGGCTCTGAACCCCGAGCATCCCAAGATGCGCGGCAGCCACGAGAACGGCGACGTCTTCTTCCAGCATCGTGAGGCCTGCAACTCCGCCTACCTGGCTCTGCCGGCGGTTGTCGAGAAGTACATGGCCAAGATCAACGAGAAGCTGGGCACCAACTACGATCTGTTCAACTACTACGGCGCTCCCGATGCCGACCGCGTCATCATCGCGATGGGCTCCATCTGCGACGTGGCTGAGGAAGTCATCGACTACCTGACCGCCAAGGGCGAGAAGGTCGGCCTGGTGCTCGTCCGCCTGTACCGTCCCTGGGTCTCCAGCGCCCTGCTGAAGGTCCTGCCCAAGACCGTCAAGAAGATTGCCGTTCTGGACCGCACCAAGGAGCCCGGCTCCCTGGGCGAGCCTCTGTACCTCGACGTGGCCACCACGCTGCGTGAGGCCGGCATGAACGACGTTGTCCTGACCGGCGGCCGCTACGGCCTCGGCTCCAAGGACACCCCGCCGTCCAGCGTCTTCGCCGTTTACACCGAACTGGCCAAGGACGAGCCCAAGGCCCGCTTCACCATCGGCATCACCGATGACGTGACCAACCTGAGCCTGCCCGAAGTCAAGCCCGCGCCCATCACCTCCGCCCCCGGCACCAAGGAGTGCAAGTTCTGGGGCCTGGGCGGTGACGGTACCGTCGGCGCCAACAAGAACTCCACCAAGATCATCGGCGACCATACCGACAAGTACATTCAGGCGTACTTCCAGTATGACTCCAAGAAGACCGGCGGTGTCACGATCAGCCATCTGCGTTTCGGCGACAAGCCCATCCGCAGCCCCTACTACATCAACCAGGCTGACTTCGTTGCCTGCCACAACCCCGCTTACATCCACATGGGCATGAAGATGGTCCAGGATGTCAAGCCGGGCGGCGTCTTCATGATCAACTGCCAGTGGAGCGACGAGGAGCTGGATCAGCACCTCAACGCCGCTGACAAGAAGTATATCGCTGACAACAACATTCAGCTCTACACCATCAACGCCATTGATAAGGCCATCGAGATCGGCATGGGCAAGCGCACCAACACGATCCTGCAGTCCGCCTTCTTCAAGCTGGCCGATGTCATGCCCATCGACGAAGCCGTCGAGTACATGAAGGCCGCCGCCAAGAAGAGCTACGGCAAGAAGGGTGACGCCGTTGTTGAGATGAACTGGAAGGCCATCGACGCCGGCGTGGACGCTGTCCACAAGGTCGAGGTTCCCGCCTCCTGGTCCAACCCGACGCCCGATCCGGCCCCGAAACCGCTGACCGGCCCCGATGCCCTCGTCAAGCAGATCCGCAACGTCATGGAGCCCATCGCCCGTATGGACGGCGACAGCCTGCCGGTTTCCGCCTTCGCTGCCAACCCCAACGGCGAGTGGGAGCAGGGCGCCTCTGCCTACGAGAAGCGCGGCACCGCTGTCATGGTTCCCGAGTGGGATCCCAACAAGTGCGTGCAGTGCAACCAGTGCGCCTTTGTCTGCTCTCATGCCACCATCCGTCCGTTCTGCCTGACCGCCGATGAGGCCGCCGCGGCTCCCGAAGCCACCAAGCTGGCCGACACCAAGCCCAAGGCAAGCGAGTACAAGTACACGATGGCTGTCTCTCCGCTGGACTGCATGGGCTGCGGCGAGTGCGTCACGGTCTGCCCGACCAAGGCCATCGAGATGAAGCCGCAGGAGAGCCAGTCTGCTCAGCAGGCCGCGTTCGACTACTGCGTCGCCAACATCCGCAAGAAGGACAACATCCCCGGCGTTGTTTCCGAGGTCTCCGTCAAGGGTTCTCAGTTCAACCAGCCGCTGCTTGAGTTCTCCGGTTCCTGCGCCGGCTGCGCCGAGACTTCCTATGCCCGCCTGATCACCCAGCTCTTCGGCGAGAAGATGTTCATCTCCAACGCCACCGGCTGCTCTTCGATCTGGGGCGGCACTGCCTCCATCAGCCCGTACACCACCAATAAGGAAAGCGGCTGCGGTCCTGCCTGGATCAACTCCCTGTTCGAGGATAACGCTGAGCACGGCCTCGGCATGCAGATCGGCTATGAGACGGTCCGCGCCAACCTGATCACCAAGGTTGAGGCCCTGAAGGGCAAGAGCGCTGACCTCGATGCCGTCATCGACAAGTTCCTCGAGACCAAGAACAACACCAAGGCCAACGACGCTCC
>NZ_JAXJZK010000019.1:0-22150 GCF_036306485.1 Gemmiger sp. | reverse complement strand
GCGGTACTTGCCGTAATCGAGGATCTTGCAGACAGGGGGTTTGGCCTGCGGGGCCACCTTGACCAGGTCCAGGTCCAGCGCCTGCGCCATTTTCAGCGCATCGCGGGGGCTCATGACGCCCTTCTGCTGGCCGTCCGCGCCGATCAGGCGGACTTCCTTGTCCCGGATCTGCTCATTGATTTCCAGTTCCTTGGAATTGCTGTTGCTGGCGATTGGAATACACCTCCGTAACAAATCGAAAAATAAATGAAAAGCGGCTGCCCGAAAAAAGCAGCCGCCGAACCACAAACGATGCCGCACGCAAAGTGCGGATTGCTGTATGACCCGGGGCTTTGTGCCCGCAAGGTGAACGACGGCCCAACGGCCGGACGCTGCTTTTTTTACCTTGAATACTATACCACCCGGCAGGCGTGCTGTCAAGTCCCGGAACGGATGTTTTTTGCTTTTTTTGACGGCCGGACGCTCAGCTCTTTTTGCCGGGCAGGATCTGGTTGAGCAGGATGGCCATGATGGCGGTGACCACCACCGACGAGGAGCCGAAGACGGTGGGCACCCAGCCGGGGAAGCCGGGGCCGGCCAGGCAGCCCGAGACCTGGGTGATGCCGACGCCGAAGGCCACCGAGATGCCGGTGACGGTGGTGCTGCGCGCATCGAAGCCGTCGCGGGTGATCATCCGGATGCCGGTCATCGTGATGGTGGCAAAGACCGAGATGGTGGCGCCGCCGATGACGCACTGCGGGATGGTGCTGAGCACCGAGGAGAGCTTGGGCACAAAGCCGGCGGCCAGCATGACGAAGGCGGCCAGCGCAAAGACGGCGCGGTTGACGACCCGGTTGACCGTGACGATGCCGACGTTCTGGCTGTAGGAGGCGGTGGGCAGGCCGCCGATCAGGACGCCGGCGATGCTGGCCGTGCCCTGGGCGATGATGCCGCCGGCCAGTTCCCGGTCGGTGGGCATCCGGTCCATGCCGCCCATCGTGGTGGAGGACAGGTCCCCGATGGTCTGCACCGAGTTGACGATGTAGACGATGGCCAGCGACGCGCAGGCCGCCGGGACGAACTCGATGCGGAACGGCATCAGTTCCGGCAGGGCCAGCCAGCGGGCCTGGGCCACCGGCGAGAAGTCCACCATGCCGAGCGCCAGGGCCACCAGGTAGCCGGCCACCATGGCGAAGAGCAGCGAGCCGAGCTTCCAGATGCCCTTGGCGAAGTTGTTGAGGCCGAGCGCGACGGCGAAGGTGAAGAGCGCCACAGCCCAGTTGCGCAGGCTGCCGAAGTCGGGGTTGGTGGCAGCCGAACCGCCGCCCGCCATGTACTTGATGGCGGTGGGATAGAGCGACAGGCCGATCGTGAAGATGACCGTGCCGGTGATCAGCGGCGGGAAAAAGCGGTGGATGGGCTTGACGAAGATGCCGAAGACGATGGCCACCAGGCCGCCGATGATCTCGGCGCCGAGGATGGTGGGAAAGCCGAATTCGCCGCCGATGGCCGTGAGGGTGGGCACATAGGCGAAGCTGGTGCCCATGATGACGGGCAGCCCGGCGCCGATGCGGCCGAACAGCGGGAACAGCTGCAGCAGCGTGGCGAGCGCCGTCATGACCAGCGACGCCTGGATCAGGGTGGTTTTCTGTTCCTCGGTCAGGCCGCAGACGCCGGAGATCATGATGGCGGGCGTGATGACGCCCACCACCGCCGCGGCCACATGCTGCAGCCCCAGCGGGATCAGCTGTCCGGCGGGCGGCACGGCACCGCGGAAGGTGTTCAGACAATCGGACGCCGGCTGTGAGGCCGTGCGCGGGGGTTCGTTGGGTTTCATAACCGTCACCTCTTCCTTGTTTCTCCTTCTATGATACACGATTCTGACGCAAGCGCAAGGCATTTTTCGGCACAATCCGACCGCCGGCGGCAAAAAAAGCGGCAGGCCGCCGGATGGGCGGCCCGCCGGGAGGGGGGTCTCAGAGGGTGTACCAGCGGATCTCGTTGGCGTCCAGATGCAGCGAGAAGCCGGTTCCGTCGCCCCGGTACACCGTGGTGTCCTGGGGTTCATAGGTGTTGTTGACGACGCAGTACTTGCCGTTCTTGACGTAGGCATGCACTTCGACATCGTAGTTGGTGCTGAACCAGGTGTCGAGGGCGTCCTCGCTGTGGCAGGCCCACAGGATGCTGCGGTAGAGCACCCGGTTGTTCTTGAAGGAGTAGGGCAGGCCGCTGATGTAGACGCCGCGGCCGGCGCCGTACTCGTTGACGGCCATCTGCACTTCCCTGTCGCGCTGGATCAGCACCTGGGCGCCGGGCAGCGCATAGATGCTCTTTTTGCCCTCGCCGAAATCCACGTCGTGGTCGGTGCCGCAGTCCGCGAGGATGAAGTGGTCGCGGTGCTCCTCCCAGTTGTACTTGTCGTAGTTCAGCGTGAAGCCGGTCTCCTTCTCGACGCCGAGCGGGGCGGCCAGCTGCAGGTAGCGGCCCTGGTACTGGTGGCCGCCGGGTTCGCCGACGCCGATCAGGCCGCCGCCGCGCCAGACAAAGCCCTTGACGGCCGCCGAAACCGCGGGGTCCTCCCAGACCTTGCCGCCGGTGTGGGCGGTGTCGCCGTCGCCGACGTTGATGAGCACGTCGATGTCGTCAAGCACCTTGGGGTCGGCCTTGATGTCGTCAAAGCTCAGGAACCGCACGTCGAACGGCGCGCCGGACAGCGCCTCGATGACGCCGGCGTAGCTGTAATTCTGTTTCTGGTACAGCGCATGGTGGACCATATGGCAGCCCCAGGCGCGCATTTTGCCCCAGCAGTTCAGCACGGCCACCGTCTTGACGCAGTAGGGCGTGGTGCCCTTGATGTTGTCGTACAGTTCGCGGAACTCGTTGCAGACGCTCTCGACATAGCCGAGGAACTCGGGGAACTCGCAGGCCAGCTTGAGATAGCCGCCGTACCCGATGCGGTCGATGGGCTTGCGCAGGATGGCGCGGCGCGCCGTGACCCAGTTCTCCTTCGCTTCGCGGACGGGGTCGCCGCCCTCGTGGAAGGTGTCGGGGAAGAAATAGGGCAAGAACCGCCCTTCGGTGTAGCGCACGCCCGGAATGTCCGAGATCAGCCGCAGCGTCGAACCGTTGCCGACACTGCCCACGACGGCATCGACGCCCGCGGTGCGGAACTCCGGCATGAACGGCTCGGTGCCGATCCAGTGATCGCCGAGGAACATCATGGCTTCCTTGCCGTACTCGTGGCAGATGTCGGTCATCTCCCGCACCAGCGCGGCAACCTCCCGCCGCTGGAAGGCCTGGAAGTCCCGGTATTCCCGGCTCGGGACCCGGTACTGGTTGTTGTAGTAGCCCTGGTCGATGATGAACTCGGGGCGGAAGCGGTAGCCGACCTCCTTCTCGAACTTCTCGAGGATGTAGGGGCTGACGCTGGCCGAGTAGCCGTACCAGTCCACATACTTTTCCCGGCGCAGCTCGTCGAACATCAGGGTGAACTGGTGGAAGAAGGTCGTGAAGCGCAGCACATCCACATAGGGGTGCTCCTCGATGAAGCGGCGCAGCCGCTGCATGCTCCAGGCGTGGGTCTTGGGCTGGCGCACGTCAAAGGTGATCTGGTGCTCGCAGTCCTTCCAGTCATTGACCACGGCGTTGTACATATGGACGGGGTCCCAGATCAGATAGGCCAGGAAGCTGACCGTATACTCATGGTAGGGCGCGGGGGCCTCGATGATGACGCAGCCGCCCGCCTCGTCATACCGCCAGGCCGCGGGGTCGAGCGGCTCGCCGGCGGTGCGGTCCATGACCTCCCACCAGCGGGTGATGTCGTCGCGGGTGTTGGGCTTCATCAGGTCGGGGCTGATGCCCTTCATCAGCGGGATGGACAGCGGTCCGCCGCCGGCCGTATAGAAGGCCGTCATGATGTAGCACTGCTGCACCTCGTCGGGGTTGGCGCGGGCCCAGTCGTTGTC
Source organism: Gemmiger sp. (assembly GCF_036306485.1). GTDB lineage: Bacteria > Bacillota > Clostridia > Oscillospirales > Ruminococcaceae > Gemmiger. Next base: position 18,206 of record NZ_JAXJZK010000019.1, on the reverse strand, counting down.
CTTGCGGGTGGTGTAGTAGGTCTTGTAGATCTTGGCGCCGGTCTGTTTCAGCTCCTCGGGGAAGTCGGTGCCGTCGCAGTCGCGGATCGCGTCGGCGCCCCAGCGGTCCAGCAATTCGAGGGTCTGCGGGACCACGTCCAGATCTGTGGGGATGGTCACACGGCCGCGGGTCTTGTTAGGCTGATTCATCTGTGTTCCTTCCTGCGTTTGGGTTCCTCAAACGGCTTGTTGTAGATGGCAAGCGCCGCCAGCAGCATGGCCACGCCGAGCACCATGATGCCCAGGCCGGCCAGTTCACCGGTCATCCGCCAGCCGATCACGATCAGGGCGACGGCCGCCGCAAACAGCACCGCAATGGCCGCCACGCGCGCGGCGGGATGGTCTTTCCAGAATTCCATACGATTCACCTTAGCCTTTCAGTCCGCCGACCGTCATGCCCTGGGTCAGCTGCCGCTGCACGCAGATGTAGAGAATCAGGGTGGGCAGCATGACCAGCACCAGGCCGGCGTACATCGTACCGTATTCGGCGGCGCTCTGCTGGGCCTGCATCAGGTTGAGCAGTCCGACCGGCAGGGTGCGCGCGCCCTTGGTGGCGCTCATCAGCGTCATCGAGATGATGTACTCGTTCCAGAACGAGAGGAAATTGAAGAGGATGATCGTGATGATGGAGGGTTTGGCCATCGGGAAGATGATGCGCACCATCGTGGTGCCGTAGCCGGCGCCGTCGATGTAGGCGGCTTCCTCATAGTCGTGGGCCAGCGTGGCGAAGTAGCCCGACAGCAGATAGATGGTGAAGGGCAGCGCCGTGGCCGCATAGACGACGGCCAGCACAAAGAGGTTGTTGAGCAGGAAGCTGCCGCCGAAGGTGGCCTTGAGCCAGTTGTCGCCGTCGCGCAGCATCAGGAAGATCGGCACGACGATGTAGTTCACATTGATGAACAGACCGGCCATGAACAGCGTGTTGAGCAGCTTGCGGCCCTTGAATTCAAACCGGGAAAGGCAGTACGCGGCGGGCAGGGCGATGACGAGCAGCAGCGCCAGCGCCACCGCCGTGACGATGACCGAGTTGAGCATGTACTCGCCCATCTTGGCGCCGTTCCAGGCATCGACGAAGTTCTGCCAGTACAAGCCGGCCGGCAGCGCCCAGGGATTGCCGTAAAATTCCGAGTTCTGTTTGACGGAGGCCATAAAGACCCAGGCGACCGGCACCAGAATGCTGATGGCCAGCAGTGCCAGGACCAGATAGATGAACGCCATATAGAGGCGCTCGCCCCGGGGCTTGGAAGTTTTGTTTTTCATAGGTTCCTCCCTCAGAATTCCAGCGGTTCGCGCTCGGTGGCACGGTTGACCACGGCGGACAGCGCGAAGGAGAACACGAAGATCACGACGCCGATGGCCATGCTGTACCCGTACAGGCCGGCATCCTTCTGGCTGTACATATAGTTCAGCGCAACGTCGGACGCGCCGTTGGGGCCGCCGGAGGTCATGGCCTTGACGAAGAGGAAGGCCATGTTGATCGTCGAGATGATGAAGAAGGTCAGCGTGGTGCGGATGTTGGTCCAGATCAGCGGAATGGTGATCTGGAAGAACTGGGTCACCCGGGAGGCGCCGTCCAGCGAGGCGCTCTCATACAGGCTCTCGGGCACGGCGGACATCGACGCCATGTACATGACCATGTAGTAGCCGATGGCCTGCCAGACCATCGCGATGATCAGCGAGGGGATGACCAGCTTTTCGCCCTTCCAGAGGATGGGGTTGCTCATGTCGCGGAACAGCCCGATGAGGCTGTTGAGCATGCCGTTTTCCGGCTTGTAGATGGCCGAGAAGATGCCCGAGATGACAACCACCGACAGGATGTTGGGGATGTAGAAAACCACCCGGAAGAAGTTCTGGCCGCGGATCTTTTCCCGCGTCAGGATGGCGGCAAAGACCAGCGCGAAGCCGAAGGTGATGATCGTGACAAAGACCACCAGCAGAATCATGTTCTGCATCGAGCGGATGAACTGGGTGTCCGAGAAGAGCTGCTGGAAGTTTTTGAGCCCCACGAAGGTCTCGTTGGGGGAATAGGCGCCGCGCTCGAACAGCGACATCCGGAAAACGTTCAGGGTGGGCAGAATCATAAAGAGGAAGAACAGAATCGTGGCCGGCGCTATACAGAGCACCAGGAACATACTGCGGCCTTTGTTATGGTTCATAAAGGTCTGCTCCTTTCATACGGTGCCGCCGGGCAGGGCGGTGCAAACAGAATGCGGGGACAGCTTGGCAACGCCGTCCCCGCGGGATTGTAGCAGTTACTTCAGGTTGGCGCGCATCTGATCGTTGGCGCTCTTGATGCCCTCGATCCACTGTTCCTCGGTCTCGGTGCCCTCCACCAGGGAGTTGACGGGATCAAAGAAGACGGTGCGGACTTCCACGCCCGGGATCGCCTCAAAGGCGGCGAAGTTGCCCATGGCGGCCTTGGCGCCGTTGTCGTAGATGGAGTAGAACAGCTTGTTGTCGCCTTCCAGATCGTCGGCGATGCCCAGGACCGGCTGGATGGCGCCGGACTCGGCAAAGATCTTGCAGGCGGTGTCGCTGTACAGATACGCGATGAACTGTTTGGCGGCATCCTGGTTCTCGGCGCCGGAAGGAATCCAGCACTGTTCAAACCAGGTGTAGCTGTACCGGTCGCCGCCTTCCGTCACGGCGGGCAGCGCGGTCATGCCCCACTGGAAGCCGTCGGCGCGCGGAGCCTCCGCCATCTCGCCCACGATCCAGGTACCGTTGGGCATGAAGATGGCCTTGTTGTCCAGCACGAGCTGCTGGTTCTGGGTGAAGTCCTGATCGTTGGCCTGCGCCGGGGTGATCGGGTTGGTGTAGGTGGCCAGCTTGGCAACGATGTCAAAGCAGGTCTGGGCCTCGGGGGTATCCCAGATGCCCTCCTCATAGTGGGTGGCCTTCTCGAAGAACTCGGGGCCGCCGGCGGAGTACATCAGCGCATAGAAGAAGGCGTCAAAATAACCGGTGGTCGGGTAGGTGAACAGCCAGATGCCCTCGGCCTTGGCCTTGTCGCCCAGCTCCCACATCTCATCCCAGGTGGTGGGAACTTCCCAGCCCTTTTCCTCCAGCAGGCCGGCGTTGTAGAACAGGCCGCAGGGAGAATAGAACATCGGGGCCAGATAGGTCTTGCCGTCATTGTAGGGGTTGGTCAGCGAGGTGTCGGTGAAGCCGCCGGCAATCTTGTCGGAGACCTTGGCGGTCTCGCCGGGGACGGTCATATCCAGCACGTCGGTGATGTCGGCAATCAGGTTGCCCTTGATGAACTGCTCGGTCAGCGCGGCTTCCCGGCCGGTGGCCAGATGAATCACGTCGGGGTAATCGCCGCCCTGCATCGAGGGTCCGATCACGTCTTCCAGGTTCTTGTCGGTGGTCAGCTCGACCTTGATGCCGGTCTGCTCGGTGAAGGCGTCGGCCACCTTCTGCCACATTTCGGAGCCGTAGGCGGTCTCAATGGCGGCCACCTTGATGGTCACATCCTCGGCCGTCGCCTCGCTGCCCGCGTTCTCCGCGGTGGAGCTGCCCGAAGCGGTCGAAGCGCTCGTCGTGCCTGCGCCGCCGCAGGCCGCCAGGGAAAGCGCCATGCAGGCTGCCATGGCCAGTGCCAGTAACTTTTTCATCTGTTTACCTCCTGATGAAATCCAGGGTCAGGAATGCGTCGTGTTCTCGTTTTGTCCGGTGCAGCCCGTGACCCGCCGGGGTGCGCCGTTCCTCGTATCTCCACTATACCGGTTTGCGGCGGGTTGTTCTAGGCGTTTGTTGACCATAATTTTAGAAATCTTGCTGTATTACAGATCTTGCTTCAACGCTTTGCTGCGCGTTATGAAAATTGTACACAATTTTCGCGTGAAAACCTTGTGCATTTCGCTTTATCGCAAAAAATTGCCTCTGACATTTCTTTGACGATTTAGAAATTTTGGTCTTGCATTCCCCGGCGGGAGCAGGTATAATAAAGAAAAATTGACGATGTTACGGCATTGTAAACTGCTTTCTTGCTGTTAATTTTATAGATATTGCGCTTGTCAATACCCCGCCGCGATAAATTCCGCGATATGCCGTCAAACAAAGGAGGATCTCATGAGCTGTACCCGCTACGACATCACGATGGGCGCCGCACCGCGGGAAGCGATCCGGCTGCTGTACATCAGCACCAGCCGGTTCGGCGGTGACTGGCATTCGGTCCCCCACACCCACAGCTGTACCGAACTGTTTTACTGCCTGCGCGGCAAGGGACAGTTCAGCATTGAAGGCGGGATGTATGATGTCAACCCCGACGATCTGATCATCGTCAACCCGATGGTGGAGCACACCGAGCTGAGCCTGAATTCCAACCCGCTGGAATATATTGTGCTGGGCATTGAAGGGGTGGAGTTCCTGTGCGACCAGAAGAACCGCGGCTATGCGCGGCTGTCCTGCCGGGAGCGGCGGGATGACGTGCTGTACCTGCTGCAGCTGCTGCTGCGGGAGGTGGACGAGTACGCCGAAGGGTACGAGACCGTCTGCCAGGATCTGCTGGAGGTGCTGCTGCTCTTGCTGGTGCGCAACACCACGACGCTGGCGGTGCGGGCCGCGGCGCCGCCCAAGGCCGCGGGCAGCAAGGAGTGCGCGGCGGCCAAACGCTACCTGGACGAAAATTTCACCGAGAACATCACGCTGGACCGGCTGGCACAGGCCACGCACATCAGCAAATATTACCTGGTGCACGCCTTCCAGAAGGAATATCACACCTCGCCGATCAACTACCTGCTCAAGCGGCGCATCCTGGAGAGCAAGGCGCTGCTGGCCAGCACGAATTACAGCCTGTCGGAGATCAGCAATATGATGGGTTTCAGTTCGGCGAGTTACTTTTCCCAGAGTTTCCGCCGTTTTGAGGGGATGAGCCCCACCGAGTACCGCAAAGCGGCACAGTCGTCGTAATACACCGCGAAGAAAAAAGGAGCATGACCATGTCCACCAAACCCGAACCGATTCTGCCCGAAGTGCTGCAGGCATTTGCCTTTCCCGGCACTGTCACCGACTGTTCCCGCTACGGCGAGGGACATATCAACGACACCTTCGCCGTCAAGGTCAGCACGCCGGACGGGGAGCGGCGCTATATCCTGCAGCGCATCAACACCGATACCTTCAAGGACCCCGCCGGCCTGATGGAAAACATTGTGGGTGTGACGCAGTATCTGCGCCGCATCATCGAGGCCAACGGCGGCGACCCGCTGCGCGAGACGCTGAACTTCCTGCCCGACCGCACCGGCCGTTCCTATTATACCGACAGCATGGGCGGCGCCTGGCGGCTCTGCCTGTTTGTCGAGGGCACGGTCTGCCTGCAGCAGGTGGAAAATGCCGGAATGTTCAAGCTGGTCGGCGAGGCGTTCGGCAATTTCCAGAACCAGCTGGCGGAGTACCCGGCCGCCACACTGCATGAGACCATCGCCCATTTCCACGATACGCCCAGCCGCTACCGCGCTTTTGAGGACGCCGTGTCCGCCGACCCGCTGGGCCGTGCCGCCGGCGCCGCCGAGGAAATTGCCTTTGTCCGCGCCCGCCGCGAGGACTGCCATGTGCTGACCGACCTGCTGGACGCCGGAAAACTGCCGCTGCGCGTGACCCATAACGACACCAAAATGAATAACGTTCTGCTGGATGCCAAGACCGGCAAGGGCCTGTGCGTGATCGATCTGGATACCGTCATGCCCGGCCTGGCGGCCTACGATTTCGGCGATACCATCCGGTTCGGCGCCAACGACTGCGCCGAGGACGAGCCGGACCAGAGCAAGGTGCATTTCAGCCTGCCACTGTTCAACGCCTTCACCGAGGGGTTTGTCGGGACCGCCAAGGCCCTGACCGAAACCGAAAAACGCACGCTGCCCTGGGGCGCCCGCCTTATGACGCTGGAATGCGGTATGCGTTTCCTGACGGATTACCTGGTCGGCGATACCTATTTCCATATCAGCCGCCCCGCCCAGAACCTCGACCGCGCCCGGACCCAGTTCACACTCGTCCGCCAGATGGAAGAGAACTGGGACGCCCTCGAACAGGCCATGATCCCCTACCTCTGATTTTCTCCTTTTTCGTTTCTTCCCCCTCCTTCCGGCCCCATTGTGCGGCCCGGAAAAAAAGTCTGCCCCGATTCCCGCCAAGGCGAATCCCGGCGGACTTTTTTAATGGGAATCGCCAAGAATAATACATTCTGTATATTTTATAGAACATTCTACATAACAACCCACCCGGTTTTCAAAAACCAGGAAGAAGGAAAAAAAGTCCGTCTTTGCTCTCGTCTGATTGTGAGAGCAAAGGTGGACTTTTTTTGCTTCAACCGACCCGGGGGTCCAGGGGGGTATCCCCCCTGGGCGCGGGTCCGCTGCGTCGCAACAGCGGCAGTTTTCTCGGTTCCTCTTTTGCTGCCAAAAGAGGAATCGCCCACGAAGCCCGACACCCCCAGGAAGAGCGCGGCACTTTGGGACGGGCGGCGAGAGGGCGGGCGGCTGCTCGCGGAAAGTGGGGGCCGGCGGCCGGGCGGGGTGAGCGGCGTTATGGGGGGAGACGGGTCGGGAAAGGCGCGACAGGGCGAATAGAGGAAACCGGGGCGGCGGGCTTTGCGGGGTGAGCGGCAAAGGGGTGAGAGAGCAACAGGGCGCGGCGAAAGGGCGGGCGGCTGCTCGCGGAAAGTGGGGCCCGGGGCCGGGCGGGGTTAGCGGTATACGGCGGGGAGACGGGCCGGGAGAGGCGCGACGGGGCGAATAGAGGAAACCAGGGCTGCGGGCTTTGCGGGGTGAGCGGCGAAGGGGTGAGAGAGCGGCGGGGCTTTGGTGGAGCGGCAAGAGGTGGGCGGACGCTCGCGGAAAGTAGGGGCCAGTGGCCGGACGGGGCGGGCGGCATGCGGCGGGGTGACAGGCCGGGAAAGGCGCGACAGGGCGAATAGGAGAAAACCGGGGCGGCGGGCTTTGCGGGGTGAGCGGCGAAGGGGTGAGAGGGCGGCGGGGTACGGACGGCGACCGTCCATCGATAAGGGCGCCCCGGTGCCCCCTGCCCCGCCGGGCCCGCCAAAATGCTACAATTTCTCCCCGGTATTTTTTACACCCGCACGCGGCGCCCACAGATTGCACCCTGCGTTTTGGTGTGATATACTGATTCCGATGTATCGGTTGCGCCCGGGGATTCCGGCCGGGCAGAATGTGAAAGAGAAAGTGGATGACAGATGATCAAAGGATTTGACAACGACAAGTATTTGGCCATGCAGTCCGAGCATATCCGGGAGCGGATTGCTCAGTTTGACAACAAACTGTACCTGGAATTCGGCGGCAAACTGTTTGACGACTATCACGCCTCCCGCGTGCTGCCCGGTTTTCAGCCGGATTCCAAGCTGCAGATGCTGCTGCAGCTCAAGGATCAGGCCGAGATCGTCGTCGTCATCAGTGCCGAGGACATCGTCAACAACAAGATGCGCGGCGACTACGGCATCACCTATGACTTGGACGTGCTGCGCCTGATTGATGCGTTCCAGGGCGTGGGGCTGTTTGTGGGCAGCGTCTGCGTGACGATGTACACCGCCCAGCCCGAGGTGGAAGCCTTTGAAAAGAAACTCAACGGCCTGGGCATCCGCACCTTCCGCCATTACAAGATTGCCGGCTATCCCGGCGACGTGGCCCGCATTGTCAGCGATGAGGGGTACGGCAAGAACGATTACATTGAAACCGAGCGCCCGCTGGTTGTCGTGACGGCCCCGGGTCCCGGCAGCGGCAAGATGGCGGTCTGCCTGTCGCAGCTGTACCATGAACACAAGCGCAACATCAAGGCCGGCTATGCCAAGTTCGAGACCTTCCCGATCTGGAACCTGCCCCTCAAGCACCCGGTAAATCTGGCCTATGAAGCCGCCACCGCCGATCTGAACGACGTGAACATGATCGACCCGTTCCACCTCGAAGCCTACGGCGAAACGGCCGTCAACTATAACCGCGACATCGAGATTTTCCCGGTGCTGCACGCCATGCTGGAACTGATTGCCGGCGAAAGCCCCTACCGTTCCCCCACCGACATGGGAGTGAATATGGCGGGCAACTGCATTGTGGACGACGCGGTCTGCTGCGAGGCGTCCCGCAAGGAGATCCTGCGCCGGTACTTCAAATGCCTGTGCGACCAGAAGGTCGGCGGCACGGCCAAGGATGAGGAGCGCTTCAAACTGCAGCTGCTGCTGAACCAGGCCGGGCTGTCGGTGGGCAGCCGCGCCGTCGAACAGGCGGCGCACGCCCGCTCGCAGAGCACCGGCGGCCTGCCCGCGGCGGCCATTGAACTGTCGGACGGCACCATCGTGACCGGCAAGACCGGCCCGCTGCTGGGCGCCGCCTCGTCGGCGCTGCTCAACGCCCTGAAACGGCTGGCCGGCATCGACCAGGAGATCGAACTGGTCTCGGCCCGGGCCATTGAACCGATCCAGACCCTCAAAACGACCTATTTCGGCAGCAAGAACCCCCGCCTGCACACCGATGAGATTCTGATTGCGCTGTCCAGCTCCATCTCGGAGAACCCCTATGCCGCCGCAGCGCTGAATCAGCTGCCCAACCTCAAGGGCTGCGACATCCACTCGACGGTCATCCTCTCCCGCGTGGACAGCGAGACGCTCAACAAGCTGGGCATCTACCTGACCTGCGATCCCGTCTATGAGGAAGAGGACCGCAAATACCACAAGAACTAACGAACCGAGCCGCCGGCCCGGACCGCTCTTCCCGAACCGGAAGAGCCCGTCCCGCCGACGGCTCGTTTGTCTGTCAGTGGACCGCGGCCACCGACTTGACCATCACCAGAATGTCGCCCGGCTCCAGCACCGTGTTGCCGGAGGGGATCAGCGTGTCGATGCCCCGCTTGACCAGGATCACCCGGTTGGCGTTGGCCTGGGGGATCTGGGACAGCGAGCGGTGTGCCCAGCGGTGCCCGGGCTCCACGACCACTTCCCGCAGAACCAGATGCTCGTTGTCCTCAAAGCTGCGGGCCGCCAGAACCATCAGGTCCCCGGCCTCGATGCGGGTCTTGCCCGTCGGGATGACCATGCCGCCGTCCCGCAGGATCATCGCCACAAGCAGGTCGGGCGGGAGCTGCAGGTCCCGCAGTTCCCGGTCCTTCCAGGGATGGCGGTCATCCACATGGAGCTTGATGAAGTCAATGTCGCTGTCCTCCTGATAGTCCGTGAAGGTCCGGCCGACATCGGCGCCGTGGTCGATCATTGCCAGTTTCCGGGCCACCCAGGGCAGCAGCGTGCCCTGGATGGAGATGGACAGCAGCACGATGCAGAACACCAGATTGTATAAATTGTAGGTGGTCTGCACCCCGCTGAGCACCGCCGCAATCGCAAACACGATGGAGGCGGCGCCGCGGAGTCCCGCCCAGGACACCATTCCAATCTGGCCCAGCGTCGGCCGGAACGGCCCGAGAACCAGCGCCGTGACGGCGGGGCGGGCCACCAGCGTCAGAAAGACCGTCACGGCCAGCGCCGGCAGCAGCACCGACGGCAGCCGGGCCGGCGTGACGAGCAGCCCCAGCAGGAAGAAGATCAGCATCTGAGCGACGTGGGTCAGCACGTCAAAGAAATGGACGAGGTATTTTTTCTGGGGCAGGTTGGAGTTGCCGATCCAGATGCCGCACAGATAGACGCTCAGATACCCGTTGCCGCCGCAGACCGACGGCAGGGCGTAGGCCAGGAACATGATGGCGAGCAAAAAGATCGTGTGGCTCTGCTGGGAGGGCAGCAGCTGCCGGTGGAGCAGCCGCACGGCCACCCAGCCCATCGCAATGCCGCAGACAATCCCCACCGACAGCTGCCGGAACAGCAGCAGCGGAATGGAAACCGGCTGGCCGCTGAGCAGACAGATTGCCACCGTGGTGAGCATGTAGGACATGGGGTCGTTGGAGCCGGACTCGATTTCCAGCAGCGAGTCGGTGTGATATTTGAGGGCCAGTTTCTGGGATCGCAGGATATTGAACACCGAGGCCGCATCGGTGGAGGAGATGACGCCGCCGATCAGGAAACATTCCGCCCAGGGAATCCCGAACGCCGCCCGGGCGAACAGTGCCACCGCCCCCGCGGTGCCCGCCACGCCGAGGGTGGACATCAGGGTGGCGGGCACCAGGACGGGGCGCGCCGTGTGCAGATTGGTTCCGAAACCGCCGTAGAACATGATGAAAATCAGCGACACCGAACAGATCACGTTGACGGCCGCATAGTCGTCAAAGGAGATCCGCAGCAGGCCGTTCTCACCGAAGAGCATGCCCAGGGCGATGAAGATGAGCAGCGAGGGAACCGGGATTTTTTCCAGGAACCCGTTGAGCAGAATACAGATCAGGATAACAAATCCCATCAGCAGCAGAATCTCATTCACGCGATCACCAGTCTTTCTTTGTGTTTACTGCAAAATCCATCTCCATTATACCGGAAAATTTCCCAAAAATCCAGTCGAACCTCTGCCGGGGTGCCGGGCCGGCGAACGGCCTTATTTTCCCATTCCGCCGTGGATTTTGTGCCGGCAAGGCAGCGGCGCCGCCGCCCGTCGAAGGGGCAGCGGCGCCGCAGGAAACCGGATCTTATTTCCGGTCAGACGCACCGATTTTGCTTTTCCGCCGGGTCGGGCCTCATGCCTGGCCGGGGACCTTGGGCAGACGGGCGAAGCTGGCCTGCAGCTCCTCGTCGGTGGGGATGGTGTCGGTCATCTCGCCGTTGTGGAACTTCTCGTAGGCCACCATGTCAAAGTAGCCGGTGCCGGTCAGGCCGAACAGGATGGTCTTTTCCTCGCCGGTCTCCTTGCAGCGCAGCGCCTCGTCGATCGCAACGCGGATCGCGTGGCTGCTCTCCGGCGCCGGCAGGATGCCCTCGACCCGGGCGAACTGCTCGGCCGCCTCAAAGACCTTGGTCTGCTCAACGGCCACAGCCTCCATCAGGCCGTCATGGTAGAGCTGGGACAGCACCGAGCTCATGCCGTGGTACCGCAGACCGCCCGCATGGTTGGCCGACGGAATGAAGTTGCTGCCCAGCGTGTACATCTTGGCCAGCGGGCAGACCATGCCGGTATCGCAGAAATCATAGGCGAACTTTCCGCGGGTGAAACTCGGGCAGGAGGCCGGCTCCACCGCGATGAACCGATAATCCCGCTCACCGCGGAGCTTCTCTCCCATGAAGGGCGAGATCAGACCGCCCAGGTTGCTGCCGCCGCCCGCACAGCCGATGATGATGTCCGGCACAACGCCGTATTTGTCCAGCGCGGTCTTGGTCTCGAGACCGATGACGCTCTGGTGCAGCAGCACCTGGTTCAGCACGCTGCCCAGCACATAGCGGTACCCGGGGGTCGTGGTGGCCTTCTCGACCGCCTCGCTGATCGCGCAGCCCAGCGACCCCGTGGTGCCGGGATGCTCGGCCAGGATGCGGCGCCCGACCTCGGTCTCCATGGACGGCGAGGGCGTCACCGACGCGCCGTAAACCCGCATGACCTCGCGGCGGAAAGGTTTCTGCTCATAGGAGCACTTGACCATATAAACCTTGCAGTCCAGACCCAGATAGGCGCAGGCCATCGACAGCGCCGTGCCCCACTGACCGGCTCCGGTCTCGGTGGTCACGCCCTTCAGGCCCTGCTGCTTGGCGTAGTAGGCCTGGGCAATCGCACTGTTCAGCTTGTGGCTGCCCGAGGTGTTGTTGCCCTCGAACTTGTAGTAGATTTTGGCGGGGGTGCCGAGCTTTTTCTCCAGGCAGTAGGCCCGGATCAGCGGCGACGGCCGGTACATCTTGTAGAAATCGCGGATTGCGTCGGGGATGGGGATTTCCCGCGTGTCGTTGTCCAGTTCCTGCCGGATCAGCTCGTCACAGAACACCGGGCGCAGGTCCTCGTATCCCATGGGCTGGCCGGTGGCCGGGTTGAGCAGCGGAGCGGGCTTGTTCTTCATGTCGGCACGGACGTTGTACCAGGTGCGCGGCAGCTCCTCTTCGGACAGGTAGATCTTGTAAGGGATTTTTTCTGCGGCCATGATGCGGCTCCTTTCTGTGCGCCGTGCGGGACCAAAAACAAAAAGGCCTTTGTCCCACAGGGCATGTGTGAAAATACCCTTTGGGACAAAAGCCTTGCGACTTCTGCGGTGCCACCCAAATTGACGAAGCATTCCTTCGCCCGCTCGTTCGACGTGCCAACACACATCGTTCCCGTTAACGGTGGAAATCCGTCGGTACCTACTGGGGAAACTCCCGTTCGGCCCGCCCTCGGCAGTCCATTCGGCAGGGTCGTTTCCGCCGCGATCTCACCACCCGCGGCTCTCTTGGGAAAACGGTTTTCCTGCGTACTCCTCTGCGTCATCGGTTTGTGCTTCAGCGGTTCAGCCCGTTGAATTGCTCTTGAGTTTACAGAAAATCCCCGCGTTTGTCAAGGGGGTTCCTTGATTTTCGTGGTTCTGCCCAGTCCGGACCGGTTGTTTTTGTGCCGGTTTACCAATTCCGGTCCTCCGGCTTGCCTTTGTGCAGCACTTTCGCGTAGAATGAAAGTATCTCAGAAGCAGGAAAGGAAGATGTTTTATGCCGCTGAACCAGATTCTCATCCGGTCGCTGTCCGGGTATGCCTTTGTGCTGCCGGGCCTCGCGGTCTATTTTGTCTTTCTGGCCAGGTCGGGACGCCGGCAGACCGCCGCCCACACCGCGGCCGCCTTTGTGTTCTGCTACTACCTCATCGGCATCCTGACCACCACGGGCATCCGGGAGTTCCACGCCTTTGCCCCGCGCCTGTCGCTGGTTCCCTTTGTCGGGATGTTCCGCGGTCCCGATACCGCGTTCAACCTGCTGCTCTTCTTTCCGCTCGGGCTCTTTCTGCCGCTGCTCTACCGCCGGTTTGACCGTCTGCTCCCGGTGGCCGCGGCGGGCTTTGTCGGGTCGCTGTCCATCGAGCTGCTGCAGCTCTTCGGGATGGGCACCACCGACATCAACGACCTGATCACCAACACGGCCGGCGCCTGCCTGGGCTTTCTCGTCCAGGCGGGGCTGTCCCGCTTCCTCCCCGCCGGCTGGCGCCGTGCCCTGCGGCCCGCCGGGGTGTCCGACCTCGCGGAGCTGCTCTTCTTCTCGCTGTATTGTCTACTGATCATGGTCACCGTCCAGCCGCTGACCATTTCCCGGCTGTTCGGGCTGGGGTGAACCACCGTTACTTTTTGGAGGTGTTCCCGATGAGGAAAACAAAGGCCCTGGCCGTCCTGTTGTCCGCCTGTATTCTGGCGGGCTGCACGGCGTCCGCTTCCCCGACAGCCACACCGTCCTCCGCCACGGCGGAGGCGGATTTCCTGGGTCCGCCGGTGGCACTGTCGGTCTCTCCCGCGCGCAGCGTGTACCAGACGGCCTATGAGTCTCCCGACAATCCGAACTGGGCTTTCTACGCGGAGATCACCCTGACCAACCAGACCGACGAATCCGTCCGTGTCGAGACGGTCACACTCTGCCCGAACCATCGGTTTTATGGCGAGGCCCTGTCCACGCCGGTGCAGCTGCCGCAGGACGCGGTGGTGGAACTCCGCGACACCTCATTGTGGGAACTCAACGCCAGCCGGATGACGCTGGAAAGCTGCCCCGTCGTGCAGGAATGGGCGTTCGGAGAGGACCAGCTGGACTTCCCGTTCGATCTGGCACCGGGGGAATCCCGGACCGGAACCGTCTATCTGCCGGGTGGGGTGGATCTGACGACCGCCCTTCCGACGGCGGAGTATCTGCTGGATGCTGAGACCTCGGTCGGCCACATCAGCTATTCCGGCATGGCGATTGCCCCCTCCGGGAATCTCTGGGGGCTGTACACCCCGACCGCCGGCCGGGTGGAGGACCCCATCACGGCGCAGGAGTTCTGCGCGTTCCTGGAAGACAGCCAGCTGCTGCTGTGGCTGGACCCGGATACCCTCCCAACGGACAGCGGGGCGGAAGCCGGGGTTCTCCCGCCGACCGATGAACTCTGCCGCGCCGCGTCGGTCCTGCTGACTTACCTGACCGATCAGGGACAGGTGACGCCCGTTGTCTGTCAGTCCGGCATCGCCTTCTATGCGCAGGATGTCTGGGAGACCGTGCTGTATGAGCTGACCGGCCGCGCCTGGGATTGCTCGGGTCTTGCGCAGACCGTGCAGGCGGACGGCGAGGAATGCAGCGCCATTCCGCTGTGGTATGCCGCCACCAATGTCTCGTACAGTCTGAGCATCGAGTCCCAGCGCAGCCAGACCGGCATGGACCTTGCCACCCCCGAGAGCGCCGACGGGGCACTCGGGGAGATCACGGTGGCGCCGACCTACGAGTTTCCTGCGCCCTCCGACCCCGAAACCGGCCTGACGCTGCCGGGAGCGCGGCCCTGGCGCATCGGCTTTGCCCGCAATGCCTCCTGGCAGTATCTGCCCTTCTGCCTGGCCGGAATCGAGCAGCTGACCTGATCCCGAACATCACAGCCCCCATGGGGAACTCACTGCGGCCCGATGCCGGTGCGGTAAGCCCCATGGGGGCTGTCTGTCGTTTTCGGGGTCTGTCACGCCAGGCCCTGCGCTTCTGCCGCCAGCCGGTCAGCCGTGCGGGTGAACCCGCGCAGCCCCCACAGTGCGAGCGCCAGGCCGCCGGCCACCGCCAGCAGCAGGACCCCGGTGCCGGCTGCCGCGTTCTGCATCAGCAGTGAATACCCGCTGATGGGGACAAAGCAGCTCCCGTTGTAGGCAATGTGGATCAGGATGCCGTACCCGATGGACCCGGTGTACCAGCACAGGTAGCCGAGCAGCAGCCCGGTGAACAGCGTCTGGGGCCACTGCACCCAGGAGTGTGCCCCCATAAACAGTACCGCCGACACCGCGATGCCCGCTTTCCAGGAGATTCTCGCGCACAGTCCCTGCGCAATCCCGCCGCGGAAGATCAGCTCCTCGTCCAGCGGTCCCAGCACGATGACCGCCAGCATCAGCAGGGGCATGGACCCCTGCATCCTCTCGGTCGATGCGCCGTTGTAGGCAAAAGTATAGGTCAGCAGCGTCGAGAGCTCCGCCATGAGACGCAGGCCCACCACCATTGCCAGGCACCAGCCCAGCAGCGGCCGCCTGACCCGGAATGCAGCGCGCCGCCCCGCGGGCGGGGAGACAGCCAGCAGGACCGCCGCCAGCGCCAGCGTGAGCACGCTGACGAACAGCACGCTGCGCACATCCCCCGGAACGGACAGCTCCCGCGCAATCGGATACCCCACTGCCAGATAGACGACGCCCAGCACAACGCCCTGCCACAGTTTCATTCAGCTCATCTCCCTCGGTAAGATGTTTTCAGTCTATCCCTTTTGCCGCCCCACCGCAAGGCAGCATCCTTCACAAATGCCTCACACCGGAATTGGTCAGATTGCTTATCGGATGTGCCGCCCTCAGAGCGGTGCCCGGGCAGTTTTCAAATGATACCGCACGGTCACTGTTTCGTAAGCGCCCGGTGACAAGGCCGTCCCCTCCCTCTGCCGACGCATCAGAAAAAGCCTCGCGTTTCCGCAAGGCTTTGAGGATACTCAACCGAAGGCAAGAAAATGGTACCGTTGTTCGGTAAGATGAGCGTGAATTCTTTATTTGAAAATTTTGCCTGTAGCTTTTTTAATCAGCCATACCGGCCCCTGCTCCAGAAAATCATAAGAGAACCAGATGTACATTTTAAAAATCCGTTCGGGAAAATGGGCGTCTATAAATTCTATTTTCCCAGGCGTCCTTAAAAATCGTTTGAGGCGAGTATCTCGATAGTGATGGGAAACCATAGAATCCTTCGGCGCGTCTGTCCAGCTCATTGCGCCATGATGATGCGCAAACTGCTGGTAGTCGTGGCTGGATACAATGGTCATTCCAGCCATTTACTGTATTTTCTCGTTATCTTGTCACGTCCCCGTATTTGCCAGTTTAATTACCAGAGTGCCATCCATTACGGCGATGGAATCTTTTTCGGGCCAGCATCCCATAGCTTGCACATCTGCAGATTCAGAGAGTTCCGTCAGTCTTGCGGTCGTAACCGGTTCCAAATCCATGCCAAAAGTTGCTTTCAAGAAGGGAATTGTATGTTCTGCGTCGATAAACAGGTTCGTCTCTATCAATGTACTTAACATATGAATTTTTCCAGAAGGGCCGACGTTGCTTGTTTCCGGATCGGAAATCGGCCACTGCACTTCCGCCAATCGATTTCCAACCACGGCAATATTGTCGATCTCGTACTCATCCTGAAGATCATGGATTTCAGACATCATTTCGACGCCATCCGCATATGTGCGCTCATAGCTCAAATTCATGTAGAAGTAACTTATATTTGCCATAAGCGCATTATTGAATACAATGAGGATCAGAAACAGACATACCACATTCTTGACCGCTTGCTTCGCCCATCGTTCATATAACACAGCCGTTAGGACAAACAGCAGGGTCAGGCTTTGAAGCATCATTGGGCGATAGCCAACAGAATCCGACGCAAAATGCCAGATACAGGAAAATGGAATGATGGCAATCAGGCAAAGCACAAGCAACGCAACTGCCCATTTTCTTTGCCATACTTTACTTTTGAGATACGAAATCAGCAGGCCTACGACCAGAACGAGTAGAAACAAAATGCTAAGTACGCTGTATAAGGTAAAGCCATACGCCAGCACATCCCACTGCAAGAAATAGAGAATTGTGGTTTTAACAGAATTAACTAAGCCGCTGATAAGCAACCCTGCGCTAATCTTTCCGACTTCCGATATTCCTTGATAATCTTTAGTTACCGTACCGCTGAGCTGCATACAGAGTCGCCAAATACCATAGTATACCGCCAAGGACACACTATAAATTATCACCTGACGCAGAATCCATTTTAAAGCATCTTGTTTACTATGATTGTTCTGGAACAGAGCATCAATAAAATAGCATACAGCCAACACCAGTGCAAAAGAAACATACGCCTGATAAATGCCACAGGAGACACAGATACATGCACCGCTCAACAACCATCTGGATTTACGTTTTTCTCCAATTCGAGAAAAATAAACCCCTAGCGCTGCTAAAAACATTGCAATCATGTATCCATCAGCGGTAAACAAAAAGAAAAACGTTTCCGTAGTAGCCGGTGAAGCAGCAAGCAGCGCGCCAATCAATCCTATAAGAATTGGATTCTTCAGTTGAAACAGTGCAACAACCACCACAACGGTCAACGCAATAAAAACACAAGACAGCAATCCAATGATCCAAGGCAAATCCCAATAGGAACTGATTCCACAAGCCCAGGAAAGCGCCCATCTGCCAAGGTCCAGAATATTTTGATCTGAATAATAATTATAGACAGAATCATGGTTGGGCAGAGTATTTGTAAACTTATACAGATGAATCAACATTGCAAGAATAAAGGTTGCAAGAAATGCAATCTTATATTCTTTTTGAAGTCTATTTCGATAAAAGCAGAGCATTTCTTCTCCCATACTCATAAACCTCCACCTTTGAAAAAATACTTTCTCATAACTAGGAAAGCCTTTCTATAGTATAAAAATTATACATCCGTTCTTCAATTTTTTCAATCCACGAAGCACAAAAAAGTATCTATTTTCACTGGGAAATGCATCCTATCATTGTTCAAATCGAACCTTCCCGTAGAAACCTTCTTGCTGGAGCGTCCTATCTCTCTTGCCCGGATTTAGTTCTGTGGTGTGCAAGCTTCATCCACAGCTTTTGCTCTAGCTTCAAATTTCATCTGCAGCCATTTTGAAATGGAGCAAAGTCAATTTTTCTCTGCTTTGCGCAAAACGATCACCACCTACGCAAATTTTCTCCAATAAAAAACAAATCCGAACGCCTCCCAAAAGAAGTGCGTTCGGATTTGCGTTATATGGTGCATTTCTAGGCATTCTCCCGCAGGTGGACCAACCGTCCGAAAAAGCTGTTGGTTTCAGCGCCGCCCGACGGGTCGCGGAACACGCATCTATCACCCCGTCACCGCTTCCGCCGCAGGCAGCGGTCGTCTTCATGGTCGTCTCCAGATGGTCACCGGATTGCACTTTTCCAAAGGCTGGACATAAGAAAAAAGCCCTACGTTTCCGTAAGGCTTTTCTTTGGTGCACCTCCAGGGACTCGAACCCTGGGCCCACTGATTAAGAGTCAGTTGCTCTACCAACTGAGCTAGAGGTGCATAACACAAACCTCCGGTCCGGGCTATTGCGCTCGGCCCGGAG
>NZ_JAXJZK010000018.1:0-6343 GCF_036306485.1 Gemmiger sp. | reverse complement strand
GAAGGACGACAACACCCGCATCCACGCCTGCCGGCAGAAGCTGATCGACGATCTCAACGCCGCCGCCCTGCCGCTGGCCGTGCTGGAACTGATTCTGGAAAACCTGCTCGGCACCGTCCGGGCGGAGATGGGGTCCGGGAAAGCTGGACAGGAGTCCGACTAAAGAAACATCTTGCACCGGGGCCGGAATTATGGTATTATAATATCGTCTTGTCTTGTACGATGAGGTAAATTTAATAACTGGAGTTGATTTTTCCTACCATGGATGATGGCAGTATTCCCCTTATAGCGGCAATGGCGATCCTTGTGATCTTTTCCGCTTTCTTTTCCGCGTCCGAAACCGCGTATTCGTCGGTGAACCAGATCCGGCTCAAGAGCCGGGCGGATAACGGCGACCAACAGGCCGCCCACATTCTGGCACTGGCACAGCGGTATGACAGCCTGCTTTCCACCATTCTGATCGGCAACAACATTGTCAACATTGCCGTTGCCTCCCTGGGCACGGTTTTGTTCAGCAACATGCTGGGCAATGCCACCGGTCCGACCGTCTCGACGGCCGTTGTGACGATCGTGGTCCTGATCTTCGGTGAGATCACCCCGAAAAGCCTGGCGAAGGAAATGCCCGAACGGTTTGCGGCATTTTCGGCTCCGCTCCTGGATTTTCTGATTCTGATTTTCACCCCGCTGAATTTCGTGTTCGGCACCTGGAAAAAGTTCCTTTCGGGACATTTTCACAGCGGTGAGAACGACGGCATCACCGATGCCGAGCTGATCACGATGGTCAGCGAGGCGGAGAGCGACGGCGAACTGACCAACCACGAGAGTGAGCTGATCCGCAGTGCCATCGAATTCGATGACGTGGAAGTGGAAGAGGTTCTGACCCCCCGTGTGGATGTTGTGGCGGTGGCTGACGACATCTCGATGCAGGAACTGGCGGACGCCTTTGACGAATCGGGATACTCGCGTCTGCCGGTCTACCATGAGACCATCGACAACATCATCGGTGTGGTTCACGAAAAGGACTATTATCAGGCCGTCCGGCACGGCAATGCCAGCATGGAAGAGCTGGTGACCCCCACGCTGTACACCACCGGTTCGACGCAGATTTCGGCGCTGCTGCGCACGCTGCGTGAGAAGCATCATCACATGGCCGTGGTGGTGGACGAATACGGCGGCACCGAAGGCATTGTGACGCTGGAGGACATCCTGGAAGAGCTGGTCGGCGAAATCTGGGATGAGCATGACGAGGAGACCGAAGAGTTCCGCCGTCAGTCCAACGGCACCTGGCTGGTGTCCGGTTCCGCCAGTGTGGACGATCTGTGGAAGGAACTTTCCATCCCGGAAGATCAGGATATTGATTCCATCACGGTTTCCGGTCTGGTGCAGGAAAAGACCGGACATCTGCCCAAGGTGGGCGACCGGTTCACGCTGGACCGGTATGACGGCGTTGTGACCAAGACGGTTCATCGCCGGGTACTGGAAGTCAGTCTGCGCGAACGCAAGGTTACCGGTCCCACCGGCCGCGAGGAAGGCCGGAGCCATGAACATGGCCGCCGGGAATCCCGCAGCGAAAACAACTGAATCAGGGGCCCTCCGCACAGCGCGGAGGGCCCCTTTTTTCGGGCATTAAAACCGGCACGGTCCGGGGCGCAGAGGCGCCGGCGGAACGTGCCGTTTGCTGTTTATATAAGATGCTTAGTCGTCCATCGGGCGATGGTCCGTGATCATATGATCTTTCTGGTACTTGAGGGCCGCGGCGATGAAGTTCTTGAAGAGAGGATGGGCGCGGTTGGGGCGGCTCTTGAATTCGGGATGGAACTGAACGCCCACATGGAAATCGCGGCCGGGCAGCTCCACCGCCTCGACCAGACGGCCGTCCGGGCTGGTGCCGGAAATCACGAGGCCGTTGTTCTGCATCTCGGTGCGGAAGTCGTTGTTGAACTCATAGCGATGGCGATGACGCTCGTCAATTTCGGCCTTGCCGTAGCATTCCCGCAGCTTGGTGCCCTGGGCCGTGATGCAGGGATATTTGCCCAGACGCATCGTGCCGCCCTTGGGGATGTTGCCCTGCTGGTCCGGCATCAGCGCGATGACGTTGTGCTCGCCGTCCGGGGTGAACTCGCTGGAATTGGCATCGGCGTAGCCCAGCACATCGCGGGCAAACTCGATGACCATGATCTGCATACCGAGGCAGATGCCGAAATACGGGATATTCTGTTCCCGGGCATACCGCGCGGCCTGGATCATGCCCTCAATGCCGCGGTCGCCGAAGCCGCCCGGCACGATGATGCCGTCCACGCCGGCAAGCTGCTCTTCGCAGCGCTGCTGATCCTGCAGGTTTTCGCTGTCCACCCAGCGGATTTCCACCTTGGACTCGTTTTCAAAACCGGCATGATAGAGGGATTCCATGACGCTCAGGTAGGCATCGTGGAGCTTGACATACTTGCCGACCAGCGCGATGGTGCAGTTCTTGCTGCGCGTCGCAATGCGGCTGATCAGTTCCTTCCACTCGGTCAGGTCGCTGGCCGGCGTTTCGAGGTGCAGCTGACGGGTCACCACGTCGGTCAGGCCGGCAGCTTCGAGCATCAGCGGACACTCGTACAGGCTGGGCAGCGTGAGGTTCTCAATGACGCAGTCGGGGCGGACATTGCAGAACATGCTGATCTTGTGCTTGATGTCGTTGCCGACAGGACCGTCGGCACGCAGCACGATCACGTTGGGAGAGATGCCCATGCCCTGCAGTTCCTTGCAGGAATGCTGGGCCGGCTTGGACTTGTACTCGTCGGAGCCGGAAATGTAAGGCACCAGCACCACATGGATGTAGCAGCAGTTTTCCAGGCCCTGCTCAATGCCCACCTGACGGATTGCCTCGAGGAAAGGCTGGCTCTCGATATCGCCGGTGGTGCCGCCGATCTCGGTGATGACCACATCCGCCTGGGTGCTCTTGGCAAGGTTGTAGATATAGCTCTTGATCTCGTTGGTGATATGCGGAATGATCTGAACGGTCTGGCCCAGGTAGGCGCCCTGGCGTTCCTTGTTCAGCACGTTCCAGTACACCTTGCCGGTGGTCAGGTTGGAGTATTTGTTCAGATTCTCATCAATGAAACGCTCGTAGTGGCCCAGATCCAGATCGGTCTCGGTGCCGTCATCCGTGACGAAAACCTCGCCGTGCTGCAAGGGGCTCATCGTACCGGGGTCCACATTGATATACGGGTCCAGCTTCTGGGAAGCCACCTTGAGACCCCGCGTCTTGAGCAGACGTCCCAGGCTGGCTGCCGTAATTCCCTTGCCGAGGCCGGAAACCACGCCGCCCGTGACAAAAACATATTTTGTCGCCATATTAACCATCCCTCCACATCAAATTCCGAAAACATCGAACAAATTATTATACAACATCCAGCGAAGAAAAACAAGTCCGACCGTTGTGCGCCGCAAAATTGCACAGCGGCAAAACGGCTCATTCTTCCTCTTCGAGGATTTCCCGTGCCACGTCGGCACGGTCGCGGCGGGTGTCCATGGCGGTCTTTTCAATCAGGCGATGGGCCTCGGCCTCGGTGCAGCCCCGCTTTTCGATCAGGACGCACTTGGCGCGGTCCACCAGCCGCATCTGGGCAATCTTATCACGCAGGCGATCGTTTTCCTGCCGGAGATACTCCAGCCGGTGGCGGCAGGCTGCCGCGATCTGGACAGTCTGCCGGAACTGTACGCCGGTAAACGGCTTGGACAGGACCAGCACACCGTATTCCTGCAGGCGGTCCGCCATCTCGGAGGCGGCACCGCTCTTGGCCAGGAAAACGACCCCGGCGTCGGTCTTCTGGACGGCGTCCAGGGACAGTTCATGCCCGAACTCGTCGGGGAGCGGCGCATTGATGATGATGACATCATAGTCGCGTTCCCCCATGCGGCGGCGTGCTTCTCCGCCGCTTGCCACAATGCTGGGATGCAGGTATCCCAGCTCGGAGATGTGGCGTGCCAGGTATTCATTGGATTGGATTCCTGCGGATGCAATCAAGGCAGCCGGCAATCTGCATCACCTTCCCTTCTGTGTCATTTCAGGGCCGGCTCAGATCATCGGGAAACAATGCTCCTTCTCCCAGAGCCGCGGATCGGGCGATTCCTCATAGGCATGGCACAGACGGGTCTGGTACTCAAAATACTTGTTCATCAGGGCAAGCGGCAGCTCCCCTGCGATGAATTTGCTCTGAGCGGCGATCGTGATGGCCTCACGCAGCGACTCGGGCAGGCTTTCCAGCCCCTCGGCGGCGTGGCGGTGGAACAGGTTGCTGTTGACCGGGTCGGGCAGCGGCAGCTTGTTGACGATGCCGTCCAGGCCGGAGGCCAGGATCAGGCCGATGACCAGGTAGGGGTTGCCGGCGGGGTCGGGGCTGCGCATCTCCAGACGGCAGAACTCCCCCGACGCGGAGGGCAGACGCACGAGCTGGCTGCGGTTCTGGCGGCTCCAGCTGATATACTTGGGGGCTTCGCAGCTGCCGAACCGGGTGTACGAGTTGGGAATGGGATTGCAGAAGCAGGTCAGTTCCCGGGCATGGGCCAGGATGCCCGCAATGAAATGCGCGGCCTCACTGTCCGGCGTCAGCTCATCCTGCAGCAGGTTGTGGCCGTCCCGGCGCAGCGAGACATTGACATGCAGGCCGCTGCCCGCCTGATCCGGCAGGGGTTTGGGCATGAAGCTGGCAAACAGACCGTTGCGGTCAGCGATGGCCTTGACGGTGGTCTTGAAGGTGTTGAGGTTGTCGGCGGACTTGAGCGCATCGGCGTACATGAAGTCCACCTCATTCTGGCCGAATCCGCTCTCGTGGTGGCTGTGCTGGGGACGCAGGCCCATATCCGCCATCGCAAAGCAGATTTCGCGGCGGATGTTCTCGGCCTTGTCCAGCGGTGCCACATCAAAGTAGCCGCCGCGGTCCATCGGAATATGGGTGGGGCCGCCGTGCTCATCGGTCTGGAACAGATAGAATTCACATTCGCAGCCCACATCGCAGCGCAGGCCCATCTTGGCGGCGCGCTGGATGACGGATTGCAGATAGCCGCGGCAGTTGCCCTCAAAGGGCCGGCCGTTGGGCAGTGTGATATCACAGTACATCCGCATCACACGGCCTTCGGTGGGGCGCCAGGGCAGGATGGTCATGGTGTCGGGATCAGGCCAGAGGACCAGATCGCTTTCTTCGGTGTTCATAAAGCCGGCGATGGAACTGCCGTCAAAGCAGACGCCCTGTTCCAGCGCATAGGGCAGTTCGCTGGCGTAGACCGAAATATTTTTCTGGTTGCCGAATATATCGCAGAAGGCCAGACGCACAAATTTGACGTCATTGTCCTCGACGTAGTTCAGGATATCCTGTGCGGTATGCTTCATGGTGTTCCTCCAAAAACGTCGTGTGAAGCTCGAAAGGCCCACCTTGCGGCGGGCCTTTCAAACCGTGGTAAAGGGGAGCATGCACGGCTTGCAACGTGTGGGTTCCCGGGATTACTCGGTGTAGAACAGAATACGGCTGTAGCAGGGCAGCGGCCAGTACTCCTCGTCCACGATCTCCTCCGCGAGGTCGGCAGCGGCACGCAGCCGGGCCATGGCGGGCAGGACTTCGTCGTGGAACGCATGCGCCTTGGCGGTTTCATCCTCCATCGCGCAGACGCGGTCGGTGATCTCCTTCAGAGCGACAGCGGCATCGGACATCTCGTCGGTGTGCTTGGTCAGCTCCACCAGCAGCTGCTGCTCGGCGTGGGTGGAGATTCCCTCCACCGCGGACATCTTGGCGGCGGCACTGCCGGCCACTTCGCCCATGTAGCTCGTAGCGGCGGGGATCAGCTGCTTGTTGGCGATCTTGAGCATCGTACGGGCTTCGATGTTGATGACCTTGGAGTAGTGCTCCATCTCAACCTCGTAGCGGCTGAGCATCTCGGTCTTGGTCAGAACACCGAACTCTTCCATCAGGGCAATGTTCTTCTCGTCCTTGAGGGCCACCATGGCGTCGGGGGTGCACTTGCGGTTGGGCAGGCCGCGGCGTTCCGCCTCCTGCTCCCAGGCTTCGGAATAGCCGTTGCCGTTGAAGATCACGCGGCGATGGGCGTTGAGGGTCTTCTTGACCCAGGCCGCAGCGGCGCACTCAAAGTCGGCGGCATCCTCGGTCTCGGCGACGAACTGCTTGAGTTCCTTGGCAACCGCCGTGTTCAGGATGGTGTTGCAGTCGCTGAGGTTCTCGGCAGAGCCGGGCATACGGAATTCAAACTTGTTGCCGGTGAAGGCAAACGGAGAAGTACGGTTGCGATCGGTGGTGTCCTTGCTGAACTTGGGCAGGACATCCACGCCCAGATCCATCTTCATCTT
>NZ_JAXJZK010000017.1:0-40635 GCF_036306485.1 Gemmiger sp. | reverse complement strand
CACAGAAGTTAAGCTCACTCGTGCCGAAGATAGTTGGCTGGAAACGGCCTGTGAAAATAGGTAGATGCCGGCTTCTCTTTTATGGCCCGTTGGTCAAGCGGTTAAGACAGCGGCCTCTCACGCCGTTAACGTGGGTTCGATTCCCGCACGGGTCACCAACAAAAATCCGAACTTTCTCAGTCTGAGAGGTTCGGATTTTTGCTTTATAGAATCTTTTTGGCTGTTCAGTCTCCATGGATGTCCCAGCCAAATTTTAGCCGACAGCTTGTAAGAGCTGCCGGCTTTTTCTGTGCTGGGCTTGTATTCCTTACTCAGTCTGTTCCCGCTGTATGCCCTTTCGGCCGCCTGGAATGTTTTACGCTTTGTACGGCAAACGGCAAGAATGCGGGTTGTAATAAGGAATACTAATGCCGCGGTCGGGTATGTCACCATATCGACAAAGATTTGAAATCATAGTATAATACCCCCATAGACTGATGTTGTGAGTTGGGGGATTTTGTATGATGGCTGCTGCGCTGCTTCTGAACGCTGCCATATCCCTGGCGATTGCCATGGGCACTGCCAGGCTATCTCATCGGCAATTTACCAGCCGGGATGGGCTGGCCGGACCGGGTGTGGCGGCCCTCATCTGGATTTTTGCATTTCTGGCATTTGAGCAGCCGGGCCTGGCAGTGCAGTTTGACGGATTCCGGTTCCTCTCAATGACCGCCGCAACCACAACGGCCTGCCTGCTGACGGCTCTGTTCAGACTTCGCAGGATGCTCTTCCCGGCAAAGCTTTACCACCTTGGTACGGCAGTTCTGCTGGTCTTTGCAGCACTCTGGGCTGAAATATTCTTGTTCAATTCTTCATATTTTGTGACCCACAGTTATCAGCCGGTAGATCTGGCGGCGTATTGCGCGACACAAAACGTCCACTCCGGGACGCCGTATCAGCTGAACGAGGAACAGAATACCCTGACCTTTGAAGGAATTGACCAGCCGATCTACAATCTTCAGCTGGAGGGGCTAACCTTTCTGTATGACGGGGAGTATCCGCAGGACCAGAATCCGCTGATGATTCTGCAGATTTCCGGCACGGATGAAGCCAGCTCCGCTGCCCGTCAGAGCTGGCGGTGGGAGGTGGCCCAGCGCTCACCGCGCAGCCAGTACCGCACACTGCATTTTTCGGGAGCTGTTTCAACGCTCACCCTGCAAGCAGAAGGCTACCAAGGGGAGTATCGGCAATACCCGTTGACCTATACGGTTGATCGGATTGTGGCAAACACACCGCGTCCGATGGCGTTCTCCTGGGTTCGGATGCTGCTGTGCTGCATCCTGCTGTTGGCGGGCTGGACACTGCGCCCGGCAGGGTCAGCCTGGCGGGAGAGCTATCTGACACACAAAAGAAAATATCGCCCTGCGGTCATCACGGCAGTTCTGCTGCTGGGAATTGCCGCTACACTTGCTCCCTTCGCGGATGCAAGGAACTCCGGCATTGCCACTTCTTTTTATAATGTTGAAAACTGGGACGGTGTCAGTCGCATCACCTTTACCCAGCATATCAGCGACTGGCAGAACGACTCGGCGGCACAGTATGGGAGCTTGGCACACAGCCTGTTGAACGGCAGACTGGATCTGGAACGCGACCCTCCGGCATCTATGCTGGAAATGGAAAATCCCTACGATACGGCAGCCCGTGCGGAACAGGCACCGGATGCCCTGTGGGATGTTGCGTACTTTGAAGGTCGATACTATGTGTACTTCGGCATCGTGCCGTGTCTGTTGTTCCAGCTTCCCTTTGAGTGGCTGACCGGTGTTCCGGATCTGCCGCCCTCCATCGGCATGATTGTGATGGCCTGGCTGATGATCTTTGCCGCCTTCGGTTTGATGAACCAGGCCGTCCGGCGCTGGTTCCCAGGTGCTTCTGCGGCGGCGTATCTGCTGGCATCGACAGGTCTTGTGGCAGGAAGTCAGATTTACTATCTGCTGCTGCGTCCCTCCGTGTACGAGTACGCCATCCTGTGCGGTGCTTCCTTCGTCATGCTTGGGCTGTGGCAGTGGCTCTGTGCAGCCAATCTGCCGGACCGCAGCGGTGCACGCATCTGTCTGCACCTGGCATTGGGAAGCCTCTGTATGGCACTGGTGGCCGGCTGCCGTCCCCAGATGGAAGTATTCGCCGTCCTCTGCCTGCCGATTTTCTGGCCCCGGTATGTCAGGGAAAGGCGCCTGAAGCGTGCAGCAGGACGCAGGGAGCTGCTGGCTTTCGCCGTTCCGGTTCTCATCGTGGCGGCGGGCCTGATGGCCTACAATGCCGCACGGTTCGGGTCAGCGTTTGATTTTGGCGCCAACTACAACCTGACGAGCAACGATATGACCCGCCGCGGCTTCAGTGCGGGCCGGATTGCACCGGCTTTGTTTACATACTTTCTGTCACTCCCGGTGGTCCAGGCGGTGTTCCCTTATCTGAGCGGCAGCAAGATGCTGACCAATTATGTTGGTATGACCATCACCGAAATCGGATACGGCGGTGTTTTTGCGTCCCTTCCGGTGAGCTGGAGCCTGGCAGCTCTGCCGGTGGTCCGGGGCCGGTTGTCCCGTCGCAGAGACCTTCGGGCCATGATCATCCTCCCGTTCCTGCTGGCGGTGTTGCTGGCAGTTGTGGACTGCGAGATGGCCGGTGTACTGTATCGGTATCTGAGTGACTTTCTCGCGCCGCTGCTGTTTGCTGCAATGCTGCTGTGGCTGTGCGGAGAAACGGCACTGGCGGAGCATCGCGATGCCTTCGCCGGGATGCGGCGTCTGGAACGGGGATTCCGGGCGGCATTTTGTATGGTAGTCGGTGTGACGGCATGGTATACGGCCTGCGTTTATTTTGCGGCCGAACCCGGTCTGCTGGGGCAGAATCCCGCATTGTACCAGACGGTAAGCCGACTGGTGCAGTTCTGGCTTTAAGAAAAGAAAAAGCGGCGTTTTCCCGTTGGCTTCTGCCGGGGAAAACGCCGCTTTTGCGGTTCAATGATCAATAGGTGATGATGATGCCGAGGTCCTGAGCATAGAAACTGCACAAACCGCTGCAGGGGACAATGTCAACCTGCGCATCCGGCCACTTGGCATGGATGCCGTGCTCCAGCAGTTCGGCGGCATTGAGATTGTTGCACTGACTGATCAGCACCGGGCGCGTTCCGTCATAGCCGTCCTCATCCATCTGCTCCAGGATCTTTGCAAGAACGCGGCTTTCTCCTCGCGTCTTGAAGAAAAAGTCGATCTTGCCGTCCGCAGTGCGGCGTCCCAAAACACGCATGTTCAGGCGTCCGGCAATGAATCCGACGACCCGGTTCACACGGCCGGCCTTGGCAAGGTTGTCGAAACTGGCAAGGGCAAAGAGGATATGTCCGGCCTCGCACCATCTGGTAAGCTCTTCACAGATGGTCGCAAAGTCCTTGCCTTCGCCGATCAGGCGGTTGGCCAGAGCGGCTGCACCGGCCAGCGCTCCGGAGCAGCTTAGCGTATCCATGACGAAGATCTGCTTCTCGGGATGCTCTTCCAGAATCATCTCACGGGCGGCCATAGCGGCATTGTAACTGCCGGAAAGATTGTGACTGATCGTCAGTGCGATGGAGCAATCTGCCTGCAGAAAGTATTCGGCCCATTCTTCGGGACTGGGGCAGGCCGTGGAACTGGCGCCGTTGTAGTCCGTCATGGCCTGCAGCATATGGGCGGTGTTCAGTGTCGGAAGGTCCACATACTCGCGTTCACCGACGCGGATCTTGAAGGGAACCAGTGCGAACTGAACGCCGGGCGCAAGATGGGGGAGTTCGCGGATCTCACAAGAGGTATCGGAAACGATCATCCATGCCATAATCAGCCCTCCTGCTCCCGCCGACCGGCGGGGCATTTTTCATTTTCTTATGTACATTATATAGGGCGGCGGGAAACGCGTCAAGGGAAGCTGCCAAAATTCACCGGGAAACGTCACAGTTCATCTGCAAATTCCTTGTTAATTTTTTGCGCGATGTCTTGCGCCCTCTTGACGGAAAGAGGTATAATATCGATACATTGTTCTGCGTGATTTCAAATAAGGAGTACCCCGGTTCATGTCTGATTATTACCGCTACCGCAATCAAATAGAAAAGGAGCGTCGTCGTCGCCGCGCGGTGGTGGCGCTGCTGATCGTTCTGGTTCTGCTCTGTGCGGCGGCGGGCTATTTCTGGATGACCCGCCAGACCGACCAGAAACCGGAACCGATGACGCCCGAGACCGCGCTTCCGACCCCTGCCACCCAGGAATCGGCGGTTCCCCTGACGGAGGGAACGCAGCCGGCCGACCCGCAGCGTCTTCTGCCGGCCATCGACAACACCGTGTGGGATACTTCCACACCGGTGGAACAGACCATTGACTTTGATTATCTGAATACAGACGCCCGCATGGCCGCGCTGCCGGCACTGGGGGAGGTCGAACGCAGTCATTTTGACACCGTAACCTTCTTGGGAGACTCCATCACCGAAGGCATGGAATGCTACGCGACCGGCTACCAGAATGCCCAGATCCGCGCCTACCGCGGCGCCGGCCCGGACAGTGTCGTCAACAACGTGACGACGGAGGACAAGGTCCGCCATGTCAGCGAAGCCGTCTTTGATGCGACGGTGGCGACGCAGCCCGACGCGCTGTATATCCTGTTCGGCACCAACAGTATGGTGAACCAGAACAATGAGGACAAGTTCATTGCCTATTACGAGCGGATGATCGATATGTTCCACGAAAGTCTGCCCGGTGTTCCGATTTATGTCCAGTCCATTCCCGGCGTACAGGAATGGGTCAAGGACACCAAACCCGGACTGGATAATGACCGTATCCGGACGGTGAACAATCTGCTGGCCAACATGGCACTGCGCAAGGGCTGCTACTTTGTCAACATCGCCGAGGTGCTCAACTACCCCGACGGCAGCCAGATTGATGATTACGCGGTCACCGATGGCATCCATCTGCAGCCGTCCGCCTACACGGCCTGGTGCAATTATCTTGCCACCCATACCGCGTGGGATCGGCGCAACCAGTACGCGGGGACAAATCCGCTGTATATTCTCGGAACCTGAACAGAACACAGAAAGCTGCTGCACGGTTATGTGCGGCAGCTTTTTTCGATAATAAAATCATTTTTCGGCAAAACGACAAGGGCAGACCGTATTATATGGCTATTTTACACAAATCGACAGAATAGCTTACGAAAATTTTAGCGGTTTATTACAGAAAAACCTTGAAATTCCCTTTCAAAACAGGTAATATAGAAATAGCTAAAATTTGATCCGCCGAACTGTGTGTTTTTGGCAAATAATTTGGCGGATCGGATGATTCCGTACCGGAGAATGCGTTCGGCGATCCGGTCGTTACAAGAAGGGGAGATCAAAGGTGAAACAAACACAACCAACGGCCAAGCCGTCCGATTTGCCGGTGTATCTGTTCCATCAGGGCAATAACTATGAAGCTTACCGCTATTTCGGCTCGCATCTGTGCGAAGAAGACGGCGCATCCGGTGCGGTGTTCCGTGTCTGGGCACCGCATGCGAAGGCCGTCTCGGTGGTGGGCGATTTTAACAGTTGGGTACCGACCAGCCACCCGATGAAGACGGTGAGCCCGGGCATCTGGGAACTCTTCATTCCCGGCATCCAGCTTTATGATGTTTACAAATACTGCGTTACCACCCCGGCGGATGAACTGATCTACAAGGCGGACCCGTATGCGTTCCATGCCGAGACCCGTCCCTCCAACGGCAGCAAGGTGTACGACATTTCCAACTTTACCTGGCATGACGGTGCCTGGGAAGAAGCCCAGAAAAAGAAGGACGTGATCAACGGACCTGTCAGCATCTATGAAATGCATGCCGGCAGCTGGAAGATGAAGGAGGAAGGCGTTCCCTACAACTACGCCGAGCTGGCCGACCAGCTGATTCCTTACATCAAAGAGATGGGCTACACCCATGTGGAGTTGCTGCCCATCACCGAATATCCGTTTGACGGCAGCTGGGGCTACCAGGTCACCGGATATTTTGCTCCGACCAGCCGCTACGGTACGCCGCATGACTTCATGACCTTTGTGGACAAGATGCATGAAGCGGGCATCGGCGTGATCCTCGACTGGGTGCCGGCGCATTTCCCCAAAGATGCCTACGGCCTGTACATGTTTGACGGCGCTCCCTGCTACGAAGACCCCAACCCGCGCCGCGGTGAGCATAAGGAATGGGGCACGATGGTCTTCAACTTCGGTATGCCCGAAGTGGAGAGCTTCCTCGTCTCCAGTGCACTGTTCTGGATTGAGCAGTACCACGTTGACGGTCTGCGCGTCGATGCGGTGGCCAGTATGCTGTACCTGGACTACAACCGCCGCGACGGCGAGTGGGAACAGAACGTCAAGGGCGGCAAGGAAAACCTCGAAGCCATTGCGTTCCTGCAGAAATGCAACACCGCCGTTCTCGGCCGCCATCCCCACAAGATGATGATTGCGGAGGAATCCACGGCCTGGCCGCTCGTGACCAAGCCGGCAGCGGACGGCGGTCTGGGCTTCAACTTCAAGTGGAACATGGGCTGGATGAATGATATGCTCAGCTACATGAAGACCGACCCGCTGTTCCGTGCCGGCAATCACGGCAAGGTGACGTTCAGCTTCTTCTATGCTTTCAGCGAAAACTTTATCCTTCCCATCAGCCATGATGAGGTGGTGCACGGTAAGTGCAGCCTGATCAATAAGATGCCCGGCGACTATGAAGCCAAGTTCGCCAATCTGCGCACCTTCTACGGCTATATGATGGCGCATCCCGGCAAGAAACTGCTCTTCATGGGCCAGGAGTTCGGCCAGTTCATTGAATGGGATGAGAAAAAGCAGCTCGACTGGATGCTGCTCGGCTATGACAAGCATCATCAGCTCCAGACCTATGTGAAGGACCTGAACCATTTCTATCGTGAGAACGATGCCCTGTGGCAGGTCGACTACAGCTGGGAAGGCTTCCAGTGGATTGTGCCGGACGACAACAAACAGAGCGTCATCGCGTTCCTGCGGCGGGATGCCAAGGGCAAGATGATCCTGATCGTCTGCAATTTCAACCCCGTCCTGCGGGAAGGGTACGAGATGGGCGTTCCCAATCCCGGTACCTATAAAGAACTGATCAACTCGGATGATGTGAAATATGGCGGAACCGGTGTGACGAACGGCAGCCTGCGCAGCGTCAAGGGACCGATGCATGGCTTTGACCAGCATATCAAGGTAACGCTGCCCCCGCTGTCCACCCTCTACTTCAGCGTGCCGGCCGCCCGCAAGAAGGCGGAAAAACCTGCCGCTGCGGATGATGCAGCCCAGACAGCCGCCAAGACCAGCGCCCCCAAAAAGCGCGCCTGCAAGCCGCGTGCCAAGAGCACCGAAACCGAAAAGACCGCCGAGAAAAAGCCCCGCGCTGTCAAATCCACCAAGGCCAAAACACCAGAGACTGAAAAGTAACTGCGTGTGTTTAGGATAAACTCATGGCAAAACACCAATTTTTAAGGGGAGAATAATTATGGCTAAAGAAATGATCGCAATGATCCTGGCCGGCGGCCAAGGTTCGCGTCTTTATGCGCTGACCCAAAAGCTCGCCAAGCCTGCCGTGCCGTTCGGCGGAAAGTATCGTATCATCGACTTCCCGCTGTCCAACTGTGTGAATTCGGATATCGATACTGTGGGTATCCTGACCCAGTATCAGCCTCTGGTTCTGAATGAGTATATCGGCAATGGTCAGCCCTGGGACCTTGACCGTCTGCATGGCGGTGTGCATGTTCTGCCGCCGTATCAGCAGGCCTCCGGTTCGGACTGGTACAAAGGCACCGCGAACGCGATCTATCAGAATATTTCCTTCATTGATCGCTATGATCCTCAGTATGTGATCATCCTGTCCGGTGACCAGATCTGCAAGCAGGACTATGCCGACTTCCTCCGCTTCCATAAGGAGAAGAACGCCGAGTTCTCTGTGGCTGTCATGGAAGTGCCCTGGAGCGAAGCGTCCCGCTTCGGCCTGATGGTCACCGATGACACCGACCGCATCAATGAATTCCAGGAAAAGCCCAAAAATCCCAAGAGCAACCTGGCTTCGATGGGCATCTACATCTTCAACTGGGATGTCCTCAAGAGCTACCTGATCGCCGACGAAAACGATCCCGAGAGCGAGAACGACTTTGGCAAGAACGTCATTCCCGCGCTGCTGCGTGACAATCGTCGGATGTATGCTTACCGCTTCCAGGGTTACTGGAAGGACGTGGGAACCATCTCCAGCCTGTGGCAGGCCAACATGGAGGTCCTGGACCCCGCGCATTCCGGCATCAACCTGTTTGATGAGAACTGGAAGATCTACTCCCGTAACTCCGGCCGTCCCTGCCAGCGCATTGGTGCGGATGCCGATATCGTGAACTCGATGATTACCGAAGGCTGCCAGGTTGACGGCACGGTCAAGAACTCCATCCTCTTCCCGGGCGTTGTGGTCGAAAAGGGTGCCACCGTCGAAGCGGCTGTCGTCATGGGCGGCACCGTGATCAAGGCGGGCGCCAAAGTGGAGCACTGCATCGTGGCGGAGAACGTTAAGGTCGAGGAAGGCGCTACGGTTGGCAAGATGCCCGAAACCGGTCTGAACATTGCCGAACCCGGTGATGTCGCCACGGTCGGTTCCGGTGTGACCATCGGCAAAGGCGCAACTGTCGGCCCCAAGGCAATGGTATCCAATGATGTGAAGGATGGTGAGGAACAATGGTAAGCAGCAACGCGAATGCCCTCGGCGTGATTTTCGCCAACTCTTATGATAACCTTGTCCCCGAACTGGTGGCGGAGCGCACGATGGCCTCCATCCCGTTTGCGGGCCGGTATCGCATGATCGACTTTGTTTTGTCCAACATGGCCAACTCCGGCATCGACAACGTGTCGGTGATCGTCCGCAAGAACTATCATTCCCTGATGGATCATCTGGGCTCCGGCCGTGAATGGGACCTGACCCGCAAGCGCGGCGGCCTGAACATTGTGCCTCCCTTCGCAGAGCGCAGCGTCAAGCTGTACAGCGGCCGTGTGGATGCCCTGGCCAGCGTGCTTTCCTGGCTGCAGGCCCAGAAGGAACGCTATGTGATCCTTTCCGATACCAACATCGCGATGAACTTCGATTTCAACAAGCTCATCGAGGCGCATGTCTCCTCCGGTGCGGACGTGACCATGGTCTACAACCGTTCCGAGATCCCCGACGGCGCCCGCAACGATAACTACACCATCCGCATCGACAACGGCCGCGTGACCGAGCTGCTGTCCAACGATTATCGTCCCGGCATCCAGAATCTGTCTCTGAACCTGTACATCATCGAGCGGGAAAGCCTGATCCAGCTCATCCGGGATGCCGCCGTTCGCGGACTGGTCTACTTTGAGCGGGACATCCTCGCCCGCAACCTGAGCCTGCTGAATGTCCAGGCTTACGAGTATGAAGGCTATGCGGCCCGCATTGCCGACATGAAGAGCTATTTCGATGAGAATATGCGGCTTCTGCAGCCCGGCAACGTGGATAAGCTGTTTGATCCTTCCAATCCCATCTACACCAAGATCCGTGACGACAACCCGACGCGGTATCTCGAGGGCAGCAAGGTCAAGAACAGCCTGCTGGCCGACGGCTGCGCGATCGAAGGCATTGTGGAGAACAGCGTGCTGTTCCGCGGCTGCCAGATCAAGAAGGGCGCTGTGGTCCGCAACTGCGTGCTGATGCAGGATACCGTTGTGGAGGAGAACGCTACGGTCGAGTATGTTGTGACCGATAAGAACGTTCACATCACGGCGGGCAAGCAGCTCAGCGGCACGGATTCCTTCCCGGTGTTCGTCGCCAAGGGACATACGGTCTGAATCGCCTGAAACTATGCCGCCAACTCTCCCCGGCGGATGGTTTGTCGAAAGGGGCGGGAGAGCTGTATAGCGCTCCCGCCCCTTTTTCTTTTTGCAAAGCCCCGTGACGGGGCCGGGAAGCGGCTTGCCGCTGCCCCACGAAGGAGGTACACATGAGAATTCTTTATGCGTCCAGCGAAGCAGCGCCCTTTGCCAAGTCCGGCGGACTGGCCGATGTCGCGGGAGCTTTGCCCAAGGCGCTTGTGCACGACGGGATTGACTGCCGTGTCGTTATGCCGCTGTACGGCGATCTCAAATTCAAGGAAACCCTGACCTATGTCACGAACTTCAGCGTTCCGGTCGGCTGGCGCAGCCAGTACTGCGGCCTGTTCAAGGCGGAGCATGACGGCGTGACCTTCTACTTCATCGACAACGAATATTACTTCAAGCGCAGCGGCCTTTATGGCTTTTATGATGATGGCGAACGCTTTGCGTTCTTTGCCCGTGCCATTCTCGAGATGCTGTTCTACACCGATTTCGAGCCGGACATCATCAACTGCAACGACTGGCAGACCGCGCTGACGCCGGTATATCTGAATCTTTACTACCGTCATCTGGATAAGTTCAACCGCATCAAGACGGTTTTCACGATTCACAATATTGCCTACCAGGGCAAGTATGGCCTGGATATCCTGGAAGATACCTGCGGCATCGGTGCGCGCGACGCGCACATCGTGGAATATGACGGCTGCGCCAACTTCATGAAGGGCGCCATCGAGACGGCCGACAAGGTCACCACCGTCAGCCCCACCTATGCCCAGGAAATCCTCGATCCCTGGTTCAGCCATGGCCTGGATGCGCTGCTGCGTCAGAAGCAGTACAAACTCTGCGGCATCCTCAACGGCATTGATGTGGACGTCTTCAACCCGGCCACCGATCCCGACATCGCCCGCAATTACGATGTGAACACCGTGGCGGAAGGCAAGCCCGTCTGCAAAGCGGCCCTGCAGGATGAACTGGGCCTGAACAAGGACGGCAGCCCTGTCATGGCCATGGTGACCCGTCTGGTCGGTCATAAGGGTGTTGACCTGGTCCGCAGCATTGCGGAAGGCCTGCTGCAGCAGGGCATCGAGCTGGTGGTTCTCGGCTCCGGTGAAGCGCAGTACGAGAACTTCTTCAATGAGCTGGTTGCCCGCAATCCGGGCCGTGTCGGCGTGTATATCGGCTTCAATGCCAAGCTGGCCCAGCGCATCTATGCCGGCGCCGATATCTTCCTGATGCCGTCCCGTTCGGAACCCTGCGGCCTGGCCCAGATGGTTTCCTGCCGCTACGGCACGATCCCCGTTGTCCGCGAAACCGGCGGCCTGCGGGATTCCATCCGCGATTCCGGTGACGGTTTCGGCAACGGCTTTACCTTCGCCAACTACAACGCCCATGAACTGTATGAGGCCTGCTGGCGTGCCAAGGAAGGCTACTGGAACCATGACGGCTGGATGGTGTTGGTCAAGCGCGCGATGGAGTGCGACTTCAGCTGGTCTAACTCCGCCAAGAGCTATGAAGGCCTGTACAACGAAGTTGTCAATCTCTGGTAATATCCGCATCTGATTTTCGCCCCGCTGCAGAAAGCTTCAGCGGGGCATTTTTTGTAAAATTTGGGTGAGTTTTTGCGGATTTTGCTGCGGAGTGTCGAATCTTGTTGTATAATAAACCTGACAGGATGTGGAAAAAATACCGGAAAAGGGAGGTCGTCTTATGGGACGCGGCGGTGCGGGGATGCTTTGTATGCTGTCGGTACTGCTGCTGACCAGCTACACAACTTCGGCCCATTGGGCACAGCCGGCTGCCGAACAGACGGCGGCAGACGCCTCCTGCATCCTCACCGAGGAGGAACCAGCGTGGCTGACCGCACTGATGCCGACCCTGACGCCCCAGAGCACGCCGCAGCCCACCGCGACGCCGGTACCCAGAACGGTGGAAGATGCCGAGCTGGTTGCCCGCCTGGACGAACTCTGTGCCGCACAGCCGGGAGGATTTTCCGTCTACCTCAAGGACCTTGAGAATGGGTCTGTCTATCTTCACGCGGCTGATACGCTCTATTATCCCGCCAGTACCCTCAAGGCACCCTATGCGCTGTGGCTTTGCCGGATGGCCGATGACGGAACGCTGGACCTTGACGAAGAGCTGCCAAACCAGTTTGCAGGAATGTTGGCCGGAACGACGCTCGAAACATACGATGCGTTGCCGACCATCCCGGTCAGAGACCTTCTGCATGCCATGGTGACATACAGCGACAACAACGCCGTCACCATGCTCACGTCCCGTTGGCCTGCGGAAGAAAATTTTGAGTCCTTCCTGGCCGAGCTGGGATTCTCCGCACCGGAGACCTGCCTGATCACACCGGATACCGGCATCCTCGGTGCCATCAGCGCCCGGGACCTCGGCCTGGCCATGGAGGCGCTGTACGCCTATTTTGAGACGGACAGCGAAAATGCCGCCTGCCTGCAGCAGTGCTTCCTCGCAGCCGATCATGACATCCTCTATGTGCCCGAGGGTGTCTCCGCTGCCAAGAAATACGGAAGCTGGGATTACGCCTACCACGACGCGGCCATTGTCTATGCCGCGCATCCGTATCTTCTGGTCTGTATGACCGATCAGGGGGATGAAGAGGTGGATTTCCCGGCACAACCCACCGCCGCCATGCAGACGCTGGGCCAGATTGTCTATGACTGGCTGAACGGATGAGTCTGCCTCAGGAAAGGAGTTCCGCTTTGCCCAACACACCCAACACGGCCCGCCGGGGATACATCGACGCCATGAAAGGCCTGGGTATCTTCTGCGTGGTCATCGGCCATTTTATCGAATACAACCGCGGCACGGCGCCCGCCATCAATGCCTTGTTCAC
Organism: Gemmiger sp.; assembly: GCF_036306485.1. GTDB lineage: Bacteria > Bacillota > Clostridia > Oscillospirales > Ruminococcaceae > Gemmiger. The sequence goes on along the minus strand of NZ_JAXJZK010000017.1, from coordinate 27,888 downwards.
CTGCATTTACCTGTTCCATATGGCGCTATTCTGCACCGCCAGCGGACTGGTGGCAAAGTTCAGTCTTCGCAAGCTGATCGGGCAGCAGCTGTGGCTCTACCTGATCAGCCAGGCAGGCATCCTAGCCTTCCGGGTTGTTGCTCTGAAGGAAAATCTCGCAGAGCAGGGAGGAGCGTGGTTCAACCTGATGATGCCCTGGCGGCATATGTGGTACCTGTATGCCCTGATTTTCTGGTCTCTGACCGTGCCGCTGCTGCATCTGCTGACCAGGTTCCTCAAAGGCCCGGGACGCTGGCTCGGGTTCGCCGCGGCCGTGGCGCTGGGCCTGGCCGGCGGACTGGTGGAATGGCCGTTCAGCCTCGGACGTGTGTTTTCTTTTTACCCGTTCTTCGCCTTTGGCGTCCTGTTTGCCGCCCCGCTGGATCAGTGGCAGAAAAAGCATCATCCTGCGAACTGGGTTCTGGTGGCGGCTGCGGCTGGTATTTACGGCAGCATTGCCTGGCGAATCCTGACGGCGCCGGAACCCTTCTATGAGGGAGCCCGGATCTTCCAGACGGATTCCTATGCGGTCGGCGGCTATACCGTCGGGGACCGGGCCCTGTTCTACCTGATCGGGTTCCTTTCCACGTTGGCCATCTGCTATCTGGCAGGGCGCAGCAAGGCGCTGGCCTCCCTGGGGCGGCGGACACTTCCGGTCTATATTCTGCATATGCCGCTTTATGCGCTGCTGGTCCAGCTGGGATGCTACGAAGCCGCAGGCCAGCGCGGTCTGGCAGCAGCCGTGACCTGGCTGGTGTTCATCATCCCGGCGGTGGTCAGCCTCTGTGCCTCCGCTCCGGTCAATGCAGCGGTGAACGCCGTGGCCAACCTGTGGTATAAAACTCTGCCCGGACTTGTCCGGCGCTCCTGACCTTACAAAGAAAAAGGACGCTTCCCGAACCGGAAAACGGCGGGAAACGTCCTTTTTTTGTGGCGAACTTTGTTGATTACAGATGTGCGAGGATGGCATCACCCATGGCGGAGCACCCGACGCAGGTGCAGCCTTCCGCCATCATGTCGGCGGTGCGCAGCCCTTCGTCCAGAACCGCGTTCACCGCGGCCTCCACGGTGTCCGCTTCCTCGGCCATGCCGAAGCTGTACCGCAGCATCATCGCAGCGGACAAAATGCAGGCGATGGGATTGATCTGGTCCTTGCCGGCAATGTCGGGGGCAGAACCGTGGATCGGTTCATACAGACCGCAGGAAGTCGCGCCCAGGCTGGAGGAGGGCACCATGCCGATGCTGCCGGTGATTTCGCTGGCTTCATCGCTCAGGATGTCACCGAACATGTTTTCGGTGACGATCACATCAAACTGGCTGGGATTCTTGCAGATCTGCATGGCACAGTTGTCCACGAACATCTCATTGTATTCGACATCGGGATACTCTGCCTGCAGCCGGTGCATCACGGCCCGCCACAGACGGCTGGTGTCCAGCACATTGGCCTTGTCCACACAGGTCAGTTTGTGACGGCGCTTTCTGGCGGTCTCAAAACCAATCCGGCCGATCCGCTCGATCTCATGCTCAGAGTAGGGCATCGTGTCGATGGCGACCTTCTCGCCGTTTTCTTCCACGGTCTTGTGCTCGCCGAAATAAACACCGCCGATCAGTTCACGCACGACGATGAAATCAATGCCCTTGTCCACGATCTCTTTTTTGAGAGGGGAGGCGTCCGCCAGCTGGGGCCAGATCTTGGCCGGACGGTTGTTGGCGTACAGCCCCATGCCGGCACGCAGCCGCAAAAGCCCTTTTTCGGGCCGCTTCTCGCCGGCCAGGCCTTCCCATTTGGGACCGCCCACCGCGCCCAGCAGCACCGAATCCGAAGCCAGACATTTGTCCAGCTCGCTCTGCGGCAGGGGATCACCGAACTTGTCGATGGCCTCGCCGCCCATGTAGGCGCGCGTGTAGGTGAAGGTGTGCCCGTATTTCTCGGCAATCTTGTCCAGGACCCGGACCGCCTGGGTGACAATCTCGGGACTGGCGCAGTCGCCGTAAATCAGCGCGATTGTTTTCTGCATCTTACCGGCCCTCCTGAATGCTCTTCATCAGGCCGCCGGCCTTGATGATTTTCTGAATGAACGGGGGGAAGGGGGCGGCCTCAAACTGCCGGCCCGTGGTCTCGTCGGTGATGACGCCGGTGTCAAAATTGACCGACACGACATCGCCTTCCTGAATGGCCTCGCTGGCGTCGGGACATTCCAGAATCGGCAGACCGATGTTGATGGCGTTGCGGTAGAAAATCCGGGCAAAGCTCTTGGCAATCACGCAGCTGACGCCCGCCGCCTTGATGGCGACCGGAGCGTGCTCGCGGGAAGAACCGCAGCCGAAGTTCTCTCCGCCCACCATGATGTCCCCGGGCTGAACACGGGTGACAAAGGACTTGTCGATATCCTCCATGCAGTGTGCCGCCAGCTCGGCCGGGTTCTGGGTGTTCAGGTAACGGGCGGGGATGATGACATCGGTGTCAATGTTGTCCCCATATTTCAGAACGGTTCCTTTGGCATTCATGCTCATACCTCCCTCGGGTCAGTGATGTGGCCGGTCAGTGCGCTGGCCGCGGCGGTTGCGGGACTGGCAAGGTAGATTTCCGAGCTCACATGGCCCATCCGTCCCACGAAGTTGCGGTTCGTGGTGGAGACACAGCGCTCGTTTTCTGCCAGGATGCCCATGTAGCCGCCCAGGCAGGGACCGCAGGTCGGCGTCGAGACAATGCAGCCGGCATCAATGAAGGCTTCGGTGTAACCGCGCAGGATGCACTCCTTGTAGACGGCCATCGTGGCGGGAATGATGATGCCGCGCACACCCTTGGCGATGTGTTTGCCTTTCAGGATCTTGTAGGCGGCTTCCATGTCCTCAATGCGCCCGTTGGTGCAGGAACCGATGACGACCTGATCAATGGTGATGCCGGCGCCGTCCTTGGCAGGGTGGGTGTTTTCCGGCAGATGCGGGTAGCTGACCGTCGGCTCCAGCGCGTCGAGATCAATGGTGACGGTCCGCTCATATTCGGCATCCGGGTCAGCCTCGTACCGGGTCCAGGGGCGCTGGCTGCGGCCTTTCAGATAGGCTTCGCAGGTCTCGTCAACCGGGAAGATTCCGTTCTTGGCACCGGCCTCAATGGCCATGTTGCAGATGCACAGCCGGTCCTCCATCGTCAGCGATTTCACGCCCTCGCCGGTAAATTCCAGGCTGCGGTACAGCGCGCCGGAAACGCCGATCTGGCCGATCAGGTGCAGGATCACGTCCTTGCCGGCGACCGGTGGATGAATCGAGCCTTTCAGCTCCACCCGGATGGCGGCGGGCACCTTGAACCAGGCCATACCGGTGGCCATGCCGGCGGCCATATCGGTGGAACCGACACCGGTCGAGAACGCTCCGACCGCACCGTAGGTGCAGGTGTGGCTGTCGGCGCCGATGATGCAGTCACCGGCCGTCACAATACCCTTTTCGGGCAGCAGGGCATGTTCAATGCCCATCGTGCCCACATCGTAGAAATTCAGGATGTCATATTTGTTGGCAAAGTCGCGGCATTTCTTGGACTGCTGCGCACTCTTGATGTCCTTGTTGGGGACGAAGTGGTCCAGCACGATGTTGACCCGGGTCTTGTCAAAGACCGAATCGAAACCGGCCTTTTCAAATTCGTTGATGGCCACCGGGGTGGTGATGTCGTTGCCCAGAACGATGTCCAGCCTGGCGTTGATGAGCTGCCCGGCCTTGACCGTCTGCTCACCGCAGTGGGCGGCGAGGATCTTCTGTGTCATGGTCATTCCCATTTGGATTCCCTCCGTTGGATCGGCGTTCTGCCGTTATTTGTTGTTGATGGCGCTCACCAGGGCGCGGATGCCGGCCACGATGATGTCGGTGTGGGTGCCGCAGCCCCAGGTCTCCTTGCCGGACGCCCATTTCAGGCCCACATAGCAGCAGGCGCGGGAACTGGTGTCAGAGTCCAGCGCGTGCTCGCTGTAATGCACCAGCGTAAAGTGCATGTCGGTGGCCTGCTCGATGGCGGTGGCGACGGCGTCCAGACGTCCGTTGCCGGTCGCACGGCAGTGGATGGGCTCCCCGTTGCGGATCGTCACCATGACATCGGCCGTGATGGTGGAGTCGGCATTCTGGGTATAGTGAGCGGACTCGACGTTGAGCGGATCGCGGTTGTTCAGATAGGCGCGCTCAAAGACGTACAGCACTTCCTTGACGCTGAGCTCCTTGTGCTCGTGGTCGGAAACTTCCTTGACGCGATACCCCAGATCCTCGCGCATCCGCGGCGGGGGATTGTACCCGTAATTCTGCTGAAGCAGGAATCCGATGCCGCCCTTGCCGCTCTGGGAATTGATGCGGATCACGTCGGCGTCGTACGTCCGGCCGATGTCGTGCGGGTCGATGGGGATATACGGGCAGGTCCATTCGTGCAGGTTGTGCTCCTTACGCCAGGTCATGCCCTTGGCGATGGCGTCCTGATGGCTTCCACTGAAGGCGGCAAACACCAGCGACCCTGCATAGGGGGTGCGCTCATAGACGTGCATCCGGGTCACCTGTTCGTAGGTTTCGCAGATGGAAGGCATGTCGCTGAAATCCAGCTTGGGGTCCACACCGTGGCTGTACATGTTCATGGCCAGGGTAATGGCATCCACGTTGCCGGTGCGCTCGCCGTTGCCGAACAGGCAGCATTCGATTCGCTGGGCGCCTGCCAGAACGGCAAGCTCGGCATCCGCCACGCCGCAGCCGCGGTCATTGTGGGGATGACTGGAAAGAATCACGCTGTCACGGTATTTCAGATGCTTGGAGCACCACTCGATCTGGTTGGCATACACATGGGGCATGCTCATCTCGACGGTGACCGGCAGGTTGATGATCATCGGGCGGTCCGGGGTGGGCTGCATCACATCCAGCACGGCGTTGCAGACTTCCACGGCGTATTCCGGTTCGGTGCCGGTGAAACTTTCGGGGCTGTACTCGAACAGGAAATTGCCCTCGTATTCTTCGCTCAGCTTCTTGACCAGCTTGGCTCCGTCCACGGCAATCTGCTTGATCTCTTCCTTGCTCTTGCGGAACACCTGTTCACGCTGGGCGACGCTGGTGGAATTGTAGAAATGAATGATGGCGCGCGGTGCACCGCGGACGGCCTCAAAGGTCCGGCGGATGATGTGGTCACGGCACTGGGTCAGCACCTGGACCGTCACATCATCGGGAATGCGGTGTTCATCGATCAGCTTGCGCAGAAATTCATATTCCGTTTCGGACGCGGCGGGGAACCCGACCTCGATCTCCTTGAATCCGATCTTGAGCAGCATGTTGTAGAAGGTGATCTTTTCTTCCAGACTCATCGGAACGATCAGCGACTGGTTGCCGTCCCGCAGATCCACACTGCACCAGATCGGGGCCTTTTCGATGTGGTCTTTCTGGGGCCACTCGTAAATATGGCCGGGCTCGACCGGCGGGGGATAATAACCTACATGATACTTGGTTGCGTCCATCATTTGAATTGCCTCCTTCGGGTTGTGTCGCCTCCGAAAAACGGAATAAAAAAATCCCGCCCCTCAAAGGCTTGCTGCCTTTGAGAGACGGGAGAAACAGTTCTAAAACTCTACCCGCGGTACCACTCTCATTGCCGCCGGATCACCGGACGGCCTCTCTGTACGATCAGCCGGTTACGGCGAATCGCTCCTGCATGATAACGGTCAGGTTCCGTCTGCACCTAACGCACAGCGCTCAGCACAGCTGCTCGGGGGCCAGTGACGCAGAACCTTCCGCACCGCCTCGCACCAACCGGCGGCTCTCTTGAGCTGGAAAGGGGACTGCTTTTTCCCCGTCATCGCATTTCGTAAATTGATAACAGTATGAAGTCTACCAGTTTTTGCAAAGACTGTCAAGAGAAAATGTGTGAATTTTAGCAAAGCATAAAATTTTCACTCCGGATTTTGTGAGCTCTGCCCAAATTCTTAGCTCTGCAGATGGGTGGCGACCCATTTGATCAGCATATCCAGCGCCACCATATTCTGGCCGCCTTCCGGTACGATCAGATCGGCCTTGCGCTTGCTGGGCTCGACAAACTGTTCGTGCATCGGCTTGACGGTGGTCAGATACTGGTTCACCACGCTGTCCAGCGTCCGGCCCCGTTCCTTGACATCCCGCACAATGCGGCGCAGAATCCGCACATCGGCGTCGGTGTCTACAAAGACCTTCATGTCCATCATCTGACACAGCTCGGGGCTGTCGAAGATCAGGATACCCTCCACAATGATGACCGGCGCCGGATGCACGGTGACGGTGCGGTCACTGCGGTTGTGGATAGTGTAGTCATAGACCGGCACTTCGACACTGCGCCCGGCCTGCAGCTCCTGCAGATGATGGATCAGCAGCGACGTCTCGAAGGAATCCGGGTGATCATAATTGAGCTTGCACCGCTCCGAATAGGGCAGTTCATCGTGCCGTTTGTAGTAACTGTCGTGGGTGATGACACTGACCTCATCCTTGCCGAAATGTTCCAGAATCCGCCGGGTCAGGGTCGTCTTACCGCTGCCGGTGCCGCCGGCGATGCCGATAATGATGGTTTTCATACGTCCCGCCTCATTTTTGTCAGACAATGAATTTGATTTCCCGGCCGTGGGGGTGGTAGGCACGGTACTTGACGCCCGCCACATTGAACAGCCGCCGTGCGGCGATGCTGGCGTTGGAATCATGGTATTTGTCGGACAGATAGATGATCTCCCGGATGCCGCTCTGAATGATGGCCTTGGCACATTCGTTGCAGGGGAACAGCGTCACATAGACGCGGGCACCGGTCAGATCGCTGTGAGCGCTGTTCAGGATGGCGTTGAGCTCGGCATGGCAGACATACATATATTTGGTCTCCAGCTCATCACCCTCGCGGTCCCAGGGCATGTCGTCGTCGTTGCAGCCGATCGGCATACCGTTGTATCCCAGCGAAAGAATCTTGTTCTCGGGACTCACAATGCAGGCCCCGACCTGACTGGAATCATCCTTGGAGCGCATGGCGGACAACAGGGCAATGCCCATAAAATATTCATCCCAGCTGATGTAATCCTTGCGTTTCATAAAAACACCGGCTTTCCTGCAAAATTTTCACATTCTATTATACCGGGGCGCACCGCGGTGCGCAAGAGAAAAGCTCAGATTTCTTCGGCTCTTCCGGGCGGTCTTCCGGCATGCCGGCGCAGATACTTGCACCGCGTTGCCTCGCCGCCCCGCAGATGCCGCTCCGCCTTGTTGCGCTGCAGTACGGCCTGGACTTCCCGCCACAGTCCCGGCTCCAGCCGCTGCAGACGGCACTGGTCCTTCCAGACCGTGCTCTTGCTGATGCCGAATACCTTGGCTGCTGCCCGTACCGTGGCGCCGCTGGCTGCCAGATACCGTCCCACCAGCACGGCCCGCTCTTCCGGGTCTCCCTTCATACGCACGCCTCCCCGTCGTTTTTTCAACGGTATGCGAAAAAAGGCCGGTGTATGACAGGTTGCTATTTTGCCGCGAACGTGGTACGCTATCACACAGAAGGAGGAAAGACCATGCTGGATCGTCTGATCGAAGTGCTCCTGAGCTATATCATTCCCATTCTGGAGCTGATGGGAATCTTTGTGGTGACCTGGAGCACGGCGCGTGCCTTTGTGGACTATGTCAAACTGCAGGTCCTGCACCGCAGCGTGCAGGGCAATTTCAAGGTGGAGCTGGCCAACGGCCTGGCAACCTCGCTGGAATTCAAGATGGCGGCCGAGATCCTCAAGACCGTCATCGTGCGGGAAAAAAGCGAGCTGGTGGTGCTGGGGGCCGTCATTGTGCTGCGAGCACTGCTCAGCATCCTGATCCATTTTGAACTGCGTGCCGAGGAACGCTCCCATCCCGGCGGGAATAACGGGGAAACCTGAAACAGCGGCCCGGCGGAATGTTCCGCCGGGCCGCTGTTCGGTCAATCAGTTATAGGTCTGCCGTCCCGCAAAGATGCAGAGCGGCCGGTTGCTCTTGCCGGTTCCCATCAGCTGGGTGGCAGCGTGCAGGGTGGCGCCGGCGCTTGTGCAGGCGGGAATGCCGTCGTAGAAGAGGACTTCCCGCGCCGCCCGCTCGGCGTCCGCCGTGTTGACGGTCAGGACGGTGTCCACCACATAGGGATTGTAGTTTTCCGGCACAAATCCGGGACCGATGCCCGCAATGCCGTGGTGCCCGATGAAGCCGCCCGAAATGGCGGCGCACTCACTGGGCTCGACCGCCACAATGCGGATCATGCTGTTCCACGCTTTCAGATATTCGGCCACGCCGGTCACGGTGCCGCCGCTGCCGACGCCCACGACAACCGCATCAATGGAATCGCCCGCCGCCTTGAGAATCTGCGGCCCGGTCACCCGGCGATGGTATTCGGGGTTGTCATCATTGGCAAAATAATTGGTAAAGTAGCCGTTGTAGCGGGAGGCGGTGTCCTTGGCCACCTGTTCCAGCGCCCGGCGTCCGCCGCTGCCGCATACCACAATGCGGGCGCCCAGACTTTGCAGATGTTTGCGCCGGGAAATGGGCAGGGTGTTGGGAACCACCAGAATGCAGGGATGCCCCGTCGTGGCACAGCTCACCGCCAGCGCCGCCCCGAAACTGCCGGAACTGGCCTCCACCACCGGCATACCGGGCTTGAGGTCGCCCCGCTCGGTGGCGAACGCCAGCATGGTTTCCGCCAGGCCGTCCTTGGAGGTGCCGGTGGCGCCGCCGAAATCCAGATACGCCAGGATGCTCGAAGCCAGGCCGTGACGCCCCGAATACCCCGAAAGACGGACCACAGGGGAACGGTACACGTCCTGATAATAGCTCTGTAAAATCGCCACGAACCGGCCTCCGTTTCTGAATTTCTCCAAATCTGTTCTCATTATAACATAACTTGCCAAATCGTGCACTAGCAAAATCAAAAATCCCGGTTATATTTGGATTTTTCCCCGTTGCACGCGATTTTGCTCTTGACATTGCGGGGGCCGGGTGCTATAATTCAAAGGCTGTAAAGAAAATTACTTTACACCAATCCGCTAAGGAGGAACCGCTGTGGCAGCCAAAGCAGGCAAGAACCTGGAATTTTCCGTGCTGCTGGATTATTATGGCCCGGTTCTGACCGACAAGCAGCGCAATATTCTCTCGGAATATTATAATGATGACCTTTCTCTGGCCGAAATCGCGGAAAATTACGGCATCACCCGGCAGGGGGTGCGCGACGCGATCAAACACGGGGAAGCAACCCTGACCGAGATGGAGCAGAAACTCGGCTCGGCCCGGCGGATGACCGCCATGCGGCGGGATCTGGAGCGGCTGCAGGAGCTGGTCATGGAAGTGCGTGTCTGCAATACCGGATTGTTCACACCGTCGCCCTGCATTCAGCAGGACACGACGGAAATGCTCACGATACTCAGACGCATGGATTCGCAGGAGGATACGCCCGATGGCATTTGAATCTTTGAGCGAGCGTCTCAACGGCGTTTTCAAAAAACTGCGCGGAAAAGGCAAACTTGGCGAAGCCGACATCAAGACGGCCATGCGGGAAGTCCGGATGGCGCTGCTGGAAGCCGACGTCAACTACAAGGTGGCCAAGGATTTCTGTGCGCAGGTTTCGGAACGCGCGATGGGTCAGGAAGTCATGGAGAGCCTGACGCCTGCCCAGCAGGTTGTCAAGATCGTCAACGAGGAACTGACCAAGCTGATGGGCGGCGACGACCCGCAGACGCTGCATATCAAAAACAAGGGCCAGACCGTCCTGATGATGTGCGGCCTGCAGGGCAACGGCAAGACCACCCATGCGGCCAAGCTGGGCCGTTATTACAAGGCCCAGGGCCGGCGCCCGCTGCTGGTGGCCTGCGATATTTATCGCCCCGCTGCCATTGATCAGCTGCGTATCGTCGGTGAGCAGGCCGGCGTCCCCGTCTTTGAGATGGGCACCGAAAAGCCCGAGATCATCGCCGGCAAGGCGATGGCCTACGCACGGGACCACGGCAACGACATTGTCATTCTCGATACCGCCGGCCGCCTTCAGATCGATGACGAACTGATGGGAGAGCTGGTGCGCATCAAGCAGGCCGTTGAGGTGGATGAGACCATCCTCGTGGTGGATGCCACAGCCGGCCAGGAAGCCGTCAATGTGGCCAAGACCTTCAATGAGAAGGTCGGCATCACCGGCGTCATCCTGACCAAGACGGACGGCGATACCCGCGGCGGCGCGGCGCTCTCGGTGCTGGCCGTAACCGGCAAGCCGATCTACTTCCAGGGCGTCGGCGAAAAGCTGGACGCGCTCGAACCGTTCTATCCCTCCCGGATGGCAAGCCGGATTCTCGGCATGGGCGATGTGCTCAGCCTGATCGAGAAGGCCCAGGCCGTGCAGAACGACCAGGAAGCCGAAGCGGCCGCCCGGCGGATGATGTCCAACAAGTTTGACATGAACGATATGCTGACCCAGTTCGCCCAGATCAAAAAGATGGGCGGTGCTTCGGCGCTGCTGGCCATGCTGCCCGGCGGCAACCAGATCAGTTCCGAGCAGCTGGACCAGATCGACGACAAAGCATTGCCGCATATCGAAGCCATCATCTATTCCATGACGCCCGAAGAGCGGGCCCATCCCTCCATCATCAATCCCAAGCGCAAGCGCCGGATTGCCGCCGGAAGCGGCCAGACCGTGGAGGACGTGAACAAGCTGCTGCGCCAGTTTGAGGCGATGCAGAAGATGATGAAGAAAGCACGCCGCAATCCTAAGGGCTTTATGCGCAGCATGGGCGGGCTGCGCGGATTCCGTTGATCGCCCCGCTGAATGAAGATATGACCCGCAAGCCGTTACGGCCCCAGGGTGATATAGAAAGAAAGCCCCGCAAGGGCCGTAAAACAAATTTTGGAGGAAAAAACCATGGTTAAGATTCGTCTGCGCCGCATCGGCGCCAAGAAAGCTCCCTTCTACCGCATTGTCGTTGCCGACAGCCGTTTTGCTCGTGACGGCCGCTTCATCGAGGAGATCGGCTACTACGATCCCACCAAGGAGCCCAGCGTTGTGAAGATCGATGCCGAGAAGGCCAAGCAGTGGCTGGCCACCGGCGCTCAGCCGACCGACACCGTTCGCGTTCTGCTGAAGAAAGAGAACGTTCTGTAATTCTAAATGGAGGAAGGTCAAATGCAGGAACTGCTGATTGCTGTTGCACGCGGCCTTGTGGAAGACAAGGACGCCGTGCAGGTGACGGTTGACCCCCCGCGTGAAGACGGCACGGTCGTCTACCACCTGACGGTGGCCGAGGGAGATATGGGCCGCGTGATCGGCAAACAGGGCCGTATTGCGAAGGCAATCCGCGTCGTCATGCGTGCCGCTGCCGTCCGCCAGAACGAAAAAGTTGTGGTGGAGATCGGCTGATTTTGCCACCTCGAGCACTCTGCCTGCCTGGGCAGGGTGCTTTTTTCGCATCAATCGCGGGGACTGTTGTCCGTCGCTTCATCAAGAGGAGAATTTCCATGCAAAACTATCTGCCCGCCTGCAAGATTGTTTCCACCCACGGCGTCCGCGGCGAGATGAAAGCCCTGCCGCTGTGTGACGGCGCGGACTTCCTGCGCGGTTTCCGCCGCCTCTTCACGGCGCCAGACGGCAGCGGCGAGACCGAACTGCTGGGTGTCCGTGCCCAGGGCAATATGCTGCTGGTCCGGCTGGCCGGCGTGGAGGATATGGACGCCGCCCGCGCCCGCATCGGCAAAACGTTCTACTTTGCCAAGGCGGATGCCCGCCTGCCCGAGGGCCGCTATTTTATTGATGACCTCATCGGCTGCACGGTGCTGGATGACGGGGACGGCCATGTCCTGGGCACGGTCACCGCGGTGGACCATCCGGGCGCACAGGACATCTATACCGTCCGGGATGCTGCCGGCACGGACCATCTGATCCCGGCGGTTCCGGAATTCATCATCGGGGTGGATCTGCAGGCCCGTACCGTCACGATGCGCCCCATCGGCGGCATGTTTGACGAGCCGGTCAACGGGGATGAGGGCTGAATCATGCGGATTGATATTGTGACGCTCTTTCCGGAACTGTGTGACACGTTTCTGAGCACCAGCATTCTGGGACGCGCCCGGAACAAAGGTCTCTTTGAGGCGCATTGCCATCAGATCCGGGACTATACACAGAACAAACAGCGCCAGACCGACGATTACCCCTATGGCGGCGGCTGCGGCATGGTGCTCTATGCGCAGCCCATTGCCGACTGCCTGCGGGAGGTCATCCGTCAGTGCGCCGAACAGGGGAGACCCCGCCCGCATATCGTCTTCCTGACGGCGGCCGGACAGCCCTACAAGGAGGAGACCACCCGACGCCTGGCAGCCTGCGACAGTCTGACACTGGTCTGCGGCCACTACGAGGGCATTGACGAACGGGTCATTGAGGAATTCGGCGATGAGGAGATCTCCATCGGCGACTATGTGCTGACCGGCGGCGAGCTGGCCAGCCTGGTGGTTGCGGACAGTGTTCTCCGCCTGCAGCCCGGCGTGCTCGCCGAAGAGCAAGGCTATCAGGAGGAAAGCTACTGGGATAACCTGCTGGAATATCCGCAGTATACCCGCCCGGAAGTGTGGGAGGGCCGCCCGGTTCCGCCGGTGCTGCTGACCGGAGACCACGACCGGATTCAGGCATGGCGCGGCCGCCAGAGCCGGGAACGCACCCGGACCCGGCGCCCGGACCTCTACCTTGCCTGGTGCGAGTCCCACCCCATCACCCGCATCCCGCGCTGGAAGCGGACCGAACGGGCCTGCCTGGTCCGGGACGCGGCACAGATGGAGGCGGCGGCCCGGCTGGCGGCCGAGGCGCGCCGGACACTGTACCAGACCGCCGGCGTTGTTCCCGGGTCTGAACCGAGCCCGCAGACATTGCGGGAAGAACTGGAAAACAGACGCCGCGAAGGATGGGCCTTTTATCTGCATTCCATGTCCGGGACGGAGGATGGCCTGGTCGGCGTCTGCCACAAAACCGGACAGATCGGGTATCTTGCGGTGACAGAGCCTTCCCGCGGAATCGGGATCGGAACACGGCTGCTGGATTTTGCGCGCAAAAAACTTGCGGAGCACGATGCCCCCTGGGTGGCGGTGCCGCAGGACAACCTGGCCCTCATCGGACTGCTGATCCGCATGGACTTTCGCGCGCAGACGGCTGCAAATCCCGGCAAAATGACCGGAATCCTGTCGGAAAATGTCGGATTCCGGCAGCAGATTTATCGGATTCAGACGCCTTTGGAAAAGAAATTGTAATAGTTTTGTATTCTATATACAATATGGTGGAAAACTAACTAGTAAATTTGTACAAACGGCGTGGCGTCATTTTGTGCCAAATGCGGAATCCTGACAAAAATGCAATTTTTCACTGTACAAAGTCGAACAAATGGGATAAAATAGAGTCAGTTAAGGCGGCGTGATAAGGTGCAAAACCGCCTGAAAACAGCCCGCGGTAGAAGGCTTGGGCGTAACATTTTCAATAAGTAGGAGAGAATTATTATGTACGTTAAAGAAGTTACCGTTGAGAATCAGGTCGGTCTGCACGCTCGTCCCGCCACGTTCTTCATTCAGAAGGCAAACGAGTACAAATCCTCCATCTGGGTCGAGAAGGAAGAGCGTCGTGTGAACGCGAAGTCTCTGCTCGGCGTTTTGAGCCTGGGCATCGTCGGCGGCACCACGATCCGCATCATTGCGGACGGTACCGATGAGCAGGCTGCTGTGGATGGCCTGGTCAAGCTGGTCAACTCCGGTTTCTCCGAATAATCCCCAACATACACACACTTGCGGCGGGTGATTTGTTCACCCGCTGTTTTTATTGCCGGACCACCAACCAACACGATAGGACAACGCCATGACCAAAGCTGAACTTTACAAAAAAGCCTGTATGCTGCCGCTGCTGCCGGGGGTCTATATCATCCGCGACAAAAGCGATACCATCATCTATATCGGCAAGGCCAAACGTCTGCGCATCCGTGTCTCGCAGTATTTCCGTGAGGGCGTTCCTCACGATACCAAGGTCACCCAGATGATCAATCATGCCTTCACGTTTGATGTGATCGTCTGCCAGAGTGAGTTTGAGGCCCTGGTCCTGGAAGCCAGCCAGATCAAGGCGCATACGCCCAAATACAACATCCTGCTCAAGGACGACAAGGGATACAGCTATGTCAAGGTGACGCGGGGCGACTGGCCGCGGCTGTCGGCGGTTCTTCAGAAGGACGATGACAATGCCGACTATATCGGCCCCTTCACCTCCTCCTTTGCCGTGCGGGAAATGGTGGAAACCGCGCAGAACTGCTTCCTGCTGCCCCGCTGCGCCAAAGAATTCCCGCGGGACATCGGGAAGGGAAGACCCTGCCTCAATGCGCATATCGGCAAATGTATGGCGGTTTGCAGCGGCAAGATCAGCTGCCAGGCATACAATGACGCCGTGCAGGGCGCGCTGCGGATGATCCGCTACGGCAAGAAGGACATCGTCAAGCAGCTGCGGGAAAAGATGGAGGCCGCATCGGAACGGCTGGATTTTGAGACGGCCGCGCTGCTGCGCGATCAGATCGCGGCCATTGACCGCGTGGCTGCCGGCCAGAAGGTCGTCATGGAATCCGGCGCCGAGATGGATGTCATCGCGCTGGCCGGTACCTCCCGCGCCGTCTGTGCGGCGGTCCTGCGGTACCGGGACGGCCGGCTGACGGATAAACGGGAATTCCTGTTCCACGATACCACCGATCTCGACGCGGTGCGGGAAGAGTTCCTGCCCCAGTATTATCTGGACGGCGAGACCATCCCCAAGACCATCGCGGTGGATGCGCTGCCTTCCGACGCCGAGGCCCTCAACCGGGCCCTCAACGAGGCGCGCGGCAGCAAGGTCGAGCTGTATGTCCCGCAGCGCGGAGACATCGCCAAACTGGTCACGATGGCCTACACCAACGCGGTCGAACGCCTCGGCCGTGAGAGCGGGCGCTATACGCGGGAGGAAAAGCTGCTGGAGGAGGCGGCACAGGTCCTGGGCCTGAAATCGCCGCCGCATCTGATCGAAAGCTATGATATCTCCAACTGGGGCGACGGCTCCAGCGTCTGTGGTATGGTGGTGTTCCGGGATGGCAAACCCTACCGCAGCGGGTACCGCCGCTTCAAGATCAAGGGCGTTGCCGGCACCGATGACTATGCCTCGCTGGCAGAGACCCTCTCCCGCCGTGCGGCGGAATACGAGGCAGCCCGCCGCGGGGAGAAGCCCGATACCGAATCCAACCAGTTTGCCTCCCTGCCGGATCTGCTGCTGATAGACGGCGGCCGCGGCCAGGTCAGCGCCGTCAAACAGGCCTTGCGCGGCACGGCGCTGGAACACGTTCCGACCTTCGGCATGGTCAAGGATGACCACCACCGCACCCGCGCCATTGTGGATGATGCCGGCGGAGAGATTGCCATCAACCGTCACCGCAACATCTTTACCTTTGTGACGGCCATTCAGGATGAGACACACCGCTATGCCAACGACTACCGCAAGCGGATGATGCGCAAGAAATCCTACGCGGCCACCCTGACCGAACTGCCCGGCGTCGGCCCCAAGACCAGCGCCGCACTGCTGGCCCGGTTCAAAACCGTGACGGCTGTCAAGGAAGCCTCCATTTCCGATCTGGAGGAGGTCAAGGGGGTCAGCCACGCCAAGGCGGAACAGATTTATAATGCGCTGCATCAATGAGAATAAAATGCAATTCTCCCTTGACAACGCACCCCAAACCCTTCATAATGAGAAGACGAAAGGCAGGTGGACTCCTGATGATGCGTGTAATTGCGGGTACGGCCCGCGGCAAAAACCTGGCTTCGCTGCCCGGCGAAGACGTGACCCGCCCCACGATCAACCGTGTGAAGGAGGCCATGTTTTCCAGTGTTCAGTTCCTGGTACCCGGTGCCCGGGTGCTGGACCTGTTTGCAGGCAGCGGCCAGCTTGGCATCGAGGCATTGTCCCGCGGTGCGGCGCGATGCGTGTTTCTGGACACTTCCCGGGATGCCATCAACATTGTGCTGGCAAACTGCAAAACGGCAGGGGTCTTTGACCGCAGCCGGGTGATTCCCGATGATGCCTTCCATTTTCTGAGCACCACCCAGGAACGGTTTGACCTGGCATTGCTGGACCCGCCGTTTCATCACGGCACGGTGGCCCGGGCGCTGCCGCTGCTGGCGCCACTGATGGTGCCGGGCGGTGTGGTGCTGTGCGAAACCGAACGAACTGCCGAACTCCCCGCGGAAGCAGCGGGCCTGGTTCTGGCAAAACAATATCAGTACGGCAAAATTCTTGTGAGCCGCTATGAGAAAGAGGAACAGCTATGAACGTACAGGAACTGCTTGATTTGATGGAGGAAACGCTGGAAGAGGGGACAGCGGTTCCATTTGCCGCTTCCAAGCGTGTGGTGGATGTGGATCGCTGCCGCGACATCATTGACGAGGTCCGCAACAACCTGCCCGATGAACTGCGCGACAGCAAAAAGATTGTGGCCGACCGCGAGCAGATCATCAAGAACGCCCAGCAGGAGGCAGACAACGTCATCAAACAGGCGGAGGAACGGGCGCGCGGCATGGTTTCGGATCAGGAGATCACCCGTCGTGCCCAGAAAGCGGCGGTCGAGATCGTCACGGCCGCCCAGAATCAGGCCAAGGAGCTGAACCGCGCTTCCACGGCCTACTGTGAGAGCATTCTCAAAAACTCCGAGGAGGTGCTGGCCCGCAGCGTGGCCGATATCAAGAGCACCAGGATGAACCTGCGCAACCTGGCCAGCCGTGACCTGCGCGGCGGCAAAAAGAAAGGTTGAGTCTCGCTGCAATAAGTGGGAACGATTTGTGAAAACTTATCGCCCGCGGCGCATTTTTGGCGCCGCGGGCTTGCTTTTTGCGCGTTGATTTGGTACTATAGTAGTACGCAGGTGGGGAAGTGTGGTGAACTAGGGTTGAAAGTGGGTAGTTCTTAACACTTTCCACAGAGTTCTTAACCGCAATTTCTCTTCCTGCCGTCAAAAAAACGACTTCCGTCGCAGGGAAAGGGGAGACTTCGACTGTGTTCGTCGGCCAGTATGACTACGCCATCGACGCCAAGGGACGGTTGAATTTCCCCGCCAAATTCCGTGAGGGGATGGGGCAGACCTTTATCGTCACCCGCTGGCTGGACCATTGCCTGGCCGCCTTCCCCGCCGATGAGTTTGAAAAGGTCGCGGAGCGTATCGCGGAGAAGGGCCTGGTCAAGGGGCGCAGCGTCAGCCGGATGCTGTATTCTTCTGCCGTGGAAGTGACGCCGGATAAGCAGGGGCGGATTCAGCTGCCTGCCAAACTGCGGGAGTACGCAAATCTTGACCATGATGTAACGGTGATCGGCAACCGTACTTTTGCCGAAATCTGGAATACCCAGACCTGGGAATCCAGCCAGGCCGACTCCGATGAGGATTTTACCGCGGCCATGGAGGAACTGGATTTCTGACAGCACAGGAAGAAGGAAAAACATGGAATTCAGCCACATTCCTGTTCTGCTGCAGCCGTGTCTTGACGGGCTGGCCATCGATCCGGCCGGTATCTACCTGGACGGTACTGCCGGCGGAGCGGGCCACTCGAAAGAAATTGCCAAGCGCCTGACCACCGGGCGGCTGATCGCACTCGATCAGGACCCAGATGCGGTGGCAACCGCCACCGAAAGGCTTAAGGGTCTTCCCGCCCGCGTGGTTCAGGCCAATTTCCGTGAGACGGCCCGCGTTCTGGACGAGCTGGGAATCCCCGCCATTCAGGGCGCGCTACTAGATCTGGGCGTTTCCAGCCACCAGCTGGACGATGCGGAACGGGGCTTTTCCTACCATGCGGATGCGCCGCTGGATATGCGGATGAGTCAGCAGGGCCCGACGGCTGCGGATCTCGTCAATACGCTGGACCGCGAGGAACTGACCCGGATTCTGCGCGATTACGGTGAGGAACCGTATGCCTGGCAGATTGCCGGCAAGATTGTCCGCGTCCGGCAGGAAACCCCGATCCTGACCACACTGCAGCTGGCCGATCTGATCGCCGCGGCAGTCCCGCCGGCTGAACGGCGCAAGAACAAGAATCCGGCCCGCCGCAGCTTCCAGGCCATCCGGATTGCCGTCAACGGGGAACTGGACGCCCTCAATGAGGGGATGGAAGCCATTTTCAGCCGGCTGGCACCGGGCGGAAGATTCTGCATCATCACCTTCCACAGCCTGGAAGACCGGCTGGTCAAGCAGAAGTTCCGCCGCTGGGCACAGCGGTGCACCTGCCCGCCGGAGCAGCCCATCTGCACCTGCGGCGGCGTGCCCAAAGCAAAACTGATTACCCGCAAACCCATCGAAGCGGATGCCGAGGAACTGCAGGAAAACCGCCGCAGCCGCTCGGCCAAACTTCGGGTGTTGGAGAAACTTTGACAAATCTATCGGTTTGATGCCGGAAAGGGGGCGACGCCCATGGCTACCGCAGAAGCGGCCAACCTGTACGCCGCACGTTACAAACACACTGCGGGGCAGCCCCGCATGAAGGTGGTCCGGGGCGGACGCTACGGCCTGAGCAAGGCCAGACAGTTTGCCCGCAGCACCATCACGGTCCTGACCATTGCGATCTTTATCGGTCTGGTGGTCAGCATTGTGGCCAGTCAGGCCCGGATCACCCAGCTCTCGGGTGAGATTGATTCCACCCGCACCAGCCTGGCCAATGCCCAGAGCTACTATGATTATCTGTCTTCCAGCATGGACACCATCACGAACCTCACCAGTGTGCAGGACGTGGCGGAAGGCCGCCTTGGCCTGGTCAAGGTGGACCCGAGCCAGGTGACCTATATCCGTCTGGAAGATCAAAGCGTCATTGAACGGGCCAGCGGCGGCGCCGATAAGCTGCTGTCCGGCCTCAAGTCGGCGGCACTCAGCCTGCTGGCCATCTTTGAACCATAACTCCCTGCGCCTGAAGCGTGCATCCCGGTCGGAGCACGCTTTTTTTTCCATTCTATCCTGAAATCTGGTGCAACCCGGAAGGAATACTGCTATGCCCATGGACTCCCGCAAACAACCCCGAAAGCCTTCCCGCCCGCGTGAGACGCGGCACATGGCGGACCTCGCTGTCCGCCTGCGCACGCTGCTTCTCGTCGCGTTCTTTGTCATCTTCGGATTTGGCCTTCTGATTTACCAGCTCTATGTCCTGCAGCTCCGCGACTCGGAGCAGTACCGGGTCGAGGCGACGGAGCAGCAACTCTCCGATGACTGGATTCCCGCCACCCGCGGTTCCATCTATTCCTCCACCGGCAAACTGCTGGCCAAGTCCACTGTGGTCTGGAACCTGATCGCCAACCCCTCGTACTGCAACCAGGATTTCACCAAACAGGCCAGCGAGGACATCAGCAATCTTCTGGGCGGCACGCCCACCGCTGACGAAATCTACGAGAAACTCAGCGATACGACCAGCCAGTACAAAATCATTGCCAAGGGCGTGGATATGGTGACCGCCCAGAAGGTGCTGGACTACGCCAACACCGAGCGGGTGGTCAACGGCCTGCCGGAGGACGATGAGCAGGCCGAAAAGGAGAAGGTCATCTCGATGTACAAGGAGTCCTCCTCGGTGCGGGAATATCCCTGCGGGGATTTCCTGGCCTCGGTGCTGGGCTTCTGCGGCAGTGACGGCAACGGCATGTACGGTCTGGAAAAGTCCTACAACGAACAGCTGGCCGGAACACCGGGACGGAGCATCTCCAGCGAAAACGCCTGGGGCTATGAGCTGCCCAACGAGAGCTCCGATACCCATGAACCCACCAACGGATACAACCTGCATCTGACCATTGATGACAACATCCAGAGCGTGCTGGAAACCGAACTGACCAACGCAATCAGCGATTACAGCGTCCAGAACCGCGGCAGCGCCATTGTCATGAATGTCAAGACCGGCGCCATCTACGGAATGGCCACCGAACCGCAGTTTGATCCCAACGATCCGTATACCATCGCCGACGATACGCTGCTTTCCATCCTCAATTCGCCCGGCGGCGTGCTGACCGAGGATTCCATCGCGGTGCTGCAGAGCCGGCTCGGACAGGATGCGGTCCAGGACATCATCGAGGACGGCGTCATCGGCACCGAGCCGCGCACCGAGGTCAACGAGGACGGAACCACAACAGATCTTCCCAGCGAGTATACCACGCTTCAGGGTTATATGCGCGAAGCACAGTGGAAGAATAAAGCCGTGACTGAACTGTATTACCCCGGATCGGTTTTCAAGCTCATGACGGCGGCCGCGGCGCTGGATTCCGGCAAGATGGATGCCAGCCAGCAGTTCTACTGCAGCGGCAACCTGACCGTCTTTGAGGGAACGCCCTGGGAACACACCTATCGCTGCGCCGAGGGCAAAGCCCATCTGTGGCAGGATATGGCGGGGGCCCTGAACGAGAGCTGCAACCTGTATTTCATCCAGGTGGCCGAGGAGATGGACCCCGAATTCTTCTACAACTATTATCAGGCGTTCGGCCTGACCCAGACCACCGGCATTGACCTGCCTTACGAATCCAAGGGCATCTCCAAGACGCAGGAAGAGATGGAGCAGGTCGTGACCGACCTGTATTCCACGGCATTCGGCCAGACCCAGAAACTCACGCTGGTGCAGATGGCCACCGCCGTGGCCGCCACGGTGAACGGCGGGTATCTGCTCACCCCCTATGTGGTGGACTCCATGACCGACGATACCGGCAACATCGTCTGGCAGGCGGAACCCGAAATCCGCCGCCAGGTCATCAGTGAGGAAGTCAGCGAACAGATCCGCACGATGATGGAAGCCAACGTCGGCAACAACATTGATGATACCAGCCACAGCTGCCGCAATGCCTATGTGGCCGGCTACCGCATCGGCGGCAAGTCCGGCACGGCAGAGGAACTGGACTGGAAAGAGCCTTACAAATACCGTCCGGACGGAGACTACCGCAAGGCCATCAGCTTCGCGGCGATCCTGCCGGCCGATGACCCGGAAATCCTGGTTCTGGTCATGCTGGACGACCCGCGCTGGATCTATGACTATGCGTCGCAGATTGTGGCCCCGGTCACCGGCAACATCATCCGTCAGATCGCGCCGTATCTTGGCATTGAGCGCGATCCGTCCTATGACGAGAACGGCACGGTCACGGTGCCCAACCTGATCGGCACCCGCTGGACCTCGGCCCAGGTCAAGCTGAATGCCGCCGGCCTGTCCCACCGGTTTGTGGACAGCAGCGACGGCGATGTGATCTTCCAGTATCCGGCCGGCGGAACCGAAGTTCCGGCCGGGTCCACCGTCTACTGCTACACGCAGTCCGAAACCAGCAGTATGACCACCGTTCCCGATGCGGCCGGCAAGACCGGCAGTTTTGCCGAGCAGATGCTCAAGGCCGCGGGCGTCAACGTCAGCATTGCGGGGGATGAATCCGGCCGTGTCATATCCCAGGATGTGGCAGCGGGAACCTCGGTTCCTCTTGGCACCGTCGTCACCCTGACCACCTCCGCCGATGCGGCGGATTCCACGGCATCGTCGTCCGCCGACACATCGTCCGATACGTCCGGAGAGGAATCACAGCAAACCTCCGACTCCGGAACCGATGAATCCCCGCAGGATGCAGACAGTGACAATGCGGCTTCCTCCGATTCGGAGTGAAGGACCGCCATCGAAAGAAGGAGAGTGACCCCATGAAACCCATGAACGCCAACGAGCTGCTGGCCGGGTTGACCCTGGCCCGTCCGGTTCCGATCACCGCCGTGGTGACGGATTCCCGCAAAGTGGTACCCGGCTGCATCTTCGTCTGTTTCCCCGGGGAACGGGTGGACGGACATGACTACGCCGCCGCAGCCTACCGGGCGGGGGCGGAATATATCATTGCCAACCACGACGTGGAGGGCGTCCCTCAGGATCATCTGGTGATCTGGCCGTCCAGCCATATGGCAATGATCCGGATGGCTTCCAATTACCGGATGCTGTTCAGCCCGCTCATGATCGGTGTGACGGGCAGCGTGGGCAAGACGACTACCAAGGAATTCTGCTACGCGATCCTCTCCGCTTTCGGCAACACCCTCAAGACGGAGGGCAACCAGAACAATGAAATCGGTCTGCCCAACACCCTCTTCCGCCTCGAAGATACCACCGAGTATGCGGTGGTCGAGATGGGCATGAGCCACGCCGGCGAGATTGCCCGCCTGGCCCGCACGGCCCGGCCCTCGGCCGGCATCATCACGATGATCGGCGTCTCCCATCTGGAAAATCTCGGAAGCCGCGAGAATATACTGAAAGCAAAGCTGGAGATCTGTCAGGGTCTGCCGGACGGTGCCCCGCTGGTGCTCAACGCCGACGATGACCTGCTGCCCGGCGCGGCACTTCCCGGCCGGCTCAACCCGGTCTGGTTCGGAATCAAGTCCCGGAATGCGGATGTCTCGGCCGAGAACATCCGTCCGGACGGTGACGGGACCGCCTTCACGCTGCTGGACCGCGCCGAAGGGGAGACCTTCCGCTTTGAGGTGCGGATTCCCTCGGCGGGCGTCCATACGGTCTATGATGCGCTGGCAGCCTATGCGGCGGCGACCCGGCTGGGTCTGGACCGTGCCAAATGTGCGGCGGCACTTGCCAATTACCGTACCACCGGTATGCGGCAGAACATTGTGCAGCACGGCGGCGTCACCTTCATCGAGGACTGCTACAATGCCAGCCCGGACAGCATGAAGGCGGCACTGCAGATTCTGCGGGACCGCACACCGGCCCCGGGCGGACGGCGCATTGCCGTTCTGGGCGACATGCTCGAGCTTGGTTCGGCCAGTGAATCCGGCCATCGCCAGACCGGCGAATGGGCCGCACAGGCCGCAGATCTGCTGGTCGCGTTCGGTCCCCGCAGCGCGGCTATGGCGGACGCAGCAAGACAAAAAGGAATCACAACCATCCATTGCCAAACCAGCGAGGAAGTAGTAGAATATCTACGGCAGACGGTCCGTCCCGGAGATGTCGTCCTGGCCAAGGCCAGCCACGCCATGAAACTGGACGAAGTGCTTCATACGTTGTATGAGGATCTGCCAAATACCTGATTTTGGAGGAATTCCATATGGGGATGATTGTCTCCTGGATGCTGATTGCGGCTGCGATCGGTGCGTTTGCCATTACGGCACTGTCGGGGTGTTTCGTGATCCCGGCTCTTCGGAAACTGCATTTCGGCCAGACCATCCGTGAGGACGGCCCGACCTGGCACAACAAAAAACAGGGTACCCCGACGATGGGCGGCCTGTGCTTCATCTTCGGCATTCTGCTGTCCTGCGGCCTGGTCTACGCCGGGTTCCAGCGGTACGCGGCCGACCTGCTGGGCATCATTCAGGTCCGTGCAGCCATGCTGGCACTGTTCCTGGCGTTCGGTTCCGGCCTCATCGGTTTTCTGGATGATTATATCAAGGTCGTCAAACACCGGAACCTGGGCTTGCTGGCCTGGCAGAAACTTGTCATGCAGGTGGCGGTGACGGGCTGCTTCATGGCGGGCCTTCAGATGCAGGGCCTGCTCACGACGGTGGTTATGCTGCCCTTCGTGGGGGCCGTGGATCTGGGCGTGGCGTTTTATCCGATCGCCTTCCTCGGCATTATCTTCCTGGTCAATGCCGTCAACCTGACGGATGGCCTCGACGGCCTGTGCTCCTGCGTGACCTTTGTCTCGATGCTCGGCTACCTGCTGGCGGCCAGTATGCTCAGCTTCTACCATGTGGCGGTGCTGGCCACGGCCACGGCGGCTGCGGCGGCGGGCTTCCTGGTCTGGAACTTCTACCCCGCCAAGGTCTTTATGGGCGATACCGGCAGTATGTTCTTCGGCGGTATGGTCACGGCGCTGGCCTTCATCATGGGCCGGCCCGAGCTGGTTTTCTTCTTCGGCATCGTCTATATCTGGGATGCCATGACCGTGGTCATCCAGCGTGTGTATTACAAGGCCACCCACGGCAAGCGGATTTTCCGCATGACCCCCATCCATCATGCCTTCGAGATGCGCGGCTGGCGGGAAGTCAAGATTGACTTCTTCTTCAGCCTCATTGCGCTGATCGGCGTGGTGCTGGGTCTGATGTACATTTATCTCGGCTGATACAGCTCTCACAGAAAGGGGACAGCGCATGACGATTGCCCAGGTCTTGGATTTGGCATTTGGCAATATTGTTCGGTTTTTCAAGGAAGTCAGTTTCCGCAAAGAAGAGCGCGGTCCCATTTCCTGGAACTTTGTCGGCGTCCTGGCGCTGGTTCAGATTTACGGACTCATCATGCTGTTTTCTGCCAGCTATGCCACCGGGTATTATCGACGCGAAGGGGACATCTACTATTACATCCGTCAGCAGGCCATTCTGGCACTGGTGGGGTTTGTTCTGATGTTCCTGATCTCCAACATCAACTACCGCAGTCTGCGGCATGTGCACTGGTACCTGTATGTACTTACGCTGGTCCTGCTGGTCTGGGCCCTGTTCAGCGAACCGCAGAACAACTGCAACCGCTGGGTCTACATGTTCGGCACCTCGCTTCAGCCTTCCGAGCTTGCCAAGCTGTCCACAATCCTCGGCATCGCCTGCTGGTCCGATAACCATTACGAGAAACGCGGCTCCCTGCTGTACGGCATTTTTGGCACGCTGCTGCCGCTTTTGCCGTATATCTACCTTCTCTATAAGGAACCGCACAACTCGGCCATTATCCTGATCGTGCTGATTGCCGGTACCATGATGGTCTGCGGCGGCATCGGTCTGCGCTGGCTGCCGCTCATGGCCGCACTGGGCGCCATGGCCATCTACCTGATGCTGACCGGACAGGAAAACTACGTCCAGCAGCGTCTGGGCGCCTGGGGTCTGACTTCGGGCGGCGAGGATGAACAGGTCCTGTACCAGACCCAGCAGAGTCTGTATTCCATCGCTTCGGGCGGGCTGACCGGTCTCGGCATCGGCAACAGCCGTCAGAAACATCTGTGGCTGCCGGAAGCCACCAACGACTTTATCTTCTCGGTGCTGTGCGAGGAGCTGGGCTTTATCGGGGCGCTGCTCTGCATCGGCCTCTTTGCGGCCCTCATCATCCAGGGCATCTTCATTGCGCTGCGTGCGCCGGACTATTTCGGTACCATGATCGGAATCGGCATCATGGCCCAGATCGCCTGGCAGACTTTCTGTCACATCGGCGTGGTTACCGCCACGCTGCCCAATACCGGCATCAGCCTGCCCTTCTTCTCGTCGGGCGGCACCAGTCTGCTGATCCTGCTATGTGAGATGGGCGTCATGCTCAGTATATCCAGGGCAGGCAATGCGCGGGCCCTGGCGCAGCAGCGGCGCGAACAACAGGAACTGGTCCGGAGAATGAACGGCGGAACGCCTCCCGGACTGCGCCGTCATCGCAAAACGGTGTGATGACACCGGAAATTTTCGGATAGGAGTTGTGTTACGATGCGTGTTCTGATTGCAGCCGGCGGCACGGCCGGTCACATCAATCCGGCCCTGGCCATTGCCGGGGCGATCAAGGCCGCCGACCCGACCGCCGAGATTCATTTTGCGGGCCGTCGGGAAGGCATGGAATACGGCCTGGTCACCAAGTCCGGGTATCCGTTCCATCATATCGAGATCAACGGTTTCCAGCGCAAACTGACGCTGCGCAATGTGGGACGCAACCTGGTGGCGGTGTATCATCTGGCTCTTTCGGGACCGCGCACGGCGGCCATCCTGCGGGAAGTCCGCCCCGATCTTGTGATCGGCTGCGGCGGATATGTCAGCGGCCCGGTGGTCCGTGCGGCGGCCAAAAAGGGAATCAAGACTGCCATCCATGAGCAGAATGCCTTCCCGGGCGTGACCAACAAGCTCCTGGCCAAGGAAGTGGACGTGGTGTTTGCGGCGTCGGCTGCCGCAGTGGAAAAACTCGGCGCTCCCCAGAAGACTGTGGTGGTGGGCAATCCGGTCCGTCCCGAGATTCTCACCCAGGACCGTGCGGCGGCGCGCGCCAAGCTGGATGCCGGCGACCGTACCGTGATCCTGAGCTTTGGCGGCAGCCTGGGTGCCCGCCGCATCAACGAGGTCGTTGCCTCGCTCTGCGCCTGGGAACAGAAGACCTCCCAGCCCATCCTGCACCTGCATGCCACGGGCAGCCGCGGCGTCAAACTGTTCCAGGATCTGGCCGCCAAGGAGGGCTTTACCACCGGCCGCAACCTCGTGGTGCGGGAATATATTGATAATATGCCCGAAATGCTGGCAGCGGCCGACCTTGTCATCTCCCGTTCGGGAGCGCTGACGCTGGCGGAACTCGAAGCCATGGGCCGGGCATCCATCCTGATTCCCAGCCCCAATGTGGCGGAGAACCATCAGTACTATAACGCTCTGGAACTGCAGAAAGCCGGGGCGGCGGTGGTGATCGAGGAAAAAGATCTGACCGGCGACAAGCTGATCGAGACGGTCAAAACGCTGCTGGAACAGCCCGGCCGCCTGGCGGCGATGGGCAAAGCTGCCACCACCCTTGGCAACCCCAAGAGCCTGGAGCTGATCATTGCCAGACTCCGGGAACTGATGGGCAGCGATTCCTTCTGAAAGGCAGACCCCCATGTATAAATCCGAACCAAAGGAGGCTCCGTCATGGACCGCGACCAGCGCAGCCGCCGTCAGAAAAACCGAGTACCTCCCCAGGTAAAGAGACCGCGCAGCATGCAGGATCGGGTGGGGCTTCAGCGGGCTGCCGGCAGACCGGCCCCGCCGCGCCGCAACAGCACGTCCGCCAAGCGGCACCCCGCCACAGGCCCGCAGCCGCGGCGGATGCAGAACACACCTGCGCATCGAAATGCGCCCCGCCCGCAGCAGAATCCTCAGAAAGCCGGATACCGCAGCGGCGCACCCCGCGTTGCCCGCCGGGTCACCCGCGCTGAACAGCTTCGGCGGCGCCGCCGCAAAGCCCTTGGCGGTGCCATCTGTGTGCTCATCGTCCTGATTGTGGGCATCATCCTCTCCATCAATCTGCTGTTCAAGGTCACGGATTTCCGGGTCGAAAACCCCGACCGCGTGACCCCGGCCAATACCGGCATCTATACCGAACAGCAGATCATCGATGCGTCCGGCATCCAGGTGGGGGATAACCTGCTCGGCTTTTCCACCAAAGAAAAAGCCGCCCAGATTCTTTCGCAGCTGCCTTATCTGGATTCGGTGCAGGTCCGCGTTCAGCTGCCAGGAACGGTGATTCTGCAAGTCCAGCCTGCCGTGGAACGCTTCAAGCTCGAATACAACGGCAGCTGGCTGATCCTCAGCGACAAACTCAAGGTCCTGCGCACCGAGGCGGAAGGCCCTTCCGGGCTGATTCTGCTGGAAGCCAATCTTCCGGATGGTCAGTCGGTGGCCCCGGGAGCGCTGCTCAACCTGGAATCCGACAGCTCCCTGGCCACACCGGTACCCACCGTGGAACCCGGCCAGAAAACGCCTGAGACAGCCGCAGAACCCACCGAGACCGCCAACGAGGTGCTGTATCAAGTGCTGGATGAGCTGGACTCCCACGGCCTGCTGGATGGCACATCGGTCATCTCGCTGACCGACCTCAGCGAACTGAACCTGCTGTATCAGGGCCGTGTCTCCATCAAACTGGGCACCTCCAACAATCTGGACTATAAGGTGCGTCTGGCCGCCTATATCGTGCTCGATACAGGCGGAGACGGTCTTACCTCCAGTGACCGCGGCACGCTGGATGTCTCCAATCAGATGGAGGACGGCTCGATTGAGGCCCGGTTCCTGCCTGCGGAGGATACGACCACCGAGCCGGAATCCCAGGACGATGCCGGCACGGCAGGGGAGGACGGCGCAGACTCCGCTGCCCCGGACTCTGCCGAGACAGAGCCGACCCCCGAACCGACCGAATAAACCAACAAGGCGGCGT
>NZ_JAXJZK010000016.1:0-197115 GCF_036306485.1 Gemmiger sp. | reverse complement strand
TAGATCTCCTTGCCGCGGCCCTCGGTGCCCTGCTTGATGTCGTTCTCGTACCAGTAGTCCTTGCCGTCCACGGTCTTCCAGCCCATCTTGTGCAGCTGACCGGTGACGTCATCGAAGAGGTAGTCCTTGCCGTCCACCGTGACGATGCCCTTGGCCATCGCACCGGTTTCCGGATCAAAGTACCAGGTGCCGTCCGAGTTGGTGTTCCAGCCCTTGATCATCCGGCCCTCGGCGTCGTAGCGGACCCACTTGCCGCCGTCGGATTCCTGATAGACATCCTTCGAGACAGCCTTGGCGCCGTCCTGAACGGCATCCAGCCAGTACCAGGCATCGGATTCGGGATCGTAGATTTCCTTGCCGCGGCCCTCGGTGCCCTGCTTCACGCCGTCCTCATACCAGAAGTCCTTGCCGTTTTCGGTCTTCCAGCCGGTGTAGGCGGGATCTTCGGTCGGAGCGGGCGTAGCGGTCGGTTCGGCCGTGGGAGCAGCCGTCGGCTCAGCGGTCGGAGCGGCAGTCGGCTCAGCGGTGGGCTCAGCCGTCGGAGCGGCGGTAGGCTCAGCGGTGGGCTCAGCCGTCGGAGCGGCGGTAGGCTCAGCGGTAGGTTCAGCCGTCGGAGCAGCAGTCGGCTCGGCGGTAGGTTCAGCGGTCGGTTCAGCGGTCGGTTCAGCGGTCGGTTCAGCGGTGGGTTCAGCCGTCGGCTCGGCAGTCGGCGCCGGCTCCTCGGTCTTCTTGATCGTGATGGTATCCACCACGCTGTTGTCGCTGCTGCGGTAGGTGGTCACGGTGAAGGCATCATCGCTGACTTCCGCCACAGAGTAGTTGGGAACCTTTTCCTGGTTCTGCACAGCGGTGTACTCAAACGCTTCGTTGGTGATGTTGTAGAACTTGCTGCCAGAAGCGGAGTTGCAGGTGATGTACTGCACGCCGTCGGGGTTGGTGATCTCGGTCAGGGCCGTGCCGTCGGGGTTCTTCTCGACGTCGGCCTCCATGCCGCTCTCGCCGCCCATGATGTAGCTGCGGGCGTAGACATGGTCATGGCCCTGCAGGACGATGTCGATGCCCAGATCGTTGAGGATCGGGGACAGGCCGTTGCGCAGCGTTTCGATGTCCGCCTCGGTGACGTGGCTGGCAACGCTGTAGATGGACTTGTGGAAGGAGACAACCTTCCAGGTTGCTTCGGGATGGGCAGCGATGGTCTCCTCGAGGAAGGCCTTGTGTTCGCCGATGCTCAGGCTGCTGGAGTTCAGCACCATGAACAGGGTATTGTTGTAGGTGAAGTAGTAATCACCGTCGGCCTCCGAGCTGGAGTCGATGGGGTTGTCGCCGTAGGCGTCGCCGCTGCTCTGGCCGTACTTCTCGCTGACGTTGGGCAGCGTGAAGTGCTCGCCGTACAGGGCGGTGTTGTAGCCGCAGTCATGGTTGCCGAGCTCGGTCGCGAGGGGCAGCTGGGTCAGCTGCGGCGCGGACAGGAAGGCTTCGTATTCGTTTTCCACCTGGTTGAGGTTGCTGCGGTCATAATTGTAGTAGCTGTTGACCTGGTCGCCCATGCTGAACAGGAAGTTCGCATCGGGATCGGTGGTCAGCGCCTGGTTCAGCGTGTTGATCCAGCCCTGGGCGTCCTTGTCGGTGCTGCCGCTGCAGCCGATCTGCGGGTCGCCGAAGACCAGGAAGCTGAAGTCCTCGTCATCGCCGAATTCCTGGGTCGTGTAGGTCTTGGTCTCGCCGTAATGGGCCTCGTCCTTGTCAGCGCTGACGGCGTACTCGTAGGTGGTGTTGCTCTTGAGGCCGGTCAGCGTGACGGAGTTTTTATACCAGCCGTCCTCGCTCGTCGGAGCCACATCGGCGTAGACGGTCATCTTCTCGCCGCCCTTGACGCCGTACTTCAGCATGCCGCCGGTCGGGGTGCTGCCGTACCAGGTCACGGTGACGGAATCCTCGGTGGAGCCGATGTTCAGGACGGTATCCTTGCTGTCATGATGATAGGCATAGAAGATCGGAGCATCCTGCTGAGCAGTCTCCTCGGAGGCCTCGGTCTCCTCCGCCGCAGGAGCAGCGCTCTCCGGCGTGGAGCCCTCGGCAAAAGCCGGTGTCGTCACCAGCCCGGCGCTCATGACCAGCGCCATGGCGCAGGCCGCAAAGCGGTTCCAGTTTTTCAGGTTCAATTCACACATCTCTCTTTCCTTGTTCCGAATGAAAGTTTGCGGTGGATGCGGGGAACGCCGGTGCCGGCGCGCCCCGAAACAGTGCCCGCGGTTTATTTATGTAATAAGCCTGCTTGCGCGGGCATTGTTTTTTCGGTTTTGCCGTACAGGGCGGCGCAGATGGCGGAGCTCAGCGGGACGCTCAGCACAACGCCCATCGTGGAGGCCACGCCCTGGGCCACCTGGATGGCGATATAATCCGAGGAGAACAGCTGCGTGGCGTGCCAGCCGTAGGCCAGCAGCAGAAGCAGCGTTGTGACGGATTCCCCGGCGAAAGCCAGGATCAGGGTATTGCTCATCGTGCCGATCATATCGCGGCCGATCCGCATACCGGCGGCAAAGAGCTTCCAGCCGCGCATCGTGGGGTCGGCGCAGCGCAGCTCGTCGAGCGAGGACGCCAGCGACAGGCTCACATCCATGACCGCGCCCAGCGAGGAGATCAGCACCGCAATGAGGAGCAGCCAGTGCAGTTCCAGGCCCATCTGCCCCGATACGAGCACGAGGCCCTCGCCGTTGTCGTCGTTCATGCCGGACAGATGCAGGAACACGCAGAAGAGCTGGAACAGGATGCCGGCCAGCGCCACACCCCCGATGTTGGACAGGACCGCCGCCCAGGTCTTGGCGCAGGGCGGGTTGAGGAACAGCAGGCTGACCAGGGCCGAGGCCGCCAGCACAAGGACGGTGACCGGCAGGGAGGGCAGTCCGTGATAGATGGCGGGCAGCAGGAAGTAGATGATGACTGCGCCGGTAAAGCCGAGGCCGAGCAGCGTCCGGACGCCCTTGAACCCGCCGATGGCGATGACCGCCGCCGCGAAGAGCAGCAGGATCACGGCCAGCACCGGCGCACGGTCATAGCCGTAGACGGTGTAATAGGGATCGGCACTCTCGGGCAGATCCTCACAGATCACCGCGGTGTCCCCCTTGTGCAGCAGGATGTTCTGCGTGCGGGTCAGATAATTGTCGATGGTGATCTCGGTGCCGGCGTTTTCGCCGCTGAGCAGCCGGATCGTCAGCTCCTGCGTTCCCAGGTACCGGCTGCCGTCCAGCTGGTCCTGTTCCAGGTCCTCCCGCAAGACCTCGACGACCTTTCCTTTTACATAGTGCAGGGTGGAGATGTTGTCCCCGTGATAGGTCCCGAGGTTTTCCCAGGGGTAGGACATGCAGGCCAGCAGAACGGCGGCGCAGACCACCCCGAGCAGACACCAGAATCCAACGGAATGATGCACAGCGGCAGCCGGTGCCCGGCCGCTGCCTTTGGAATGTTTTTTCTTGACGGACATGCTCTTCCCTGCCTTCCGTCTAGTATTTTAGTGCCTTCGCCGCGGCGTTGCGACCATGAACCGGTATTGTTTGCGTAAAAAAGCAGGCGGTGTTTTGACCCCCTGTGCAAAAAAACGGTAAAACGGAGGCCCCCGTTTTCGTGGGGGCAGAGCATCCCGGAGAAACTGTGCCGGGCAGCATTTTTTACCGTAAAATGGAAAAGCCGGTCCCCCAGACAGGGGACCGGCTTTCCGGTTCCGGCCGCCGCCAAGGCCCGGCAACGGTCAGATTTGTGTAAAGTTTTGGTGCGCGCCGACTTCCCCGCCCGCGGATTGCGGCTTTTCCCGGGGAAAGGGCCAATCCGCGGGGTTTCTACCTCTTTATAAAGGATTCAGGATGGATGCCAAAGGCGTGAAAAACAAAAAATCCGGATCTTCGCCTGCAAGGCAGAAGATCCGGATTTGTCTTGGTGACCCGTACGGGAATCGAACCCATGTTACAGCCGTGAAAGGGCCGTGTCTTAACCGCTTGACCAACGGGCCATAAGAATACAAGGTTTCGCTAAAACAGCAAGCAACTTACCGATCACGACTGCAACCGGCCCCCAAGTATTTTAGCGAAACCCTGCATTATGGTAGCGGTAACTGGATTTGAACCGGTGACACTTCGGGTATGAACCGAATGCTCTAGCCAACTGAGCTATACCGCCACATGAGGTGCATCTGAAACGGTGCTCTATTAGTATAGAGAATGCAAGGCCATTTGTCAAGCATTTTTTTGAAAAAAACCGAAAAATTTATTTCTGCCCCCTTTTTACCGGGAAAACAACGCATCTTGAGACAATTTTAACATCTGTCAAAATTCTTTTTTGCGATTCTTTTACCCAGATATTGACAACCATTTTCCTAGGTGTTAAAATCTTTTAAGAAATTTCATTTTTTTACAACACAAGGAGAATTTTATGAAGTACTCATGGCAGCGCCAAATCATCCTGGAGATCATTCAGGAAAAGAAGCAGCATCTTTCCGCGCAGCAGATCTACGGTCTGGCCCGGGAACGGTGCCCGCATATCAGCCTGGGTACGGTTTACCGAAATCTGAACACCCTGGCGGACAATCACATGGTCGGCCGGGTCGGAATGATCAGCGGCGCCGAATGCTTTGACTGGGACCCGGCCTCGCATGAACATTTCTATTGCCAGAAATGCCGCCGCGTCTTCAACCTGGACCTGCCGGAAGGGCAGCTCAGCAGCATGATCCGTGCGGTGCCCGGCATCCGTGCCGAGGGCCACAGCCTGACGGTGACCGGCCTGTGCCCGGACTGCGCCGCCGAACAATAAGATAGAGTGGGTTTTGCCTTTTCCCCCCGCCGGCCTGCCGGCGGGGGGATTATTTATACATCAGCGGCCGACAGCCTGTGCGCCGCTGTCCGTATTCAGTGCACAGATTTTTGCGGATGGCGGTTCTATCAGCTTTTTTTGTTTTTCATTTGCGGACAATTTGTTGTTTTCTTTTAGGATTGTGACGAATTTTGTATAAAATATGAACAGAAGGTTTGTACAATCCACAGAAAAACGCCGATTCTCTTCCCAAAACGAAAAAAAACACTTTCTTTTACCGTTTGATGGGGGTATAATAGCTTTGCAGCACAAAGATGTGCGGGTTTTCCCAGAACAATTTGTGCTGTATTTTATATTATGTTCTCATTTACCGCTTTAAAGCGGCCGGTAAGATGGGAAAAGAGAGAGGAATGCAACCATGAAGAACGTCAAATCCGTACTGGCCTTTGCCATGGCGGCTGCCATGGCCCTGGCTGCTACCGGCTGCGGTTCGACGGGCACCAGCGAAAGTGAGTCTTCCGCTGCCACGAACGAAGCCGCCAGCACCGCGAGCGCCACTGAGGTCTCGTCTTCCCCGCTGAACGTCATGCTGGAAACGCCCGTCCAGTCCCTGGACCCGCAGATTGCCACCGACGGCACTTCTTTTGAAGTCATCGCCGACTTCACCGACGGCCTGATGCAGATGGATGCCGACGGCGCCGCTGTTCCGGCCTGTGCCGAGAGCTACGAAGTGAGCGAGGACGGCAAGACCTACACCTTCCATATCCGTGAGGATGCCAACTGGTCCAACGGTGATCCCGTGACCGCCTCCGACTTTGTGTTCGCCTGGCAGCGCGCTGTGGACCCCGCGACCGCTTCGGAATATTCCTACATGCTCAGCGACATCGGCCAGATCGTCAACGCGGCCGAGATCATCGCCGGTGAGAAGGACGTCTCGGAACTGGGCGTCACCGCCGTGGATGACAAGACGCTGCAGGTTCAGCTGAACGTTCCCGTCAGCTACTTCCTGAGCCTGATGTACTTCCCGACCTACTACCCGGTCAACCAGGCGTTCTATGAGAGCTGCGGCGACACCTTCGCCACCAGCCCCGAGACCACCCTGTCCAACGGCGCGTTCGTGCTGACCAGCTATGAGCCGGCCGCCACCGCCTTTGAACTGGTCAAGAACGACAGCTACTATGACGCCGACAAGGTCCAGCTGGCCGGCCTGAACTACCAGGTCATCCAGGACAGCCAGCAGGCGCTGATGAGCTACCAGACCGGTGCGCTGGATACCACGCTGGTCAACGGCGAGCAGGTCGATCAGGTCAAGGATGATCCCGCGTTCATGAGCATGGGCGCCGGCTACCTGTGGTACATCAGCCCCAACATGAAGGGCGTTCCCGAGCTGGCCAACGTGAACATGCGTCTGGCCATGACCTTCGCGCTGGATCGTGACGCGATCTGCACCGACGTTCTGAAGGACGGCAGCACGCCGACCTACACCGCCGTTCCCCCGCAGTTCGCCACCGGCCCGGACGGCAGCGACTTCAGCGCCGACCAGACCAAGTTCTCCGATGTCTGCGCGTATGATCCCGACAAGGCCCTTTCTTACTACGAGGCTGCCAAGCAGGAGCTGGGCGCCGACACCTTCACCTTCGACATGGTCGTGGACGCCGATGACGCTCCGCAGAAGGTCGCTCAGGTTGTGAAGGAACAGCTCGAAACCACCCTGCCCGGCATGACCATCAACCTGGTCATCGAGCCCAAGAAGCAGCGTGTCGAAGACATGCAGAACGGCAACTTTGAACTGGGCCTGACCCGTTGGGGCCCCGACTACGCCGACCCGATGACCTACCTGGGCATGTGGGTGACCGACAACTCCAACAACTACGGTTTCTGGTCCAATGCCGACTATGACGCCATCATCGCCGAATGCAGCACCGGTGATCTGTGCACCGATCCCGAGGGCCGCTGGAGCGCGCTGTACGACGCCGAGCAGCTGGTCATGAACGAGGCTGTGATCTACCCGCTGTACACCCAGTGCAACGCCGAGATGGTCAGCCCCAACGTGACGGGCATTGAATTCCATCCCGTCGCCCTGAACCGCGTTTACAAGAACGCCGTCAAGGTCGATTGATCTGAATTAACCGCAACAGGCCGCGCAGTGGCTTTGTAAATCCGTTCGCTGCGCGGCTTTTTTGATTGGATGGGAAGGCCACGGCCCTTCCCGCAAGGCAGACGGCCCCCTGCGGGCCGATCCACTCCACCAAAGGAGGCATCTCCAACCGTGAAGAAATACACGCTCAAGCGTATCCTGACCTCTCTCTTTACCCTTCTCGCCATTCTGCTGGTGCTCTTCATCCTGATGAAGCTGATGCCCGGCTCTCCGTTCAACGACGAAAAGCTGACCGACGATATGCGTGCGGCGCTCTATGCCAAGTACGGCCTTGACCAGCCGGTGGTCGTCCAGTTCTTCAAATATGTGGGCGGCATGCTGCGCGGCGATCTCGGCGTCAGCTACAACATTTCCAAAAACACCCCGATCAGCCAGCTGATTGAGACGCGCCTGCCCATCTCGATCCAGATCGGCGGCATGGCCGTCATGCTGGGCGCGGTGGTCGGCCTGATCCTGGGCATCATCGCGGCGCTCAAGCGCGACACCATCTGGGACACCCTCGCCACCGTGATCTCGGTCATCGGCGTGTCGGTTCCCTCCTACGTCTTTGCTCTGGGCCTGTCCTACACCTTCGGTTTCCGTCTGCAGTGGTTCCCGATGCTGTTCTCGGTGAAGGATGTGACCGCCTCCAGCGTGCTGCCCAGCATCTCGCTGTCCATGTTCACCATGGCCTCCATCGCCCGCTTCACCCGAAGCGAGATGCTGGAAGTGCTGGACAGCGACTATATGCTGCTGGCAGAGAGCAAGGGCATTTCCGGCTCGGCACTGATCTTCCGCCATGCGCTGCGCAACGCCCTGATCCCCATCATCACGGTGCTCGCGCCGCTGGTGGTGGACCTGATGACCGGCTCGCTGGTCGTGGAAAAGATCTTTGCGATTCCCGGCGTGGGCAGCCTGCTGGTCAACGCGATCCAGTCCAACGACTACAACGTCGTCATCAGCCTGAGCTTCATTTACAGCGCCATGTACATCGGCATCATGCTGGTGGTGGATATTCTGTACGGTGTGATTGATCCTCGCATCCGTCTTTCCAAGGAGGGGAACTGAGAATGGCACAAGCAGCAGCCAGCCGCGTCAAAATCAACGCGCTGAACGACATCGCCGCCGTGGATGCCGCCTTTCCCGAGCACAAGTTCACCGAGGCGGATTTTCGCCTGAAGGACAACGCCGGCGACATCAAAATCGACACCAACTTTGCCTCCCAGAGCTTCTGGAAGGATGTCCGCATCCGCTTTTTCCGCAAGAAAAGCGCGGTGTTCGGACTGATCATGATTGTTGTGATCACGCTGATGGCCATCCTCGGCCCCGGCATGAACGAATACACCTACTCCGGCCAGATCCTGAGCCAGAAGAACCTCGCACCCCGCATTCCGGTGGTGGAAAACATCGGCATCTTCAACGGTGACGAGACCATCTCCACCACCACGGGCAGCAAGGTCACCAACCAGTACGAGGAAAAAGGACTGGATGACGTCTATTACTGGTTCGGTTCGGACAACTTCGGCCGCGACATCTGGACCCGTACCTGGGAAGGCGCGCGGGTCAGCCTGATCATCGCCGTGGCCGCCGCCATCATTGATATGGTCATCGGCATGTCCTACGGCCTGATCTCCGGCTACTTCGGCGGCCGGGTGGATATGATCATGCAGCGGTTTCTCGAAATCGCCAACGGCATCCCGCGCCTGGTCATCTGCACGCTGCTGCTTCTGGTCCTGCAGCCCGGCATCCTGACCATCGTCTTTGCGCTGATGCTGACCGAATGGGTCGGCATGAGCCGCATTGCCCGCGCCGAGATGCTCAAGCTCAAGGAGCAGGAGTTCGTTCTGGCCTCCCGCACGCTGGGCGCCGGCAGCTTCTTCATCATCTTCCGCGAAGTGCTGCCCAACATCATCGGACCTATCATCACCCAGGTCATGTTCAGCATCCCGACCGCCATCTTCACCGAGGCGTTCCTGAGCTTCGTGGGTCTGGGTATTCCGGTTCCGCAGTGCTCTCTGGGTTCGCTGATCAACGAGCTGTACAACAGCTTCACGACCCATCCCTATCAGATCATTCCCCCCATCGCCGTCATGGTCCTGCTGATGCTCAGCTTCAACCTGGTGGCGGACGGTCTGCGCGAAGCGCTGGACCCCAAAATGAAGAGTATGTAAGGAGGTGCGCACAATGGCTGAAAAAGAAAAGGAACATGTTCTGGCAGTGCGTGATCTTGACATCACCTTCAAAACGACGGCCGGCCCGGTCCATGCGATCCGCGGCGTCAACATTGACCTGTACCGCGGCGAGACGGTGGCCCTGGTGGGCGAATCCGGTTCCGGCAAATCCGTGACGATGAAGGCCGCGATGGGAATTCTGGCACAGAACGCCATTGTCAACGCCGGTTCGATTGAATTTTCCTATCATCACGAGGACGGCACCGCTGAGACGGTGGACATCCTGAAAAAGGACAAGAAATGGATTCGCCGCCACATCAACGGCAAGCGGATCGCCATGGTGTTCCAGGACCCCATGACCAGCCTGGACCCCACGATGCCCATCGGCAAACAGATCACCGAGGGCATGCTGTGGCACTTCAAGATGGACAAGAAGGAAGCCTGGAAGCGCGCCGTGGCCCTGCTGGAGGAAGTGGGCATCACCGATGCCGAGAAACGGATGAAGAGCTATCCGCACCAGCTGTCCGGCGGCATGCGGCAGCGCGTGGTCATCGCCATTGCGCTGGCCTGCGACCCCGATCTGCTGATCTGCGACGAGCCCACCACCGCCCTTGACGTGACGATCCAGGCCAAGATCCTGGAACTGATCCGCCGCATCCAGCGCGAGCGCGGCATCTCGGTCATCTACATCACCCACGACCTGGGCGTTGTGGCCAAGGTTGCCGACTATGTGGATGTCATGTATGCCGGCAAGATTGTCGAGACCGGCACGATCAACGAGATTTTCTACGATCCGCGTCACCCCTATACCTGGGGTCTGCTGTCCGCCATGCCCGACCTGGACACCGCCGACGAGCGTCTGTACACCATCCCCGGCTCCCCGCCCAACCTGCTGCATGAGATGCCGGGCGACGCCTTTGCCGCACGAAACCGGTTTGCCCTGAACATTGACGACGAGATTGACCCGCCGATGTTCAAGGTGACCGACACCCATTACGCCGCCACCTGGCTGCTGGACCCCCGTGCCCCCAAGGTGGAGATGCCCGCCGAGCTGCGCGCCCGCGTGGACCGCATGAAGGCGGAGGCTCTGAAAGCCGCAAAGGAGGGGCAGTAAGATGACAAACACAGCCAAAACACCGCTGCTGCAGGTTGAAGGGCTCAAACAGTATTTCCGCATCAACCGCAATTTCACGGTCAAGGCGGTGGACGATGTGAGCTTTTCCATCTACCCCGGCGAAACTTACGGCCTGGTGGGCGAGTCCGGTTCCGGCAAATCCACCATCGGCCGCAGCGTGATCCGTCTGTACACCCCGACCGCCGGCACCATCACCTTTGACGGCCAGAACATCAGCGGCAAGCTCGATCAGGCCACCAACCGGCATCTGCGCACCCAGATGCAGATGATCTTCCAGGACCCGATGGCCAGCCTGAACCCCCGCAAGAAGGTCGGCGACATCATCGCCGAAGGTCTGGACATCCATCACATGTACCGTTCCCGGGAAGAGCGCCGGGACAAGGTCGAGAAGATCCTGGCCAAGGTCGGTCTGGCGCCCGAACATGCCGAGCGGTATCCGCACCAGTTCTCGGGCGGCCAGCGGCAGCGTGTCGGCATCGCCCGCGCCCTCATCATGGACCCGAAGCTGATCATCGCCGACGAGTGCATCTCGGCGCTGGACGTTTCGATCCAGGCCCAGGTCGTCAACCTGATGAAGGATATCCAGGCCGAGACCGGCACCGCCTACCTCTTCATCGCCCACGACCTGTCGATGGTCAAGTACATCAGCGACCGCATCGGCGTGCTGCATCTGGGCCATCTGCTCGAGACCGGCACCACCGAGGAGATCTTTGAGAATCCCATCCATCCCTATACGCGCAGCCTGCTCTCGGCCATCCCGATGCCCAACCCCGTGGTGGAAAAGCGCCGCGTGGCGGAAAGCTACGACTACGCCTCCTCCGGCATCGACTACACCCAGGGCACCAACCATCTGGTTTCGGGCACCCACTACGTCAAGTGCACCGACGACGAGTTTGCCCGCTGGTGCCGCTGAGCCCCGGTATTGACCGGGAAATCGGCCTCTGATCCGGACGTTCTGCCGTCCGCCCCGTTTTCCTGCTTTGCGGGAAGGGGCGGGCGGCTTTTTTGCGGCCCGAAACGGGGTGCACTCCTTGCATCCGTACCCGATTCCTGTTATAGTAGAGATACTGAACTGCGAGGTTTTTTCCCTTTTTCAGACAACATCCAGAAGGAGGAGATTCTCCCATGAAACCGAATCGTTTTCTGTCCGCTGTTCTGGCAGGCACGCTGGCGGTGGGGCTGACCGCCTGCGGCAGCACTGCGCCCGCGTCGTCCGGCGCCGAATCCGAGCCCGAGGTGGTCATCTCCTCCGCGGTGGATTCCGAACAGGCCGCCTCCACCGCCGCTGCGGCGGGGTCCGACCCGGCCGTGACGCTGGTCTTTGCGGAGAGCGGCACCCAGGATTCCACCACCGGCAAGGTGGCCTCCTATTTCAAGGAGAAGGCCGAGGAGCTGTCCGGCGGCTCGGTCACGATTGACCTGAACTTTGCCGGGGTGCTGGGCAGTGAGGCCGAGGTGTTCTCCGCCCTCGGCGCGGAGGATGGCGGTGTTGATCTGGCCCGGCTGTCCACCTCGCTGCTGTCGGAGCACGGCTGCGACAA
Organism: Gemmiger sp.; assembly: GCF_036306485.1. Classification (GTDB taxonomy): domain Bacteria; phylum Bacillota; class Clostridia; order Oscillospirales; family Ruminococcaceae; genus Gemmiger. The sequence continues at coordinate 185,331 of NZ_JAXJZK010000016.1, read as the reverse complement.
AAACGCCCTGCTGACCGTCCCCTACACCTTCGCCAGCCGCGCCCACTGGTGGAATTTCATCACCTCCGACGTGGGCGCCCAGGTGCTGGGCGAACCCCAGGAGATCGGCCTGCCGTTCCGGGGTCTGTTCTTTGTCGAGGACGGCTTCCGCGACTTCTTCACGGTGCGCAGCGTCACCGGGCTGCAGGACTTCAAGGGGCTGCGGCTCTGCGTGGCCGACTCGGCCATCACCGGCGGCATTGTGGAGAGTCTGGGCGCCGTCGTGTCGGATGCCCCCGCGGAGGACCTCTACACGGCGCTGCAGACCGGCCAGGCGGACGGCGGCGAGCTTTCGCTCAACAGCTACGCCGTGGGCGGCTACAACCAGGTCGCCAACACGCTGATCCTGGACGGCCACACCCTGAGTTCCTCCCAGGTTGTGATGCGCAGTGCAAGCTGGGACGCCCTGACCGAGAACCAGCAGACCGCCCTGACCCAGGCCGGTACGCTGGCCGAGGAGTACAACGCCCAGATCTCCCAGCAAGAGGAGGACCGCGTGCTGGACAGCCTGCGCTCCCAGGGCTGCAACATCGTCGAGGTGCCCGACAAGTCCGACTGGGCCGTCGCCTGCTCCAACGTTGTGGAGCAATACACCAAGGATCAGCCCGAACTGTATGCACAGATCCTGGATCTCGCCTGATATGGTTTCCGCCCGCCTGCCCCTCCCGGCAGCGGGCGGAATGTCTTGTTTATTCATTTTTATGTATAAAATTGCATTCAGAGCGTTTTCTATGCGTTTTGCATTGCAAGTGCGGCAGCACTGTGACCAATCAGACATAGGATTGTTGACAATTCCTTGTCGGTTCTGCCGGGTTGCAATTTGGTGCCGTGCGTGTATAATAAGAGTACGAAATGAATATTTATTCACACCGCATCGCGGTCGGATAGGAAGAGGGAGTATCTTATGAAAAAGAAAAAGGAAGATATCAAAAAGGTCGTACTGGCATACTCCGGCGGTCTTGACACCTCCATCATCATTCCCTGGCTGAAGGAAAACTACAACAACTGCGAAGTCATCGCGGTTTCCGGCGACGTGGGCCAGGGCACCGAGCTGGACGGCCTGGAAGAGAAGGCCCTCAAGACCGGCGCTTCCAAGCTGTATGTGCTGGACCTGAAGAAGGATTACGTTGAGAACTACATCTGGCCCTGCCTGAAAGCGGATGCCAAGTATGAGGATTATCTGCTGGGCACCTCCCATGCCCGTCCCTGCATCGCCAAGGCGCTGGCGGAGATCGCCGCCAAGGAAGGCGCCGACGCGATCTGCCACGGCTGCACCGGCAAGGGCAACGACCAGGTCCGCTTTGAGCTGACCCTGAAGGCGCTGGCCCCCGACATGGCCATCATCGCCCCGTGGCGTGAGTGGAACATCAAGAGCCGTGACGAGGAGATCGACTACGCCGAGGCGCACAACATTCCGCTGCGCATCAACCGTGAGACCAACTACTCCAAGGACAAGAACCTGTGGCATCTGAGCCATGAGGGCCTTGATCTGGAGAAGCCGTCCCTGGAGCCGCAGTACAACAAGCCCGGCTTCCTGGAACTGGGTGTCTCCCCCGAGCAGGCGCCCGACGAGCCCACCTATGTGACCATCCACTTTGAGAAGGGCATTCCGACCGCCGTGGACGGCAAGGAGATGGACGGCGTTTCTCTGATCGAGTACCTGAACAAGATCGGCGGCGCCAACGGCATCGGCCTGCTGGACATCGTGGAGAACCGTCTGGTCGGCATGAAGAGCCGCGGCGTGTACGAGACGCCGGCCGGCACCATCCTGTACAAGGCGCACAACGTCCTGGAGACCATCACGCTGGACAAGGAGTCCTTCCATTTCAAGGAGATCGTCGCCCAGAAGATGGCGGACATCGTTTACAACGGCCAGTGGTTCACCCCGCTGCGCGAAGCGATCTGCGCCTTCACCGACGATCTGCAGAAGACCGTGACCGGCGATGTCAAGCTCAAGCTCTACAAGGGCAACATGATCAACGCCGGTGTGACCAGCCCCTACACGCTGTACGACGAACAGACCGCTTCCTTCGGTGAGGATGAGGATTACAACCAGGCCGACGCCGCCGGGTTCATCAACCTGTTCGGTCTGCCCATCGCCGAGCGTGCCAAGCTCGCCAAGAGCTGGCCGGAAGTCAAGTAACCGGATTTCGCAAGTCGATTTTTAACAAAACAGCGCAAAACCGCCAGGGAGGTCTGACCGCCTTGGCGGATTTGTGATTTTTCCGAATCCCGCGGCCCCGGGCCGCAACAATCATCGGGAGGTATGAGGAATGCCCCAACTGTGGCAAGGCAGAGCAAGCAAAGCGGTGGACAGCCGCGTCAACGATTTCAACTCCTCCATCCGGTTTGACGCCCGGATGATCGAACAGGATATTCAGGGCAGCCTGGTGCACTCCGCCATGCTGGGCCGGCAGGGCATCATCTCGGCCGAGGACGCCGAGACGATCCGCACCGGTCTGCTGGGCATCCGGGACGATCTGCGCAGCGGTGCGCTGGAGATTGACCCCACCGCCGAGGATGTGCACACCTTTGTGGAACAGACCCTGACCGCCCGCGTGGGGGATGCCGGCAAGCGGCTCCACACCGGACGCAGCCGCAACGACCAGGTGGCGCTGGACCTGCGCCTCAACCTGCGGGAGGCCGGCAATCATCTGCAGCAGCAGATCCGGGAACTGATCCTGACGCTCTGCACCCAGGCTGAGGCCGGTGCGGACTATGTGATGCCCGGCTACACCCATCTGCAGCGGGCACAGCCGGTGACCTTCGGCCATCAGCTGATGGCCTATGCCTGGATGCTGCTGCGCGACCTGGGCCGTCTGCAGGACGCCCAGAAGCGGATGGACGCCGAATGTCCCCTGGGGTCCGGCGCCCTCGCCGGCACGACCTATCCGCTTGACCGGTTCTACACGGCGTCCGAGCTGGGCTTTGCCGCGCCCTGCGGCAACTCCATCGACGGTGTCTCGGACCGGGATTTCTGCATCGAGATGACCTCCGCGATGGCCACCTGCATGATGCACCTGTCCCGCCTGTCGGAGGAGATCATCCTCTGGTGCAGCTGGGAGTTCAAGTTCATCGAACTGGACGACGCCTTCACGACGGGGTCCTCCATCATGCCCCAGAAAAAGAACCCCGACGTCACCGAGCTGATCCGCGGCAAGACCGGCCGGGTCTACGGGGATCTGAACACGCTGCTCGTCATGATGAAGGGCATTCCTCTGGCCTACGACAAGGATATGCAGGAGGACAAGGAGGCCGTCTTTGACGCGGTGGACACGCTGGAACTCTGCCTGCGGACCATCACGCCGATGCTGGCCACGATGACCCCGCTGCCCGACAATATGCGCCGCGCCGCCGCCAAGGGCTTCATCAACGCCACCGACTGCGCGGATTACCTGACCAAGAAGGGAATGCCCTTCCGCGACGCCTACAAGTGCACCGGCACGATGGTGGCGGCCTGCATCCGGCAGGACAAGACGCTGGAAGAGATGACGCTGGAAGAATTCAAACAGTACAGCGAACTTTTTGATACGGACATCTATCAGGCAATCGACCTGACAAACTGCTGCGAGGGCCGCACGAGCTACGGCGGACCCACGCGGGCGAGCGTGCTGCGCCAGATTGCCGATGTAAAGTCCAGACTGGAAGCGAAAGAATGAAACGGTACAAAATTTTTGTCGATGGTTCCTCCGGCACAACCGGTCTGCGGATTGCGGACCGTCTGGCCGCCCGCGAGGAATTCGAGATCCTGACGATTTCCGAGGCCGACCGCAAGGATGTGCAGGCCCGCGCCGCGGTTATCAACCAGAGCGATCTGAGCTTTCTCTGCCTGCCCGACGCCGCCGCACGGGAGGTCATGCCGCTGGTAAAGCCGGAGGTCCGGATTCTGGACACTTCGACCGCCCACCGCACGGCCCCCGGCTGGCTGTACGGTCTGCCGGAACTTCACGGCACCCGGCAGGCGCTGCGCACCGCCGCCCGCGTGGCTGTGCCCGGCTGCTATGCCACCGGCTTCATCACGCTGGTGGCTCCGCTGGTCCGCGAGGGGCTGCTGCCCGCCGGGTCCCTGCTCAGCTGCTATGGCCTTTCGGGCTATTCCGGCGCCGGCAAGAGCGGCATCGCCCAGTACCGCGACCCGCAACGCTCGGCCGAGTTTGACAGTCCGCGCCCCTACGCGCTGACGCTGAGCCACAAGCACCTGCCGGAAATGCAGGCGATCTGCGGGCTGGAACACCTGCCCATCTTCTGCCCCGTGGTGGACGACTACTACGCCGGCATGGAGGTGACGGTGCCGCTGCATCTGAGCACCGTCGGCCACAGCGCCGAGGAGCTTTCCGCCGCTTTGCAGGCCTATTACGCCGGCGAGCGGGTCATCACGGTTCATCCGCTGGGCGAAGTGCCCGGTTTTCTGCCGGCCAACCGACTGGAAGGCCGCGATACGCTGGAGATCTACACCTCGGTATCGCCGGACGGCGAACGGATGCTGCTCATCAGCGTGCTGGACAATCTGGGCAAAGGCAGCTCGGGCGCGGCGGTTCAGTGCATGAACCTCATGCTCGGTCTGGACGAGACAGCCGGACTGGTCCTGTAATTTGCAAGTGAAAAAGAGGTTTGGGAAAATGGAGACGAATTTCGAGGTCATTCCCGGCGGCGTCTGCGCCGCCAAAGGTTTTTCGGCGTCCGGCGTCCATGCCGGGTTCCGCGCCAACCCCAACAAGCTGGATCTGGCCATCATCAAGGCGGATGTCCGGTGTGCTGCGGCGGGCGTCTACACGACCAACAAGGTCTACGGTGCCCCCATCCGGGTGGACCGCGCCCATCTGACGGACGGCCATGCCCAGGCAATCCTGGTCAACAGCGGCAACGCCAACACCTGTGCGGCCAACGGCGTGGACCTGGCCAACGAATGCTGCGCCCTCGTGGCGGAACAGCTGGGCATTGCCAAGGAGGACGTGCTGCCCGCCTCCACCGGCGTCATCGGCCAGCCGATGACCATTGATCCCTTTGCCCGGGGCATCCCCCAGGCCGCCGCGCTGCTGGAAGCCAGCCCCGAGGGCAGCAACCGCGCCGCCAAGGCCATCATGACCACCGATACCTATGAGAAGGAATATGCCCTTCAGTTCACGCTGGACGGCAAGACCTGCCACCTGGGCGCCATCGGCAAGGGCAGCGGCATGATTGCCCCCAACATGGCCACCATGCTGGCGTTCTACACTACCGACGCCGCCGTCAGCCCCGAGCTGCTCCAGAAGGCGCTGCGCACCGTCGTGCCCACCACCTACAACCAGATGAGCGTTGACCTGGACACCTCGACCAACGACACCCTGCTGCTGATGGCTTCCGGCCTGGCCGGCAACACCCCCATCACCGCCGAGGGTCCCGACTATGAAGTATTCCTGGCCGCGCTGACGGCGGTCGCCGAGCATATGTGCGCGCTGCACGCCTCGGACGGCGAGGGTGCCACCCACCTGATCACCTGCGAAGTCACCCATGCCCCCAACCATCAGATTGCCCGCGCCGTCGCCAAGAGCGTGGTCTGCTCCAATCTGTTCAAGGCTGCAGTCTTTGGCCGCGATGCCAACTGGGGCCGGATTCTCTGCGCCATCGGGTATACGCCGGGGGATTTCTCCATCGATCATGTGTCGGTCCGCATTGCCAGTGCCGCCGGCGAGGTGTTCGTCTGTGAGAACGCCGCGTACCACCCCTTCAGCGAGGAGGAGGCCTACGCGGTGCTGGGCGAGCACGACATCCTGGTCAAGGTGGACATGGGCACCGGCGATGCCGAGGGCAAAGCCTGGGGCTGTGATCTGACCTACGACTATGTAAAGATCAACGGCGACTACCGGACCTGAGGATCGCCGATCCCACCATTGCAAAACTGCGGGGAATGCTGTATGATGAAAAATGAGGAGATGGCGCTGCTTTTTTCCGAAGCCACGCCCTATATTCAGAAATATCACGGAAAAACACTGGTGATCAAATACGGCGGCAACGCCATGGTCAACGAGGAACTCAAGCTGGCCGTCATGAATGACCTGGTCACGCTGACGCTGCTGGGCGTCCGCGTGGTGCTGGTGCACGGCGGCGGGCCTGCCATCAACCAGATGCTGGCCCGGGTGGGCAAGGAGTCCCGCTTTGTGGGCGGCCTGCGCTATACCGACGCTGAGACGATGAGCATTGTCCAGCAGGTTCTGGCCGGACAGGTCAACAAGGATCTGGTGGCGCTGCTCAAGGGCCGCGGCGTCGGTCTGTGCGGTCTGGACGGCCACACGATCACCTGTTCCCGCAAGACCGACGTCGATCTGGGCTATGTGGGCAATGTGGAAAAGGTGGACACGACGCTGATCGAGCATCTGCTCAGCGACGGGTTCATCCCGGTGATTGCGACGGTCGGCATGGATGAGAACGGCATTGCCTATAACATCAACGCCGACACGGCCGCCGCCGCGATTGCCATCGCCCTTCATGCCGAAAAGCTCGTCTCGATGACGGACATTGCCGGTCTGCTCTACGACAAGGATGACGAATCCACCCTGATTCCCGAGGTGGAGATCTCCGAGATCGCCGGCTACAAGGAAAACGGCGTCATCAGCGGCGGCATGATCCCCAAGATCGAGGGCATGGCCGACGCCATCTACGAGGGCGTCCACGAGGCTGTCATCATCGACGGCCGGGTGCCTCATTCCGTCCTGCTGGAGATGTTCTCCAACCGCGGTTCGGGCACGCTGTTCTACCGGCGCGGAAGCCGCTGACCGCCGTCCCCCACCCTACTGACCGGGAGGAATTTTCATGCAAACCGAAAAAGTCATCAAACGTGATCAGAAGTATCTGATGCACACATACAGCCGCAGTCCCCTCGTCATCGAGCGGGGCGCCGGCATGTTCGCCTATGCCCCCGACGGCCGGGAATACCTGGATTTCACCTCCGGCATCGGCGTCAACGCTCTGGGCTACTGCCATCCCGCCTGGGTGGCGGCTGTCACCGAACAGGCCCAGACGCTGCAGCACACCTCCAACCTGTATTACACCGCGCCCTGCGGCAAGCTGGCTAAGCGGCTCTGCCGCCGCACCGGTCTGGACCGGGTGTTCTTCGGCAACTCCGGCGCCGAGGCCAACGAGGGCGCCATCAAGTGCGCGCGCAAATACAGCGTGACCCACTATTCCGCCGCACGCAACAAGGTCATCACGCTGAACAACTCCTTCCACGGCCGGACGCTGGCCACCCTGACCGCCACCGGCCAGGACGTGTTCCACCACGATTTCGGACCGTTCCCGGAGAATTTTCTCTATGTCCCGGCCAACGATTTCGCCGCGCTGGAGGCCGCAGCCGATGACTCGGTCTGCGCCGTCATGATGGAGATGGTCCAGGGCGAGGGCGGCGTGGTCGCACTGGATGCCGACTATGTCCACCAGGTGGAAGCCTTCTGCCGGGCGCGGGACATCCTGATCATCGTGGACGAGGTCCAGACCGGCGTGGGCCGGACCGGCACCTTCCTGGCCTGCGAGCATTACGGTCTGCGGCCCGACATCGTCACCCTGGCCAAGGGCCTGGGCGGCGGTCTGCCCATCGGCGCCGTGCTGACCACCGAGAAGGTCGGCGAGACGATGGGCCCGGGCTCCCACGGTTCGACCTTCGGCGGCAATCCCGTCGTCTGCGCCGGTGCCTGCGCCGTGCTGGACACGATGGACGATGAGTTTCTGAAAAATGTCAATGACCGTGCCGTACAGCTCCGCGCCGCGCTGGCTGACCTGCCCCATGTGGCGCAGATCAGCGGCCTGGGCCTGATGGTGGGCATTGCCTTTGAGGAGGGCATCCAGGCTGCCGATGTGCGCGCCGCCTGCGAGCGCAAGGGCCTGCTGGTGCTCACGGCCAAGACCCGCCTGCGCCTGCTGCCCCCGCTGATCCTGACCGAGCAGGATGTCGACCGTGCCGTAGCCATCCTGCGTGAAGTGCTGCAAACCTTTTGAGTCGGGAGGGATTCTCGATGGAACACCTGTTGAAATTAAGCACGCTCAGCCCTGACGAGATCACCCATATTCTCGATGTGGCGGACGAATACAAGCGGCTGCACAAGGCCGGCCAGGACCCCAAGGACCTTGCCGGCAAGGCCGTTGCCCTGATGTTCGACAAGCAGTCCACCCGCACCCGGACAAGCCTGGAAGTGGGCGTTTACCAGATGGGCGGGCTGGGCACCTACCTGAGTGCCGCCGATCTGCAGATCGCCCGCGGCGAACCGATTCAGGACACCGCCCGTGTGCTGGGCCGCTATTACGATGCCATCATCTGCCGGACCTTCAAGCAGAGCGATGTGGAGGCCCTGGCCCGTTACAGCGGCGTGCCCGTCGTGTCCGGCATGACGGACTACGCCCACCCGCTGCAGGTGCTCACTGACCTGATGACGGTGCGGGAGCGCCGGGGCAAGCTGGCCGGTCTGCGGGCCGGCTTCATCGGGGACGGCTACAACATGGCCAACAGCCTGATTGTCGGTTGTCTGCTGATGGGCATGGACCTGACGGTGGCCTGCCCGGCCGGGTATCGCCCCGCCGCCGATGTGCTGCATTTTGCGCGCCGGTTCGGGGATCATTTCCGCCTGGTGCAGAATCCCGACGAAGCCGCTGCCGGTGCCGATGTGCTGTTCACCGACGTCTGGACCAGCATGGGCATGGAGCGGGAAACCGAGCGCCGGCGCCGGGATTTTTCGGGCTACTGCCTGGACGCCGCCCGGTTGACGCTGGCGGCACCGGACTGCATGGTGCAGCATCCGCTGCCCGCCCACCGCGGCGAGGAAATCACCGACGAAGTGCTGGAACGCCACGCCGATGAGATTTTTGAGGAGGCGGAAAACCGGCTTCATGTCGGCAAGGCCGTCCTGGGCATCCTGCTTGCGGGACGCTGACCGGCCCCCTCTCCCCTGCCCTCTCCGACGGAAAATTTGGCGGCTGCGGTTGGCGCATCGGTGCCGGTTGTGCTATAATACAATCAGCATCAGTTGGGGAAGGAAGGATAGCATGGGGCTGCTGCATAAAATTCAGAACAAGGCGGAAGAGGCCCGCGCGCGTGAAAAAATTCGTCCGCTGCTCGAGAGCCGGATGATGCGGGATATTCTGCTGGAGATCGGCCAGCGCGGCAATGAGGCGCTGGACCCGCAGTCCGTCCCGCTGGCCCTGCGGGAACGCGCAGCACGCCTTGCAAGCGAAAGCGGCCTGGCCGGCCTCAAACAGAGCACCGTGGATCAGGTCCAGCTCAACGAGTCCGGCATTGTGCTGGTCTGCGGAGAGGAAAAAACCGCGTTTCTCTATGCGGATTACAATTACGAGGACATTGAGGACACCGATTGCCTGCCGGCGGTGGCGGAATACCTGGTCCAGCATATGCGGGGCTACTACAATATCACCCGCAGCTTCTACACGGTTGCCAAATCCAACGGCCATACCGAGGAAAAGACCCGCGAAGTCCTGGTCAGCCGCCATCATGAGGAGACGCCTTTCACCCCTCACCCGGTCCGCAAACAGCGCCTGTTCTGAAAAGTACCCGCAATTTGCAGCCCTGCATCTTGACGCAGGGCTGTTTTTTTGTTATAATGATGAGGTTATCCGGAGCGCCGCCAGACGCCCGGAACATCAATTCATGATCCGGAAGCGTATCGAAGTGGTCGTAACGAGCCGCACTCGAAATGCGGTTGTCCGCAAGGGCACGTGGGTTCGAATCCCACCGCTTCCGCCAGACGGGGCAAGGATGCTGCATCCTTGCCCCTGTTCTTTTGTAAGGAGGGACCTTATGACCATTCATCGCATTGAGCCGTCCTGCGTCGGGGCGGTCGCCGCGCTGATGGCCGGCATCAAGCCGGACTGGTGGGACTTTGAGGGCGCCAGTGAACAGCTGCAGGATGTACAGCTGCTGGCCACCCTGGTGGGCTGGTATCTCGAGAGCGACGGCAAACCGAAAGACTGGATTCTCTGCGCCGAGTTCCCGGGCTATTCCACCATGACGATTGAAAACCTCGGGTTTGATGACCACGGCACCTTTGTGATGGAAGAGCCGCTGGCGCCGCTGCTGCGCCAGGCGGAGGAGTACGCCCGGCAAAAGGGCTATCGCAATCTCAAATATGTAATCGGCTCCACCGGGATGTCCTGTCACGGTCATCCGATCACCGATTTTGCCGAGGAGCTGCGGACGCTGCGCTCTCTGGGCCGGGCCCATTTTGATTTCTTCCGCAGCATCGGGTTTGTGCCCACCGGGTTTGTGCCCAACTGCTATGGGGAGAACTATCACGGCATCATCATGATCAAATCGCTGCTGTAAAGGGAAGGCATTTCATCGCGGCAGCGCTGACGGTCCGGGCCGGGAATTCCGGTAGGCGCGGATGTTTGGCGGATAGACCGCCCCCGGAGGATGAAAAATCCGGAACAGCGGGCAAACAGGCTGGAAATCGTACGGGGTCCGTGCTATGATAAATGTGTCGAAAAAGACAGAAAAAACAGATTTTTTGTCGATTTTCGTTTGCAGGAAGTTTGCTGTGCAGTGAAACCAACGCTGCACGCAATCCGAAAAGGATGTACATAGAAAAAGGAGACACCTATGCCCTGTACAACAATTCTGGTGGGCAAGAAAGCCAGCCATGACGGTTCCACGATCATTGCCCGCAACGATGACGGCGCCTTTGAGGCCAAGCGTCTGCTGACCCACCCGGCCCGGGAGAAGGCCGCCACCTACAAAACGGTCATCTCTCACCTGACGGTGGAGCTGCCGGAGAACGCTATGCGCTATACCGACTGTCCCAACGTAAACAAGTCCAACGGCGTCTGGCCCGCCTGCGGCATCAATGAGGCCAACGTGGCCATGACCGCCACCGAGACGATCACCAGCAATGCCCGGGTTATCGGCGCGGACCCCTATGTGCGGTATCAGGCAAAGAAAGGCCGCAGCACCAAGGAGGTTCCCGGCGGCATCGGCGAGGAAGATCTGGTGACGCTGGTGCTTCCCTACATTCATTCCGCCCGGGAAGGCGTGCTGCGCACCGGCGCCTTGCTGGAGCAGTACGGCACCTATGAGCCCAACGGCATGGCCTTTGCGGACGCCGGCGAAGTCTGGTGGCTGGAAACCATCGGCGGTCATCACTGGATCGCCCGGCGGGTGCCCGATGACCGCGTGGTCGTCATGCCCAACCAATTCGGCCTGGATCATTTTGATTTTGCGGATGCCTACGGGGCGCAGAAGGAAAACCTTTGCTCCCAGGATCTGCGGGAGTTCGTCGAAAAGTATCATCTGGCGCTGGATACGGGGGCAGAGTTCAACCCGCGGCTGGCCTTCGGTTCCCATTCCGACGCGGACCATATTTACAATACGCCCCGCGCCTGGTTCATGGGCCGGTATTTCCTGCCCCGGACTTACAAGTGGGATGGGGAGAACGCGGACTTCACCCCCGAGAGCAACGACATTCCCTGGTCGTTTGTGCCGGAGCGCAAGGTGACGGTGGAGGATGTGCGGTATCTGCTGGGTTCCTATTATCAGGGAACGCCCTACAATCCCTACGACAAGACCGCCGCGTGCAAGGGCAAGTACCGCACAATCGGCGTGCCCAACAGCGATGTCTGCGGGATTCTGCAGATCCGCGGCGATCTGCCCGAGGCGATTCAGGGTGTGGAGTGGCTGTCCATGGGCGGCAGCGGCTTCACGGCCTGCTTCCCGGTCTATGCGAATGTGACGGAGTTCCCCAAGTATCTCAGCGGCACCACCGAAACGGTCTCCACGGACAGCATGTACTGGCACAGCCGGCTCATTGCCGCGCTGACCGACGCGCAGTTCGGCAATGCCCTGCTGTTTGACGAGCGATATGTGAACGCTGTGATGAACCGCGGACAGCAGCTCCTCTACGAGTACGATGAGAAGATCCGGCAGGGCGAGCCCGTCGAAATCCTGAAGGAAGCCAACCGCAAGATTGCCGACATGGTCAAGGAAGAGTCGGACAAGGCCCTTGCCCAGATTCTCAAAACCGCCTCTGAGCACATGAAGATCCGGTATCACAGAGGGGATAACTGAGCACACGATGAAAAAACGCGATGGAGTTTGACTCCATCGCGTTTTTCTTATCGGTTCAGAATCCAGACGCCGAGGTTGAGGTAGGCGGCAAAAGTCACCCAGACAAAATAGGGCACCTGCAGCCAGGCAGCGGGCGGGTCCACGGCGCGGAACGCGAGGATCATGGCCAGGATCAGGGCCCAGAGCACGAGCAGCCAGATGAAGGCGAACCCGAAGTTCCGCAGGTTGAAGAAAAAGATGCTCCAGAAAAAGTTGAATCCGAGCTGAAGGACAAAGAGGCGCAGCGCCCGGGTCCGGTCCGCCGACGGCGGGGCCAGCCAGATCCGGGCCGCACTGATGCCCATGAGCGCGAACAGGATGCCCCACACGATGGGGAACACGATGGCGGGCGGCGACAGGGGCGGTTGCACGATGGCTTCGCTGTAAAATCTGGCGCCGTCCCGGGTCAGCCAGCCCGACAGTCCGCCCACCGCCTCGGTGAGCAGAATGCCAAGGACATACGGTTTCCATTGTTTCATACACGATCACCCGGAACTAGGGTATGCAGCTGCCGGGCCCGGTATGCAGGATCAGAGATTCCGGCCGGCCTCAAAGGCGCGGTCCAGCGCGGCATTGCCGCGGATGGCACCGGCCTCGGTGACGCCGCCGCCAAAGACCACCCCGGCCAGCCGGGCGCGCTCAAAGCAGGCCACCCAGCCTTCCAGGCCGCTTGCGGCACGGCGCCAGACATCCTCGCCGTCCTCCGCGGCGGTCGCCAGCAGGTAGACCTCCCGGAAGGCGTAGTCGGCGCCGTAGAGCGGATTGGAGCGGTCCAGCAGCGTTTTCATCTGGCCGGACATCTCGTAGTAATAGATCGGGGTAGCAAAGACCAGCACCTCGGCATGGAGCATCTGCTGCTGCACAATGCGGTCGGCATCGTCATGGATGACGCAGCGGCCGGTGGTCTGGCAGGCCAGGCAGCCCTGGCAGAATCCGATCTGTTTGCCGATCAGGCTGATCTTTTCCACCGTATGGCCCGCCTCGCGGGCGCCTGCGGCAAATGCTTCGGCCAGCGCGTCGGAGTTGCTGTTCCGGCGGGGACTGGTCGAGAGGATCAGGACACGCTTGCTCATCGGACTCCCTCCTTCGTTGGTTCGGCGGCGCAGTCGGCGGGGCCGCCGCGCAGCATGGTCAGGCCGTGTTCCAGCGAGTCCAGCACGGCCTGCAGGTTTTCGGCAGCCGCCTTGGGGCTGCCCGGCAGATTGACGATCAGGCTCCGGCCGCGGATGCCGGCCGCCGCACGGGACAGGCAGCCCCGGGGCGTGATGCGCAGCGACGCGGCGCGCATCGCTTCGGGGATTCCGGGCACGGCCCGGGTACAGACGGCGGCGGTCGCCTCGGGGGTGACATCCCGGGGCGCAAAGCCGGTGCCGCCGACCGTCAGGATCAGGGCGGCATCCTCCTCGTCCGCCGCGCGGCACAGTGCGGCCTCGATCAGGGGCTGTTCATCGGGGACCAGGTCAACGCCGCAGACGCGGTATCCCGCCTGCCGCACAAGTTCCGCCACCGCCGGGCCGGCGGTATCCTGCCGCTCGCCGCGGCTGCACCGGTCGCTGACCGTGATGATTCTGGCTGTGAAGTTCATGGGTTCCTCACTTTCCGAAGGGGCAATGGGGATAGGTACAGGGCTGGCATCCCAGGCAGAGACCGCCCTCCCCCATCGTGACAAAATCCCGTTTTGTGAGCCGGACGCCGGCGGCCAGGCGGGGCAGCACGAGGTCAAAGACCGTTGTGCGGGCATACATGACGCAGCCGGGCAGACCGCAGACCGGGCGGCCGTCGGGGTAATAGCCCAGCAGGAACATGGCGCCGGGCAGCACCGGCGCGCCGTAGGTGACGATGTCGGCCCCGCTGCGGCGGATGGCGCCGGGGGTATTGTCGTCGGGGTCAACGCTCATGCCGCCCGTGCAGAGGATGAGTTCCGCATCGGTGGCGCGGACCTTGTCCAGGGCTTCGAGCAGATGATCCATCCCGTCGTCCACCGTCAGGTGGCAGCACATCTCGATGCCGAACTGCTGCAGTTTGTTCTGCACCACCGGGGTGAAGCTGTCGGGGATGAGGCCTTTATATACCTCGCTGCCCGTCGTGATGACCGCCGCACGGCGCAGCCGGTAGGGGCGCAGTTCCAGCAGCGGACGGCCGCCGGCAGCGGCCTCGGCGCGGCGGAGTGTTTCCTCCTCGATGACAAGCGGAATTACCCGGGTGCCGCAGAGCTTATCGCCGCGGTGCACCGCCGTGCCGCCGTGGATCGTGGCAATCATGACCTCGTCCACCGAGTTGACGGCAATCAGGCGGTCACTGTCCACCAGAAAGACGCCGTCCCGGTCGGCGGTCAGCTCGATCTTGCCTTCCCGCGCCTCGCTGCGCTGCATCCCATCGTTGAGGCAGAGGGCGCACAGACGCTCGGCGGCTTCGTTTTCATGGAGCATCCCGGGCTGCATCTCCCAGACATAGAGATTCTCCTTGCCCATCGAGAGCAGCACCGGAATGTCCTCCGGCGTGACGATATGGCCCTTGCGGAAGCGGGGGCCCTTGCTGACGCCGGGGATGATCTGGGTCATATCATGGCAGAGGACGTGACCCACCGCGTCCTGGGTACGGATCAGTTTCACAGGGTTTCCTCCTTCCGGACCGTGACGGCATCGCCGCCGCGCACCGTGCCGCCGTGCACCACGACCGCAAAGATGCCCTCGGTGGGCATGACGCAGCGGCCGGTCAGGCGGCGGATTTCGCAGTCATTGTGACATTCCTTGCCGATCTGGGTGACGCAGAGCAAGGCGGTCCCGACCTGCAGCATCGTGCCCACCGGCAGGGTCCGCAGACAGATGCCGCGGGTCAGGATGTTCTCGGCAAAATCGCCGGGATGCAGCGTGAGGCCTGCGGCGCGCATGGTGTCCACGCTCTCGTCGGGAAGCAGGCTGACCTGGCGGTGCCAGTTGCCCGCATGGGCGTCCCCCACGACGCCGGTTCCCACCTCCAGGCGGATTTCGGGCACCGGGTGTTTGCGGGTCCCCTTGCGTTCGCTGAGGCAGACTGCCGTAACGGATGCCATCCTCACCCCTCCTTCCGGACAAAATGTCCGCTCTTGCCGCCCTGCTTTTCGAGCAGGCGGATGTCGGTGATGGTCATATCGCGCTGGACGGCCTTGCACATATCGTAGATGGTCAGCGCCGCGGTGGAGACCGCCTGCAGCGCCTCCATCTCGACGCCGGTCTCCCCTTTGCATTTGACCTCGGCTTCGATGGCGATGCCGTCCTCCTCCAGGGCAAACCGCAGGTCCACACCGGACAGCCGCAGCGGATGGCACATCGGGATCAGCTCCCAGGTGCGCTTGGCCGCCATGATGCCCGCGACCTGCGCCACCGCCAGGACATCGCCCTTG
Organism: Gemmiger sp.; assembly: GCF_036306485.1. Taxonomy (GTDB): domain Bacteria; phylum Bacillota; class Clostridia; order Oscillospirales; family Ruminococcaceae; genus Gemmiger. Next base: position 169,831 of record NZ_JAXJZK010000016.1, on the reverse strand, counting down.
GCGATGCCGCCGCTGCGGACAAGCTCCAGCGTGCGGGCGTTCATCCGCACACGGCCCGCGGCCCGCGCAATGCGGCAGGTGACCTCCTTGGCGGTCACATCCACCATCCGGGCACGGCCCTGGGAATTGAAATGGGTCAGTTCTTCCATGGATTATCCTCCGATCTCGTTCATGTCCCGGGCGCTCTCGCTGGGCAGGTCGGTGCCCAGATGATGCTCGGCGGGTTTCTGCCGGATGCCCTGCCGGATGGCCTGTTCCAGCGCCGGGCCGGTCAGGCCGCGCAGCGGCAGTTCGGCGGCCGAGTGCAGGCAGGGTTTGAGCATCCCGTCCGACGTGACCCGGATGCGGCTGCAGCCCGTGCAGAATTTGTGGCTCAGCGGCCGGATCAGGCCCACGGTCGTGCCGTCCGGCGCACGGTAGCACTCGGCCACGCCGTCCTGCCCCGCAAAGCGCAGGTCGGGCAGGGCGGCAAGCACCGCATCGGCCGGAAGGAACCGGGGCGCCGGCCAGTGGGCACAGGGGCCCATCGGCATCAGTTCGATGAAGCGGACGGCGGCAATCTCGGGTCGGGTGCGGGAGAGCGCCGCCAGGGCCGCAATCTCGCCGTCATTGACGCCGCCGATCAACACGGTATTGAGTTTGGTGCCGGTAAATCCCGCGTCCCGGGCGGCATCCAGGCCGGCCAGGGCGTCGTCCAGCGAGGCGCCGCGGGTCAGGCGGCGGTACACCTCGGGGTCGAGGGAATCCAGGCTGATGTTGAGCCGGTCCACACCGGCGGCCCGCAGCTCGGCGGCCAGCCGGGGCAGCAGCAGGCCGTTGGTGGTCAGGGCCAGCTCCTCGACGCCGGGAATCGCACGCAGCATCCGGCAGAGCTGGGGCAGGCCGCGCCGGACCAGCGGTTCCCCGCCGGTCAGACGGATCTTGCGCACGCCGCAGCGGACCGCGGCACGGGCAATGTCGGCCAGTTCCTCGTAGCGCAGCACGGCGCTGTGGCTGAGCATGGGCACCCCCTGGGGTTCCATGCAGTACAGGCAGCGGCAGTTGCAGCGGTCGGTGACGGACATCCGCAGATATTCAATCGTTCTGCCCTGTAAATCTTCCATACATCAATCCTTCAGCGCAAGCACGTCGGACGGGCGGACGTGCAGAGTCAGGTGTCCGGGGCGGCCCAGCGCCTCCCAGGCGGAGCGGTCGGTCTCCCAGCAGAGGGTCCCGCCGCCGGGGCAGTCCAGCACCACGGTCAGGGTGCGGGCCCCGCCCATGACCCGCCGTACCCGGCAGGCGATGGGGTTGTCGGTGCCGGACGGCGTGAGGTCCCCGGCACGGATGCCCACCCAGCGGGCCTCCGCAGGGGCATTGCAGCGCAGCGTGACGCCCCAGGCCGGGCAGTGCAGGCCATCCCCCACCGGTTGGGCGGGGGCCAGGTTGCGGCAGCCCGAGATGCGCGCCGCCGCACAGGTGGCGGGGGTTTCCAGCAGCTGCGGGACCGTCACGCAGGGGTCGGCGCGGCCGTTGTCCAGCACACAGACGGTGTCACACAGGCGGGCAACCTCGTCCCGGTCATGGCTGACAAAGACCACGCCGCCGGGATAGCGGCGCAGCGTGTCGGCCAGTTCCAGCTCGACCTGCCATTTGAGGGTATCGTCCAGCGCGCTGAAAGGCTCGTCGAGCAGCAGCAGTTCGGGGTCGCTGGCAAAGATGCGGGCCAGCGCCGTGCGCTGCTGCTGACCGCCGGACAGCTGGGCCGGGCGGAGATGCTCGGCGCCTTCGAGGCGGAACCGCCGGATGTTGTCGAGGGCGATCTGCCGGCGCTCGGCGCGGCGGCCGTGGGCCCCGGCCAGCACATTGCCGTAGACCGTCATGTTGGGGAACAGCGCATACTGCTGGAACAGATAGCCCACCCGGCGCCGCTGGGGCGGAAGGCAGATGCCGGCTTCGCTGTCAAAGAGCGTCCGGCCATTGAGAAGGATTCTGCCGCGGTCGGGCCGCTCGATGCCCGCAATACATTTGAGGGTCATGCTCTTGCCGCTGCCCGAAGCGCCGAGCAGCGCCGTGATTTCCCGGTCGGTGTCGAACCGCACCCGCAGCCGGAAATTGCCCAGCCGCTTCTCGATATCCACACTCAGTGCCATGCCGTCCGCCTCCCGCTGCGCCGTTCGAGCAGATTGACGGCCAGCAGCACCACCGCCGAGATGGCCAGGTTGACCAGCACCCACCGCAGCGCCATCGCGTCGTCGTTGGTCCGCCAGAGCTGGTAGACCGTGGTGGAGATGGTGGCGGTGCGCCCCGGGGTATAGCCGGCGATCATCGAGGTGGCGCCGTACTCGCCGAGGGCGCGGGCGAAGGCCAGCACCATGCCGGCCAGAATGCCCTGCCGGCAGGCGGGCATCCGCACCCGCCAGAAAATCCAGGTTTCCGACCGGCCCAGCGTGCGGCCCGCGTCGGCCAGCGTCTCATCAAAGGATTCAAAGGCGCCGCGGGCCGTGCGGTACATGAGCGGAAAGATCACCACCGTGGTGGCAAAGATTGCCGACCACCAGGTCATGGTGAGTTTCTGCCCGAACACCGAGAGCACCCAGGCGCCGAGAAGCCGCCGCGGCCCGAGCAGCCGCAGCAGCAGATAGCCCACCACAGTGGGCGGCAGCACCAAGGGCAGCGTGAAGACAACGTCCAGAGCGCCCTTGAGCAGGCGCGGGGCCCGGGCGACGTAGAACGCCGCAGGGATGCCCAGCGCAAACACCGCCGCCGTGGAGATGGCAGCGATGCGGAGCGAGTTGTACAGCGGGTACCAGTCCATGATACACCTCAGGCACGGATTATGCCAGTGCGGTAAAGCCGACGCTCTCAAAAATCCTGCCGACCTCGTCGGAGCACAGGAAGTCCAGGAAGGCGCGGGCCTCGTCGGGATAGGCGGATGTCTTGAGGACGGCCGCCGGATAGATGACCTGGCCGCACATCTCCTCGGTGGCGTAGTCCACCGGTGTCAGGCCGGCCGAATAGGCATCGGTGCAGTAGATCACGCCGCAGTCCACGGCGCCCTCGGTGATCTGGGAGGTGACCTCCTTGACGTTGCTGCCGTAGGTCAGGCAGCCTTCCCGGGCCAGGGCGGCCTCGTCCAGGCCGTACCAGGCCAGGATGTTCTGGGTGTACTGTCCCACCGGCACATCCTCGTTGCCCATCGCCATCAGCACGTCCCCGGCCGCCAGCCGCTCGCTGAGCACGTCAAAGCTCGTGATCCCCGCGGGGTTGCCCTCCGGCACGCAGAGGGTGACCTTGTTTTCCAGAATGTCCAGCCGGGTGGTGTCGTCCACAAAGTCCAGGCCGTCGGTATTCACCGAAGGGTCCGCCCCGATGTCCAGCTGGTCCATCTGTTTCTGGCCCGCCGAGAGGAAGATGTCACAGTCGGCACCCTCCTCGATCTGGGTCTTGAGGGTGCCCGACGAATCAAAATTGTAGAGGATTTCGACCCCGGGGACCGTCTGGCGGTAGAGTTCGGCCGCCTCGGTCAGGGTTTCCTGCAGCGAGGCCGCCGCAAAGACCGTCAGCGTGACGGTGTCGCCGGACGCAGACGACGGCGCAGAGGATGCGCAGCCCGCCAGCAGACCGGCTGCCAGCACGATGCTTGCAAAACGCAGGGCTTTCATGACAGACTCTCCTTTTCTGCAGCCTCGGGGCACGGCTTGGGACTGTGGTCCCCGCGCAGCGCGGCCCGGGCGGCGATCATCTGGGCGGCAATGCTCACGGCGATCTCGGCAGGGGTGCGCGCACCGATGGCCAGGCCGATGGGCAGCTGCAGGCGGCGGATTTCCTCCTCGGAAAATCCGTGTTCCGCCAGCGCCCGGCGGGTGGCGGCCGCCTTGGTCCGGCTGCCGATGCAGCCCAGGTAGGCCGGGCGGCAGGGCATGACCTGCAGCAGCACCGTCAGGTCATCGGCGTGGCCGGGGGTCATGACAACGACATAATCCCGGGGCGTCACGGTCAGATGCTCCGCAATGGCGGCAAAGGACCCGCAGAGCACCCGGTCCGCCCCGGGGAAGGCTGCGGGGTCGGCCAGCGCGGGGCGGGCATCGTAGACCACCACCGGGAACTCCACCCCCGCCAGCACCGGCACCAGGGCTCGGCTGACATGGCCGGCGCCGAACAGGTAGACCGTTCCCTCCCGGCCGAAGGGTTCCCGGTACAGGTCGGGCCGGGCATCCGGTTCCCGGTCGGTCACGGTCAGGGCGGGGCCCTGTCCGGTCAGGGACAGGCAGAACCATCCCGGACTGTGGGCGGCCAGCAGGTCCCGCCAGCGCTGCAGCGCGCCGCGCAGCGCCGGGGTGAGCGGCGTGAAGCAGAGGGTCACCTCCCCGCCGCAGATCATCCCCGCCCCGTCCAGCGCACTGTGCAGGGTGTGGGGTGCGGCATCGGGCGGCAGTTCGCGGGCATGCCGGATGGCCAGCTGTTCCACCCGGCCGCCGCCCACCGTGCCCAGGCTGCGGCCGTCGGGCAGCACGGCCATCTTGGCACCGGCACCGCGGGGCGCCGAACCGGCGGTTGCCACAACGGTACAGAGCACCGCCCGCTCCCCGGCGTCCAGCGCGGTCAGCAGCGCGTCGGCCAGTTCTCTCTCTTTCATGGGATATCCTCCAGGAAAATCCGCGCTCCGCCGCGGTAGGTCTCGGCTCTGCCCACACGGCAGGCCGCCGGCACGCCCGGTGCGGCGCGCAGTGCCGCCATCAGCGCATCGGCGGCGTCGGGGTCCACGGCCATCATCAGGCCGCCCGAAGTCTGCGGGTCATACAGCAGGTCCTGGATGGCCAGCGGCACCCGGCCCGGCTGCACCTGGGCCTCGGCAAAATGGCGGTTACGGTACAGGCCTTCGGGCAGGACGCCCATCCGGGCCATCTCGAGTGCCGCCGGGATCATCTCAAAGCCGGCGGGGTCCAGATGCAGCTCGGTGTTGCTGCCCTGGGCCATCTCGAGCGCATGGCCCAGCACGCCGAACCCCGTCACATCGGTGCAGGCATGGACCGGATACTGCACCATGACATCGCGGGCCGCGCGGTTGAGGGTCATCATGAGCTGCTCGCCGCGGCGCACATCCTCGGGGGCCAGCAGTCCCGCCTTGGCACCCGCCGTCAGCGCGCCGATGCCCAACGGCTTGGTGTAGATCAGCACATCCCCGGGCCGGGTGCCGGCGTTGGTCAGCATCTTACGGGGGTCCACAAAACCGGTGACCGTCAGGCCGTACTTGGGTTCGGGGTCATAGATGCTGTGTCCGCCCGCAATCAGGGCGCCGGCCTCATAGACTTTCTCATAGCCGCCGCGCAGGATTTCATGGACGGTCTCCCGCGGCATATCCCGCGGGACCGCCATCACGTTGAGGGCCAGTTTGGGTTCGCCGCCCATCGCATAGATGTCGGACAGCGCATTGGCCGCCGCAATGGCGCCGTACACATACGGGTCATCCGCCACGGGCGGGAAAAAATCCACCGTCTGGACCAGGGCCAGCTCCTCGCTGATCTGATACACCGCCGCGTCGTCGCTGCGGTCAAACCCCACGAGCAGCCGCGGGTCCCGGTTGACCGGCAGTCCCGCCAGCAGCTTGGCCAGCTCCCCTGCCCCGACCTTGGCACCGCAGCCGGCACATTCGGCCAGTTTTGTCAGTTGCACGTCCGCCATCCGTCAATCCTCCATCCGATGGGTGAAATGCAGCAGCGCTTCCAGCACGCCGCCGCCCACCGCCAGCGCCTTGTCGGACGCCTGACGGCAGTTTTCCTTCTGTCCGCGCGGGTCCACATCCCCGCACTTCATGCCTTTGCGGACCGGCACACCCGCCTGCAGCAGGCCGCGCAGCACACCGCTGATCGTGCAGACCATCGGCTCGCCGGCCACGGTGGCCGCAACATCGCCGGCCTGCACCTCGTCGCCGATCTCCCGGCAGGGGGTGAAGATGCCGTCCGCCGGGGCGCGCAGCACCCGCTCGCCGGCATAGCCGCCGATCAGGCCGGGCACCGCCGTGTTGGGCAGCGGGCTGCCGGTATAATACACCCGGCCCAGGGTATGGCCGCGCATCGTCTCGACCGCCGCATGGCAGTCCACGCCGGCCGTAAAGCCCGGCCCCACCCCGATGACCACCGGGGCGTCCTCCCTCCGGGTGCCGAGGTTCCGTTTGGCCAGAATCGCATCCACCATCGCATCGGGATGGATCTCGGCCAGGCAGGCGGCTTCTGGATCGGCCAGCACCGCCACCACCCCCGACGCCGCCAGTTCCAGCGCCGCGCGGGGCGAGTCGGCCCGCACCGCACGCACCCCCTCGACGGTGGTCTCGCCCAGACGGATCGCCTCGGAGAAAGCCACCGTCCGCCGGATGGAGGTCGGGACGGGCAGATCGGTCATCACAAGGCGGCAGCCGGCGCGCACCAGGCGCAGCGCAATGCCGGTGGCAATGTCCCCGGCGCCGCGGATCAAAACAAGCATCCTCACTTCCCCTTTCGGTCACAGCATCAGCTCGCACAGCACCTGGATGTCCAGCTGCGGTGCCACCGCATCAAAGGCGGGTTTGGCGGATTCCGGCATCGCCCAGGCCAGCCCGCACCCCGCCGAAATCCTCGCCGGCAGCGGAATCAGCCGTCCCGGCACGCCGTTTGCACGGCACACTTCCTCGGCGTGCAGGGCCGCCGTCGTGGTCGGGAACGCCGCCACCCACTGATTTTCACGCACTCTCATTCCGCCGCCATCCTTTGCAGGGCCATCAGGGCGGCATCCAGTTCCTCGCCGGTGGTATACCACCCGAAGCTGAACCGCACGGCGCCGGTCTGCTGCGTCCCGAGAGCCCGGTGCAGCCGGGGCGCACAGTGTGCCCCCGCACGCACGGAAATGCCGTACACCCGGGACAGCTCGTCCGCTGCCTCGTCGCTGGTCCAGCCCCGCAGATTGACCAGCACAATCGGCGCATGGGGCGCCGAGAAATTGCCGTAGACCGTCACGCCGGGGATGGAACAGGCTCCCTCCCGGAAGCGGCGGGTCATTGCGGCCTCCTTCTCGCAGATTGCCTCGACGCCCACCTGACGCAGAAATTCCGCCGCTGCCCCCAGCCCCGCAATGCCGGGCCCGTTGAGGGTTCCGGCTTCGAGGTGTTCGGGGTACGCCTGCGGCTGGGCGGGGTCGTAGGAATGGACCCCGGTGCCGCCGGTGATCAGCGGTTCCAGCTCCACGCCCGGCGCCACACACAGACCGCCGGTACCCTGGGGGCCCATCAGTCCCTTGTGGCCGGTGAAGCAGAGCACCGAGATGCCCAGCGCTTCCATATCCAGCGGATGGCAGCCCGCCGTCTGGGCGGCGTCCACAATCAGCGGAATCCCGTGGGCGGCAGCCAGCCGGCCCAGGGCGGCCAGATCGTTCATGTCCCCCGTCAGGTTGGAGGCATGGGTGCAGACGATGGCCCGGGTATCGGGCCGGAGCAGCCGTTCAAACGCCGCCGGGTCCAGCCGGCCCTGCGGGTCGGCCGGCACAAAATCCAGCGCAACGCCCCGTTCCCGCTGCACCCGGTACAGCGGGCGCAGCACCGAGTTGTGTTCCCAGTCGGTGCTCAGCACCCGGCCGCCGCGCAGCAGCCCGAAGATGGCGGTGTTCAGGGCCTGGGTGGCGTTGGCCGTAAAGACCACCCGCTCGGGGTGGGAAAATCCCAGCAGCGACGCCAGCGATGCCCGCGCCCGGTAGACGGTGCGCGCCGCATCGAGATCGCTGTCCCCCGCGCCGCGGGCACTGCTGCCCTGTTCCAGCGCCCGCACCATCGCCTCGGCGACGCAAGGCGGTTTGCGGGGCGAGGTCGCCGCATAGTTCAGGTAGATCACAGGACCACCGCGCCCGAGGTCAGCAGCTCGGTGATGCGGTACATATTGGTCACGCCGCCGACGGCCAGCTTGTCCTTGAGGCCGTAAAAGTCCAGGCAGGTGCCGCAGGTCAGGATCTCGGTTCCCGACTCGGCCAGCAGGCGCAGGTCCTCGAGCGACTCGCTGCCCTCGCAGGTCAGGTGCGCACCGCCGTTGAAGAACACCACCGTGCGGGGCGGCGTTTCCAGCCGCGCCAGGGCGTACAGGAAGCCCTTCATCAGGATGGCGCCCAGCTTTTCGTCGCCGCGGCCCATCGTGGCGCCGCTGACGGCCACCACGGCCCCGCCGCAGGGAACGCAGGCAATCGGGGTTTCGGCCGCGGGCTGCACGGCAGAACCGTCCGGGGCGGCAATCGTCACGCGCCATCCGCCCTGCTCCTCACGGACCTGGGCGGTGCGGCCCTTGGAAGAAGCCATGCGGCGCAGATTCTCCACCGCGGCCTCATTGTCCACCAGAACTTCCAGCGCCTCGCCGGGCGCACAGTCGGCCAGCGCTTTCAGGGACAGCACCACCGGCTGCGGACAGGGTTTTCCTTTTGCATCCAATACCATAAGGGGTTCCTCCTCGTTGTAGTTTCAAAACAATAACGGATGGATGAAACAGGGAGACCCCGCAGGGTCTCCTGTGTTGCACAATGTTACAAAACGGCGACGCACTCAATCTCGAGGCGGGCATTCTTGGGGATGGCCGCCACCTGGAACGCTGCCCGGGCGGGGTAGGGTTCCGTGAAGAACTCGGCATAGACCTCGTTCATCGCTGCGAAATCCTCGATGTCGCGCAGCAGGACGGTGGTCTTGACCACCTGGTGGAGGTCGGCACCGCCCGCCTTGAGAATCTCGCGCAGATTGGTCAGGCACTGGCGGGTCTGGGTGCGGATATCCTCGCCGGCAAAGGCGCCGGTGGCGGGATCAATGGGCAGCTGGCCGGACACATACAGCGTATTGCCCGCGCGGATGCCCTGAGAATACGGCCCGATGGCAGCGGGCGCACGGTCGGTGTGCAGGGACTGGTTCATGGTGAGCACTCCTTTGCTGGTTGATGGTCTTATTGTACCGCGTTTTGCCGCGGCCTGCAACCATGAATTATGCGCGGCTATGGTAGCGTACCAGGCCGGAGCGGTCCAGAGCGGCCATCACGGCGGGGATCAGCACAAGCTGCAGCACGATGCCCGGCACGGCATTGCCGAAGGCGCCGGCGACGAACATCGGCCAGGTGAAGGCGGAGCCGCCCAGGCCCAGCAGCACGACCTGGACGCAGCCCCAGACCACGCGGCCGGCGATCATGGCCGTCACGAGCGAGCCGTAGAGCGACACCAGGCCCTGGCGGCGGACCCGTGCGTAGACCAGCCCGGCCACCAGGCCGTAGGCGGCCAGCTCAAAGGCCATGGCCAGGCCGGTGGGATAGAACACCGGCATACCGAACAGCACGCCGCGGAGCAGCGGCACCACAAAGCCCACGGCCAGGCCGTACTGCCAGCCGCAGATCAGCCCGCAGAGCAGCACCGGGATGTGCATGGGCAGCAGCATGCTGCCGATCTGGGGAATCTGGCCGGTCAGGAAGGGCAGTACCAGACCGAGGGCGAGGAACATGGCGGCGAGGGTGAGATGTTTCTGATAATGTTTCATAGTGGGATTCCTTTCCGGATTTGACAGGGTGATGGCTTCATGCTAGGATTACAGAAAACGGAAAAAAGAGGGAGCAGAACCGATGAAGATTCTTGTCATTGACGGGCAGGGCGGCGGGCTGGGGCGCCAGCTGGTCGCCGCGATCCGCAAAGAACTGCCCGACGCCGAGCTGACGGCGGTGGGCACCAACAGCGCCGCCACCGAGGCGATGCGCAAGGCGGGGGCCGAGCGGGCCGCGACCGGTGAGAACGCGGTGCTGGTGGCCTGCCGGCGGGCCGATGCGATTGTGGGACCGGTGGGCATTGTGATTGCCGACGCGCTGCTGGGGGAGATCACCCCGGCCATGGCCTGTGCGGTGGGACAGAGCGCGGCGCGGCGCATCCTGATCCCCACCAACCGGTGCGGCAGCCGGGTGGTGGGCGCGCACGGCGGGATGTCCGCCATGCTGCAGGAGGTCATCGACGCGCTGCGGCAGGACCGGGAATAAACGAAGGGGCCGGGCAGGCCCCTTTTGTTTTTTTGGGCAAAACAAAACGGCAGAAAGCTACACTGCCCCCACTGCCGGGGAGCCGCATACCTTCTGCCGGTATACCGATTCCAAACGTCTGCTTCCTGATGCCGGCGCTTCTGCGCCGCCCGGCCGGCTTCCTGCCGGTCGGTTTCCTGTTCATTATAATCCCCGCGGCGGGGTACTGTCAAGGCAGGGCCTGCCAGACGCCGCGGCGCAGGCTGCCGGCCGCCGTCGGCCAGGGCAGCACCGATGCGAGTTCCCGGGCCCCGGCAAGGCGCTGCGGCGTCTCGGCGGCGTTGACAAAGACGAGGTCCGCCAGGCCCTCCGCCCGCAGGACCCGCCCTACCAGGGCGGGCGTGGCCGGCGCATCGGGCGTGACGCCGGCCAGCGCGGCGAACCGCTCGGGGCGGTGGGCCGCCTGCCGGATGGGCTGTCCGAACCCGCCGGCGCCCACCACACAGATGACCGGATTGGCCCCGGCCGGCAAGACCGGTTCCCCGGGCCGGTGGGCCTTGAGGGGCAGCCCCCGCGAGCCGTCCGCCTCGACCAGCAGATAGTCGGTCAGTGCGGCCAGCTGGTCCAGCGGCAGACCGGGGGCGGTGAGCTTACCCTGCGGGGCGGGCGTTCCGACGCAGACCGGGCCGTCCCGCAAAGCCAGGGCAATGGCCTGCGGGTCGTTCCGGGTGAGGAGCGGCCAGGGGGAGAACGGATAGATGTGGGTGGTTGTGCAGAGCAGGACCCGGCCGTCCAGTTCCCCGGCCAGGGTGCGCAGCAGCGACGTTTTGCCGCCGCTGCCGATGACCGCCGTGATGCCGGGGCGGACGCCCAGCAGCTGTGCAAGTTTCATTCCTTTTCCCGCCTTTCCGGTTAAAAGATACCATGAAAAACGGGTTGAAGCAAGCGCCGTTCCGGTGTAAAATAGAGCTGAAAATCCCATGAAAGAAACAGGGTGGAGATGTATTTGTATGGAACTGCAACAGCTGTTTGATTTTCTGAACCGCTCGGTCTCTCCCTTCCATGCCGTGCAGAACGCCGCGGACCTGCTGGACGCCGCGGGCTATCTGCGCCTGGAGGAGGCCGATTACTGGAACCTGGAGCCCGGCTGCGGCTACTACACGACCCGCAACGGCAGCTCGCTGATTGCCTGGCGGATTCCGGCGCACGCCATCGGCGGCTGGCGCATCACGGCGAGCCACTCCGACTCGCCCACCTGGCGCGTCAAGAACACCGACATCAAATCCGCCGGCTGCGTCAAATTCAACGTGGAGGGATACGGCGGCATGATCATGTCCAGCTGGCTGGACCGGCCGCTCTCGGTCGCGGGCCGGGTGCTGGTCCGCGATGAGGCCGAAGGCACCCTGACCAGCCGCCTGGTCAATCTGGACCGGGATCTGCTGGTCATTCCGTCGCTGGCCATCCACATGGACCGCACCGCCAACGACGGCCACAAGTTCAACCCCCAGGTGGACATGCAGCCGCTCTACGGACCGGAGGGGGCCCGCCCCTTCCCCGATCTCGTGGCCGAAGCCGCCGGGGTGGACAAGGAGGCCATTGTGGACTGGGACCTCTCGCTCTATACGCGGCAGGCACCCACCCGCATCGGGCCGGACGGCGAATTCTTCATGAGCCCGCGCATCGACGATCTGGAATGTGCGGCCACGACGCTGTACGCCTTCCTCGAAGCTGCCCCCGAGACCGACAGTGCCTGCGCTCCGGTCTGGGCGATGTTTGACAACGAGGAAGTGGGCAGCGGAACCCGGCAGGGCGCCCAGAGCAGCTTTCTGCGGGATGTGCTGGACCGCATCCTCAGCGCGGTGCCCCACAGTGCCCAGAGCATGGCCCAGGCGCTGGCGAACAGTTTCCTGCTCAGCGCCGACAATGCCCATGCTGCGCACCCCAACTTTGCCGACAAGGCGGATTCCGCCAACCCGGTGCGGATGGGCGGCGGTGTGGTGCTCAAGATCAATGCCAGCCAGAAATACACCACCAGCGGCCTGACCGGCGCGATTTTCCGCGAGATCTGCCGCCGCAGTGAGGTGCCGGTCCAGCTGTTCGCCAACCGTGCCGACATGCCGGGCGGCAGCACGCTGGGCAACCTGCAGAGCCACACGGTGCCGGTGCCGATGGCGGACATCGGACTGGCCCAGCTGGCCATGCACTCCGCCGTCGAGACGGCTGCCGTGTCGGACGCCGACGCGATGGTGCGGGCGGTGGCCGGGTTCTACCGGGTCCATCTGCGTGCGCTGGGTGACGGCCGGTACACCCTGGAATGAGCGGTGTGGTGGGGCGCTACGCCCCGAGCCCCAGCGGACGGATGCATCTGGGCAATCTGTGCTGCTGCCTGCTGGCCTGGCTTTCGGCCAAGTCCAAAGGCGGGCGGGTCGTGCTGCGCATCGAGGATCTGGATGCCGCGCGGTGCCCCCGGCAGTTTGCCGATCTGCTGGAAGCGGATCTGGCCTGGCTGGGCCTGCAGGCCGATGAAGGCGGCAGCCAGGGCGGGCCGTGCGGTCCCTATTATCAGAGTGAGCGCAGCGAGATCTATGCCCGGTTTTATCACATTCTCGAAGCCAGAGGGCTGGTGTACCCCTGTTTTTGCAGCCGGAGCCAGCTGCATACGGCCGACGCGCCCCACCGTTCGGACGGTCAGGTCGTCTATGCCGGCACCTGCCGCAATCTGACCCCCGAAGAGGTCCGGGCCCGGACCAGACTGCGCGCCCCGGCCTGGCGGGTGCGGGTTCCCGATGAAGAAATCCGTTTTGTGGACGGTCATCTGGGCCCGTATGCCGAGAATCTGGCCCGGGACTGCGGGGACTTTTATCTGCGCCGGGCCGACGGTGTCTATGCCTACCAGCTCGCCGTCGTGGTGGACGATGCGCTGATGGGTGTGACCGAGGTGGTGCGCGGGGCGGACCTGCTGTCCAGCACACCGCGCCAGCTCTGGCTGTACCGTGAACTGGGCCTGACCGCCCCGACCTTCTATCACATGCCGCTGCTCCTGGCGCCGGACGGACGGCGTCTGTCCAAGCGGGACGGCGACGAAAGCCTGGAAAATCTGCAGGCGCGCTACACACCCGAACAGATCATCGGACGGCTGGGCTATCTCTGCGGGCTGCAGAAGGCCCCCGACCCCCGCCGGCCCGAGGAGCTGCTGGACGGCTTTTCCTGGGACCGTGTCCCCCGCGGCGATCTTCTGCTGCCGCCCGGGCTGTTCTGATCCCCTGACCCAAACGAATATGGAGGAATCATGGACCACTTTGAAGACCCCTCTGTTCTGAAAAAACGATTGCTTGTCGGCTGCTGCGGCACGGTGATCCTGTTCTGTCTGGACTGGCTGCTGACCGACTTTGCGGCGGACGGGCTGCTTGAACTGGCACTGGCGGCGGTTGTCTGCCTGACCAACGGCCGGGTGTTTGTGCGCGGCGTGTCCGCCCTGGCCAGCCGGCATCCCGGTGCGTCGGCCCATCAGGCGCTGACCGCGCTGGCGGCCGCGCTCTGCATGGGGTACGGCATTGCGGCGGTGATCCAGCGGATGCTGGGCACGCCGGCCGAGGATGCCCCCTATCTGTTTGCCCCGGCGGCCGCCATCCTGACCTTCGGCACGGCCGCCGAACTGGCGGCCGCCCGCTTTGCACGGCAGGCCGCGGCGCCGCTGACCGAGCTGGAAGGCCGGATGCCCGCGTCGGCCAGTGTGCTGCGCGACCGCCAACCCTGCACGGTTGCGGCAGCCGAGCTGCGCCGGGATGATATCTTCCTGCTGCGGCCCGGCGACCCGATCCCCGCGGACGGCGTTGTGCTGGACGGTACCTCCACGCTGACGGTACCGCTGCCCCTGGGCAGCGGCGAGCCCGAGGAGCTGCAGAAGGGGTCCGCGGTGCTGGCCGGAACGGTCAACGGCGACGGCGCGCTGATCTGCCGTGCCGTGCGGGTGGGTGACGACACCGCCCTGGCCGGAATTCTGCACACGGCGCGCCAGACCGCGGCGGGCACGATGCCTGCTGCGGACAAGGTCCGCCGGCTGTGTGACCTGTATGTGCCGGCCTGCGCCGGCGTTGCCGCCGTCGTGTTCATTGTCTGGCTGCTCGTCGGCCGGGGCGTTGGTTTTGCCTTCAGCCGGGCGGTGGCCGTGCTGGCGGTGGGCAGCCCGCTGGCCCTGGCGATTGCCGGGGCGGCGGCCCTGATGGCCGGCGTCGGGCAGGGCGTGAAGCAGGGCATCCTCTTCACCGATGCCTCGGTGCCCCAGACCGCCGCCGCACTGCGCGGGGTCCTGCTGGACAAGCGGGGCACCATCACGACCGGTGCCCCCGAGGTGGCCGAGATTGTCGGCACCCGCAACGTGCCCCCCAAGTTCCTGCTGGGCATGGCCGCGGGGCTGGAAAGCCAGAGCACCGATCCGATGGCCAGCGCGATCATGCGCCGTGCCCAGTCCGAAAAGATCCGGCTGAGCACCGTCCGGGACTGCGAGGCCGTGCCCGGGCAGGGCCTTGTGGGCCGGTTTGCCGGCAAGGTGATGGCCGGCGGCAGCGAGAGCTTCATTGCCTCCTACTGCGAGCTGACCGACGATCTGCGCGACGCGGGACGCCGCCTGATGAATGAGGGCGTCACGCCGCTGTATTTCTCGCTGGACGGTCACCCGGCCGGGCTGATCGGCATTTCGGAGCAGGTGCGGCCTTCCGCCCGTCAGGCGGTGACCGAGCTGCAGGCCCTTGGCCTGGATGTGAAGCTGCTGTCCGGTGACAATGCCGAGACCGCGAACCGCATCGGGCATCTGGTCGGGCTGACCGATGACAACATCCGTGCCGCGATTGCCCCCGAGGCGCTGGCCGACGAGGTGCGCCGCTGCCAGGCCGGGGAGCCCTGTGCCCTGGTCGGGGACGCCCGTTCCGCCGCCGCGGCGCTGGATGCGGCCGAGCTGGGCATCGCCGTGGGCACCGAGGGCTTCCCGCCCGCGGGCAAGGCCGGCATCCTGCTGACCCAGCGAGATCTGACCGGTGTGCCGGCGGCGCTCCGGCTGGCCCGGCAGATGACCGGGGCGGTGGGCCCGATGGAGCGGTTTGTCCTTGTCTATCATCTGATTGCCCTGCTGCTGGCTGCCGGCATCACGGTGCCGCTGGGCCTGGTGGTGCCACCCGCCGTGGCGGCGATTGCGGCGCTGGCCGCTGCCCTGGCGGCGGTGCGGATGGCCTCCGGCCTGACCGAGGCGCCGCAGCAGCAGCCGGCCGCCGAGGAGCCTGAACCGGCCGGGGTGGGAGCATGACGGCCCCCGTCGAACGCCGGCACTGGCATCTGACCGGCACCGTGCAGGGCGTGGGGTTCCGGTACCGCGCCCAGTATGCGGCGCAGCTGCTGGATCTGACCGGCTGGGTGGCGAACAACTGGGACGGGTCGGTGGACCTTGAAGCCCAGGGCCCGGCCCAGAGTCTGGACCGGCTGCTGCCCACGATTCTGCGTTCCAGCCACTGGATTTCGGTGGAAGATTTCAGCTGCAAGACGCTGCCCCCGGTTCCCGAGGAGCGGGGATTCCGCATCCGCGGCTGAGTTTCTGGACCCGCACGGTCATCCGTGCGGGCCTTTTTGTTGCACTCGGGGCAGCAATGCGCTAAGATGAAGAAAAACGCAAGGGGGATTTCTGAATGGATCAGCAGCTGCGGCGGGACGCCGAACAGATTCTTCATGCCAGCCTGCAGGCCGTGCAGCCCGATGCGGCAGTGCGCCGGGCGCTGGACGGGTTTGTGCCCGGTCCGGGCAAGGTTGTGCTGGTGGCCGTGGGCAAGGCCGCCTGGCAGATGGCAAACGCCGCGTTGGGGGTGCTGGGCCGGGTGGACGGCGGTCTGGTCCTGACCAAATACGGGCATCTGCGCGGTGAGCTGCCCGGCCTTGTCTGCCGCGAGGCCGGGCATCCCATCCCCGATGCCAACGGCTTTGCCGCGACCGAGGAGATTCTGCGGATGGTCCGGCCCCTGGGCCGGGAGGACACCGTGCTGTTCCTGCTGTCCGGTGGGGGCAGCGCGCTCTTTGAAAAGCCGCTGCTGCCCGCGGCCGAGCTGCAGGATCTGACGGCCCGGCTGCTGGCGGCCGGCGCCGGCATTGTGGAGATCAACACGATCCGCAAACGGCTGAGCGGCGTTAAGGGCGGGCGGTTTGCGCTGGCCTGTGCGCCGGCGCGGGTCTACGGCATTGTGCTCAGCGATGTGCTGGGCGACCCGCCCGACATGATCGCCAGCGGCCCCGCGGCGCCGGACAGCTCGACCTGCGCCGAGGCCCTGGCTGCGGCACGCCGGTACGGGCTGCCGCTCTCCCCCACGGCCGAGGCCCTGCTGCGGCAGGAGACCCCCAAGACGCTGGACAATGTGACGCTCCGGATTGCGGGCAGCGTGCGGGAACTCTGCGCCGCAGCGGCGCGGCAGTGCCGTCTGCTGGGCTATGCGCCGCTGATTTTGACCGATCAGCTCTGCTGCGAGGCGCGGGAGGCCGGCAGTTTTCTGGCCAGCATCCTGCGCACCCAGGCGGGTGCCGGGGGACGGCGTGCCTTTCTGGCCGGCGGCGAGACCGTTGTGCATCTGACCGGTCACGGGCTGGGCGGGCGCAACCAGGAACTGGCCCTTGCGGCGGCACGGGGTCTGGACGGGCTGGACGGCGCCGCAGTCTTTTCCTTCGGCAGCGACGGCACCGACGGTCCCACCGATGCCGCCGGCGGCTATGCGGACGGGCAGACCTGGGCCGCACTGCGCGCCGCCGGGCATGACCCCGGGGCCGACCTGGCCGACAATGACGCCTACCACGCGCTGGACGCGGTGGGCGGGCTGCTGCGCACCGGTCCCACCGGCACCAATGTGAACGATGTCTCGATCGGGCTGTTGCGGGGCTGAACAAGAAAAACAGCGCGGCGCTTTCCCTGCGGGAAGCGCCGCGCTGCTGTTTTTTGACTCATTCGGGGGCCTTCATGCTCTCGACCATCGAGATCTTGCGGAGTTTGCGGCCCATGATCAGGTTGACGACGGCGCCGAAGATCAGCGTCAGCGCCAGGGCGTAGAAATAGCTGGAGGGGTCCACCGTGCGGCCGAACATGACCGCATCGACCTCCACGGTATGGACAATGTAGCGGTGCAGGACGGTGCCGACCCCGAGACCGATCAGCGCCCCCACGAGGGTGAGGACGGTGCTTTCGCGGTTGACATAGCCCGCCACTTCCCGGTCATAGAAGCCCAGCACCTTGATGGTGGCGATCTCCTTGACGCGCTCCTCAACGTTGATGTTGGACAGGTTGTACAGCACGACGAGGGCCAGGGCGGCCGCGCAGATGACGACGACCACGACGACCGCATTGACGGCGTTGAGCATGTTGAGGACGCTCTGGGTCATGTCCACCGTGAAGGTGACGCTCGTCACCTCGGGCATATTGAGCAGACTGGCCGAGATCGTGTTGCGGCTGCTCTCGGAGGTGTCGGCAATCTGGGAGAGGATGGTGTTCCACTCCGGTTCGGTGCCGAACGCCGCCTCGTACTGGGCCGCGCTCATGTAGAGGTAGTTGGAGACATAGTGCTCACAGACGCCGCTGACCTGCACCTGGGCCGAGTCGCCGGCGTTGTTGTAGATCGTGATGGTATCGCCGGCGCGGCAGTCCAGCATCTCGGCAAATTTTTCGGTGACCACGACGCCCTCCTGCTGTACCGGCGTGGGGCTGCGCCCGATCCGCTCATGCAGGTCCGCAAAGCTGCCGAAGGCCGTCAGATCCTTGGGCACAAAGAGGTAGGCCTCGGTCACCGTGCCGTCCGGCAGGGTCTGGTTGGCCTTCTCGGTCGCAGCGGCGGTGCTGGCCGTGATCTCTCCGCCGCCGAACAGATACTCGTAGGTCTCACCGCTCTCGGTGTCGGCGGGGTGCTGGACGGTGGTCATGAGGTCATACCGGTAGACATCGCCGTACTGCCGGGTGATGATGGCGTTGAGGGAGTCCGAAATGCCGAAGCCCGCCACCAGCAGCGAGGTACAGCCCGCCACCCCGATCACGGTCATCCAGAACCGCTTCTTGTAGCGGAACAGGTTGCGCGCCGTGACCTTGTGGCTGAATTTGAGGCGTTTCCACAGCGGGGTGATGTATTCGAGCAGCACCCGTTTGCCGGCCTTGGGGGCCCGCGGCCGCATGAGCTGGGCGGGCGTTTCCCGCAGGGTGGCACGGCAGGCGGCTAGGGTGGCCCCCAGCGCACAGAGGATCAGCGATCCGCCCGCCAGAATGGCATAGTTCCACCGCCAGGGGAAGCGGAATTCCGGCATCCAGTACATCATCTCGTAGGCGTTCCAGATCACGATGGGGAACACCGTGAAGCCGAACGCCAGGCCCGCCAGCGCGCCCAGACAGGCCGCCGCCATCGAGTACAGCAGATACTTGCTCATGATGGTCGCCTTGCCGTAGCCCAGCGCCTTCATCGTGCCGATCTGCAGGCGTTCCTCGTCCACCATACGGGTCATCGTGGTCAGCACCACGAGCGCCGCCACCAGGAAGAAAAAGACCGGGAAAACGGTGGCCAGGGCCGCCACCTTGTTGACGTTGCCCTGGAAGGAGGAGAAGCTGACGTTGCTCTGCCGGTCCCAGATATACCATTTGGGCGTCTCGATCTCATCGAGCTTCGCCTGGGCGTCCTCGATCTCCCGGCGGCCGTCCTCGAGCTTTTGCTCCACCTCGGCCTTGGCGGTCTCGTAGTCAATCTCGCCGTCCAGCAGTTCCTGTTTCTTCTCGGCCAGGGTCTTGCGGCCGTCCTCAATCTTGTACCGGGCATCGGCCAGCTGCACCTTGGCATCCCCGATCTGCCGTTCGGCGTCGGTCATCTGGAGCTGCTTGTCCACCAGGGTGGCATAGCCGTCGTCCAGGGTGCGGTGGGCCGCATTGAGCTGCGAGCGGCCCTCGGCCAGCTGGGCGGATTTTTCAAAATAGATCTTCCAGCCGGCATCCAGCTCGGCTTTGGCCGCTGCCAGCTCGGCCTGGCCGCTCTCGATCTCGGCCTTGGCCGCATCCAGCGCCGGTTTGCCGGCGTCCAGCTCGGCCTTGCTGTCGTCAAGCTGCTGTTTGGCATCGTCCAGTTCGGGTTTGCTCTCGTCAAGCTGCCGCTTGGCGTCGTCCAGCTGGCTCTGCACGGCGGCCAGATTTTCATCGCTGAACAGGGCCCGGGCGGCGGCTTCGTCCGCTGCCTCCCCCGAGGCGATCATCGAATAGATGCCCACATCAATGCTCTTGCTGGCAAGATTGAGCTGGCGGAGCTGCTCGATCTGTTCGGCCGACGGCATCCGGTTCATGCACTCCACCACCGCCGCTTCGACGAGCGAGGCCGTCAGTTCATCGTCCATATCCACAAACCCGCTGACAGCGTCGCGCAGGGCCTGCTGCCAGGCTGCCTCGGCCTCGTCGCGGGCGGCCAGCGCCTGCTGCACCGCCGGGTCCTCGGCGGGATCTTCATAGACGCCCTCGGCCGCGGACTGTTCGAGCGCCGCCTGATAGGCCGCCTCGGTGTCCTCCCGCTGCCGGTAGCACTCCTGCAGGATGCCGTAACCCTCGTCGGCTGTGATCTTCTCGATGACTTCCAGCACGGTGTCGGAGTACAGCCATTCCTGCACCCCCTCAGCGGCCGCCTGGTCCAGCCCCTTCTGGGCCGCATTGAGCTGCTGCAGCTGTTCAAGGCCGGCCAGGCCGTCCTCGTACTGGGCCAGGCCGTCCTCGTACCGGGCCAGCCCTTCCTCGTAGGCTTCATGGCCTTGCTGCCACTGGGCCAGGCCGTCGGCATACCGGGCCAGCCCTTCCTCGTACCGGGTCCGGCCCTCCTCAAAGGCTTTGAGGCCCTCCTCATACTGCGCCTGCCCGTCCTGCAGGGTCTTGAGTGCCTCGGCCAGCTGGGCTTCGCCGTCCTCCAGCTGGTCCAGATTCTCATAGATCTGCCGCAGCCCCTCGGACAGTTCGCCCTGGGCGTCGGTCAGTTCCTTCATGCCGTCCTGCATCAGGCTTTCCTTGTCGGCAAGTTCGCCGGTTCCGTCGGCGTACTCCCGCTCGGCGTCGGCCAGCTCGGCCTCCCCGTCCGCCATGGCGTCGCGGCCCTCGTTGAGCTGGCGCTCGGCGTCGGCCAGTTCCTCCTCGGCCTCCGCCTTGGCGTCGTTGTAGTCCGCCCAGGCATCGTCAATCTCGGCCTGGGCGTCGGCGCGCACCTCCTCATACCGGGCCGTGCAGCGCACATCCTGGATGGCGT
This sequence comes from Gemmiger sp., assembly GCF_036306485.1. GTDB lineage: Bacteria > Bacillota > Clostridia > Oscillospirales > Ruminococcaceae > Gemmiger. The sequence continues at coordinate 149,592 of NZ_JAXJZK010000016.1, read as the reverse complement.
CAATCTCGTCGGTCACCCGGGCAACGGTATCCTTGTACTCCTGGCTCAGGCTGCGCAGCTCCCGCGCCCCGGTGACGGTGCCGTACAGCTCGGTGTAGGAGGTATAGGCGAAGGCCTCGGGCTCGGCATAGAACACCAACCCGACGCTGCCGCTGCCCACACTGGCAGGCTCCCGCTCAAAGGAAAAATAGTAGGCGTCCCGCACCCGGCCCACAATGGTGAACTCGGTGCAGGACATCTTGTCCTGCAGATCCTCGTTGTCGTCGGTCAGGGTGATGACCCGGCCGATCTCCAGCTGTTCGTTGGAGACACTCCCCCCGGCCCCGACGACGCACTCGTCGGGCGATTCGGGCCAGCGGCCCTCCACCAGCAGCAGGCTGTTGATGGTGGTATCCTGTTTCCCGCCCTCCGGCAGGCTGTGGGCGCGGGCGACCAGCACATCGCCGGCGCCGGCCTTGACAAGCAGATCGGCGGAATAGCGCCCTTCCACCGACTGGACGCCGTCGAGGGCACGGATGGCGTCGAGATCCGCCTCGGACAGGCCGAGGGTGGAGACCACCCGGAAATCATAGAGGTTCGACTCGTCCAGATAGGATTCCATCGAATCCTCAATATCCGGCGAGGTGGAAAGCAGCCCCACCAGGAACCCCACGCCGAGGGCCACAATCGCGAAGATGGCCAGAAAGCGGGTCCGGGTTCCCAGCAGGGTCCGCCGTATGTTTTTGGAATAGGTGCGCGGCATTACCATTCGATCCTTTCGACGGGGGTGGGATGGGCGTTGAGGGTCATATCCACGACGCGCCCGCTGTTGATGCGGATGACCCGGTCGGCCATGGCGGCCAGGGCCGAGTTATGGGTGATGACAATGACGGTACGGCCCTTGTCGCGGCAGGTGGACTGCAGCAGCCCCAGCACCTGTTTGCCGGTGACATAGTCCAGCGCGCCGGTGGGTTCGTCGCACAGCAGGATTTTGGGATTCTTGGCGATGGCGCGCGCAATGGAAACCCGCTGCTGTTCCCCGCCCGAGAGCTGGGCCGGGAAGTTGTTCATCCGTTCGGCCAGCCCCACTTCCTCCAGCACCAGCCGGGCGTCGAGGGGTTCGCGGCAGATCTCGCTGGCCAGCTCGACGTTTTCCAGCGCGGTCAGGTTCTGCACCAGGTTATAGAACTGAAAGACAAACCCCACATCGTACCGCCGGTAGGTGGTCAGCTGCCGGGCGGAATAGTCGCTGATGAGGGCGCCGTCCAGCCAGATGTCGCCCTCGTCGCAGGTATCCATGCCGCCGAGCATATTCAGCACGGTGGTCTTGCCGGCGCCGGAGGGACCGAGGATCACGCAGAACTCCCCCCGATCAATCGTGAAGCTCACATGGTCGGCGGCCGCGATGCGATTTTCTCCCATCCGGTAATATTTGCAGACACCGTCAAACTGCACAAAGGCTTTGGAATCCATCGCGAATCCTCCTTACATGGATGAAGTCATTTAGATTATAGCAGAATCTGTGCAGTTTGTGTAAGGAAAACGCAAAAACCGTCGAAAAATTCCACGAAATTTCACAAATTCCGGGCGGGTTTGTCATCGGCGCCGTTTTGTGCTAGGATAGTAGAAACAGTGTCTGCAAAGGAGGACCCTTATGGCCCATATCGTGCCCGTCACCGATCTCAGCGCGCCCGAGCTGGCGGTGTTCACCCGCCTGACCCAGGCACAGCTGCGCAACCGTCTGGAACCCGAAAAGGGAATCTTCATCGCGGAGAGTCCCAAGGTCATTGCCCTGGCGCTGGATGCCGGCTGTGAGCCGGTCTCCTTCCTGATGGAGCGCCGCAAGATTGATGGCCCGGCCCGCGGGATTCTGGAGCGCTGCCCCGATGTGCCGGTCTACACCGCCGACCGCGAGGTACTGGCCGGGCTGACCGGCTACACGCTGACCCGGGGCGTGCTGTGCGCGATGCGCCGCCCCGTTTGTCCCGATGTGCAGACGCTCTGCGCCGGTGCCCGCCGGGTGGCCGTGCTGGAAGACATTGTGGACTCCACCAACATCGGGGCGATCTTCCGCTCGGCGGCCGCCCTGGGGGTGGACGCGGTGCTGCTGACGCCCTCCTGCTGTGACCCGCTGTGCCGCCGCGCCGTGCGGGTGAGCATGGGGACGGTGTTTCAGGTTCCCTGGACGCAGATCGGCGACTGTGCCGACGACTGGCCCGACCGGGGCATGGACCTGCTGCACCAGCTGGGGTTCCGCACCGCCGCGATGGCGCTGGACGACAACTCGCTGCGTCTGGACGATCCGCGCCTGTCGGCCGAGGACCGGCTTGCCATCCTGCTGGGGACCGAGGGGGACGGACTGCGCCCCCACACCGTGGCCCGGTGCGACTACACGGTGCGGATTCCGATGTCCCACGGGGTGGATTCGCTCAACGTGGCGGCCGCCGGGGCGGTGGCCTTCTGGCAGCTCTGCGTCCGGCGTCCGGACTGACGCCGTCCACAACCGTTTCAACGATGGCGGTGCCGGGGATCCGGCCGCCTGCAACTGGGGAGGTTTGCATTATGCTGGAATCACTGCGCGAAGCCGTGCTGGAGGCCAATCTGGAATTGCCCCGCCGCGGTCTGGTCACCTATACCTGGGGGAACGTGTCGGGCATCGACCGGGATGCCGGGCTGGTCGTCATCAAGCCCTCCGGCGTCCGCTATGAGGATCTGACCGCCGCATCCCTGGTGGTCGTCGATCTGAAAACCGGGGAGACCGTCGAGGGCACGCTGCGGCCCTCGAGCGACACCAAGACCCATCTGGAACTGTACCGAGCCTTTCCGACCATCGGGGGCATCGTCCACACCCACAGCCCCTATGCGGTCGCCTGGGCCCAGGCCGGGCGGGACATTCCCTGCTACGGCACCACCCATGCGGATTACTTTTACGGGCCGGTGCCCTGTGCACGGCATCTCTCGCCGGCGGAACTCAACGAGGATTATGAGAAGAACACCGGCGCCGTCATTGTGGATACCTTCCGTCACCGGCACCTCGACCCCGACGCCATGCCGGCCGTGATCTGCCGCAGCCACGGTCCCTTCACCTGGGGCAAGGATGCGGCCGAGGCGGTCTACCATGCAGCGGTGCTGGAGGAGGTGGCCCGGATGGCCGCCCTGACCCGCCTGATCGATCCCAGCGCGATGCCGGCCCCCCAGGCACTGCTGGACAAGCATTACCGCCGCAAGCATGGGAAAAATGCCTACTACGGTCAAAAATAATTGTTGTATGCCGCGCTCGGAACTTTGTTTCGGGCGCGGTACTTTTTTCTCTTGCCTATGGCGGTTGTCCGTGCTATAATAGCGGGAATGCGGGCTGACAGGCCTGCGTTTTTTCATCAAATGCCATCAAGAGGAGGAACCAATCCCATGCTGATTCCCGTTCTGCTTTTCTGTGTCGGTCTGGTCTGCCTGATCAAGGGCGGCGACTGGTTTGTGGACGGCGCCACGGCGCTGGCCCGTCGCTTCCATCTGCCGGAGCTGCTGATCGGCGCCACGGTGGTCTCGATCGGGACCACACTGCCCGAGGTCATGGTCTCCACCGCCTCGGCCGTCGGCGGCCATGGCGAGATCGCCTACGGCAACGCCATCGGCTCGGTCATCTGCAACACCGCCCTCATCGCGGCGCTCACCGTGGCCATCCGCCCCGGCAAGGTCGATCCCAAAACCCTGCGGCTGCCGGTCTTCTTTTTCTTTGCCTCGGCCATCTTCTACGCCGCCAACGCCTATCTGGTCGGGTATTTCAGCCGCATCGTGGGCATTGCGCTGCTGATTCTCTTCGTCGTGTACATGGTGACCACGGTGCGCCAGATGCGCAACGCGCCTGCCCTGCCCTCGGTGGAGGAAGGCAATGAGGCCGCCCTCAACCGCATTGTCCTGCTGCTGGTCGTGGGCGCCGTCATCATCGCGCTGGGCGCCAACCTGCTGGTGGACAACGGCACCCTGATTGCCCAGGCGCTCGGCGTGCCGGAATCCGTCATCGCGCTGACCTTTGTGGCGCTGGGCACCTCGCTGCCCGAGCTGGTCACCGCCATCACCTCGCTGATCAAGGGCCACAGCACGCTGTCGCTGGGCAACGTCATCGGCGCCAACCTGTTCAACCTCGTGCTGGTCAGCGGCGTGTCCATCACGCTGGCTCCCTTCAGCATCCCCCAGACCGCGACGCTGTTCGGCTATAACCGGTCGCTGGTGCTGGATTTGCCGGTCATGTTCGCCGTCATGCTGGTGCTGACCATTCCCACGCTGCTGCGCGGCAAGCTCTCCCGGGTACAGGGCATTGTGCTGCTGCTCTGCTATGCCGTCTTCTGCGTGATCCAGTTCGCCTTCTGAGCTTCCATTCAAAAGAGCCTGTCCTCCGCGGAGGACAGGCTCTTTTTCTGTCATGGACCATGGTCCGGTTTAGCCGGACTTGGCCGGGCGGTTTCCCATCGTGGCATCGTACCAGTCCAGGAAATCGTCGTACATTTCTTCCCCTTTCAGACGGGCCTTGCGGGCGTCCTCCAGTTTTTCATAGCTGCCGAGATAGTAGGTCTTGCCCCGGAACCCGATGCGGGCCACCCAGCGGTGGGTCCGCCGGTCCAGCGTGACGCCGCGCACACCGCTTGTGTTGTTCTTGGCCACCGTATGGGAAGCGATGGCCTCCACAAGGGTGCCCTCCACATAATGGCAGTAGAGCGTCGGGTCGGCGCGGCAGCCGCAGCTGGTGGTGTGGCCGTTTTTCAGGCAGCTCTCCCGCACGTCCAGCACATTGCCGCAGTCACAGCGGCAGCGCCAGTAGGTGCGGTGGTTTTTCTTGCCGGCATAGTTCAGGACAGTCAGGCTGCCGAAGCGCCGGCCGATCCACTCCATGCTGCGGTTCAGACCGCAGCCGCAGTCCTGTTTGCGGCCGCGCAGCAGGTCCCGGCTGGACACCTCGACCACATTGCCGCAGCCGCACCGGCAGCGCCAGATCACGTCCCCGTCCGGGGTACGGGCATCGGTGGGTTCCTCCGCTTCGAGCTGACCGAATTTCCGGCCGCGCAGATCCCGCCGGGGTTTGCTGCCCATGCAGCCGCAGTCCTGCCGTGCACCGCGACGCAGATCCCGGGATTCGGCCAGGATCTCGCGTCCGCAGTCACAGCGGCAGCGCCACTGGGCATAGCCGTTGGGACCGGAGCCCGCTTTTTCGACGACGACCAGCTTTCCGAAGCGCTGGCCCGTCAAGTCCGCGCCGCGCATCGTTGTTCACCGGCGGGGCGGTTCTGTTGCCGCCGTCCGCTCAACCGCTTCGTTTTCATGGCAGCCCTCACTGACTGGTATCGTAGGTGCGCACCATAACCACCTTGCTGCCGTTGCTGGCGTAATGCGTCGGATTGACCGTGACGGACTGTCCGGCCGTCAGGTTATCCAGCTTGGCAGTGTAGGCGATGCCACCCACATAGGCGTTTTCATCCGACATATAGTATTTGTAGAAGATTCGTACACAGGGAATATCCGCGCCGCTGATGTTGGTCACGGTCAGGCTGTTGTCGCCGTTGTCGGTGACCTGCACGCTGCCCTCGGACATGCCGAAGCTGTCCAGCGTGGCGACATCCGCCGTGCAGACGGTATAGTCTCCGCTGGCCGGGGACTGACGCGAGGCCTCCTGGACCACCGCCATCGAGCCGGCCGGCAGCGCCGAGACCTTGAATTCCAGCACGGTGCCGCCCTGGGTCAGCCGGATATCGGCGTATTCCACGCCCGTGGAGCCGGTGTTTTCCACCACCATGGCTGCCACGCCGGTGATGTCGCTGTCCGAACCGTCCTCCAGATAGACGCCGTCATAGCCGGAGACATTGCGCACGACCAGTGACGTATTGGGGATCGTGTAGGGCAGCGTGATGACCGAGGGCGTGGGTTCGGGCTGGACAAGCTCGGTCTGCTGGGATGCCGGGGTATTGTTTTCGGGGGTGTTGTCCTGCACCGTGTCGGTACCGCCCTGGGTCTGGGCCGCAGGGGTGGGCGTGGCACGACTCTGCGACGAGGAGGCAGCCGACGAGGCCGCGGCGGAGGACGCCGGTGCCTCGGTGCTCTGAGGGGCGATGGTGGCCGACGGGTCCGCGGAGGAGGGTTCCTCTGTGGCCGCGGCTTGGGATGCGCTCTCCGGCGTGGCCGAAGCCGGGACCGTCCGGCCTCTCCATACCGTCAGCGCCGATGCGGCCGCGACGATCACCACGACGGCCGCACAGCCGCCCACCGTCAGGATCAGACGCTTGCGCAGCGCCGGGTCCATTTTATGTTGCTTTTCGCTCGCCATTGCTTATCCTTCCTTCTGTTGCAGACCGCGCGCCTGCAGAATTTCCGCCTCCACCCGACGGCATGCGTCCGGGTAGGCCTGTGCCATCCGGCAGCGGTATTCCGGCACGGTGTGGAAGTTTCCGGATTCGGTAAAGACCATTGCGGCGCAGGCGCGGCACTGGTCACGCAGCGGGCAGTCCCGGCATTTGCCGGGCAGACGGATCGCCGCGGCAGCCGCCGAGGCATCGGCCCAGGCCTCATCAAATCCGACTTGGAACACGTCTTTTTCGCCCTGGACAGGCAGCATTCCGCAGGGAAGCAGCCGGCCGTTCCAGGTCACCCAGAAACTGCATTTGCCGGCGCGGCAGCGGATGCCCTCCCCTTCGATGCTGCAGTCCTCGCCGGGTTCAACCGGCAGCGATACCGGCGCCTTGTTGCGCATCCGCTCAAGGAAGGCATCCTCGCCGTTCAGCAGCGACTCGATGCGCGCCGCATAATAGGCGGCTTCCTCAGGGGAAAAGCGGTCGTTTTTGCCCACCATCGTGGCATCCCGCCGCAGCGGCGGGAACATGTAGCTGGTTGCCTGGACGACAAGATGCTCCTCTTTTGCAAAGCGCATGATCTCGGGCAGGTCCTGGGCATTGTAGGGGGTCACACTGCAGTTGAGCTTGACCAGAATCCCGGCTTCCCGCAGCAGCCGGATGGCCCGCGTGGCCTGGGTGAATCCCTTCGGATTGCGGCAGAGCCGCTCGTAGGTGGCATCCGATGCGCCGTACAGCGTCATGTTGATCCGGACGGGCGGATGCCGGCGCAGCTCCTCCACCGCCGCCTCGTCCAGCAGCGTGCCGTTGGAGTTGATGGAGATCAGCAGCCCCATCTGTTCCAGGCCGGCCATGATCTCGAAAAAGTCCGGACGGCTGAAGGGCTCGCCGCCCGTCAGGAGCAGATAGAGCATCCCCCGGTCCACAGCCTGACGGCCCAGGGCAATCCAGTCCGCAGCGGAGTGCAGCGGGGCGATGGCCTCCTGCTCCTCCTTGCTCATCCGCACATAGCACATCCGGCAGTTCATGTTGCAGACCGGTGTGAGTTCAAACGTGCCGCTGAGCGGAAGATGGGCCCGTGCCGCCTTGGCGTGGAGATATTCGGTTATGGGAGGTTCAACGGGGATCAGGTTCATCGCCATTTTACAGGCTCCTTTCAGGAAAAATCACACGCGATGCGGTCTCCACCGCCTCCCGGTCGGGCCTGCATTCCAGCAGATAGACCGGCACACGGGAGAGCAGCGCCGTAAGCAGCTGCAGCGCCTGTACTGTAAAGGTCTCATCCCAACGATGTATGGTAATTTCAGGGAACAGAGCAAAAACGCTTTGTGTTGTTGGAAGCAATCTGATATGATTTTCCCTTGCCTGGCGGAGCACGATAATGGCACGCACCGGAGCTTTTTCATTGCGGTAGATACGGGAAGAACCTGCATATGGGGAACCAAACGCCTGCCATTTTCCTTCTTCGAGACGCAGAATTGCCCTGTCACCGTTGATGATGTCTGCACCAAAATACTGCTTCCATAATTCTGCCTGTGTCGATTTTCCGGTACCGGAGGGAGCTGAAAACAGCACACCTTGTCCCCAGGCACGGACAAACGACGCATGAAGCAGCAATGCCTGATGCTGAAGAAGAATACTTTCCAGCCCAAGAAGATCACAAATGTTTGTGGAATAGTTCAGATAATCTTCGTGTCCTGCCAGATACTTCACCGTTCCGTTGCCATCGGAATCTTTCTGTACCAGTGCATAGGCGCTGCCCTGCTTTGACGTATAGAAGTAGGTTCCGGAGCGGGAATAGAACCTTGCGGTGTCCCAATGCCCTACCGGAGGGATCGGTCCAAGGGTTTGTACCGGACAAAACCGGAATGTAAGATCCTGATCCACGATGTTTTGATTGGTCATATCGGAGACAAAATTTTCGCACTCTTTTTGAACACGCACCGGGAATGGTATCTGACAAAGAATGCGGAGATCTGCCATGTGATACAGGTACTGCATACTATTTCTCACTTTACAAAAAGGGCGGCCAAACGAAACGATTGGCCGCCCTTAATTATGCTGTCAGCGGCATATCTGCCGAATCAGGAAGAGAAAATTGTCTGACCGCCATTAGGATTGTTGTAGCACACCCCATCAACATACGCATCTTCTCCGAGTGGAAAGGTACAGCTCGAGTTCTCCATCCAAAGGATCACGTTGCCCAAATCCCATCCACAGGTTTCTTTGCTCCACTGGTTCGGATGGCCAAGCGAACTGTCATGTGCCGCACCGCAGCCTGCTGCGATATTCTGGCTCAGTGTAAAATACTCCAGCTCAATCCTGGGTTTCTGATAATTGCGTTTCATCTTTGGTTCCTCCTACTTAGTGGCGGCCAAAAAGGTTGCGAAAACTATTGAAAATCGTATTGATCCACTGATTGATGGAATTGTCAGCGGCCGGTTTTTCTGCCGGCTCTTCGGGGTTTTCAATCACCACATCGACAGGGTCATTTTCCGGTTCTTCCGTAACCGTCGGCTCTTCCGTCTCATTTTCCGCAGGGGACTCCTGCTCTGCCAGTTCCTCTTCGGTAACGCCACTCACCGCCTCGTCCGTGGAGGGAGCCAGTGCAAAGGAAGCGACTGCATTCAGGGCCTCATCTGCACTGATCGTCTGAAGAGCATTTTCCGTGTCCGCAGAAGTTCCGGATACCCGTACCTTCGTAATGGAGAGAATATTCTCACTCATATTCTTCACAACAATCGTTCCATTACCATCAGGCGTAACCTTGTAATACAGATCTGTGGTATGCGAAATGGTATCAGACGCTGCTGCACCGCTGTACTCAACCGTGACATCTTTACCGGTAAGAGATTTCATACCGAGGTAAACCGTACTGCCCGCATCAGAGTCGACTTTCAATACGATAGACTGACCCTGTGCAAGATAGATTTCATTTTTCGGAGCAATCTTGCCGATGTCAGCGCTTGTATAGTCGCCAACGGTAGACTTTCCAGTTTCATCCTCATCGATAAAGGCAACATGACCATCCTCAAGCATATCGCGTGCATTGGTGAAGACAGCATTGAGCTGCTCTTCCCTGTAAGCATCGGCAACGGTAGGATCGTTCTCCTTGTCTTGGATCGGATTATAAACACGGATACCGTCGAGATAATAGGTGTATCGATCTTTCGCTGCAGAGGTAACGTTGATCGTTACCGTGTAGGTATCATATTCTCCACTGAAAGAATATGTAGGAACCTGATAATACTCTCCACTGGCGGATTTGGTGTCGATAATGCTGGTTTTTACCGTCTGACCAGCCTTATTTTTTACTTGGACTAAGATTGTTCCCGTGGTCGGGCTTGTACGGCTGTAAACATCAACACCCGTGCCGGTAAAGGTGAAGCTAGCGGTTGCCTTTTGATTATCAGCAACATCAACCATGTGCGAAGTTCCGTCAGAATCTCCTCTGTCATCGCCAAGGTCATTTGTGTTAGACCAAGCGCCCTGGTCACTCTTCGGATTTTCTGTATTTGTACCGCTACCGTCGATACTTTCATCGTTCCATGTACCGGTATACACAATGCCGACTGTACCAGATTCCTCATTCGTGATGAAAGTATCCTCGTAGTAGACATTGTTGGCGGGCATGACATTGATCTTTGCCCAGGTGTTCTGATCACTCGTCTTGCCAAGAGAATAGAAGGTGTCAACACCATCCCAGTTCAGTTTCGTCGGCGTGTAGGTCACCGTATCGTTTCCCGTCTGTTCAATATTGCCGTAAGTACCCTGAAGAGGCGTAGAAGGCGTATCGGAAACCTTATTCATTCCATCCTTATCCAGGCTGGTGACAGAGTTCTGATTCCAATCGCCGGAAGAGAGTTTGACCTCCTTGCCATAGTCCAGAACATAAGACTTGGACGGAATCATAACTTTAGGCTGATTGAAGGGCAGAAAAACCTCCGTGGATTCTTCATTCTCATAAATACCGGACTCGGGGCTATTGGTGTAGACTTCACCGCAGGCAGTATCCTTTGCAAGAATGCCCGTGATCTTGACCAACAGACGGGCCCCAGGATGATTCGGTGCAATATAATTCTGCGAATAGTCGAATCCGCTGACCGAAATGCTGCCGTCTTCGCCCGGAACAACAACAGCATTCTCGAGTGTTGTTGGAGTACCCCAGGTAATCGAGTTGTCACTTTCCTGGGTTCCTGTCTGAGTCATTACCGTAACATTACTATCTGCACTGAAACCTTCCGGCAGACGGAAATCATCACTGAGAATATCCCGCATAACGGAGTTGCTGTTCAACGTAACCGTCGTGCTGCTGACATCCTGTGAAATCTGCGTAAAGATGTTATTCAGGGCCTCCGTATCATGTGCCGACATATAATATCCGGCATTCTTGTTACCGTTCTGACCTGCATTTCTCAGACTTTCCGCCTGCGGGAAATTCGAGGAGGTATAATGCATATACCGGTTGGCGGCAACTGTCTGACAGGCTGTGTTCCTCGATCCATAGTCAAAATTAGAATCGATATCACTGTCAGGATTGGAATCATCGAAGATACCGACCGTATAAATCGTTGCGCCACTATCTTTCAAGCTTTTGGCTTCGGCAATGGCGTCATCTGCGATAGAATAGTCGAAGTCGTCCTGGCCATCCGGAGCCGGATATCCATCGGTGAAGAGAACTACAATCTTTTTGCGTTCGACTGACTCGCCATCCACCGTAACCGAAGTTGAGCTTCGATTTTCAAAGATATGATCCGCCATTTCGAGGCCATACTGCGGATAAGTATTACCATCCGCATCCAGCCGATTAATTGCCGTATACAATCTGTCCGTGTTTGTCGCAGGAACCAACGCATCCTGGTAATTCACACTCGTAGCGTCTTCCAGGTTAACAATCTCTTGAGTAGACAAAAGCTCTGTATTGTTATAATAGTAGTCAGGTTCTCTCCGGCCGCCATGGTTTCGCCGATCATCTGCAAAGCCCACTACGGCAATTCGATGATCAACCCCCTGCTGAGTTGCCTGTGCGTTTACTTCCTTGATAAAGCTTCGTGCAGCTGTCTTCAGCGCCTCCAGAGGCGTCGTGGAAGAAGCGCTTCGGGTATACAGCTGCCCTTCTGGGGCCGATTGGTTTGCAGCGTTATCACCCGATGTATAGAATACCTGTGTTCCCTGCTCATCAGAGTAACTGTAGGTGTACCTATATTTCCAAGAAAAAGGAAGAATAGCAGTATTTACCCGCTCAACCTTCACCTTATAGTATTGGTCATTCTTCTTATAGTAAAGAGCATTCCGTTGGTCATAGGCCTGAGAATTGGTTCCGCTAAACAGAGTATAGTTCACCGTGCTTGCGAACTGATTGTTTTTCATTGATGTGGACTGGTCCAACACCAAAACAATGTCGCAAGGAACATCCGTCTCCTGGGACTGTGTGGTTCCCAATGAGTATGCGCCCAGCTCAATGGTATAGGTTCCATCATTTTCCAGATATGCCTTTTTAGCAAGGGACATCTGGCCCTGTGTTGTAAAATCAGTGTCTGTCAGAGTAAACTCTGTACCCTGGGCGGCCGCCGGCACCGCAAGCAGTGAGCCGGCCAGCAGAGTGGCTGTGCCAAACGAGCCACAAATGATTTTTTGGGTTTCATCTTCAGCCTACCTTCCTTTATCAAAATTCAGAAATTGGGTATACTAAGCTATATTTTCGGTTTAAGGTACGGGCCGTGTACAGGGTACCGACCTGTATGATGGATTGCTACGCCCCGTTTTCCTCCTTTCGCCGCAGCACTTTCTTAAAGTAGGTCACTATACGGAGTGCCATAGACCACTCCATAATTGTGATTTCAAATAACATTATAGGAATTTTGTGCGGAAAAGTCAATGCCAATTGCGGAAAAAAACATCAATTCACGGTTTTAACGAGTTTTGAGGCCTGTTTTTGTGAGTTTTTTGTGGTCATTGTTCTGGTAGGATTTCGAGAAATCGGGGTGTGGCGGAGACCGGATTCAGAAAGGAGTCGAAAAATGGCAAGACATGGTGAAAATATCCGCAAACGTAAGGACGGGCGCTGGGAAGCACGCTATCTTCAGGGATATGACGAAAACGGAAAAGCACGGTACCGGTGTCTGTACGGCAAGAGTTACCGCGAAGTCAAACAGAAGCGGGAACAGGAGCTTCTTCAGAGAGAGCGTCAGTCTGCGTCTGGCTGCGGGCGGTACACCTTTGGCAAGCTGGCCCGGGAATGGCTGGACAGCCGGCGTGGCATGGTCAAGGAATCCACCTTTGCCATCTATTCCAATACGCTGAACCGTCAGATTCTGCCGGAGCTGGATGCGCTTCCGCTTTCTGCCATGACTGCCGAACGACTGGAATCCTTTTTGAACGCAAAGCGCCAGAGCGGACGCCTGGACGGGCAGGGCGGGCTTTCGGCAAAGAGCGTGGCGGATCTGAGAGCCATCCTGAAACTGATTCTGGAATACGGGCTCCAGCGGGATCTTCCGGGGCTGCGGAACGTACAGATTCATGCCCCTGCCTGCCGTCCCAAACCCATTCGGGTGCTGTCGATGCCGGAACAAAAAAGTCTTGAAGCCGTTCTGTTTTCGGAAGGAGACGGCACCTGCCTGGGAATTCTGCTCTCGCTGTACGCAGGACTGCGGATCGGCGAGGTATGTGCACTGCAATGGAAGGATTTCCATTGGCAAGAAGGAACGGTGTCGGTCAGCAAAACGGTACTGCGGATTCAGGATACCGCCGTCGGCGCAGCTGCCAAGACCCGGGTCCTGATCGAAAAGCCCAAGACCCCCTGTTCCAACCGGGTGATTCCGTTGCCCGGGTTCCTGATCCAGGTACTGTCCGCTCACCGGCAGCCGGACAGCGTGTATCTGATCACGGGAACCACCCACTGCATTGAGCCCAGAACCTACCTGAATCGCTACAAACGAATTCTGCGCAAGGCACAGATTCCGGCTTACAACTACCATTGTCTGCGCCACACCTTTGCCACCCGCTGTGTCGAAAATGGCGTGGACATCAAATCCCTGAGTGAGATCATGGGGCATTCCAGCGTGACGATCACCATGCAGCGGTATGTCCACCCTTCGATGGAACTCAAACGGGAGCAGATCAACAAACTGTCCGCCGTCTCGATTTATGGTCAGCCGGAGGGTCAGCAGGCCGCTGCAAATGGCTGAGCGACCACAAAAAGCGCTGATTTTTCTTACAGTGACCTACTTTAAGAAAAAAAGCCCGCGGTCGAAAGACCGCCGGCTTTTTTTATCGCTGATTATTCCTTATATTATAGCATTTTTGATAGTACATCTCAATAGCTTTTTTGTTTTTGGAAAATAAAAAAACGCCCGTGAGGTCAGCTCTCACGGGCGGTTTTCGTTATGGTTACGGATGCGGGGTGCCCAGGCGGGTCTTGAAGTCGTCATAGCCGAACGACGCGACCAGGCGGGTGGAATCGGTGCCGAGGGCGTAGATGGACGGCAGCGGCATTCCATTGAAAGTATTGTTCTTGCAGGTCGTATAGATGGCCATATCGCCGAACACCAGCAGGTCGCCGACCCGGAGCGGCGCGTGGAAGGTATACTCTCCGATCATGTCGCCAGCCAGGCAGGTCGGTCCGCCGAGGCGGTAGGCACAGAGCCGTTCGCCAGGGTCCGCGGCGCCGAGCAGCGGCGGGCGGTAGGGCATCTCGATGACATCGGGGGTATGGCAGGCGGCGCTCATATCGAGGATCGCCGAGCGGACCGGCCCGCTGCCCGTCACATCAAGCACCCGGGTGACAAGGTACCCGGCATTGAGGGCCCAGGCTTCGCCGGGTTCCAGGTAGACCTGCACGTTCCACGCCTTCTGGGCACGGATGATGCAGCGGTCCAGCCGGGCCAGGTCATACCCCGGTCGGGTGATATGGTGACCGCCGCCGAAATTCAGCCATCGGATCTGCGGGCGGGCCAGCAGATCACCGAACCGGCGCTGCACCGCGTCCAGCGTGGTCTGGAGAGCATCGGAATCCTGCTCGCAGAGGGTATGGAAATGCAGGCCGTCCAGCAGGTCCGGAAGGGAGGGGTCGGCCTCCACCGCCGCATCCCACTGGGCACGGGTCGTTCCCAGACGGCTGCCGGGGGCACAGGGGTCATAGATTTCATGGCCCTGCTGGGTGGAGCACTCGGGGTTGATGCGCAGGCCTACGCTCTTGCCCGCCGCCCGGGCCGCCGGGCCGAAGCGGGCCAGCTGGGCGGGAGAATTGAAGACGATATGCCCGGCATAGCGCAGCAGCTCGTCAAATTCGTCCTCCCGGTAGGCGGCGCAGAACACATGGACCTCCTTGCCGGGCATCTCCTCCCGGCCAAGGCGCGCCTCATAGAGGCCGCTGGCCTCGGTGCCGGCCAGGTAGGGGGCCAGCAGCGGATAGAAGTTGAAGTTGGAGAAGGCTTTCTGGGCCAGCAGCAGCCGGGCGCCGGTGCGGCGGGCCACCCCGGCAAGAATCTCGCCGTTGCGGTGCAGCATCCGCTCGTCAATCACATAGCTCGGGGTGGGCAGCTCCGCCAGGCGGGCATAGGAGCCCGCGTCCAGCTGCGCAAAGGGAGGGCGCGGGTCCCGTACAAAAGCCGCCATCAGTCCACCAGAACCGGATGACGGTTCTCGCTGCGCGGCAGGCCGTAGGTGTCCAGCGCGTCGAGGAACGGATCGGGGTCCATCTCGTCCACCGTGTAGACGCCGGGCTTGTTCCACTTGCCGGTCAGCAGCATCAGCGCGCCGCACATGGCCGGGACGCCGGTGGTGTAGCTGACCGCCTGGCTGCCCACTTCCTTGTAGCAACTCTCGTGATCGCATACATTATAAATGTAGTAGGTCTTGTCCTTACCGTCCTTTTTGCCGGTAAAGATGCAGCCGATGTTGGTCTTGCCCTTGGTGCGGGGGCCCAGGCTGGCCGGGTCGGGCAGCAGCGCCTTGAGGAACTTGATGGGGACAATCTCGTGGCCTTCAAACAGGACCGGCGTGGTGGAGAGCATACCCACATCCTCGAGGCAGCGCATATGGTCGAGGTAGCTCTGGCCGAAGGTCATGAAGAACCGGATGCGGCGCACACCGGGGATGGTCTGGGCCAGGCTTTCGATCTCCTCATGGTGGAGCAGGTACATATCCTTATGGCCGACCTGGTCAAAGTCATATTCCCGCTTGATGCTCATGGCCGGGATCTCGACCCAGTGGCCGTTCTCCCAGTAGCTGCCCGGCGCCGAGACCTCGCGCAGGTTGACTTCGGGGTTGAAGTTGGTGGCAAAGGCATAGCCATGGTCACCGCCGTTGCAGTCCAGAATATCAATGGTGTCGATGGTGTCGAACTCATGCTTGCGGGCATAGGCACAGTATGCCTGGCTGACGCCCGGATCAAAGCCGCAGCCCAGCAGCGCAGTCAGGCCGGCTTCCTCAAACCGCTTGCGGTAGGCCCACTGCCAGCTGTAATCGAAATAGGCCGAGAAGCCCTGCTCACGGCAGCGCTTTTCGTAGGCGGCACGCCAGGTGGGGTCGTCGGTGTTCTCCGGCTCATAGTTGGCGGTGTCCAGATAGTTGACGCCGCAGGCCAGGCAGGCGTCCATGATGGTCAGGTCCTGGTAGGGCAGCGCAATGTTCATGACCAGATCAGGCTGGTAGCTGCGGATCAGCGCCTTGACCTGCTCCACGTCGTCGGCGTCCACCTGGGCCGTGGTGATCTTGGTGGCCGTCTTGGGCGCCAGCTCCGCCGCCAGGGCGTCGCATTTGGATTTGGTGCGGCTGGCAATGCACAGCTCGGTGAAAACATCGCTGACCTGGCAGCACTTGTGGATGGCAACGGAGGCGACACCGCCGCAGCCGATGACCAATACTTTGCTCATGTGGGGTTCTCCTTTACAAAATGTATTTTCTTTTTATTTATTTGCGTTTTGTATTGCCATGGCAGAGAGCCAGAATCAATTCCCGGACGACCTTGCAGGCCACCGCCGTGGAAGCGCCGGTGGGGTCTAGCATGGGGGCCAGCTCGTTCACATCGGCCGCCACGACCCGGGCAGCGGACACCTTGCGGATGGCATCCAGCAGCTGCAGGAAATTCACGCCGCCGCTCTCCGGTGTGCCGGTGCCGGGGAAGCAGGCGGGGTCGAGGCAGTCCAGGTCGATCGTGAAGTAGACCGGCACATCGGTGCGGACCAGCCAGCCGCAGAGTTCCTCCAGGCCGGAAAAGTCAAACTTGTGCAGGTCGGTGTGTTCGGCGGCGAAGCGGAATTCCTCGCGGTCCCCCGACCGGATGCAGAACTGGTGGATATGGCCGTCCCCGACCAGCTCGTGGCAGCGGCGCAGCACACAGGCGTGGCTGAGCCTGGCGCCGAGGTAGTCATCCCGCAGATCGGCATGGGCGTCAAAGTGGACGATGTGCAGATCGGGCCACTTTTTCACGGCCGCCCGGACGGCGCCCAGCGTGACCAGATGTTCGCCGCCCAGCAGCAGGGGGAATTTGCCGTCCCGCAGGATCTCGGCGGCGCGGGATTCGATATCCACAAGGGCGGTCTCGCTGCTGCCAAAGCAGAGTTCCAGGTCTCCGCTGTCAAACACCTCGCAGTCCGTGAGGTCGGCGTCCTGGTAGGGGCTGTAGGTTTCGAGTCCGAAGCTCTCGTGCCGGATCGCGGAGGGCCCGAAGCGGGCGCCGGGCCGGAAGGAGGTCGTGGAATCAAACGGCGCGCCGAACAGCACCATCGAGGCGGGGCGGTACTCGGCGTCGCAGCCGAGGAAGGTTTCGATATTCTTGCGCAGCATCATTCCACCTCCCGCAGCATCTCTTCGAGGAAGGCCGGCAGATAGAAGGCGCCCACATGCAGCCGGGTGGTGTAGTAGCGGGTGCGCAGGTTGAGCGCATTCCAGGCGTCGGCATCCAGGTTGTCGATGGGATGATATTTTTTGCTGGCAAAGCCGAAGAGCCAGTACCCCGCGGCAAAGGTCGGGATGTGGGCCTGGTAGACACGGCTGATCGGGAAGGTGGAGGCAATGCGCTTGTGGCTGCGCTGCATGGCCTCGGCATCCTGGGCATAGAAGGGGCTTCCCTGCTGGTTGACCATGATGCCGTCCTCCCGCAGGGCGTTGAAGCAGTTGCCGTAGAATTCGCGGGTGAACAGGCCCTCGGAGGGGCCGAACGGATCGGAAGAATCCACAATGATGAGGTCGTACTCCTCCTCGCAGCGGCGGATGAACTTGAGGGCGTTCTCGAAGTAGATATGAACCCGGCGGTCATCCAGCCGGCAGGCATTGCCGGGCAGATAGCTGCGGCAGGCCTCCAGCACCTGGGGGTCCATCTCGACCAGGTCGATCCGCTCCACCCGGTCGTAGCGGGTCAGCTCCCGCACAACGCCGCCGTCGCCGGCGCCGATGACCAGAATGTCCCGGATGCCCCGATGCACCGCCATCGGCACATGGGTGATCATCTCGTCATAGATGAACTCGTCGCGCTCGGTCAGCATGACGTTGCCGTCCAGCGCCAGCACACGGCCGAACTCGGGGGTCTCGAAGATGTCGATGCGCTGGTAGGCGCTCTGCTTGGAATACAGCTGCCGGTTGACCCGGATGCTGTGCTTGACATCGGGGGTATGAAATTCGCTGAACCAAAATTCCATCGGTTTACCGTCCTTTCTGATGCAAATTCACACCAGCACGTTGAGATGCCGGATCTCGGGGTCCTCGGGGCCGGTCATCGAGCAGCCCTTGCCCTTGGCGTAGGTGATATAGTCGAGGATCTCCTTGGTGATGCGCTCGCCGGGCGCAAGGATAGGAATTCCCGGCGGGTAGCACATGACGAACTCACTGCAGACCCGGCCCTCGGTCTCGCACAGCGGCAGGCTGACCTTGTCGGCATAGAAAGCTTCCTGCGGGCTGGCCACCACCTCGGGGTCGATATATTCCTGATTGAGCAGGCCGGCGCCGTCGGTGTGGTAGCGGCGGCGGATCTCGGCCAGGGCGCTGACCAGACGCTCCACCTCCTGCGGGCGGTCGCCGATCGAGAGGTAGGCCAGGATGTTGCCGATGTCGCCGAATTCGATCTGGATGTCGTATTCGTCCCGCAGGATGTCATAGACTTCGATACCTGCCAGGCCGATGTCCAGCGTATGGACGCTGAGTTTGGTGATGTCAAAGTCAAACACCGAGTTGCCGTTGACCAGTTCCTTGCCGAAGGCGTAGTATCCGCCGACGGCGTTGATCTCCTCGCGGGCATACTCGGCCATGTCGGCGACCTGATGGAAGACCTGACGGCCCCGCAGGGCCAGGTTGCGGCGGGAGATGTCCAAGCTGGACATCAGCAGATAGCTGCCCGAGGTGGTCTGGGTCAGGTTGATGATCTGCCGCACATAGCCCGGATGAACCCGCGGGCCGACCAGCAGCAGGCTGGACTGGGTCAGGCTGCCGCCGCTCTTGTGCATCGAGACCGAGGCCATATCGGCGCCGGCCGCCATGGCGGAGACCGGCAGTCCGCCGCCGAAATAGAAGTGGGTGCCGTGGGCCTCGTCCACAAGGCAGAGCATCCCGGCGTCATGGGCCATCTTGACGATGGCGCGCAGGTCGGAACAGATGCCGTAGTAGGTCGGATTGTTGACCAGCACGGCCACGGCGTTGGGATGTTCGCGGATGGCCTTTTCGACCTGTTCCCGCCGCATTCCCAGCGAGATGCCTAGCCGCTGATCCACCTCGGGATTGACATAGACCGGGACGGCGCCGCAGAGCACCAGCGCGTTGATGACGCTGCGGTGCACGTTGCGCGGCAGGATGATCTCGTCCCCGCGCTTGCAGGCCGTGAGCACCATGCTCTGTACCGAGCTGGTGGTACCGCCCACCATGAGGAACGCATGGGCGGCGCCGAAGGCATCGGCGGCCAGTTCCTCGGCTTCCCGGATGACCGAGACCGGGTGGCACAGGTTGTCCAGCGGTTTCATGCTGTTCACGTCCACCCCGACACACTGCTGGCCCAGAAAGGCCGTGAGCTCGGGATTGCCGCGCCCGCGTTTGTGGCCCGGAACGTCGAACGGCACCACCCGCATCTGGCGGAACCGTTCCAGCGCTTCGTAGATCGGTGCCCTGCGCTGATCGAGCTTGTAATGCTGAATGGGCATTTGCACTTCCTCTTTTCCCTGGATTTTGGCGCGCCCGCGCACAAAAAAGGACGCAGGCTGTGCGGTTGGCACAGCTTGCGTCCCGATCATTCGTCAGACTGCCGCAGGGTTCCGGGCAGCCGCGGGGCATACCGGAACAGGCAGGGAAAGACAAGAAGGTTCGTGTCAGAGTCCTGATGCAATACACATTTCCTACTCTTATTGACCGTTTCACAAGTCTGCGCCAAAGCGCATTTCGGTTATGAAGTAACCAACTTATAAAATTTGAGCTTTTAACTCCATCAATAATGGCGGCGCAACGGCCGTCCTCGGCAGTGGACCCGGCTGTCCGTATGGCCTTGACTCCCTGTCGGAGTGGTCCGAGTATGTGCATTTGAAAAGACTCATGACAGTGCAGCTTTTCAAAGTCGATTTATTTTAGCACAGTGCACCGGCAACTGTCAAGACGCCCGACGACGCCGGGGGCAGACCGGCGCAAATTTTTTGCAGGGTATTTCCTGCGGGAGGAAAACCCGGTATAATAGGACTGGAATTCAAACCGGAGAGCGGGGATTGTCATGAAACAGGGAACGCTGAAATCCATCCTGCAAAAGCTGTACCGGCTGCTGGACCGCCGGCAGAAGCGGAGCTTTGTGCTGATTGTGCTGGCCATGGTGCTTTCGGCGGGGCTGTCCCAGCTGACGCCCAAGGCGATCGGCTGGCTGACCGACGACATCCTGATGCAGGACCCGCTGCACTTTGCCGGCGTGATTCCCTTTCTGCTGCTGATTCTGGCGGCGACGATTCTCAACGAGCTGATCAAGATTTTCCGGCGCATCCTCGTGGAGGACACCGCCACCAAGACCGAGAAGAAGGCGCGGGGGCTGGTCATCCGGTCGCTGCTCAAGGCGCCGCTGTCCTACTTCAAGAACAACATGACCGGCAACATCCACGGGCGGCTGAACCGCTGCCTGGAAGGCACCGTCAAGCTGGAAAAGCTGCTCTTCATGGATTTTGCGCCGGCCATCTTCAACAGCATTGCGGCGATCCTTGTGATTCTGACGACGCTGCCCGTGGTGCTGGCCCTGCCGATGCTGCTGGTCATCCCGATCGGCACCGCGATTGTCATGCGGCAGATCCACACCCAGCGCGGCATCCGGGTGGAGCTGCTCGAGACCAAGGCCGCGATGGACGGCACGATTGTTGAGCTGCTCAACGGCATTGAGGTCATCCGCATCACCGACAGCATTGCCCTGGAGGAATCCCGGTTCGAGACCCGGTCGGAGTTCCTGCGCAGCAAGGAGATGAAGCACCATCTGCAGATGGCCAAGTACGACACCCTCAAGTTCATCAACAAGGCGGTGTTCACGGTGCTGATGATCGGCATCTCCACCTATCTGGCCACCCGGGGCGTCATCACGGTGGGCAGCGTGCTGACCGCCTATCTCTGCTTCACCCAGCTGCTCACCCCGCTCGAGGAGCTGCACCGCATCCTGGACGAGCTTTCGGAGTGCATGGTGCTGGCGGAGGATTTTTTCCGGATGACCGACCTGCCCAGCGATTTTTCCTACACGACGCTGCCCGCCCTGCCCCCTGCCGACCCGCCGCAGGCCCTCATCGAGTTGCGGGACCTCTCGTTCCGGTATGAGGACGGCGACCCGGTGCTGCGGCATCTCAACCTGCAGGTGCGTCAGGGGATGTTCCTGGGCATTGCGGGGCCGAGCGGCTGCGGCAAATCCACCCTGATCAAGGCGATCTGCCGCCTCGAGCACTGCGACGGCGCGCTGTACCTGGACGGGCGGGAGATCAACACGCTGTCCCGCCGGGAGATTGCGGGGCTCATTGCGCTGGTCCCCCAGAGTCCCTTCCTGATTGCCGGGACTATCCGGGAGAACATCTGCTACGGTCTGGAACGGACCGCCACCCCCGAAGAGCTGGAGGAGGCCGCCGCCAAAGCCTACCTGCTGGACTACATCCGGACACTGCCCGACGGATTTGACACCGTCCTGGCCGAGGGCGGCAGCAACCTGTCGGGCGGGCAGCGGCAGCGGATTGCCATTGCCCGCATCTTCCTGCGCCGGCCCAAGATCCTGATTCTTGACGAGGCCACCTCGGCGCTGGACAATACCTCGGAAAAGCACATCCAGCTCGAGATTGAAAAGCTCAAGGCCGAGAACGGCATGACCATCCTCTCGATCGCCCACCGCCTGACCACGCTGCAGAACTGCGACGAGATTCTTGTGATGAACCACGGGCAGATCGAGCAGACCGGCCGGTATGACGAGCTGATCCGCACCGACGGCATCTTCAGCGATATGTATTACGGGCGGCTGCACTGACCCGCAGCCATAACAAAAACGCCCCCGCAGAATCTGCGGGGGCGTTTTGTTGTTGTTCAGGAGACCCGCTGCCCGGTCATGGTCTGGGTGACGATGCTCTCCATCATATCGGCGGTCAGCTGACCGGTCACATAGCCGAAGACGTTGCCCTCGGTGTCGATCATGAAGGTGGTCGGGAAGGCGGAAATACCGTAGGCGCTGAGCACATCGCCGGTGGTGTCCATAACCACCGGGAAGGTGTAGCCGTTGTCCGACAGGAATCCGCTGACCTCGTCAATGCTGCCGTCCACGGCGCGGGGATTTTCGGCGCTGCTGGGGTTGGCGACGCCCAGCACGATCAGGTCCTCGCCGTTGCTGCCGTAGGACTCATAGAGCGACTGGATCTCGGGCATCTCGCTCTGGCAGGGGCCGCACCAGGTGGCCCAGAAGTTCAGGAACACCGTCTTGCCGCAGTACTCCGACAGGGTGTGTTCCTCGCCGTACTGGTCCACCAGTGTGAAGTCGGGGGCCGGGATGGCGTCGGGGTCGGTCTCGGGCTCCTCGGTGGGAGCGGGCGTGGCAGTGACCTGGGGCGCCGCACCGGACAAGGCCGACGGACTGCCGCCCGTCTGGGACAGCACCCCGCTGAGCCGCCCGGTGAAGCCGGTCAGCGTCATCAGACCCATCAGGATCAGCAGGACGGCGCCGATGCGGGTGGTATACCGCACGACGTTGTGGTATTTTTTGAAAAGGTCCAGCACGGTGCCGGTGAACAGTCCCACCAGCAGGAAGGGGATCACAAAGCCGAGGGTATACACCCCGATGAGCAAAAATCCCCGCTCGGGCGCGCTGGAGGCCATGAGCAGCACGCCGGACAGCGCCGGACCCACGCAGGGCGTCCAGGCAAAGCTGAAGGTAAAGCCGAGGAGCAGCGCGGTCAGGGGGTTCATGGCCAGCCGGTTGAGGGGCAGATGGAAGCGGTGTTCGCTGTCCATCGCGCTGCTGCGGCCAAAGATGCCCAGCTGGTACAGGCCGAACACCAGGATCAGCACGCCGCTGCACCGGGTGAATAGGGTGCGGTTGCCGCTGAAGAAGCGGCCCAGCGCCGTGAAGCCCATGCCGAGCAGGAAGAAAGCGAAGCTGATGCCCAGCACAAAGAACAGGGTGTTGACCAGCACGCGGCGGCGCGGATAGCGGATGGTGTCGTCCGGCTGCACCGCCGCCGTTCCGCCGGCCAGATACCCGATATACAGCGGGATAAGGGGCAGCACGCAGGGGGAAAAGACGCTGAGCAGCCCCTGCAGGAAAACGGTCACCGCCGAGATGCCGACGGACAGATCAAATCCCATCTGTCAACTCCTGTTCCGCCGCAAAGAGCGGCTTGCCCGCAAAAAGACGGTCCTCGATATCGGCGATGGTCACACCGGCCAGACGGCGGCGGCAACCGGCATCGAGATCGGCATAGATCTCATCCATCACGCCGGCCATGCCGGCACAGATGGCGCAGTTGCGGTCGGCGGCGCCGCTGTGCCAGCCGGACTCCACAAAGGCGGTGTCCACGGCGGCCGCCACCCGGTCCAGCGTGAGCTCGGCGGGGGGAACCTGGGGGCAGAAACCGCCCTCACTTCCCTCCCGGGCGCCCACCAGGCCGGCCTTTTTCAGGCGGGCCATGACCTTGCGCACCCGCGCCGCGTTGGTACAGATGTTGTCGGCCAGCGCATCGCTGGAGAGCGTGCAGCCCTTGACGCTCAGATACACCAGCGCATGGACCGCCACGCTGAAATCGCTCTTCATGCCGTTCCTCCCGTTGCGTACCGGGAAGCGGCGTCACGCCCGGTTCCCGGCCAGATATTCCTCGATATAATGTGCGGCAACGGCGCCGTCCGCGGCGGCCGTCAGGATCTGACGGACCGGTTTGCGGCGCACGTCGCCCACCGCGTAGACGCCGGGCAGCGATGTCCGGGTGGT
Organism: Gemmiger sp.; assembly: GCF_036306485.1. Taxonomy (GTDB): domain Bacteria; phylum Bacillota; class Clostridia; order Oscillospirales; family Ruminococcaceae; genus Gemmiger. The sequence continues at coordinate 125,886 of NZ_JAXJZK010000016.1, read as the reverse complement.
CTCGTCGGCGATCAGGTAGCCCGCCTCGTCGGTTTCGAGCTGCCCGCGGAACAGAGCGGTCTCGGGCCGGCGCCCGACGGCGACAAACAGGCCGTCCACCGGCAGGGTGCTTTCCTCCCCCGTGACCTTGTTGCGCAGGACCAGGCCGGTGAGCCGGTCATCGCCCTGCAGCGCCTTGACCTCGGTGTTCCATACAATATTTACACCATTTTCCCGGAGCTTGTCAAGGTAAACGGTGGAGGCCCGCAGCGCGTCCCGCCGATGGATCAGCGTCACACGCCCGGCCAGCCGGGCCAGCGTCAGGGCATCGCCGACGGCGGTGTTGCCGCCGCCCACGATCGCCACTTCCCGCCCGCGGTAGAGCATCCCGTCGCAGGTGGCGCAGTAGCTCACCCCGCGGCCCCGCAGAGCCGCCTCGCCGGGGACGCCCAGTTCCCGGGCTTCGGCGCCGGTGGCCACCACCACCGTGCGCCCCAGGAAGGTGCCGCGGTCGGTCTCCACCCGCTTGGGGGACTCGGTCAGCGCAACCTCGCGGACTTCGGCCAGCACCGTCCGGGCGCCGAAGCGCTGGGCCTGGCGCTGCATCTTCTCGCCCAGTTCAAACCCGTCCACCCCGTCCTCAAAGCCGGGGTAATTCTCCACCGTGCCGGTGGTGGCCATCTGGCCGCCGGCGGAGAGCCGCTCCAGCACCAGGACCGACAGACCTGCCCGCGCCGCATAGAGCGCGGCCGTGTAGCCGCCGGGTCCCCCGCCGAGCACCAGTACATCAACCGCGTTGTTCATGGCTGCCTCCTTGTCTTACAGTACGCCGTTGGCCGACAGATATTCCCGGATGTCTGCCTGGGAACGCGGTCCCACAAAGGGCCGGCCCAGCAGGCGGCCGTCCTTGAACAGCAGCAGCGTGGGGATGGTGTTGACGCCGAACCGTGCGGCGACATCCGGCGCGTCGTCCACATTGACGCCGGCAACCCGGATACGGCCGTCCAGCTCATCGGCCAGCGCTTCGACGGCCGGGGCGATCCGGCGGCAGTAGCCGCACCACGGCGCCCACAGATCCACGAGGGTCACACCGTTGGCGATGGTCTGGTCAAAATTGGCGGAAGTCAGAGGATTCTTATTCATAATGCTTCTCCTTTATATATAAGGTAGGTGTTCGGATTTTTGCACCGTGTCGGTGCTAAACTGTAAATCTTTTTGTTTCAGATTACACTGTAATTGTATAATTTACAGTTCATTTTGTCAACCCCCTTTTGCAAACTTTTTTTCCGCAGCTAGTGTTTGCGCTGCGGGGCAAAAAAATACCCCCGGCGGAACAACCGTCGGGGGTGCGGGCCGTCAGGGCTTTTTCTTGCCCGTCTGGTATTCTTTTTTGTACTTGCCGGGGGTCATGCCGACCTCGCGGCTGAAGAACCGGATGAAGTTCTGCACGTTGGAGTAGTGCAGCGTGTCGGCCACCTGGGCCACCGACATATCGGTGGTGAGCAGCAGTTCCTTGGCCATCTCGAGTTTCTGGGAAGCGACGAGGTCGGTGAAGTTGGTGTTGCGCTCGTTCTTGAGGACTTTCCAGATATAGCTGGCCGAATAGTTGAGCTTTTCGGCGCACTCGTTGAGGGTCAGGTCGCCGTTGGTCTGCTTGATGAGGGCGATCACGTTCTTGACCAGCTCGCTGGTATTGTCCCGCCGGAAATTGCCCAGCAGGTCCATGACCGGGACGGCGACCTCCTCCACGAGGAAGGTGCGCATCTTGTCGTTGCTGTAGATGCGGCTGATCTCGGCAAACAGGTTGTCGCTGTGGTTGGACAATACCTTGCTGACCGACAGGCCGGCGTTTTCGGCCACCATCAGCAGGGTGCTGACCAGACGCTGGAGATAGAACATCCGCTCATAGCCGCGCACGCCCTTTTCCTCCAGCCGTTCGAGAAAGACGCCGATGAGCCGCTCGGTCTCCCGCTTGTTGCAGGCCGTCATGGCGGCGATGATCTCGTTTTCCAGCAGGGTGTCATAGCCGTGCTCGGTGTGGTTGTCCTCGGCCGTCGTGTAGTAGGTCAGGTCCTGGCGCATCTCCTCCGACGCGGCGCCCCGGCTGCGCAGTGCCTCGCTGGCCTCGTGCCAGGCCGAGGCGATCTGCTCGGGGCTTGTGAAAACCCGGCTGACACCCGCCACACACCGGCAGCCCATCCCGGCGCTGACCACCTTGGCCGCACCCTTGTAGACGGTTTCGACGTTGTGGGCCAGTGTTTCCTCGTTCTCGGCGCCGGCCACCATGACCACCGTGGCATCCACGGCCACCGGGCAAAAGAAGAGCCGGCGGCAGATTTCGGCGGGAAGGCGCTGGGCGACGGTCTGGGCGACCGCCTCACGCACCGACCCGGTCATCTGCTTTTCAAAGACAATGCTGAGCACGAGGAGCCGGTAGCAGGCAAAGGGCTGGATGCCGAACTCCTGCATCGTGCTGTGGATGGCCTCGAGGCTGGCCTCGCTGCGCAGGATGTGCAGCAGGAACTGCTGTTCGAGCTGGCGGCGCTGGGCCTGTACCAGCTTTTGCATATCCTTCTGGTTCTGGGCAGCGCGGGTCACGCTGGAGGTCAGATAGTCGAACTCGTCCTGGTTCTGTTCCCGCCGGCCGAACACGTCGTAGGCCTGGTCGAGCAGTTCCCGGATGGGACGATAGAGGAAGGCGCTGTTCCACCGGCAGACCAGCAGCACGACGACGGTGGCCAGCAGGATGAGCACCGAGACCCAGAAGGCCGCGACGCTGGACCCGAGGTTCTGCTGTTCGTCGTAGGCGGCATAACAGGTGATGCCGTTGAAGTTGATGGCCCGGCCCTGCACAAGGTAGTTGCTGATGGTGCCGGGGATGCGCAGATGCCCATCCGAGAGGTCGCCGGCATCGGCCAGCGCGTGGGCCAGCTCGGTGTCGGTGGTGGTGACGGTCTCGCCGTTCGCGTCGAGCAGCACCACGTCATAGCCCAGCGACTTCCACTCCCCTGCCAGCTCGGACAGGTATTCCATATCGAGATGGATCAGCAGCATTCCCACCAGGCCGTTCTTGGCCGAGGTGATCCGTGCCACGAGGCACTGTCCCGACACGTTCAGCCACAGGCTGGAGGTCTGGCGCGGCGCCGCACCGGTGCGGTTAACCCAGTAGAGGGTGGCGGTCTGGCTGGCCTGGTTGTCGATGAAGGTGCGGATTTCCTCCTGATTTTTCATCTGCTCGAGCGGGAAGGTGCCGTAGTTGCTCAGCACCCAGCCGTAGCGGAGATTGATGTATTCGTACCCGACCACATAGGAATCCATATAGGTCCCGCCCCGCAGCAGCTCCTGGGCATCCCGCAGGTCGCTGTACCGGCTGTACGGGATTTCCGAACAGCTTTCCATCCAGGTAAAGCTGGAATTTCGCAGGGCTGCCAGGTAATAGCTGCGCAGTCCGTCAAACACGCTCGTCATCCGCATCGAAGCGTTGCCGGCCACCTCGCCAAGTTTGGCGCGGTCGCGGGCGGACTCGCTGCGGTAGTACAGGATGCCGCACAGCAGACCCACAATGAGCAGCGGGACTGCGACCAGCAGGACCAGACGGGTAAAGATCAGCGTCTCATACCGGCTGCGCTGTTTTTCCTTCGCGGTCTGACGGTTGGTAGGTTTCGGGAATTCCACTAGTCTCCTCCCTTGTCGCGGCGGAGTATCCGATCCGGCCGGACGTCCTGCCGCCGCGGGCAGTCCGGCGAAGGAACCGCGGCAGCCTTCGCGGTCCCATCCCTAGATCATACGAGTTTGCCCGGGGAAAATCAAGTCTTCCCCTCATGAAAGCTGCACCGTGGCACCGCCGGGAATTTCGATCCGGTCGCCGTCCACCTCGATCCAGATGGACCGGGCCGCCGGGTTGTGAACGATGTCCGCCGCGACGGTGAACTGCAGACGGCGGGCGTCTTCCAGGTAGTCCACAATCTCGATATTGGTCGCATACCAGGTATCTTCGCGGCCCGCCACCAGATCACAGAACCGTTCCATCTGCTCCCAGTCGGCCTCGCAGGTAAATTCAAAGCTGTGTCCCCACACATACATCATGTACAGATACTGGGTCTTGAACAGCGCCGCAAACCGTTTTCCGTCCTCCAGCAGCTGATGGGTATGGTGGCAGGTGGATTTCCAGGTCATGAAATCGTTGGGAATCGCAAAGTCGTGGGTGTCGCCGACGACGCGGGCGTACCGGATACCCAGCGAGGGCAGCATCGCCGCGATCTCGGGCGTCCAGCTGCCGTTGGGGTAGGCCAGTCCCCGCACCGGGTATCCCATGACGGATTCCAGCCCCTGGCGGTCCTCCAGAATCTGGCGGGCCACCTGATCCAGCGGGCTGCGGGCGATCGTGGGATGCAGGCAGGTGTGGCAGGCAACCTCGTGACCGCGGTACAGGTCCCGCCACTCGCTGGGCGGAACGCGGTCATCCAGCAGCAGCCCGGCATTGAGGTTGAAGGTGCCCCGCACGCCGTAGCGGTTGAACAGCTCCACAAGGCGGCGGTCCTCCACCCGGCCGTCATCAAAGCTCATCGTCAGGACCTTGTGGCGTCCGCCGGGGAAACAGATGTAGATATTCTTCAGTTTGGGCCATTCCATGATTGTCATTCTCCTTTCGCCGCAGCGCCCGCGGTTTTGGCAAGATACACGCAGGGTTTGCCTTCCCGGTCGGAGGTGAACACCACCCCGCTGCCGTCCGGCGTGAAGCAGGGATGCGGGTGGGCGTCCTGCGGGGTGCCGTGGATGGTCGTCCAGCTGGTGCCATGGTAGCACAGCGGGATCTCCTTCTTGCGGGCAATGTCCACCAGATAGATGAAGTCGTTGCGGACTTCCTGGCCGCGGCCCTCGCCGGTCTGCAGATGGATGGGCGTTTCCTGGCCCTGGCAGTCGCCGACGAACCAGCGCCGCTGCCGGTCACAGATGAAGTGCGCATAGGGCAGGCAGGGCATGAAGAGCTCCTCCTCGAGAGTTTCGGGGCGCATCATCCGGATGGTCTCGGTGCTGCCGTCGTCCGCCTTACGGTAGACGTAGGCCAGACGGTCGCCGGTGGGCATCCAGAACTCGTGGGTGATGATGACATCCTTGGGCTGGGGCCGGGCACAGCGGTACCGGCTGCCGTCGCTCTGGATCAGCCACAGACGGGCGTCGATCATGTCGTAGGGGCCCTCGTGGCAGAACAGGATGGTGTCGGGATCGCCGGGGCGCAGCTGCGCATGGCCGAACCAGCAGCGGTCCTCCACGACGATGTGGTGTTCGCCGGTCTGGGTGTCCAGATAGACGATATGGCACAGCGGCTTGGCGGCGCAGGTCAGCGGGAAGAACTCCCAGCCCTTCTTGCCGGTCAGGTCGGGCAGCGTGTCGCGGCGGGTCTCGGTCATGACGAGATAGCGGTTGTCATCGCTCATGCCCCAGTTGCCGCAGTCCCAGCCGTCCGGCGCGGCATACAGGCAGGTGCGCTGCAGGGTGGCCAGGTCCAGCTTCCAGACCTTGCGGTCCTGCTGGTAGTAGACGGACTTGTCATCCGCCGAGATCATCGCGCCGTAATCGTCGAGGGCGTCGCCCTCGGTCAGCTGGACGGCATCGCCGGTGGCCAGTTCCATCAGGTAGAGGTTACGCCGGCCGTTGATCTCGGCACAGTAGAGCAGCCGGGAACTGTCCGAGGTGACCATGCGGTTATAAAAGTACATATGATGGCTGGTGTGGTCGGGCGGCGTGAGCCGGGTGACCGGGCAGCCGGTGTAGGGATCGGGCGTTGTGACGGGCGTTTGATGAAGCAGATCTCCGATAGCCATTGTTTATTCCTCCTCAAAGGCAGCTTTCAGAACATCCAGGCGGGGATCGGTGCTTTGCAGCACCAGACGGGCAAAGGCGCGGGCAAAACGCAGGGCGCCGGCCTGCTGCAGGTGGGCGTCGTCGTGCTTGTCGCCGTGCCACAGGTAGAGGGATTTGGCGTGTTCGGCGCCGGTGGCCGTGACCGCGGCCGCCGTGGCGGCACCCAGGTCCAGCCAGACCGCGCCGGCCTGCCGGGCAAACCGGGCCATCGCCTCGCGGTATTCGGGGAAGCTCGGGTGGCAGACACCGTTCTCATCGAAGGTGCGCATCGCCACCGGAGAGACAAAAATGCAGGTTGCGCCGTGGCGCCGGGCCGCGTCGAGGTAGGGCTGCAGCGAGGCGCCGAACGCCTCGGGCGCCACATAGCGCTCGGCCTTTTCGCGGTAGGCGTCGTTGTGGCCGAACTGGACCACCAGGTAGTCCCCGGGCCGCAGCGAGGCCTCAATATCCGCCAGGCGTCCCTCCTCCCGGAAGGAACGGCTGCTGCGGCCGGCCATCGCACAGTTGTCGATCGTCAGGTCGGGCAGATGGTAGCGGCACTCCTGGGGGAAGGGGCAGCCGGGACGGGTATCCACCCGGCAGAGGTTGGCGCCGCGCAGGCAGCGCCAGAGCTGCTGGCCCCAGCCGGTCTGGGGAGCTTCGGCCTCGGTGTAGCTCTGAACCGTCGAGTCCGCGGCCAGATAGACCGTCGGCCTGTCCCGGAGCTGGGGCAGGACGTTCGCAAAGTCCATATCGCTTGCATAGTAGAAGGAGGGGTACCCCGGCTGGTTGTAGCAGTTGTTCTGCCAGGCCACGCCGCAGCGGTACTGCGGGTCATGCAGCAGGGTGAAGAGCTTGTGGTGGGTCAGGTCGGTGGAGGTGTAGATGCGGATTGCCGAATCATCCTCCAGGCGGAGCAGCAGTTCCTCGCGGAAATCGCCGAAGATGTCGGCCACCAGGCAGGGGTTGCCCTTGGTGCCGTTGTTGGTGGCGGTGCCGCTGGGCATCAGCATCGTGCCGTGGGTCAGGTCGTTGACCGCGCCGCACTTGGGGCCGTGCAGATAATCCCGGCCGTCGGTGACCTGGGTGGAGAGGTCCCCCGCCCAGTAGATCTTCATGTTGGTGCCGGGCGTTTCGAGGGGCAGACGGTTGCCGCGGCAGTCATAGACCTCCTTGACCCAGACCTGCAGGCCGCGGGTGGCGGGGTCGATCTTGCCGATCATGCAGCGTCCCAGATCCTCCTCGGCGTACTCGCCGAACCGGACCGCACCGGTCTCAGCATCCCGCAGCGCCCAGCCGTAGGGCGCATTCTCGGCCCCCTCAAAGACATTGAAGAGGTCAAGGCCCGGGCTGTCGGGGTCGATGTCGGCCAGGTGCATGGCATCGCCGTGGCCGAACTTGGCCGGGGTTCCGTCGGGCAGCGTTCCTTCGCTGGAATACAGCAGGCTGCCGTCATGGTCGATGACCGCGGCGCCGCAGACAATCTCCATGCAGCCGTCGCCGTCCACATCGCCGGTGGAAATGCTGTGGTTGCCCTGGCCGGCCAGCGCCCCGAACACCGGATCGCTGCCCCGCGCCAGGTGACAGCCCGCATCCCGGAAGGGGTTATCCATCGGCACAAAGCCGGAATCGACGCTCCACCGCTCCGAGAAATGGCCGTCGCGGAAATCGTAGGCCACGAGGGTGGCGCGGGTATAGTAGCCGCGGCAGACAATCAGGCTGGGATGCTCGCCGTCCAGGTAGGCCACGCCGGAGTTGAACCGGTCCACCCGGTTGCAGGGCTCGATGCGGGGCAGCGCGTAGTCGCCCCACAGCAGGCCGTCGTCCACGCGGCCGAACTTGAAGGGGATGGTCTCGAGTTCGCGGCCGTCGCCGCCGAACATCGTCAGGTACTCGGGGCCGGAATAGATGAAGCCCTCGAACTTTTCCAGATGGTTGCGCTCGCTGCGGGAGGGGGCGTATTCCCGGATGAAATAGTCCGCCATCGCCTCGGCGTCCTGGCGGCTCAGCGGGTAGTCGTACCGCTGCGGGATGCCGAAACAGGCTTCCAGCGTGTCGGGCCAGCGGCCGGACCGGACCTCGGGATGATCCCGCCAGCCGGCAAAGACGTCGGCCAGGTGCAGCCGGTAGTCCTCGGCCGAGCAGACGTAGTTGTCGCTGTGGGAATACCCGGCTTCCAGGTCGCTGCGGGGCATCGTGATGTAGCGCTGCCACAGCACCGTGCCGTCCGGCGCATAGCGGGTCATCCGGGTGCCGGGCGCGGTCTTGACCGCCATCTCGGCGCGGCCGTCCCCGTCAAAGTCATAGACCATGAACTGGGTGTAGTGGGCGCCGGCGCGGATGTTGGGGCCCATGTCCAGCCGCCAGAGCAGCGTGCCGTCCAGCTTGCAGCAGTCGATCAGGCAGCGGCCGGTATAGCCCTTGATGGAGACATCCTGCGAGTTGTCGGGGTCCCATTTGACAAAGAATTCCATCTGGCCGTCGCCGTCCACATCGCCGACGCTCATATCGTTGGCATGGTAGACAAAGGGTTTGCCGTCGGGGGTGACGCCGCCTTCCGGTCTGTGGAGCGGCAGGTCATAGTAGCCGTCCGCCCAGACGCTGACGGGATCGCAGGCGGTGCCCTTGTGCCCGGCATACACCGGCGCCACGGCATAGAGGTCCCCGGCCGTGCCGTCGGGGTCCAGGTAGTTGGTGCTGTCCGTCACATCGGCAAGGCGCACGCCGTTCTTGTACACGACAAAATCCGCGCCGGTCAGGCCGGTGGCGGAGTAGCCGTCCACCTCGGAGCGCAGCAGCCGCCAGCTCAGGAACACACCGGCGGAGGTTGCCACCGCGACCAGGCCGCGGTCCAGCGCTTCGAGCTGGGGATGCAGCACCCGGGCCAGCGGGGTGGTCAGCACCGGGCTGAGTTCCAGCGTGGAGCCGGCCTCGTCCAGGGCCCGCAGCCGCAGATAATACGGGATATGCGTCGAGCGGACAAACCGGAACCGGCAGTCCCGGGTCTGGCCGGCCGTGCGGAAGCGGACGGTGTCGGACATCCGGTCGGACCATTCCAGAGCATAGCAGGCAGCCCCGGGGACCGGCTGCCAGCCCACGGTGGTCGAGCGGGCATCCTGGGCCAAAAGTGTGAGGTTCATCGAAAGATCCGCCTTTCTGTGCGTTTTTGTAAAAGAATGCCGCGCTGCGGCCGACAAAAAAGGCACCGCGAGAGTGCATCCGCGGTGCCTTTCCGGCCGATGCCGCAGGGGCGCGGCCTGATTCAGATAGGAATGAAATTACTTGTTGGTATCAGCAGCGTAGAGCTCGTTGACTTCCTCAACCAGCTGGGCACCGCCGCGATCCAGCCACTGCTGGGCAGCGTCATCCAGGCCGGCGTCGTCGATCTGGCCGCAGATGTACTGGGTGCGGGCGTCGTCGATGATCTGCTCGATATCGGTGCCGACTTCGGCGTTGGTGGCAGAGTTGGCGAGGTAGCCGAGCGCGGGGTTAAAGACGGCGTACTTCTCGTTGACTTCCTGGCAGGCCTCGGACTCGATCTGGCTCTCGGCCTTCTCGAGCGGATGAGACACGCTGGACATGTTGGGGATGTAGGCGACAGCCTGGTTCAGGCCGCAGTTCGGGGTCTGAGAAGCGTCGTAATCGGGGTTCAGGACGACATTGCCGTTCTCGTTCAGGTCATAGCTGATGCCCTCGATGCCGTAGTCGGCCAGCTCGAGCATCGGATCGTCGTTCATCTTGTCCAGGAAGGTCAGGCAGTTCTTCAGATCTTCCTCGGTCTTGGCGCCGGACTTGGTGATCAGGTAGAAGCCGTTGTAGCCGCTGGTGGCCAGGGTGCGGGGCTCACTGTTGGCATCCTTGGCGATGGGTCCGACCATCGTCATCGTGGCGGTGGTGGAGGGGTCCACAACGCTCGCTACGTTGTTGCTGGTGAAGTAGTTCCAGATACGCTTGGCACCGTCCATGGTGTCCAGGAAGCAGCCGGCTTCGCCCTTCTTGCAGCCGTCCTCCCAGGTGGAGGTGTCGACGGTTGCCCAGTCGGGACGGACCAGACCGTCCTCATAGATCTTGCGCATCCACTGCAGAGCTTCCTTGTACTCGGCCGTCTGATGGACCGGGACCAGTTTGCCGTCCTGCTCGACCCACTCGTTGCCGCAGCCGAACCAGGTCTGGATCACGTCCAGAGGTCCGGTGTACTTGCACAGCTCGAGGCCGTAGGTGTCGTCCACGCCGTTGCCGTCCGGGTCATCGTAGGTGAAGGCGTAGAGCATGTTGTAGACATCCTCGATGGTCTTGGGAGGCTCGGTGATGCCCACGGCTTCCGCCCAGTCGGTGCGGTAGGCCAGGCCGTAGCGGCCGATGGCACGGGTACGGGGGATACCGATGATCTGTCCGTCAACGGTCAGGCCCTTCAGAACGTTCTCGTTGGCCTGGCTCAGGTTGGGGTAGCTCTCGCTGTCCTGCAGGTAGCTGCTCAGATCCCAGAACGCGCCCTTCTTGGCGGCGTCGACGATGTTGGCATCCAGCGCGCCGGAAGCGGTCAGGATCATCGGCATGTTGTCCTTGTCCATCAGGGTCAGGCCGAACTTGTCCTTGTAGGTATCGTTGGCCTCAAGACGCCATTCGACGGTGGTGTTGGTGTAATCCTCGTAGGCCTGGATGACCTTGTCGGAGTTGTCGTTGGCGAACTCGGTGCCGTAGAAGGTGGGGATCATAAAGGTGATGGTCGGGCGGCCGCTGGATTCCGAGGCGCCCTCGGCGGTAGCCGAAGCGGCGCTGGAAGAGGACGAGCTGCCGGAACCGCCGCAACCGGCCAGGGCAGTGACGGCCATCGCGACGCTCAGGGTCAGGGCGATTTGCTTTTTCATGAGTTGTTTTCCTCCTTTTTTATAACACGCAGACTGCGTGATGAAACCGGATAACGGGGATCAGCCCTTCACGGAGCCGACCATGATGCCCTGGGTGAAGTACTTCTGGACGAAGGGGTAAATGCAGAGCATCGGGACCGTGGCCACGACGGTGGTGGCCATCTTGATGGATTTGGCGGGCGGCATACCGGCAGCGCCCCAGTCGAAGGTGCTGTCCTGGGTGATCTTGTTGGTCAGGAACACCATGCGGCGCAGCACGATGGTCATCAGTTCCATGTCGGGGTCGTTGATGTACATCATGGCGTTGAAGTAGGAGTTCCAGTGACCGACCGCGTAGAACAGCGCGACGGATGCCAGCACGGGGGTGGACAGCGGCAGGATGATGCGCACAAAGGTGATCAGGTCATTGGAACCGTCGATGATGGCGGCCTCCTCCAGTTCGTTGGGCAGTCCCTGGAAGTAGTTCTTGATGATGATCATGTTGAATGCGCTCATGGCGCCGGGCAGCCACAGGGCCCAGAAGGTGTTGCCGAGATCCAGGATGTTCATGACCAGGATGTAGCTGGGCACCATGCCGCCGGAGAACAGCATGGTCACAATGACCATGTTGATGAAGCCGTTGCGGCCCTTGAGATAGCTGCGCGAAAGCGGGTAGGCCAGCGTGCAGGAGACGAACATGTTGATCAGCGTACCCACGATGGTGACCAGGAAGGAGTTCTTGAGGCCGCGGAAAACCGAGCCGTCCTTGAGGATGTAGGAGTACGCGTTGAGGGAGAATTCGTGAGGAATCAGGAAGAAGGGGCGCTCGGTCAGTTCCTGCTCGGTGGCGAAGGAACCGGCGATGACGTAGATAAAGGGCAGCACACAGAGCAGAGCAATGAGTGCAATCAGAACATAGAGCAGCACCTGCACCGCCTGATCGCCCGGCGAGCGCTTTTCCAGGGTACCCGTCGCACGGATGGCGTTGGGGTCCTGTTTCTGATGGATGATGCCAGACATGACAGTACCTCCTTGCGCTTAGTACAGGCCGGATTCACCGAACAGCTTGGCGATCTTGTTCGCGCCGACGACCATGACCATACTGACGATGGACTTGAACAGGCCGGCAGCCGTGGCAAGGGAATACTGTCCGTTGACGATGCCTTTGGTGTAGATGTAGGTGTCGAACACGTCGGAGACCGAGCGGTTCATGGCGTTCTGCATCAGGAAGATCTGTTCGTAGCCGGTGTTCAGCAGCGAGCCGACCTTCATGATGAGCATCAGGATGATGGTGCCGCGGATGGCGGGCAGCGTGACGTGCCACATCAGCTGCCAGCGGCCGGCGCCGTCGATCTTGGCGGCTTCATACAGCTGGGTATCGACGCTGGAGAGGGCCGCGAGGTAGATGATCGTGCCGTAACCGGTCTCTTTCCAGAGGTTCTGACCGACGATCATCGTCGAGAAGAGCTTGGGATCGGACATGATGTCGGGGGCGTTCTGTTTGCCGAACACCTGGACCAGCATATGATAGGCGACACCGTCGGTGGTGGAGAAGAGCTGATAGGTCAGTGCCGCGACAATCACGATGGAGACGAAGTGCGGGATATACACCAGCGTCTGGGAAAAGCGCTTGAACCATTTGCAGCGCAGCTCGTTGAGCAGCAGTGCGAGGATGATCGGCGCCGGGAAGGCGAAGATCAGGTTGGCCAGCGAGATTGCCAGCGTGTTGCGCAGCAGACGCCAGAAATCCGGGCCGGTGAAGAGTTTTTCAAAGTACTTCAGTCCGGCGAAGGGGCTGCCGAACAGCGCCTGGATGGCGGTGTCGCCATTGTAGGGGCTGAAGTCCTCGAACGCCATGACCAGGCCTGCCATCGGCGTGTAGTTGAAAATGAGCATGTACAGGATGCCCGGGATCATCAGAATGTACAGCCAGTAATGCTGCATGAACGCTTTGCGCCAGGTGTTGTGCCCGAGCTGCGCATAAGCGCGTTTGTCCTGCTTGGTCCGAGCACCGGCCGCTTTACCTGCCGTCAGTGTTTTCGCCATTGAGGGTTCCTCCTTTTTGTTGTTCCCTGCTGTTTCCGCACCGCCGCAGCCGGCTTGGACGCCGCGGAAGAGGGACTCTGCGCAGGGCCGCCCGTCCGGACGGCTCCCTGCTGCCTTTAGTCAAATTTTACGGCACCCTTTTCGGTATTTCAACAATCAAATCCTCTCATCTTTTTGACTACATTTTTTGCGTATTTACGCAAAATTATCCTCATATTTCCGGCGAAATAATCCCAAACACTCCCGTGCATATTGTCAAGTGTTTCTGCGCGTAGTTGGATAGTTTTTATATAAACTGCCAACGGTATTTATGCAATGCGCTAAAGTGTCAAATTCTCTTCTCGGCCCGGAATTTCACACAATCTTCAAAAATGTGCAAAAGAAAACCGCCCCGCAGACAGCGGAGCGGAAGGGGCGTTTTCCGGCTGTCCGAGCAGCCGGGCACCAGGGGTTTTACCGGTTTGCGAGGTCCAGTTCCACCCCGCTGTGCAGCGGGCGGAGCTGCTCCCCCAGGATGGTCTGCATCCGCTCGAAGGCGGGCAGGCCGGTGCAGTGACCGGTGTAAAAGACCGTGTTGTGCCGCGCGAGTTCCCGGGCCGTCTCGTCGATGACATCCAGTTCCTCGCAGTCGTAGGGCTGTTTCTTCATCATATGGAATCCGCTGATCACGACGTCGGGGTCGCCGCCGAAGAGGTCGCGGTAGCGGTCCAGGATGTTCAGGATGCCGTTGTGGGCGCAGCCCGACACCAGCACCCGGTGTCCGTCCTGGCTGACCACCAGGCACTGCTCGTGGGAGAAATCGTCCTGCAGGGTCTGACCGTCCCGCCGGACCCGGAGCGAGAGATTGCTCTGGGGCCAGAACCGCCGGCCGGTGATGCCCGCGAACAGAAAGAGTTCCCCGTCGATGCGCAGATCGCCCCGGACCGGGCGGACCTGGGGCAGCGCCGTGATGGCCTTGTCGATGCCGATGTAGCGGTCGCCGTGGTAGAAATCGCCGTCGGCCCCCGCCTGGAGATAGATCGGCGCCCCGGGATTGAGGGCGGCAAAGCGGAGCAGACCGCCCGCGTGGTCGTAGTGGCCGTGGCTGAGCACGACGGTATCGACGCGGGTCAGATCAATGCCGAGCGCCTCCGCGTTGTCCGCGAAGGCGCCGGTGGAGCCGGTGTCCATCAGCAGCCTGTGGTCATGGGTCTCGAGATAGAGACTCAGGCCATGTTCGCAGGCGCAGCGGGGATCACCGGGGGTATTTTCGATCAAAGTCACAATACGCATGGATGGTACCTCCCTTCCCGGCCGGGACAGCTCGCCGCGGCCGGTCTGTTTGACTGTATTATAGCGGTTCCATCCAAAAAAGCAAAGAGGTTATTTCTGGCAGACCGTGAACGCCGCTACACTGCAGGGCGGCAGCACGGCCGTGAAGCCGGTTTCGGTCGGCGTGACGGCAAGCGGCGCCGGGCGGACGGCCTCGGGGCGGTCAAAGGTGTTGTGGTCGAACGGCGCACCGGCCAGGACCCGGGCCGTGACGCCGGCGGCATGGATGCCGCCCAGCAGGCAGTTGACCGGCACGGGTTCGGTGTCGTTGAGGTTGGCGGCGGTGATCAGCACGGTGCCGTCCGGCTGTTCGCTGGCCGAGACATGCAGTTCGGGGACCTGCTCCTCGTCGCGGCGCAGCATCCGGGTTTCGGCATAGCTTTCCAGCTGGCGGGCACCCTGATGCCCGCTGTACATCGCAAAGACATGGCTGGTGGGCGTCAGGACCACCTTGTCGCCCTCGGTCAGCAGCATTGCCTGCAGCACATTGACGAGCTGCGCGATGTTTGCCATGACGACGGTATCGCAATGGTTGTTGAAGATGTTCAGGTTGACCGCCGTCACCAGGGCGTCCCGCATCGTGTTCTGCTGGTAGAGGAACCCGGGGTTGGTTCCCGGCTCGACATCGTACCAGGTGCCCCACTCGTCGACGCACAGACCGATGGGCCGGCCCTTGGCAAAGCGGCGGATGATGCGGCTGTGGTTTTCCACCAGTTCCTCCATCCGCAGCGTCTTGTGCAGCGTGGTGTAGTAGGCGTCGCGGTCAAAGTCGGTCGCGCTGCCCTTGTGCTGCCAGTCCGGGCCGGGGACGGTGTAGTAGTGCAGGCTGACGGCGTCGATGCACTGGCCGGCGCGCTCCACCACGGTGCGGGTCCAGTGGTAGTCGTCCACATTGGCGCCCGAGGCGATCTTGTAGGGCACAAGGCCGGCGTCGTAGGAGCGCAGATAGGTCGCATACTGGCGGCAGAGATCGGCGTAGTATTCGGCGCGCATCGTGCCGCCGCAGCCCCAGGCCTCGTTGCCGATGCCCCAGTACCGCACGCCGAAGGGCGCTTCGCGGCCGTTGCGGCGGCGCAGGTCCGCCATCGGCGAGACGCCGGGCATATTGCAGTATTCCACCCAGTCGGAGAACTCCTGCACGGTGCCGCTGCCCACATTGCCGGACAGGTAGGCTTCGCAGCCGAGCTGTTCGCAGAGGCTGAGGAACTCGTGGGTGCCGAAGGCGTTGTTCTCAGTCACGCCGCCCCAGTTGGTGTTGATGATGGTCTTGCGCTCGCTGCGGGGGCCGATGCCGTCCCGCCAGTGGTAGGTATCGGCAAAGCAGCCGCCCGGCCAGCGCAGCACCGGGATGTGCAGTGTTTTCAGCGCCTGCAGGACGGCGGGGCGCAGCGCGCCGTCCTGGTCAGCGATACCGCCGTAGATGCAGCGGCCCAGATGTTCGGAAAACTGTCCGTAGATCGTTTTGCGGATCGTGCCCGCCGAGCGCGCGGCGTTGACAATCAGATAGGACATGACGGTGCCCCCTTCAGCGTTGGATCATCCGGGTGGCGAACGGGGCCAGTTCAGCCCGCACATCGCCCTCCGGTGTGTGGATGACGGTGGTCTGTGCTTTTTCGGTGTTGTTGATGACCACAAGGCGGCGGGCAGCCGGGAACCAGGCACATTCGCAAGCCGCATTGTCGGTCAGGTACGGGACACGGCTGCTGTCGGTCCCGGTGGCCCAGAGCATCAGGTTGAGCAGCATCCGGGCGTTTTCGGGGCTGTAGGCAAAGCCGGCCAGATATATGCCACGGCCGCGGCCGAAGGTGTGGGTGGCAATGGCCGGGCAGCCGTCCTGTTCGGCCAGGACGCGGGTCTCGCCGTCCGTCAGGTAAAGGTGGTCGCGGGTGCAGAGGGTGGCGCCCTCGGGGATCAGGCCCTCCACGGGGTCGGCCTGCACGGGCCAGCGGCCGTGGCAGACACGGGCGCCGGTGTCCTCGTCCACGCCGAGGGCACGGGCCATCCGGAAATAGTCCCCCCAGCCCGGCACGGCGGTGGGTTCATTGACGCCGATCAGCACGCCGCCCTGGGCGACCCAGGCGCTGAGCGCCGTGACCAGCGCGGCATCCTGCCAGGCATCGCCGCCGCTCCAGGCCGTGCCGGCGCGGCCGGCGTTGATGACCACATCGACGCCTTCCAGCTTGCCGGCCTTGACATCCTCAAAGCTCAGGAAGCGGGTCTCGACCGGCAGGCCGGAGAGCGCCTCGTTGATGTGGATGAGGTCGTGCATGTAGGTTTCATGGAAATGGCCGGAGAGCGTCCAGGGGCGCAGTCCGCCCCAGCTGTGCAGCACCGCCACGGTCAGCGGCATCGTGTAGACCTCGCCGGCGGCGTGCAGATCCCGCACCTCGCGGAACTCATCAGCCAGATCGGCGATATACTGGACAAAATCCGGGAAATCCTTCACCAGGTGCAGGTAACCGCCCAGCCCGATGCGGTCAATCGGGGCGCGCAGCAGGGCGCGGCGGACATGGTTCCAGTACGCGCGGGCATCGCGGGTGGGATCGCCGCCCTCGGTGAAGGTCGGCGCACCGCCCAGCCCCACCGGGAAGAGATAGGGGTGCAGCCGCAGTTCATGGACCTGGGCGGGCACACCGGAGCACATCCGCACTTCATAGCCCGAGAACACGCATTTGATGATGCCGTCAAACCCGATGGACGGGAAATAGGGGCCGTAAGGCTCGACGCCGATCCAGCTGTCGTCGTAAAAGACATAGGCCTTTTTGCCGTACTGATGGACCAGGTCCACCAGCGTGCGGCCGTAGGAGGCCACAAACCGCTGGGTGAACGCCATGTAATCCCGCTTGTGGGCCGTGGGCGGCTGGTGGGTGACCTGGAAGTTGCCCTTGTTGATGAAGTCCTCCGCCGTGAGCTCGTAGCCGTACTCGGCCGCGAAATCCGCCAGCGCCTGCTCCGACACCGTGAAGTCATAGCTGCCCCAGTCGGTGAAGAGGCTGCGGTTGCGCTCGTCGGAGCCCCAGATCCAGACAAAGTTGTAGAACAGGCTCGTGAACCGGACCACCGTCGTGTGGGGGTGGGTTTCGCACCAGTTGCGCAGCCAGTCGGTCAGGAAAGCGCGGGCTTCGGGGCGGCGGGGGTCAATGGGCATCAGGTGTTCCTTGTCCCAGTGGTTGGTCAGATGGTTGTACATCGAGATCTCTTCCCAGATCCGATAGGCCAGGAAGCTGACCGTATAGCTGTGGTAGGGCGTGGGATGATCCACGACGACGCAGCCGGTGCCGGGCTGCCAGTGCCAGGCGCCGGCGTCCAGCAGCGTGCCCTCGGTGCGGTCCCAGACCTGCCAGTACCGGCGGGCGGTCTCGCCGTCATTGACGCGGAACTGCTCGTCAAAGAAATCCGCGAGCAGCGCCACCGACAGCGGCCCCTCCCCTGCCAGGCAGGGCCGGGTGGTCAGGAAGGTCTGCTGCAGGCAGTCGGGATGTTCGCGGGCCCACTCATTGTGGTCCCGGATCAGGCAGATCGTCGAGTAAATCGAATAGCCGGCATCGAGAATCTCGTCGGACAGTTCGGTGCCGTCGCTGTCGCGGATGACATCGGCGCCCCAGCGGTCGGCCAGTTCCAGGGTCAGCGCCTCGCATCCGGCTTCGCCGGGCAGCGTGAACCCGCCTTTCTTGGTTTGTTTCATCGCAATTCCAACCTTTCTCCTTCAAATCTGCACACGGCGGCAGATGGCCGCCCCCTGCGCCCGGGTCAGGACCCCGTCCAGGTCCGCGCCGGCGTCAATCCAGCCGGCCTGTACGGCCTGGTCGGCGACGGACCCGGCGGGCAGCGGCCGCCGGGCCGCATAGCCGGGGCGCAGCACCTCCAGGAACTCCGCGAGCGTCACGGACTGCCCGGGATGCAGGCACCCGTCGGCGGTCCAGTGTTCGGGGATCAGCCCGCTCTGCACCGCGCTCTGGACCGCTCCGGCAAAGGGAGCCTGGCCCACCACATCGGCAAAGGGGCTTTTATAGCCGTTGACCGGGAACAGTTTGAGCGCGGCCGTGATCTGGCACAGCGCGTCCGCCCGGGTCAGCGGGGCATCGGGCTGCTGTGTCTCATACACGGCAAAGGGCGTTTCCCCGGTGGGCGCGGCGTCAGCGGGCGGCGTCAGCGGGAGCATCGGGCCGGACGGTTCGCAGACCGGAACGGCCGGAGCCGGACGCCCCGCCAGCGCGCAGAGCCGCCCGGCCACAAAGGCCGCAAAGCGGCAGGCGCCGAAATCGTTGGTGTGGGTGTAGTCGCCGGGATAGAACCACCGCTTGGAGCGCTCCCGGCCCTCGGCACAGATGCCTTCCATCGCATAGCCGTGCAGGTCGATCACCGGGACCTGTTCCTGCCGGCCCAGATCAAAGACCGCGGCCGCATATTCGGCCAGCAGGTCGTTGTACCGGCCGTCGGCGGTCCAGGTGTTGCGCGCCAGCGGCGTGACCAGGACGGGCTGTGCGCCCCTGGCCCGGATGGCCCGCAGATAGCCGCGCAGCCGTTCGGTGTAGCCGCCCCGGGCGGTGAGATGCGGGAGCTTCTGGTCATTGTGGCCGAACTGCAGCAGGCAGAAGTCCCCCGCCCGCAGCCGCGGTTCGACGATGGCCCAGTGGCCGCCCTCAGTAAAACTCTCGGTCGTCAGGCCGGAGTGGGCATGGTTGGAAACGCACCAGTCCCCCGGCAGGAACCGGCCGAGCATCTGGCCCCAGCCCGCATAGCTGGTGCCGGGGGCATAGGGCAGGCCCGCGCACTGGTCGGTGACGGTGGAGTCCCCCATCAGGAACACCCGCGGCATCGCGGCGGGCCGCAGGCACACCGCCTGCAGGTCTGCCCCCGTCACGGCCAGATCGGCCGCCGCATTGAGGGCGGGCTGTGTCTCGCCGTCCGGCACAAGCGGCGTCACATCGAGCGGGAAGCGCAGTTCCCGCACCTGGCCTTCCGTCAGGGTGCCCTGCCACATCAGGCGGCGGCGTCCCGCAAAGACCCGGACCGGTTTGCCCCGGCCGCACAGCCGCAGCGAAACCTGATAGGTCCCCTCCCCCGGCAGGTCGGCCCGGAACCAGACCGGCAGTTCCCGTCCCGCCAGGTCGGCGGCGGGCAGGCAGGGGGCGGGGCTGGCCGCAACGCCCTGGGGCCCGGCCGCAAAGCCCGCGCACCAGCCGCCGTACCACCACATCGGCTGCCAGTTGGCGGCCATCTGGGGGGTGTGCAGCCGCGGGGCATCCTGCAAGGCGGCGGCGTCCACAAATCCGGCTCCGGTACTGCGGCGGTAGGACACCGCCGAACCGGGCACGGTGAAATCAAAGACCGTCTGCATCTTACAGGGCCCCGTCACTGCGCATCTTGTCGTAGTTCAGCACGCCGGACAGGAAGGCCAGCGCCAGGCCCTGGCCCCAGCCCTGAATCCAGTCACGGCTGATGCCGCGGTAGCCCTCGCGGTCCTTCATGACGGCCGTGCCGCCCGAGACATGGAGCACCCGGCCATCCTCGCTGATGTTCTGCAGGATGCCGCCGATGGACTTATTGATATACTTGATGTGCAGCGGGTTGCCCTTGGCGATCATGGCCGCTGCAATGCCCGCCGAGGCGCTGATCTCCTCGTAGGATTCGGGGTCGTCCACGATGGTGCGCCACAGGCCGTTTTCGGTCTGGAGCAGCTTGAGGGCGGCCAGCTGGTCGTTGAGGCTGCCCACCACGTCGAGGAATTTGGGATAGAGGTAGCACTCCGGCAGGCGCAGCCCCACCTGGGACATCGTGTAGGCGGCCCAGGCGTTGGCGCGGCCCCAGAAGATGCCCGACATATGATCGCCGGTCAGGTTGTTGTAGCCGTGATAGTACAGCCCCGTGGCCGGGTCCTGCAGGTATTTGATATGCCAGTAATACTGGTTCAGCGCGTCGTCGATGAGGGCGGCGTCCTTGAGCAGCACGCCCATCCGCAGCAGGAAGAAGGCGGCCATGAACAGCGTGTCGGCCCAGGCCTGCTCGGGGAAATCGTTGTTGACCGAGACGGTGTGCTGCAATACCCGGTCACCGAACCGCAGGGCCTTGTTTTCCAGATAGTCCACCTTGCTCTTGGCGATGTTCAGGTACCGCTCGTCGCCGGTGTGCTCATACAGCGTGATGAGGCAATGTCCCATCGAGCAGGTGTTGACGGTCCACTCGGGCAGGCCCAGCTCGATGTATTCGTCCACACGGTCCTGCACGAGTTTGAGGTACTCCTGCTTGCCGGTGACCTCGTAGGCCTCGCAGATGCCGTAATAGGCCACACCGCAGGGCCAGTCCCAGGTCATGTCCATCCGCATCGTGCGCGCCACCACGGCGTCGATGGTCTGTTCGATCTGTGCTTTGTCAAAAATCAATCCTGCCATCTGATCATCTCTCCTTTTGCAATCCGGCCCCGCGGGCTCCTTCGACAGTTGCTTTTATTATGCACGCCGTCCCGGGCATCGTCTTGGCCTTTTCAGACGATTCCTGTGCAATTTCGATCATTTATAATTTGGGGCGTGGGGCGTTTTCTCCATGATTCAGGACGATTCTTCCATGTATGCCGGGCAGACTTGTCCGTTTCGCACAAATTATGCACTTTTGGTTTGTATGAACTGCACATAAATCGCCGTTTTTGGCAAAGAAGGGTGGTTTTTTCGGCGGACAGGGCGTATAATGGGGCCATTCTATCCGGAAGGAGAATCCGCCATGTCCCGGCCGCCGCGCACCGTCATTGAGTACCGCAACTATGAACTGCCCGCCGATTTTCCGATCCAGATGCTCAGCGGTGAGAACTGGCGCATCTCGGACGTGCCGTCCGGCGTGCTGCATTTTCACAACTGTCTGGAGATCGGCCTGTGTGAGAGCGACGGCGGATTCCTGGGGTTCCGCGGGGAGCAGCGGGCCTTCCGGGCGGGGGATGTGACGATCATTTCCGGCGATGTACCGCACACAACCTGGTCGGACCCCGGCACCGCGAGCAAGTGGAGTTATCTGCATCTGGACCCGTTCGAGCTGGTGCGGCCGCTCTTTCCGGCCGAGGCGCTGCCCAACGGCGAGCTGCTGCAGCAGGCCGTGCAGGGGCACTATTACATCCTTTCGCCGCAGGAATATCCGGCGGTGCAGTCGCTGGTCCGGTCCATGCTGGCCGAGATGCAGCAGCGCCAGATGGACTATGCGATCAGCGTGCGGGGGCTGTTTGTGGCGCTGGGCGTTGAGCTGATGCGGATCACCGCCCGGCGCGAGAGTGCCCGGCTGGCCGCGACGATCCCGGTGGCCCCGGCGCTGGAATACATCAACCGGCACTATATGGAGGATTTTCCCATCGAGACACTGGCCCGGCTGTGCGGCATGAGCCAGTCGCATTTCCGGCGGGTGTTCCGGGAACTGCTGTCGGTGGGGCCGCTGGAACACCTCAACCGCACCCGCATCCTCAAGGCCTGTTCGCTGATGCGGATGAGTGAGGATTCCATCCTGTCCATCTCGGGGCAGGTGGGGTTCCAGTCGCTGTCCAGCTTCAACCGGCATTTCCTGGCCGAGATGGGCACCACGCCCAGCCAGTGGCGCAGTGCGGCCGGCAACAATCCCAAGACTTCCATTCTCAAATACCGCGGCTGGATGACGCCGCCCAAGGACTGAGTCCGGGAGGGACCATGATGCAGGAGTATTGGATCACCGAATACGGCGCCGTCGCGGACGGCGTGACCAACTGTGCCGCCGCCATCCAGGCCGCGGTGGATGCCGCCGCACAGGCGGGCGGAGGCCGGGTCATGGTGCCGGCGGGGCGGTTTCTCAGCGGCAGCGTGATGCTGCGCTCCCATGTGGAGCTGCATCTGTGCAGCGGCGCGGTGCTGCAGTCCAGCCTGCGGCCCGAGGACATCCGCCCGTTCCGCCATGCCGACGCCGACGACGCGATGGACGGCTGGAACGGCGGCTTTTTTCTGGGGGCCTGCGGCGGGCAGGACATCACGATCTCGGGCAGCGGCGTCATTGACGGGCAGGGGCGCCGGGTATTTTTTGACCGCAACGAGGACAACGGGTTCGGGGAATGTCCCAAGGCCGCGGCGGCGTTCCGCCCGCGGATGATCCTGCTGGAGGACATCACCGACCTGACGATCCGGGACGTGACGCTGCGGGATGCGGCTTTCTGGACGCTGCACATGGCGGGATGCCGCCGCGTGCGCATCCGGGACATCCGCATCCTCAACGATGACCGGGGCGCCAACAACGACGGCATTGACCCGGACTGCTGCCAGGATGTGATCATCAGCGGCTGTCTGATCCACACCGGCGACGATGCGATCGTCGTCAAGGCGACCGGGCCGATGACCCGCCGGTACGGGCCCTGCTGCAACGTGACCATCACGAACTGTGTGCTGCACTCCCGGGATTCCGCCCTGAAGATCGGCACCGAGACCTGCGGCGACATCCGCAACATCACCTTCGGGGACTGTCTGGTGGAGGACTGTTCCCGGGCCGTCGGCATCTGGGTGCGGGACGGCGGCACCGTCGAGAACATCCAGGTCCACCATCTGGTCGGGGCCGTGCGGCGGTATGCCGACCGCTATGCGGTGCCGGGGGCCCCGGGCTGGTGGGGCAAGGGCGAGGCGCTCTTTGTCAACGCGACCCGGCGGGCCGGGCAGGACAACTTTCCCGGCGTGATCCGCAACGTCAGCTTTGACCACATCACGATGAAGGCGGAGAGCTGCCTGTTCTTTGCGGGGGAATCCTACGCCCCGCTGTACAACATCCGGGCCGAGGCGGTGGACCTGACGCTCTGCCGCCAGGGCACCCAGCCCGGCGGGCTGTTTGACGAACAGCCGTCGGCGCGGCATCTGTACCCCCATGAGATTCCGGCGCTGTATGCGCGCTGTGTGCAGGGGCTGCGGGTGCGGGACTGCCGGGTGCGGTCGGGCGGACCGGGCGACTGGAGCGGCCGTCCGGCGCTGCTGGAGGACTGCCCCGGCGCCGTCGTCGAACTGGATGCCGAGTGAAAGGAGTCTGCCATGGAGGAAGCCACCCAGCCCAAGGTCTGCCGCTGTCTGCTGCGGGACATGACCGGGGAGAATGACTATCTGCGGAGTGTGGAGCGGTACCGCGCCACGATGCCGCGCCGTCTGCGCACCCCCGACGCGCTGTACGAGACGCGGCTTGCCTGCTGCCGGGACTGCGAGGCGCTGCAAAACGGCACCTGCATGCAGTGCGGCTGCTATGTGGAGATGCGCGCCGCCCGCAGCGACATGCACTGTCCGCTGACGGCGCCGCGCTGGTAAACAAAACGGCACGCCGGAAAAGCCTTCTGCGCTTTCCGGCGTGCCGTATTTTTGATGGATGGGCGCACCTTCCCAGACCCTCGCCGGTCATGCCGAACGGCGGGGGTCCGGGGCAGGCGGATCAGTCCCTGCCGCAGGCGTGCAGGAACTCTTCGACGGTCAGGAAGACGCCCTCGTACCCCAGACGGGTACAGAGCTGCGTGACGTGGGGCGGGTCCAGACGGGCGGCCTGCAATGCCTCGGCGTCCGAAAAGACGCGGCGCGGCGTGCCTTCGGCCACGACACGGCCCTGGGCCATGACGATGACCCGCTCAAAACATTCGGCCACAAAATCCATATCGTGCAAAATAGCCAGCACCAGCTTTCCGCGCTGCGACAGGGTGCGGACAATCTCGGCGATGCGGCGGCGGCCGCGCACATCCTGGGCGATGGTCGGCTCGTCCAGGATCAGCACGTCGGGGTCCATGGCCAGCACCGAGGCGATGGCCACCATCTTGCGCTCATAGAGTTCGAGGTCGTAGGGGTTGCGGTCCTCCAGGCCGGCCAGGCCGGTCATGGCGAGCGCCTCGCGGGACTTTTCCCGGGCGGTCTTTTCGTCCATGCCGATGTTCAGCGGGCCGAACATGACCTCGTCGAGGACGTTGTAACGGAAGATCTGGTCGTCGGGGTTCTGGAACACATAGCCGACCTGGGCGGCCAGCGATGCGACGGTGCGCCCGGCGATGTCCTCGCCGCGGAACCGGATGACGCCGCCTTCGGGCCGGAGCAGGCCCTTGAGCAGCTTGACAAGCGTCGTCTTGCCGGCGCCGTTCTGGCCGATGATGGCGGTGGGACGGGCGTCCAGCGTCAGGCTGATTTCATGGAGCACCGGTGTGCCGGGCCGGTAGGAGAAGCGCAGCTTTTCGATCTCAAAGAGAACGGGGCGGGTCTCCACGGGGACGGCGGGCGGCGGCTGGATGGACTCGACGCGGTGCAGGCGGCCGGCGGCCTCCTCGGCCGTGACGGGATAGCTGCCGTCCGGCAGGGCGGCGCCCAGCGCACGGCAGATCCGCGTGAAGGCGGGGGGCTGCACCCCCAGCTCCTCGAGGTCGGTGCGGGAGAAGATCTTCTGCGGGGTATCAAAGGCGATCTGCCGGCCCTTGTGCAGCAGCAGGATGCGGTCGCAGTAGGCGGCGATCTTCTCGATCTTCTGCTCAATCATCAGGATGGTGATGCCGCTGCGGGCCAGCTTGTCCACAGTGCGGAACACTTCCTCGCTGCCCTGCGGGTCCAGCTGGGAGGTGGGTTCGTCCAGCACCAGGATGTCGGGGTTCATGACCAGCACGCTGGCGATGGCCACGCGCTGCATCTGGCCGCCCGACAGGTCAAAGGGGTTGCGGTCGCGGTACTGCCAGATGTCCAGCAGTTTGAGGGCTTCCTCGGCGCGGCGGTGCATCTCCTCCCGGGGGACGCCCAGGTTCTGCATTCCGAAGGCAACTTCCTCATAGACGTTGTCCTTGGCGCCGGAAAGCTGGTTGAAGGGGTTCTGAAAGACAAGGCCCACCTTGCAGCACAGTTCCGAGATGGGGGTGGTCTCGGCGGGCAGGTCCTCGATCAGGACACGGCCGCCGTAGGCGCCCTTGTAGAACTGGGGCACCAGACCGATCAGGGCCTGGCTCAGGGTGCTTTTGCCCGCGCCGTTCTCACCGACAATGCCGATGAACTCGCCCTTCTCGACCGTGAAGCTCAGCCCGTCCAGGGCCAGCGACTCGGTGTTGGGGTAGCGGTATTTGAGGTTTTCCACAGCAATCACAGGCATTGGACAATCCTCCACAGCAGTGCGGCCGCAATCATGGCAAGCAGCACGACGGTGATGGGGGTATCCCCGCGGTGCGGCGTGCGGTCGGCAAGGTAGGTCTTTTTCTGTTTGGCGGCAAATCCGCGCACTTCCAGCGCCACCGCGCGTTCCCGGGTGTTGATGAGCGAGCTCATGACCACCGGCGAGATCAGCGGCAGGAAAGCCTTGGCGCGGGTCAGCAGGCTGCCCTCGGTTTCCAGGCCGCGGCTGCGCTGGGCATCGGTGATGGTGTTCATCGTGCCGGTCATCTGGGGCACGATCTGGAACACCGAGGTGATGATGTAGCCCATCCGGCGGGAGAAACCGCGCTTTTCCAGTTCCTCGACCAGCTCGGAGGGCTTGGCCGAGAGCACCAGAATCGCAAAGGAGAGCAGCATGTTCAGAACGTTGCAGCCGATGTGCAGCGCATACAGCAGACCCTCGCGGTAAAAGTGCAGCGGTCCGATGCTGAACAGGATGTTGCGGTTGCTCTGGTTGAACAGGCCGTGGATCAGAAAGATGGTGATCAGGATCGTGAAGGAGAAGGCTACCAGCGGAACCACCCGCTTGAGCAGCCTGCCGCTGGCCAGCACCGCCAGACTGAGGGCGATGAAGATGGCAAAAAAGGACAGCTTGCCCACCAGCAGCGGCACACTGATGGCCGTGGCAATGTACGCCAGCTTGGTAAAGGGATGAACCTTGCACAGCCAGCTGCCGTTATCCACATAAAGACTGATACTTTTCATAGCTTACTCGAGGTGTTCGATCTTGGCGTTGGCGTCGTAGAGGGCCGTCAGTTTGCGGGGCAGGCCCTTGAGGACAAAGTAGACAACGATGAGGGTAATGATCTTGTCGGGGACATCGACGACGATCTCATCCAGGAAGGAGCCCAGCAGGGTGGAAAGGCCGGCGGCCTGGGTGGCGGCGAACACCATATCGCCCCAGACATTGCCGGTGGTGCCGCCCCAGAAGATGACGTTGAGCGGGGTGGAGATCAGCACGGCCACAAAGCCGGCCACGCAGGCGGTGATGAGCGCCTTGGGGAAGGACTTCATGAAGCCCAGGCGCGCCATGATGCCGGCGGCCAGGCCGATGCCCAGGCTGGTCAGCGCATAGATCAGCGTGATGTTGTCGCCGGCGGTCAACCCGTAAATCAGGTTGTTGGCCGCGCCGCAGATGCCGCCGATGATGGGGCCGCCCAGGCAGCCGCCGATGCAGGTGCCGATGGAATCCAGCCAGAGGGGCAGTTTGAGCAGGCTGGCGAACATCTTGCCCAGATAGTTGATGCCGATGCAGGCCGGGATCAGAACGATCGTTGCCGCATCAAATTTGGTCTTGAACAGATTCACGGGATATTCCTCCTTTATATTCTTCCGGTTCAGGCCCGGGAAGATCCTTGATGAAACACATCCAGCGCATCGAGCGCCGTGCAGATTTCCAGATGCTCACCGGCGGCAGCCGCCTGCTCGCCGTTCTGGTAGCGGCCCACGCTCTCGGCGACGTTCTTGTGGAAGCCCGCCACCACGTTGAGGATGGACGCACAGCGCACGCCCCGCAGCCGGCCCACGACCAGCATGGTCGCGGTCTCCATGTCGGAGGCGATGACGCCGCGGCGGGACCAGGTCTCGTACAGGGCGGGGTTGTCGTCGCGGTACATGCAGTCATGGCTGCGCGCAATGCCGATCTGATAGGGTGCCTGCTGCCGCTGGGCCGCCGTGCGGCAGGCGTTGAGCAGGTCCAGGTCGGGCACGGCGGGGTATTCGGCGGGCAGATACCCCGCCGAGGTGCCGTCGTCCCGCACCGCGCCGCAGACCAGCACCAGATCGCCCAGATCCAGCGTCGGGGTCAGAGCGCCGCAGCTGCCGATGCGGATCATCTGCCGCACACCGGTGCGGGCCAGCTCCTCGACGGCAATCGCCGTGGACGGACCGCCCATGCCGGTGGAGATGATGAGCACCGGGCGTCCCTTCCAGAGTCCGCGGACGCTCTTGTACTCCCGGTTGAACATCAGTTCCTCGGGCTGCTCCAGCAGCGCCGCCACCCGGTCCACCCGGGCCGGATCGCCGGGCAGGATCGCGTCCTCAATGCCGAGATCCTCCGGCAGCTGAATATGTGCCATACGAACGGCCATGACAATCGCTTCCTTTTTGAATATTTTGTGGTGTTTTGTTTAGTTTCTCCGGTATTGTTATTAAAGTAACACCTCCGCCGTCAAAAGTCAAACCTTGTCAATTCCCGGCGCGGTGCGGTATACTGGATCTGAAAATGCCGTCTGGTGCGGCGCGAAACAAAGGAGGAGTCCGCCATGTCCAACCATGATCTGCTGCTGGTGATTGATCTGCAGAACGTCTACACCGAGGGCCAGCCCTGGGCCTGCTGCCATATCCGGCAGGCCGTCCGCAACATCCGCAGGCTGCTGGATGCCGGCGTCTGCGGCGAGGTCCTGTTCACCCGCTTTGTGCCGCCCGCGCAGCCGGAAGGGATGTGGCGGGAATACAACCGTGTGAATGCGGCCGTCAACGCCGACGCCTTTGCCAACGCGATGCTGCCCGAGATGGCCCCTTATCTGGAGCGGTACCCGCTGCTCGACAAGTCGGTCTATTCGTCCTTTTCGATTCCAGAGGTGCGGGAGGCCGCGGCCCGGGCCGACCGGGTGGTGGTGACCGGCGTGGTGGCGGAATGCTGTGTGCTGTCCACCGTGCTGGCGGGCATTGATCTGGGGCACCGGATGGTCTATCTGACCGACGCGGTGGCCGGCGTGACGCCGGAATCCGAGGCGCAGGCCGAAGCCATTGTCTCCTACCTGACGGTGCCCCACACCGAGGTGCTGACCACCGGGGCGTATCTGGAGCAGAGCCGGTAATTTTTTCCCTCCCCTATATCATAGCGTACCGCAGGCATTGGCACAAGCGTTCCGGCAACTTTTTCCACAAAAAATACAGGCTTCCCGGGAAAGTTCCGGGAAGTCTGCCAGTTCAGCGGGATTTGGCGGCGCGCGGCGCGGTCAGCCGATAGCTCTCGGCGATCAGGTCAAAGATCTGGTCGGCGGTCATGCTGCCGTCCAGCACAATGCCGATCCAGTGGCGCTTGTTCATATGGTAGGCGGGCACGACGGCCGGGTAGGTCTGTTTCCAGAAATCGCCCCAGGCCGGTTCCGCCTTGACGTTGACCCACAGCCGGCCCTGCCGCTCAAAGATCAGCGCGTAGGACCGCCGGTTGGTGCGGTGCCGCATCACCGTCCAGTTGGGGTCGTCGAAGGGATAGTCCTCGTAACTGTCGGGCAGCCGGCCGCACAGGGCAATGAGGTCGGCGCGGTTGAGCGGCGGGTTCAATAGCGTTCGCGGCGCATCATCCAGTCCTCACAGACTGCCTGCGCGGCCTCCGCGGTCCTGGCAACGCAGGAAAAATACTCCCCGCGCTCCGAACAGTAATCATAACGGACACCGCCGCTGACCGGAACCCAGCGTTCCTGCCCCGGCAGAAGAAAAGCAATCTCCACGTCACAGCACTCCCCATCGGATTTTGCGGGCCTGCGGCCCGCTTTGTATCATACCACGGCCGGGACGTTTTGCCCATGGAGAAAACGCCCCGGCCCTGCCTGTCACTTTGTTGCATCGGCGTTCCCGCACTCGATGGCGACCTTGAGCACGCCGTCGCGGTGATGTTCAAACAGATCATACGCGCGGTCGATCTCCCGCAGCGGGAAGGTGTGGGTGATCAGCGGCGTGGTGTCCAGCCGGCCCGCCGCGATCAGGTCCAGGATCTCGCCGCAGTGACAGCCGTCCACGCCGCCCGTCTTGAAGGTCAGGTTCTTGCCGTACATCCGGGGCAGCGGCAGCGTCTGCGGTTCGTCATAGAGGGCCACCACCGTCACCACGGCGTTGGGCCGGGCACATTCCCAGGCCAGGCGGAAGGTGTCGGGGCTGCCCGCCACCTCCAGCACCGCATCGGCGCCGCCGTGGCGGCTGTTGGCACGGACAACCTCCGGCAGGCCCTCGGGCGGGACGGCCAGCACCTGCGGGGCATGGGCGCGCACAAACGCCAGCCGCCCGGGGTCCCGGTCGCAGACAATGATGCGCCCCGGCTGCAGCAGCTGCACACACTGCAGCGTGCACAGGCCGGTGGGGCCGGCCCCCAGGATCAGCACGGTGTCGCCGGGATGGATCTCGGCAATGCGGGCCGCCCAGTACCCGGTGGCCAGCACGTCCCCGACAAACAGCGCCTGCCGGTCGGTGACGCCGTCGGGGATGCGGTTGAGCCCCTGGTCGGCGTAGGGCACCCGGACATACTCGGCCTGGCCGCCGTCAATCCGGCAGCCCAGCGCCCAGCCGCCCTCGGGGTCGGTGCAGTTGTTGACCCAGCCGTTGCGGCAGAAAAAGCAGTCCCCGCAGAAGGTCTCGACATTGACGGTCACCCGGTCCCCGGGGCGGACGGCGGTCACCGCCTCGCCCACCTCGTCCACGATGCCGACCATCTCGTGTCCCACCGTGATGCCCGGCACCGCCCGGGGCACCGAACCGTGCTTGATGTGCAGGTCGCTGGTACAGATGCTGGCCAGCGTCACCCGGACGATGGCATCCCGCGCATCCCGCAGGACCGGCCGGGGTTTGTCCCGCAGCTCAAATTTTCCGTGTTCGACATAGGTATAGGCCAACATACTGCCACGCTCCTTCGGACCAGGCGGTCCCGTTTTCTTTGAGTGTACCATGCGGCGCGCCGATCTGCAACTGTCGGTGGACCCGGGGCCTGCTTTGTGCTATACTGTCGGCGGGGGTGACGAGGATGAACAATCGTCCGGTTTTTGTTTACGGCACACTGATGACCGGTCAGTGCGCCGACAACCGTCTGGAGGGCGCCGTGTTCGCGGGGCCTGCCCGTCTTGACGGCTACGCGCTGTACGATCTGGGGCGGTACCCTGGCATTGTCGCGCAGCCCGGCGGCACCGTATGGGGCGAACTGTGGTACACCGACGACCAGACGGTGGAGCAGATGGACCTCTACGAGGAGGAGGGCTCGCTGTACCGGCGCAGCCCGGTCCGGGTCCTGTGCGGCGGCACGCTCCGCGAGGCGGAGGCCTATGTGTACCTGCACGAAGTCCAGGGTGAGCCCTGGACCGAGCGGTGGCATGCCCGCTGACACGCACCGCAAAATGGCGCTCTCCGGTTACCGGAGGGCGCCGTTTTTGCTGCCGGGGCGGCCATATTTGGCTTGCGCCTTTCGTATGGCCGTGTATAATAAAAGGGAACTGAACTGTAGAAAGGGCGCATATCGTGAAAGAACAACATCCTGCCGAACCGCATTACCTGACCTGTGAGAGGAACTGGGTCTATTTCACACTGATCGCCGTCGCGGGGTTCTGGGGTGCCTACACCTATCTGCTGCGCGGCAACGTATTCTGCAACGCCCAGACCGGCAACGTCGTGCTGATGGGCCTGGCGCTGGGGTCCGCCGAATGGGCAAAGGCGGGGTATTATCTGGTCCCGATCTCGGCCTACATTCTCGGCGCGTTCGTGTCGGAGCTGCTGCCCAACCCGATCAAGCACCGGTTCAACGTCCGGTGGGACACCGTGCTGATGCTGATTGAGATGATCGCGGTGCTGGGGCTGGGGTTCCTGCCCGAGACCGCACCGGTTCAGATCTGCCAGGTCGTCATCAACTTTGTGGCCTCGATGCAGTACAACACCTTCCGGCAGGCCGAGGGCGTTCCGGTGGCCACCACCTTTGCCACCAACCACATCCGGCAGATCGGCGTCGGGCTGGCCAAGGAGCTGCGGCACCGCCACAGCGCCGACAAATCCCACCGCCGCAAGCTGGCCCGCCACTGCGGGATGCTGTTTTTCTTCATCCTGGGCGCCGTGACGGGCACGGTCTTCTGCCATCTGCTGGTGGGCCGGGCCATCTGGCTCACCATGATCCCGCTGGGGATCATCTTCCTCACGCTGCTCCACGCCGACCGCACCACCGAGAAGGAACTGGTGGAACAGAAACCCGCCGGCCACTGACCCGGGCCGCGCCGAACAGAAAGGAACCGTCTATGAAATTTGGAATTCTGGGTGCCGGATTCATCGCCGCCGTCATGGCGGACACGCTGTGCCGGATGGCGCAGCAGGGCGAAACCGGGGCCGAGCTGTATGCCGTTGCGGCGCGGGACATCGGCCGCGCCCGCGCCTTTGCCGCCGAGCACAACGTGCCGAAAGCCTACGGCAGCTATGAGGAGATGCTGCGGGACCCCGCGGTGGAGGTTGTCTACATTGCCACGCCCCACTCGCTGCATTACCGCCACATCAAGCTCTGCGCCGACCACGGCAAGCACATCCTGTGCGAGAAGCCCTTCACGGTCAGTGCCCGCCAGGCCGAGGACGCCCTGCGCTACGCCTGGGCCCGGGGCGTGCTGGTCACCGAGGCCATCTGGACCCGGTATCAGCCGATGCGGCGCATCATCCGGGAGGCGGTGGAATCCGGAAAGATCGGCGAGCCCCGGCTGCTGACCGCCAATCTGGGCTATGAGATGACCGGCAAACAGCGCATCATCCTGCCCGAGCTGGCCGGCGGCGCGCTGCTGGATGTGGGGCTGTACCCGCTGCATTTTGCCGAGATGGTGTTCGGCCGCCCCGAGGAGGTCCGGGGTCTGTGCACCAAGAACGCGAACGGCGTGGATATGACGGACTGCATCACGCTGACCTGGAAGGACGGCCGGGTGGCCAACCTGACGGCCGCGGCGAACGCGGTGTCCGACCGGTACGGCGTGATCTACGGCACAAAGGGGTATCTGATGGTGGACAACATCAACAACCCCCAGGGGCTGCGGATGGTGGATGACACCGGCCGTCTGATCGAGGAGATTGCCTGTCCGCCCCAGCTGACCGGCTACGAGTACGAGGTGCGCGAGACGGTGGACTGCATCCGCCGGGGGCTGTCGGAATGTCCTTCGATGCCCCACCGCGAGACGGTCCACATGATGGAGCAGATGGATCATCTGCGGGCCCAGATGGGCATCCGTTACCCGTGTGAGGAGACCGACGATCCCGCATGATTCCAAAACCCCCGGCGCCTTGCGGTGCCGGGGGCTTTCTTGTTTATTCGCCGATCAGAAGGCGCAGATCCTCCTCGACACTGCCGATCCCGGCAATGCCGAACTGTTCGACCAGCACCTTGGTCACGTTGGGGCTGAGGAAGGCCGGCAGCGTGGGGCCGAGATGGATGTTGTGGATTCCCAGAGAGAGCAGGGCCAGCAGCACGATGACGGCTTTCTGCTCATACCAGGCGATGTTGTAGACGATGGGCAGGTCGTTGATGTCGTCCAGCCCGAACACTTCCTGGAGCTTGAGGGCAATCAGGGCCAGCGAGTAGGAGTCATTGCACTGGCCGGCGTCCAGCACCCGGGGAATGCCGCCGATGTCGCCCAGCGCCAGCTTGTTGTACTTGTACTTGGCGCAGCCGGCCGTCAGGATGACGGTATCGCGGGGCAGGGCCCGGGCGAACTCGGTGTAATACTCGCGGCTTCTGGCGCGGCCGTCGCAGCCGCCCATGACGACGAACTTCCGGATGGCGCCGCTCTTCACGGCCTCCACGATGCGGTCCGCCAGCGCAAAGACCTGGGCATGGGCAAAGCCGCCGACGATCTCGCCGGTTTCCAGCTCGGCGGGCGGCGGGCAGGTCTTGGCCTGCTCGATGATGCGGGAGAAGTCCTTGGTCTCGCCGATGCCGCCCGGAATGTGGGGGCAGCCCGGATACCCCGCCGCCCCGGTCGTGTACAGCCGGTCCTTGTAGCTGTCCTTGGGCGGGACGATGCAGTTGGTCGTCATGAGGATCGGACCGTGGAAGGCCTCGAACTCCTCCTTCTGTTTCCACCAGGCGTTGCCGTAGTTGCCCACAAAGTTCGGGTATTTCTTGAAGGCCGGGTAATAGTGGGCGGGCAGCATCTCGGAATGGGTGTAGACATCCACGCCGGTGCCCTGGGTCTGTTCGAGCAGCATCTCGAGGTCGCGCAGGTCATGCCCCGACACGAGGATACCCGGATTTCCGCGCACGCCCAGCGACACACGGGTGATCTCGGGGTTGCCGTAAGCCTCGGTGTTGGCCTTGTCCAGCAGCGCCATGCCCGCCACGCCGTACTTGCCGGTTTCCAGCGTCAGGTTCACCAGGTCCTGCACGGTCAGGCTGTCGTCCAGCGTCGCGGCCAGCGCCCGCTGCAGGAAGGCATCCACCTCGGGGTCGTCCTGAAGCAGCACGTTGGCGTGCTTGGAATAGGCCGACAGGCCCTTGAGTCCGTAGGTGATGAGCTCCCGCAGCGAGCGGATGTCCTCGTCCCGGGTGGAGAGGACGCCCACCGTCCGGGCCTTCTCCTCCCAGTCGCCGCTGCCGTCCCACAGAGCCGCCTCGGGCAGGCCGTCCCGGCGGTTCAGCCGGGCCAGCTGCTCCTGCCGCGCCTCCAGCGTGGCACGGATGCGCGCCTCGATGCTCTCGCGGTCAAAGTTCGCATTCGTGATGGTGGTGAACAGGTTCAGCGTGATCAGGTGATTGATCCCGGCGGGGACGGTCTGCCCTTCCCGGCGCAGCGCTGTCGTCACGGCGGACAGCCCCTTGCTCACATACACCAGCAGGTCCTGCATGGCCGCCACATCGGGCTGCTTGCCGCAGACGCCCACCATCGTGCAGCCTTTGCAGCCGGCGGTCTCCTGGCACTGGTAACAAAACATCTTCTCGTTCATGGGTGTTCTCCTTTGGTTCAGAATACAACCACCAGCAGCATCTTGAACATCTCGGCGCCGCTGACGGCATGGGGATGGCCGGCAGGCATCACGATGGACTCGCCCTCGTGCAGAAGGTACTCGGTGCCGTCCAGCACAATCCTGCCCACACCGTCCAGACAGGTCACAAAGGCGTCGCCGCCCGCGGCATGGGTGCTGATCTCCTCGCCCTTGTCAAAGGAAAACAGCGTGATGCTCACCGCATCATTCTGGGCCAGCGTCTTGCTGACCACCTGGCCTTTCTGGTACGAGATTTCATCCTTCAGCGTCAGCACTTCGGACTGCGCAATATTCTTCATCTTGACGTTCATTCGATAACCTCCCGGTGTATTCAGTGTTTGTCTTCCGGCCCGGTTTTACTCATTCGCTGCAACCGTTTTCCGCCGGATAACGCCCTTATCATATCTGTCCCACGCCGGAAAGTATGTTGTCAGAACCACAAAGTCAAAACTTTCCTGGCGCCGATGCAAAAAACATAGTGTTTTATTTTATGCAAAGAATACAAAATGTATTTTGCGGGACCGCTTGCAGACAGGCGCCGCCGGGCTTATACTGAAACCGACAGGAGGGGTTATCCATGAAAGTATACGGAACACACATCTGCATTGACTGCCGCAATTACCAGGCCATCCAGGCCAGCCGCGGGTTTGAGGCGGAGTTCATCGACATCACGGCCGACACGGCCAATCTGAAGGAATTTCTGGCGCTGCGCGACCACGACCCGGTGTTTGCCCCGGTGCGGGAGCGCGGCGGCATCGGCATCCCGCTGTTTGTGCGGGAGGACGGCCGCAAGACCTTTGACATCGACGAGGCGCTGGCCTGGATCGATCAGCCGCCGGTGCGCGAGGAAGAGATCGTCGAGCACCGCCCCTGCTGCGACAGCTGCCAGTGAACGGCAAAGCCCCCCGGCCATCCGGCCGGGGGGCTTTTGCTGTGCCGACAACGATTTGCGAACAAAAATCCAGCAATCCGAACATCTGTCACTATACGGGCAGGGGGCGGCGGGGGTATGATAGGAGCAGAAGTGCCCCGTCAGTCGGTACCTGAGAACTGGCGGCGGTAGGCCTGGGGCGTGAAGCCGGTCTGGCGGCGGAAGACGCGGAAAAAGTAGTTGTAGTCCGCTATGCCGATCTGCTGGCAGATCTGGTTGTTGGTCAGCCGGGTGGTGGTCAGCAGGCGGATGGCGCGCTGGATGCGCAGCCGGCGGACCGACTCGTTGATGCCGCAGCCGTAGGTTTCCTTGGAGAGCTGGTACAGCGCGGTGCGGCCCATGCCGAGCGCCGCGCAGATGCGGTCGCTGGACAGGTCCTCGGCCAGGTGATCGGCCAGGAAGCGGTTGAGTGTTTCGGCCGGGCTGCCCGGCACAAGGCGGGCCATGTGGACCTGACACAGCGCCCGGGCCGAGAGGGCGAGCAGGTCGCACGCCGCCCGCAGCCGCTGGTACGGGGTGCGGGGAAGCTGCCGGTAGGCCCGGTAGAGTTCCTCCTGACGAATCGGATACCCGGCGCAGAGCTGCCAGGCGCGCTGCCATTCAGCCTGTTCGTCGGCGCCCTGCACGATATGGCTGAGCAGCAGATACCCCACGACCACGCCGTCG
Organism: Gemmiger sp.; assembly: GCF_036306485.1. Taxonomy (GTDB): domain Bacteria; phylum Bacillota; class Clostridia; order Oscillospirales; family Ruminococcaceae; genus Gemmiger. Next base: position 90,415 of record NZ_JAXJZK010000016.1, on the reverse strand, counting down.
ATCTGGATGGGCGTGATGGCCTCGATGAGGCCGGCGTGGCAGGGATAGATCCAGGTGGTCTTTTCCTGCCGGGCCTGGCGGCAGGCTTTCTGGTCGCACAGGCGGCAGCCCATCTCGCCCTGGGGGGTGGCGCGCACCAGACGGCAGTAGTCCGGCAGCTGCTGCGGGTAGGACAGAATGTCCATCCCCCACTCGTCAAAGACGACGGTGCGCAGGCCGGTCAGCTCATAAAAATCCCGCAGCAGCACCAGCAGCTCCCCTTTGTCAAAGACCGCACGCACGAACCATTCCCCCTTTTTCCTGTATTGTAAACGGCCCCCGCGGCCGTGTCAATTCCCATTTCCGACAGGCGGTGATCCTATGCAGAAACTTGAACAAAAATCCACTTCTCTGGGCCTGGAACTCGGTTCGACCCGCATCAAGGCGGTGCTGGCCGGGCCGGACGGTACCGTGCTGGCGTCCGGCGCCCACGACTGGCAGAACCGCTTTGAAGGCGGGTACTGGACCTACCACCTCGACGAGGTCTGGACCGGCGTACAGCACGCCTTCCGCGATCTGGCCCGCAACTATGAAGCGGCCTTCGGCGAACCGCTGCGGACGGTGGGCGCCCTGGGGGTCTCGGCGATGATGCACGGTTACCTGCCCTTTGACCGGCAGGGCCGTCCGCTGACCGCCTTCCGCACCTGGCGCAACACGACGACCCGGGCCGCGGCCGAGGCACTGACCGAGCGGTTCCGGTTCAACATTCCGCAGCGGTGGACGGTGGCGCACTTTTACCAGGCCATCCTCAACGGGGAGGACCATGTCCGGCAGGTGGACTTCCTGACGACGCTGGCGGGCTATCTGCACTGGCAGCTCACGGGGCAGAAGGTCCTGGGCATCGGGGATGCGTCGGGCGTTTTTCCGATTGACAGCCGCACCTGCGACTATGATGCCGGGATGCTGGCCTCCTTTGACGAGCTGCTGGCCGGGGCGGGGCTGCACTGCCATCTGCGGGATCTGCTGCCCCGGGTACTCTGCGCCGGTCAGGACGCCGGCACCCTGACCGAGGCGGGGGCGCGGCTGCTGGACCCGACGGGCACGCTGGGCGCCGGCATTCCGCTCTGCCCGCCGGAGGGAGATGCCGGCACCGGCATGGCCGCCACCGACAGTGTGGCCGTGCGGACCGGCAACGTCAGCGCCGGCACCAGCGTCTTTGCCATGGTGGTGCTGGAAAAGCCGCTGGCAAAGGTACATCCCGAGATTGATCTGGTCACGACGCCGGACGGGCGGCCGGTGGCCATGGTCCACTGCAACACCTGCACCTCCGATCTGGACGACTGGGTCAGGCTGCTGGGCGAGATGGCGGCGGCCGCCGGGGCGACGCTGAGCCGGAATGAGCTGTACACCCTGTTTTACCGCAAGGCCCTCGAAGGGGACCCCGACTGCGGCGGGCTGGTGAATTTCAACTGTTTTTCGGGCGAGCCGGTGACCGGATTGCCGGACGGACGGCCGCTCCTGGTGCGCCGCCCCGACGCCCGGTTCACGCTGGCCAACTTTGCCCGCGTCCAGCTGTACGCCTGTCTGGCCACGCTGAAATACGGGCTGGACATCCTGTTCGAGGAGGAACAGGTCACGGCGGATCATCTGCTGGGCCACGGCGGACTGTTCAAGGTCCCGGTGGTGGGCCAGAAACTGCTGGCCGGAGCGCTGGGCGTGCCGGTCTCGGTGATGCAGACCGCCGGGGAGGGCGGCCCCTGGGGCATGGCGCTGCTGGCGGGCTACCGGCTGCACCGGGCGGAAGGCGAAACGCTGGAACAGTATCTGCACCGCCGCATCTTTGCGGGGGCCGTCGGCAGCACCGTGCAGCCCGATGCCCGGGACACCCGCGGATTTGCCGCGTTTATGAAACAATACATCCGCTGTCTGGCGGTGGAACGCGCCGCCATCGACGCACTGCCGTAACAAGGAGGTTTTGATAATGCGTATGCAGGAATATGAATTCTGGTTTGTGGTGGGCAGTCAGTTTCTGTACGGTCCCGAGGTGCTGGAGACCGTGGCCCGCCGTGCCGCCGAGATGGCGGATCTGCTGAACGCCTCGGGCAATCTGCCCTGCAGGATGGTCTACAAGGTCACGGCCAAGACCAACCAGGAGATTGCCGACGTGGTGCGCGAGGCCAACTACGACCCCCGCTGTGCGGGCATCATCACCTGGTGCCACACTTTCAGTCCCAGCAAGATGTGGATCAACGGCTTTGTGAATCTGCAGAAGCCCTACTGCCATTTTGCCACCCAGTACAACCGCGAGATCCCCAACGAGGAGATCGACATGGATTTCATGAACCTGAACCAGGCCGCCCACGGCGACCGGGAGCACGGGTTCCTGGCGGCCCGGCTGCGGATGCCGCGCAAAATCATCGCCGGGTACTGGCAGGATGAGGAAGTCCAGAAGCGTCTGGGCCGCTGGATGCGCGCCGCCGTCGGCGTGGCGGTCTCCCGCCAGCTGAAGGTCATGCGGTTCGGCGACAACATGCGCGAGGTCGCCGTGACCGAGGGCGACAAGGTGGAGGTCCAGGCCAAGCTGGGCTGGCAGGTCAACACCTGGGCCGTGGGCGACCTGGTCCAGGTGATGAACGAAGTCACCGACGCCGAGATTGACGCCCTGATGGAAGTCTACCGCGCCAGCTACGACTTTGCGACGGATGACATCGGCGCCATCCGCTACCAGGCCCGTGAGGAGATCGCCATCAAGAAGATGCTGGATGCCGAAGGATGCCAGGCGTTCTCCAACACCTTCCAGGACCTGTACGGCATGGAGCAGCTGCCGGGTCTGGCCAGCCAGCACCTGATGGCGCAGGGCTACGGCTACGGCGGCGAGGGCGACTGGAAGGTGGCCGCGATGACCGCCATCCTCAAAGCGATGGGCGAGGGCGGCAACGGCTGTTCCCTCTTCATGGAAGATTACACCTACAACCTGGTGCCCGGCGCCGAGTACAGCCTGGGCGCGCATATGCTGGAGGTCTGTCCCTGCTGCGCGGCCCAGCGGCCCCGCATCGAGACCCATCCCCTCGGCATCGGCATGAACGAGAAGGACCCCGCCCGGCTGGTCTTTGAGGGCAAGGCAGGCAAGGCCATCGTCGTGAGCCTGATCGACATGGGCGGCCGGCTGCGGCTGATCTGCCAGGACATCGAGTGCGTCAAGCCGATTCTGCCGATGCCCAACCTGCCGGTGGCCCGCGTGATGTGGAAGGCCCTGCCCAGCCTGACGACCGGCGTAGAGTGCTGGATCACGGCGGGCGGTGCGCACCACACGGTGCTGAGCTACGACGTGACCGCCGAACAGATGCACGACTGGGCCAACATGATGGACATTGAGTTTGTGCACATCGGCAAGGACACCACCCCGGAAGCGCTGGAGCATGACCTGTTCCTGGCCGATCTGGCCTGGAAGCTCCGGTAACCGACCCGACATTTTCACTGTTTCTTCCCCTATTGCAAAAACCGCCCGGCTGCACGGAATGTGCGGTCAGGCGGTTTTTGCTGTCAGGGGTCCATGAACACGGCATCGGAGGGCGGCGTCATGACCAGATAACACTGCCGGCCGTACAGCAGCGAGGCGGGCACCCGCCACGGCTCGCCGTTGTAGAAATTGTCCGCCGCCAGCGCCCCGTCGGCATAGATCTGGGCGACATCGCAGCGCTGCGGGAAGCGCAGGAACCCTTCGCTGCCCGAGACCTCCAGCCGGTACCAATGGCGGGGCACCCGGCCGCCGAGGCAGAGTTCCTCCTCATACGGCGGCACAAACGGTTCCGGGCAGGGGGTCATGGTGAGCTGCGCCGGGGTGAAGGAGCGCGTTTCCTCCCGCGGGACAAAGTGGTCGTCCTGCCACAGCAGGTACCGGAAACTCCCTGGCTGCACGGCGCGGATGGTGCCGTCCTCCTCGTAGAGGTCGCATCCCTGCCCGAGGACGATGCGCTGCCCAAGCCGCCGCAGCCAGAGCGCCTGCCCGAGCGGGAGGGTGACCAGCCGGACCGGACCCGCCGTCTGCACCGCGATTCCCTGCCCGGCCGTGACCAGCGTGCCGTCCGCGAACCGGTACCGGGCCGGGATGCCGGGGATGGCCGCAAAGAACCAGGTATCGCCGGACCGGCAGATCGGCTGGGCGGTGGCCCAGCGCAGCGTCCGGCCGCCCAGCGAGAGCCCGAACGGGAAGAGGAAGGCCAGGTTCCCCGCCACCGTGATGGGCGGGAAACACACCGTGCCGGTATCCAGCACGACATCGGACACCGGGCAGAGCGCCGCGTGCCGCTGGTGATGGTTGACAAAGACGAAGCCGGCGGTCCCGTCCGTCCGCAGGCAGCAGCGCAGCGTCTGCCGGTCCTCCGGCGTCGGATGGGTGAGGGAACTGACATATTCCATGCGGGCCAGCTCGCTGCCGAAGTCGGCGGCCAGCAGATGGAGCAGGTTGAGCCACCGGTACTGGGGGCGGGTTTCGCCGTACTGGCTCAGCGCCGTGGCAAAGTCATAGTTGAGGATCGGGTAGTCGTTGGGGTAGCCGGTGGCGCGGGATTCCTGCAGGGTGGAGTCCCGGCCGATGGGGTTGGTGCCGCCGTGGTACATATAGTACCCGATCAGGTTGTTGCCGCACCCCAGCTTGACGAGCGAGAGGGCGTAGGCGTCCATGCCGGAGATCCGCACCCGGCGGTGGTAGGTGGACTGCTGGCCCGCGCCGATCTCACAGGTGGCGAAGGGGTAGCGGTCATAGGGCAGTTGCCAGCCGTCCGGCGCGGCGGTGTGCAGCAGGTCGGCGCCCACCGCCGTGTCGTTGCGGGTGGGGTTGAACAGATACTGCGGCGAGAGGGGCAGCGGATCGCGGTGCTGGGTCCAGGGGGCGTCGGGATAGGCCGCAAAGACCGGCAGCACCTCCGCCGTCGGGATACGCGCCCCGCTGACCGCGTTCCAGCCCGTGACGGTGTAGAGCGGCACCTCGAACCCTTCCTCCACCGCGATCCGTTTGAGCGCCGCGAGGTGGTCGCTGTTGTCCACCAGCTCGTTTTCCAGCTGGATGCCGACGATCGGCCCGCCGTCGCGGTAGAGCAGGCCGCGGATCTGCCGGTAGATGCTGCGGTACCAGGCCCGGACCAGCGCCAGGTAGGCCGGGTGGTTCTGCCGCAGCGGGATGCCCTTGTGCAGCAGCCAGTCGGGGAATCCGCCGTTGCGGCATTCGCCGTGGGCCCAGGGGCCGATGCGCAGCACCACATCCAGCCCGGCCCGGCGGCAGCACAGCACGAACCGGCGCACGTCCAGCCGGCCGGAGAACCGCAGCTCCCCTTCCCGCTCCTCGTGGTGAATCCAGAACAGATAGGTGGAGACCATCGTGACGCCGCCCGCCTTGATCTTGCAGAGCTCGGTCTGCCACTGTGCAGGGTCGCAGCGGGAAAAATGGAACTCGCCCATGACGGGCAGCCAGGGCTGTCCGCCCCGGGTCAGGCAGAGACTGTTGACTTCGATCCGCTCCCCGCCGGGGTTGCTTCCGCCCAGATGCAGGTGTCCGTGCAGGATTTCGGATCTGTGATAGGGTTCAAATCCAACGTGCATCATAATTCTCCTTGTCGGGATTTTACCGGGGCGATACCCGGATCAGCCGGCGCAGCTCCTCCGGCGTGACGGCGGCCATGGAAGCGGCCGGTCCGTCGAGGTAGGCGGCCAGACATTCCAGCAGGTAGCGGCATTCGGGAAACTCAAGGTGCCCCGCAAGGTCCATGCCGCTGACAAGCAGCCGGCCTTTCCCGAGCCGGGCCTCCCACAGCAGACCCAGGTTGTCCAGCCGGGTCACGCTGTCCAGCACCCGGACGACCGGCTCGATCGTGCGGGGCAGCCGGAAAGCCCGGCCGTGGGACTGGGTCCACCACTGCCAGTTTGAAGCGGTCCCGGTCGGATAGTCCTTGAGGGCCGGGTGTTCCGCCCGGATCAGCAGCCCCATCGTGCCTTCCTGGTCCGGGAAGGTGCCCACCGACCAGAAATCGGTGCTGAACTGGCAGCGCACCGACGCCGGGCATTCCGTGCCGTCGGCGGGCAGGTCGATCAGGGCATTGGCCCCCGCCTCGATCCGCCGCAGGTCTGCCTCGGTCAGGCGGCGCAGCACGGCGGGTGCTGCCTTAGCGCAGGGATAGCTCCACAGCGGATAGCGGCTGCTGAGGTCCCCGGCGGACAGTTCGAGCGTCAGGGCATGGGGACGCGCATCGCCAGGCATCTGCCACCGGATGCTGCCCGCCTCCCGCAGGCCGCCCGCCGGCCATCCGGCCGGGGCGTCCAGCGTTCCCTGTCCGAGGATGGTCCGGCCTTCGGCAATCCGCCAGCAGAGCGGCCCCGCCAGCGTCTGCCGGCCGTAATTGGCCACCCGCAGATCCGCCGTGAACCACTCGCCGGCCTCGTAGGTATAGCGGTCAAAGCAGGCCAGCAGCACCACCGGCGCAAAGAAGGCCGCAAACCGCTCCGGTCTGGCAAAGTCGGCGGGCTTGGGGGTGAGGTGCGCGTCCATCATGCCGACGAGCGCCGTCCCCTGCCCCGGAAAATCCTGCAAGCCGAGCAGCGAGAGCCCGCTCATTCCGGGCGTGCGCAGCACGGCCTCGACCTCCTCGCGGTAGCACCGCAGCGCCAGCTCCCCGCTGGCCTGCACGCCCGCCTGCCAGTATGCCGCCGCCCCGGTCTGTTCGGCACGGCGGCGGATGGCCCGGAGGTTTTCCGGGATGGTGATGCCCCGGAACCGGTCAATCTGGTCAAAATCCGGCCAGCTCTCGTACTGGCCCACCTCAAAGCCGAACACCGGCACCCCGCCGGTTTGGGCGGCGGCTTCCCGGTAATTCTGCCGGGTGCCGGGCCGGCACCGGTTCAGATGCCCGATCATCGGGGAGCTTGTGGCGCGGAGCATCCGGTCCTCATACGCCGCCGCAGTGTAGAAGTCGCTGACGCCGTCATACCCCTGTTCCCCGTACTGGCCGTTGGAGGACCCGGCATACCGTCTGGTGGGGTCCAGCTGCCGGGCCAGCCGGACCAGCTCCGCCATCCGGCGGTGTCCCTCCTCGCCGGTGCAGAGTTCGTTGCCCAGCGTGAGCATGACAAAGGAGGGGTGGTTGGCGTAGCAGAAGAGGATCTGCCGCAGTTCCGCCTCGTAATACGCGGCGCTGTGCGGGGTTTCCAGCGCGTTGGTGCAGTTCCAGTCGGACAGTTCGGGCTGGAGCAGCATTCCCAGTTCATCAGCCGCCGCAAAGGCCGCCTCGGGCGGGCACCAGGAATGGAACCGCAGGTAGTTGACCCCGTAGGCCCGGTAGCGGCCCAGAATCTCCCGCCAGGCCCCGGTCGTCATGGGCGGGTGGCCGGTCTCGGGAAAGACGCAGCAGTTGGCCTCCCCGCGCAGCAGAAACACCCGGCCGTTGAGGGTGAGCCGTCCCCCGTCCGCCCCGAAGGTCCGCAGGCCGAAGTCCGCCCGGGCGCGGGACACCGTCCTGCCGTCCAGCACGAGCGACGCCGTGATCTGCGTCAGGGCGCCGCAGGCTTCCTCCCACAGCGGGGCCTCGGGGGCAACCGGCAGATCCCGGCACCAGAGGGTGCAAAGCCCCTGCCGCAGCGATTCCGGCTGCCAGTCCCGCCGGGGCAGGCAGAACGGCCGGGCCAGGGCGGGGCCTTCCAGCACCAGTTCACCGTCGCCGACCGCGTCCAGCGCCTGCCGGGACACCGCCAGATCCACCGCCGCGTCCAGCGTCCGGCCGTGGGGATAGACCCGCACCGACCGCACCCAGAAGTCCGCAACGCTGTGCACGCACAGCCGACCCAGAATGCCGTTCCAGTTGGTCTGGGTCTCGTCGGTTGCCGCCGAGGCATGGACAATCTCCTCCCGCGGCCAGCCCGGATACCGGTTGTCCGAGAGCAGGCAGAGCCGCACCCGGCGCCCCGCCCAGCGGGTCAGCTCAAACAGGTAGGGGGTGCTCAGCGTCCCCTGCAGGGCGGGAACCGGCTGCCCGTCCACCGTAAGCCGGAGCTGCCGGGCGCGCTCGGCTTCCAGGATCAGCCGCCGGCCGGGATGGTCGGGCAGCGTCACCTCTCTTGAAAAGACCGCCTCGCCCTCCCACCGGAACCGGCGGGTCAGCCGGCTTTCCAGGGCCGGGGTTTCGGGTTCGCCGAGGCCGTTTTCCTCCAGCGTGCCGGGCAGATGCACCGTGGCCGGCGCCCCGTCGCCCAGCCGCACTTCCCAGAGGCCCGAAAGATCCATCGTTGTCTGCATCGTCATTCTCCCCCACTGTACGGTTTTGGTTTTATTGTACCGTGGCGGTGCGCCGCCGCCAATGGCAAATCCTGAAAAAAGATGGACAATCTTGCTTTGTCCGCGGCAAAAAAAGAACCAACGGAATGTTCCGTTGGTCAGGTTTCCTCGTCCCCGGGCGGGTCGGACCGGCCGAGGCCGTTCTGGTAGCTGCGCGGCGAGACCCCCATCACCTTCTTGAAGGCCCGCGAGAAATAGTAGGGGTCCCGGTAGCCGAGCTGCCGGGCGACCTCGTAGACATATTCCCCGCCGGAACGCAGCATCCGGCAGGCCTGCTTCATCTTGAGGCGGGTGAAGAAGTCCATCGGCGCATGGCCGGTACATTGCCGGAACACCGCGCTGAGGGTGCTCGGGGAGGTGCCCATCGCGGCGGAGAGTTCCGCCAGCGTAAGTTCCCGGTCCAGGTGGCGGTACATATACCGCACGGCCCGGGTGACCTGCCGGTTCTGCCGGGCCGTGGTGCCGTCCTCCTGCCGGCGGGCGTAGGTTTCGCCCAGGATGAGCGCCAGCAGCTGGGAGAGGTAGATGAAATTGCCCAGCGTATAGTCCTGTTCCAGTGTGCGGAACAGCTGGTTGAAGAGGAACTCCATCCGGCGGACCGTCCCGGCCGACGAAAACCGGCAGACCTGCGGCCGGTCCAGCGGGTAATAGCCGCAGTCCTCGCCCTGGAAATGCACCCAGAGCAGGCTCCAGGGGTCCTCCTCGTCGGCCCAGTAGCGGTGCGGGCAGAGGCGGGGGATGCACAGCGCCTCGTTGTCCCGCAGCGGGAAGGTCCGGCCCTGCACCTCCACGACGCCGCGGCCGCTGGTACAGCACAGGAAGATGTATTCCTCAATGCCCTCGCTGCGCTCGCGGTAATGGTGGGCGGCATGGGGAAAGAAGCCGGCGTCCGTCAGATACAGACGGCGCACCAGCGGATGCCCGATATAGTCCGAGAAGGCTTCGGTGGGCAGGACGATGTAGGTCTCCCCCGCAAAGCCGTCGGGTTTTCGTTCAATCTGCAGTTCCATACGCACAGTATAGCGCCGCTGTGCAAGATTGTCCATCATTTTTGAGAATAAGCCATTTTTCCCGCCGGCCGTCCGCGGTACAATGGGAGCATCGGGGCGCGGCGGAAAGCCCGCCCTGCCAGGAAAGAGGGTTGCTGATGATGAACCACGCCGCAAAAATCTGGGAGGAGACCGTTCTTCTTCCGACCTATCCGGCCGCCGAGCCGGAAAAATATCCGCTTTTCATTGAAAAACGCGCCTACCAGGGCAGCACCGGCAAGGTCTATCCGCTGCCGGTGACCGAGAAAGTGTCGGATGTCTGCCGGGAGGTCGCCTACCATGCCGTCTGGCTGGAAAACGAGTATCTGCGCGTCATGGTCCTGCCCGAACTGGGCGGACGGATTCACCGCGCCCTCGACAAGACCAACGGCTATGATTTTGTCTATTACAACCACGTCGTCAAACCGGCGCTGGTGGGGCTGACCGGACCGTGGATTTCGGGCGGGATTGAATTCAACTGGCCGCAGCATCACCGCCCGACCACCTTCTCGCCGGTGGACTACCGCGTGGCCGAGCACGACGACGGCTCGGTGACCGTCTATGTCGGCGAGACCGACAAGATGTACGGCACCAAGGGGATGGCCGCGATCAGCCTGTATCCCGGCAAGGCGTATCTGGAAATCCGGGGCCGGCTGTACAATCCCACCGACCTGCCGCAGACCTTCCTGTGGTGGGCCAACCCCGCGGTGCCGGTCAACGATCACACCTACTCGGTCTTTCCGCCCGACGTGAACGCCGTCATGGACCACGGCAGGCGCGCGGTCTCGACCTTTCCGATTGCGACCGGCGAATACTACAAGTGCGACTACTCGGCGGGGGTGGACATCTCGCGCTACAAGAACGTGCCGGTCCCGACCTCCTACATGGCGGCCCACTCGGACTTTGACTTTGTGGGCAACTACGACGAATCCCGCCAGGCCGGGCTGCTTCATGTGGCGGACCACCATGTGGCGCCGGGCAAAAAACAGTGGACCTGGGGCAACGGCGATTTCGGCCGCGCCTGGGACCGCAACCTGACCGACGAGGACGGGCCGTACATTGAACTGATGACCGGCGTGTTCACCGACAATCAGCCGGATTTTTCCTGGCTCAAGCCCCAGGAGGAAAAGACCTTTGTCCAGTATTTCCTGCCCTACAAGGGGGTGGGCCGGGTGGGCAACGCCACCCGGGATGCCGCCGTGGGTCTGCAGCTTCTTCCCGACGGCCGCGGCGAGGTGCGGGTCTATGTCACCGGGGAACAGCCCGGCGCCGTGATCCGGGTGCAGCGCGGCGGGGACTGCCTGTATGAGGCGCGCGCCGACCTCTCGCCGCAGGGCTGGTTCGGGGCGGACTTTGCCGCGGACGGCACGCTGCACGACTGCGAGGTCACGGTGGAGGCCGGGGGCTGCCCCCTGGTGCGCTACCGGATGTATGAGCCGGAACTGCGGCCCATCCCCGCCCCCGCCGAGCCGCTCGGCGCACCGGAGGAGCTGCGCACCACCGAGGAACTGTATCTGGCGGCGACCCATCTCGAACAGTACCGCCACGCCACCCGCGACCCGGCCGACTATTACCGGGAAGGGCTGCGCCGCGACCCCACCGACCTGCGGCTGAACGACGGCTACGGGCTGCTGCTCTTCCGCCAGGGGCAGATCCGGCAGAGCATCGCCTGTTTTGAAAAGGCCGTTCAGAAACAGACCTGGAAGAACCCCAACCCCTACCAGGGCGCGTGCTTCTTCCATCTGGGTCTGGCGCTGGAGGCGGACGGCCAGCACCGCAAAGCCTACGACGCCTTCTACAAATCCACCTGGAGCGCCGAGACCCAGAGTGCCGGGTTCTACTGGCTGGCCTGTCTGGAAGCGCGGCGCGGCAATTTTGAGCAGGCGCTGGAGTTCGTCGGGCTGTCGCTGGTCCGCAACTGGCACAACATGAACGGCCGCTGCCTGAAAGCCGCGCTGCTGCGGCATCTGGGGCGGGACAACACCGCCCTGCTTGCCGAGAGTCTGGCCATTGACCCGCTGCAGATGGGCTGCCTGTACGAGGAATCCCGCCGGACCGGAACGCCGGAGGTCTGGCGCACCGTCATGCGGCAGGAGGCGCACAACTACCTGGACCTGGCGCTGCACTATGCCAAGGCCGGGCTGCTGGAGGAGGCGGTGGAGATCCTGCAGGCCTGCCCCGAGCAGAGCCCGATGCCGTCCTACTACGAGGGGTATCTGCACGGCCTGGCCGGGGACGAGGCGGTGGCCCGCGCCTGCTGTCTGCGCGCCGAACAGCTGCCGGCGCCCCGGTACTATCCCAACCGGGTGGAGGAGATCGCAATTCTGGAATACGCAATCCGTCTGCTCGGCCGGGCGCCCCGGGCCCATGCCCTGCTGGGCTGCCTGCTGTACGACAAGAAGCAGGCGGACGCCGCGATAGCGCACTGGGAAGCATCGGTGCAGCAGGACCCCGGCCAGGCGCTGGTACACCGCAACCTGGCGATTGCGCGCTACAACAAACAGGGCGACGCCGACGCCGCCCTGCGGGAGATGGAGCAGGCCCGCCGGCTGGACCCCGGCTATCCGCGCCTGCTGCTGGAATACGACCAGCTGGCCGCCCGGCTGGGCCGTTCCAACGCCGCCCGGCTGCAGCTGCTGGAGGAGAACCGCGCACTCGTGGAGCAGCGGGATGACCTGATGCTGCGGTATGTCACGCTGCTGAACTGTGAGGGCCGCTGTGAGGAGGCGCTGCAGATTCTGCTCACCCGCCGGTTCCACCCCTGGGAGGGCGGCGAGGGAAAGGTCAGCGCCCAGTACCGGTATGCGCTGATCCGTCTGGCCAAGGACTGCCTGAACCGCGGCGAGAACGACCGGGCCGTGCAGCTGCTGGAGCAGAGCAAGACCTACCCCGACACCCTGGGCGAGGGCAAACTGCCCAACGTCCCGGACAACGAGGCGGATTACTGGCAGGGCGTCGCCCTGCGGGCGATGGGCCGCGAACCCGAGGCAGCCGCCGCCTTCCTGCGCGCCGCCTCCGGTCCGCAGGAGCCCGGCCGGGTGCTCTACTACAACGACCAGCCGTCGGATTTCATCTATTATCAGGGGCTTGCCCAGCGTGCGATGGGCAACGAAGCCGCTGCCCGCAAGGCCTTCCACAAGCTGCTGACCTACGGGGAAACCCACCTGTTCGATGCGGTGGCCTACGATTTCTTTGCGGTCTCGCTGCCCGAGATCGAGGTCTTTGCCGATGACATTGCGCTGCGCAACCGCCAGTACTGCAACTATCTGCGGGCGCTGGGCTGCGCCGGTCTGGGCCGGACCTCCGAGGCGGCGGAACTCTTTGCCGGGATTCTCGATTTGCAGCCCGACGACCAGGGCGCGCTGCGTCACGCCTGATCGTCCTGCGGGAAAAAGTGCAGCGCGTATCCGTCCAGGCTGAGAATCAGCGTGGGGCGGCTGCTCCCGTCGGCATAGCGGGTCAGGGCCGTGACGGCCATTCCCTCGGTCTGTCCGACCGTGACGGTGTAGACCGCGGACCCGGCGTCGCTCTGCTCAAGCCGGTAGCTTCCCGCATACTGCCGGTCGTTGGTCCCGTCGGTCAGCGTGAGCACCCCGTCCGACGCCGTGCAGACCAGCGTGAGCTGCTCGGCCGTGTCGGGGGCGCCGGGTTCGCCGGGTGCACAGGCGATGATCGCCCCGTTGTCCGCCGTGCTCTGGACGGTGGCCATCTGCCAGGCCTCCTCCTCGATGGCCGGCGCCGCGTCGCTGCCGCACCCCGTCAGGAGCAGCAGGCAGAGCAGGATTGCCGCTTGTTTCATCGCGTTCTCCTTTCTATTTTTTCCGGGTCTTCCACAGTCCCGCCACCGCCGCCAGGCCCGCGCCCGCCGTCAGCAGCAGGGGCAGCCACGGTCCCGACGGGCGGACGACCCAGATGCCGGTGGCCCTGTCGGCGCCGCCGATGACCGGCGCACCGGAAAGAAGCTGCGCCGCCGGCAGCTGCCGGATCAGGCCCGCGGCGAGCATCACGGCCCCGCACAGGGCCAGGATTCCCACCGCCGCAAAGAAGGCCCGCCAGCGCCTGCGGCTGCGTTCCGCCCGCTCGGCCAGCTGCCGGTTGAGCGCTTCCAGCTCCGCGGCCAGGTCCCGGCCCTGTTCCGGCTCCTCCTCGCCGAGAAGATCATTCACCGTCGTGTCCAGCGCCCCGGCGATGCGGACAAGCATCCCGGCATCGGGCACCGACAATCCGTTTTCCCACTTGGAAACCGTCTGACGGACAACGTGCAGGCGGTCGGCCAGCTCCTGCTGGGAGAGGCCCCTGGCTTTGCGCCGCGTCCGGATTTTTTGCTCCAGCATGGTTGTTCCTCCTGTTCCGGGTCCAGTATACCCGCCATCCGCCGTTGCAGGCAAGCAACGGATGGTAACATCCCGGTTTTCGGTCTGGTTGTATTGTACCGGAAACGCTCCGGCGGTTCAACCGCCCGGTTTGCCGGCCAAACACAGTCCCCTGCTTTCCTTGATTTTTACGCTGTAAAGTGCTACCATCATGGGTAGATCCCTTTGCTTTGCAACATCCAGATGATAGAAGGCGAAATTGTATGGAAAGCATGAAATACAGCGATACTGCGTTTGCCGTGTCCCTGGACCCCCGGCAGATTGTGGCAGAGGTGCACGCGAACCCGGTGGATTTTCCCAAACGGAGTGTGCGGGAACACATTGAGTACGCCCTGGATCACCCGATCGGCGCCGGTCCCCTGGAGGAGGCCGTCCGGCCCGGGGACAAGGTCTGCATCGTCATCTCCGATGTGACCCGCCGCTGGCAGCAGCCCAGCACCTACCTGCCCATTCTGGTGGAACGGCTCAACCGGGCCGGCATTCCCGACCAGGACATCCTGATCCTCTGCGCGACCGGCACCCATCGCCGGCAGACCGAGGAGGAGCACATTTCCCTGGTGGGGGAGGATCTTTACCGCCGCATCCGGTTCCTGGATCACCAGTGCGACGACAAGGAGCATCTGACCTATCTGGGAACCACCAGCCGCGGCACGCCGGTGTGGCTGAACAGCTACGCGATGGCCTGCGACAAGATCATCCTGACCGGCGGCGTGGTCTACCATTTCCTGGCGGGCTTCGGCGGCGGCCGCAAGTCCATCGTGCCCGGCATTGCGGGGCGCGAAACGATCAACACCAACCACAACAACGCCCTGAACAAGGGGCTGGGCAGCGGCTCCAATCCCCGGGCCTGCAACGGCAACATGACGGAGGACAACCCCTTCCACAGCGACCTGATGGAGTGCGCCGCTTTTGCCAAGCCCGCTTATCTGCTCAACGTCATCGTGGACGACAACTACCAGATCGTCGGCGCCTTTGCCGGGGACTGGCGGCTGGCCCACGCGGCGGCGGCCAAGGCCGTGGAGCAGCTGGACGGTGTTTCCATTCCCCACCGCGCCCCGCTGGTGATTGCCAGTGCGGGCGGCTACCCCAAAGACATCAACCTCTACCAGACCTCCAAGACCCTCTCCAATGCCCTGGCGGCCGTTGCGCCGGGCGGCACGATGATCCTGCTGTCCGAGTGCCGGGAGGGGTTCGGCGATCCGGACTGCGAAGCCCAGATCTGCGACTTTGACTCGATGGAAGCGCGCGAGAAAACGCTGCGGGCCCATTTCTCCATCGGCGGATTTGTGGGCTTCCTCTTTGCCGAGACGGCGGAGAAGTACCATCTGATTCTGGTCACGGATCTTCCCGCCGAGCGGTTCGGGCGTACCAGAATCCAGGCGGCCCGCACGCTGGATGAGGCGCTGGCGCTGGCCGCGCAGGACAACGGCGGCAGTCTGGACGGGGTAGAAACCATCCTGATGCCCCACGGCGGCAGCACCTTCCCGCTGCCCCGGGCATAACGCCGGCCCGCTGCGGCAGCCCTTCCTTTTCTGAATGGAACAGGCAGTCGGTCCGTTGACCGGCTGCCTGTTTTTCATCGGCCTGCAAACTTTCCCCGCTGCCGCGGGGAACCCAACGGCAAAGGGCGCGGATGCCCGGTTCTTTGCCGTTCTGCCTGAAGGAGGCGCTTGCCCATGTCCCGTACCGCAACCCGCGTCGATATGACGCAGGGACCCATTCTGACCACCGCCGTCCGGTTCGCCCTGCCGATCTGTGCCGGAAACGTGCTGCAGCAGCTTTACAGCACCGTCGACACGCTGGTGGTCGGCAACTTCTGTGATGCCTCGGCGCTGGCGGCTGTGGCGACAAGTTCCCAGCCGCTCGAGATTCTGCTCTGCATCTTTCTGGGCATCGGGTCGGGGGTCTCGATTCTGGTATCGCAGGCGGCCGGCCGCAGCGATGCCGACCGCCAGCGCAAACTGACCCGCACGGCGGTCTGGCTGCTCTACACGACCGCCCTGCCGCTGACCGCGGCGGGGCTGCTGCTCGGCCCGCTGCTGCTGCGCTTCATGCAGGTGCCGGCCGACGCCTGGGACAATGCCGTGCTCTATCTGCGGATCACGACGCTCGGGTGTCTGGGCAACATGGGCTACAACCTCAACGCCGGCATCCTGCGCGGGCTGGGCAACAGCCGCGCGTCGCTGTGGATGCTGGTCGTGAGCTGCGCCGTCAACATCGCGGGGGACCTCGCGTTTGTCGGCGGGTTCGGGATGGGCGTCGGCGGCGCGGCGCTCGCCACCACCGCCGCGATGATGCTCTCCTGGGGATTCAGCCTGTTCTATCTGCGCCGGCATCTGCCGGAACTCCGCTTTCCGATCCTGCCGGCCGGCCATGACCCCGACACATTGCGCGAGATCCTGCGCGTCGGGGTGCCGCTCGGGCTCAACAGCGCGCTGTACTCGGTCGGGCATCTTCTGCTGCAGACGCTGTACAACACCCAGGGCTCGGTCTTTGTGGCCGGGTGCTCGGTGGCCGGCAAGCTCAACTCGCTTGCCAACATCGCCATCACCTCCTTCGCGAATGCGGCGTCGGTCTTTTCGGGGCAGAACTTCGGCGCCGGCCTGACCGACCGGCTGCGCAAGGGGGCGCTGCGCATCCCGCTGGCCTGCGGCGGCTTCACGCTGACCTGCGGGCTGCTGCTCACGGCGTTCGGGCGGCCGGTGCTCGGCCTGTTCACCCGGGATGCCGCGGTGCTCGCGGTCGCCCAGCGGTACGTTCTGGTCGTGCTGCCCTTCACCTGGTGCTATGCGGTGTTCAACGGCATCATGAGCTACCTCAACGGCGTCGGCGAAATCCGCTACCCGACCATCGTCAATGTGCTGATCCTCTGGGCGGTCCGGATTCCCTCGGCCTGGCTGCTCGCGGCGGTCGGGCTGGGCCAGTATGC
This sequence comes from Gemmiger sp., assembly GCF_036306485.1. GTDB lineage: Bacteria > Bacillota > Clostridia > Oscillospirales > Ruminococcaceae > Gemmiger. The sequence goes on along the minus strand of NZ_JAXJZK010000016.1, from coordinate 73,786 downwards.
GATGGCCGGCGTCTCGCTGAGCTTTGTCACCGGCATGATCGCCATGCTGCCCTTCTACCACACCCACCGCTGGAAGGAGATCTGCCGCCAATGCGAAAAAAACGCCGCCGCGGCCCGTTCCTGAAGGGGTTGGGTGCTGCGGCTCTGCGGTGTTCCGTCAAATCTGACAGTTTTTTAAAAATATTTAGCTAAAATTCCACTTGACATTTCCTTCCTTTTTGTCTTATCCTGTATCATAGCGTCCATTGTGGGAAAGGATGAGAGAAATGAACGTTGTCAAGAAGATTTATTGCCGTATTTTTCAGCTGGGCATGCGCATCGCACTGCCCGTTCTGCCGTACCGTGAGCCCAAACTGATCGAGGGGGTCCGGGGTGTTCCCGCCGTGCTGCGCGATCACGGTGTGGGGTGCGTCATGCTGGTCACCGATGCCGGCGTGCACGGCCTGGGTCTGACCGCGCATCTCGAGCAGGAGCTCAAGGCGGCCGGCATCCGCTGTGTCGTCTATGACCGCACCGTGGCCAACCCCACCGTTGCCAACGTGGAGGAGGCCCGCGCGCTCTATCTCGAGAACGGCTGCCAGGGTCTGATTGCGTTCGGCGGCGGGTCCTCGATGGACTGCGCCAAGGCCGTGGGGGCCCGGATTGTCCGGCCCCGGAAATCGCTGGACAAGATGGAGGGTCTGCTGCATGTGATGCACCGTCTGCCGCTGCTCATTGCGGTGCCCACCACCGCCGGCACCGGCAGCGAGACGACGCTGGCCGCCGTCATCACCGACGAAAAGATTCATCACAAATATCCGATCAACGACTTTTCGCTGATTCCCCATTACGCCGTGCTGGACCCCGATGTGACCCTCAACCTGCCCCCGCAGCTGACCGCCACCACCGGCATGGATGCGCTGACCCACGCGGTGGAAGCCTATATCGGGCGCTCCACCACCAAAGGGACCCGCGCCGCCGCCATTGAGGCCGTGCAGCTGATCTTTGCCAACCTGCCGGAGGCCTACTTCAACGGCCACAACCGCGAAGCCCGCGCCAACATGCTGCGCGCCGCCTACCTGGCCGGCACCGCCTTCACCAAGAGTTATGTGGGCTATGTGCACGCCGTGGCCCACAGCCTGGGCGGGCGGTACGGCATCGCCCACGGTCTGGCCAACAGCGTGCTGCTGCCCATCGTGCTGAAAGCCTACGGCAGCGCCGCCTGGAAGAAGCTGGCCGAGCTGGCCCGCGCCTGCGGCGTCAGCAATGACGCCAGCGACGAGGTTGCCGCCAAGGAATTCATCGCCTGCATTGACGCGATGAACGCTGCGATGGATATTCCCGAAACGCTTCCCGGCATCCGGACCGAGGACATTCCGCAGCTGGCGCGCTACGCCGACCACGAGGCCAACCCGCTTTATCCGGTGCCGGTCTTGTGGGGTCCCGACCAGCTGGAAAACATGTACAAACAAGTTCAGGAGGTTTCCACCCATGACGGAAACGGAAATTCAATCCATTCTCAAACGGCAGCGTGAGTATTTCGCTGCCGGGCACACCCTGCCCGCCGAGGCGCGCATTGCGGCCCTGAAAAAGCTCAAGGCTTCGCTGCAGAGCCATGAGGCGGATCTCGCCCGCGCCCTCAAGACCGACCTGGGCAAGTCCGCCACCGAAAGCTATATGTGCGAGACCGGTCTGACGCTGTCCGAGGTGACCTGGATGATCCGCCATGTCCGCCGGCTGATGCGGGAGCGCACGGTGCCCACGCCGCTGTCCCAGTTTGCGGCGCGGAGTTTCCGGTCCCCGTCGCCCTACGGCACGGTGCTCATCATGAGCCCGTGGAACTATCCCGTGCTGCTGACCCTCGACCCGCTGATCGACGCCGTCGCCGCCGGCAACACCGCCATCGTCAAGCCCAGCGCCTACGCCCCGGCCACCGCCGCGGTGCTGCAGCAGATTCTGGCCGAATGTTTCCCGCCGGAGCATGTCTGCGTCGTCACCGGCGGCCGCGCCGAAAATCAGGCGCTGCTACACCAGAAGTTCGACATGATCTTCTTCACCGGAAGCAAGGCCGTCGGCAAAGAGGTGCTGCGCTGCGCCGCCGAGCATCTGACCCCCGCCGTGCTGGAACTGGGCGGCAAGAGCCCCTGTCTTGTCGACAAATCCGCCAAGATCGGCCTGGCCGCCAAGCGCATCGTCTTCGGCAAGTATCTGAACTGCGGGCAGACCTGCGTGGCCCCCGACTATATCCTCTGCGATGCGTCCATCCGCGATGCGCTGATCGACGCCATCCGCCGCGAGATCACCGCCCAGTTCGGCGCCGATCCGATGGCCAATGAAAACTACGGCAAAATCATCAACGAGAAGCACTACCGCCGTCTGATGGGGCTGATCGACCCCGCCAAGGTGGTCTGCGGCGGCACCGGCGACGAGGCCGCCCTGCGCATTGCGCCCACCGTCATGAAGGATGTGACGCGGGCGGACGCCGTCATGGGCGAGGAGATCTTCGGACCCATCCTGCCGGTGCTGACCTACACCGATCTGGACGCCGCGCTCACCGACATTGAATCCCAGCCCCACCCGCTCGCGCTCTACCTCTTCAGCGAGGACAAGGCCGTGCAGCGCAAGGTGCTGGACCGTTGCCATTTCGGCGGTGGCTGCCTCAACGACACGATCATCCACCTGGCCACCAGTGCAATGCCCTTCGGCGGCGTCGGGGAGAGCGGCATGGGCGGCTACCACGGCAAGACCGGGTTCGAGGCGTTCAGCCACCTGCGCAGCATCGTGGACAAAAAGACCTGGCTGGATATGCCGGTACGCTACCAGCCCTACACCTCACAGAAAGACAAAATGCTGCGGTTCTTCCTGAAATAATCCAGTTCGCAAAAATTCCCCCTTGGTCCGGCCGGACCAAGGGGGAATTTTGCTGTCATATCAGGCGAGTTCGAGGTAGAGCGCTGCCAGGTTCAGGGTGGCGTTCAGGGCGTCGAGATGGGTGCGCTCCATACCGTGGGAGGCGTGTACACCCGGGCCGATGAGGGCGGCCCGGCAGTCGATGCCGGCACCCCAGGCGGCTTCGGCATCGGAACCGTAGTGGGGGTAGATGTCCACCGCGTAGTCCACGCCCTGCGCCTTGGCCAGCTCCACCAGCCGGCTGACCATGCCATAGTCGTAGGGTCCGCCGCTGTCCTTGGCGCAGATGGAGACCTGGTACTCGGTGCAGCTCAGGTCCTCGCCGACGCAGCCCATATCCACCGCCAGCAGTTCGTCCACCGTGGGCAGCGTGGCGCCGCCGTGTCCCACCTCCTCGTGGACGGTCAGGGTGAAGCAGGTATCGAACCGGGGCCGGGTGCCGGTCTCGCGCATCTGCCACAGCAGCGTCAGCAGGCAGGCGGCGCTGGCCTTGTCGTCCAGGAAGCGGGACTTGACAAAGCCGCTGTCCGTGATGATGGTCTTGGGATCGTAGCAGACATAGTCGCCGGCCGCGATGCCCAGGGCCTGCACGTCCTCCTTGCTGTGCACCTTCTCGTCGATGCGGACGGTCATGTTTTTCTCGTCCCGGGGACGGGTGGCCGCGTCGTCCTGCACATGGACCGACGGCGACAGGCTGAGCACCGTGCCGGTGTACACCTTACCTTCGCGGGTGTAGATGCGGCAGTACTCGCCGTCCAGGGTGGGCAGCAGCGGGCCGCCCACCTTGGTGACCATCAGCATGCCGTCGGCGGTGATGGAGCGCACCATCAGGCCCAGCGTGTCCACATGGGCGCAGAGCCCCACCTTGCGGCCGGTCTCGCGGCCGGGCACCGTGATCACCAGGTTGCCCTTGTTGGTCCGCCGGGTGGCAAAGCCCTGCTTCTGGGCAATCTCCTGCGCCACCGTCACGACGTGTTCGGTAAAGCCGGTGGGGCTGTCCTGCCCGAGCAGTTTGCGGAGCGTATCCACCAGGAAGGCCTGACGGGCCTGTTCCTGCCTGTTTTCTTCTGTCATATTTCCCATCCTCCCTTTGATAATCCGTTTCTGGTTCCATCTTACAAAAAAATCGGGCGGTTGGCAAGAGGGAGGACTTCCTGCGGCAGGACGGCGCGGGGTCAGCCCCAGACTTCCCCGGCAATCTCCTTGACCAGTGCCAGCTTGGCCCACTGCTCTTCCTCGGTCAGTTTGTTGCCGATCTCACAGGAGGCAAACCCGCACTGGGGGCTGAGGCAGAGGCGGTCCAGCGGAAGATAGCGCGCCGCCTCGTGAATTCTGGCGATGACGGCGTCCTTGTCTTCCAGCCGGGGGCTCTTGGTGGTGACCAGGCCCAGCACGACCTTCTTGTCCTCCGAGACCTTTTCGAGGCACTGGAAGCCGCCGGAGCGGGCATCGTCAAATTCCAGATACAGGGCATCCACCTTCTCCCGGGCAAAGACCTGGTCGGCGATGCGGTCATACCCGCCTCTGCACGCCCAGGTAGAGTGGAAGTTGCCCCGGCAGATGTGGGTATTGATGATCAGGTCCTCCGGTTTGCCTTCCATGGCCAGATTGTTGACCAGCAGAAACTCTTCCTGCAGGGTTTGCAGCCCTGCCTCGTCGGTGCCGAAGAACATCGTGGCCTTGGGGTCCACAAAGCAGCCCCAGGTGCAGTCGTCAAACTGCAGATTCCGGCAGCCGGCGGCGTACAGATCGGCGATCACCTTGCGGTAGCAGGCCACCAGATCCGCGATGAGTGCCTCGTCGGTGGGATAGAATCTGCGGGTGTCCGGCAGGTTCATCGGCATGATCAGCTGCTCGAGGAACTGGGCGGGCGCGGGAATGGTCTGCTTGGCCACGGTGTTCTCATCCTCGAGCGCCTTGACAAACCGGAAATGCTCCACAAAGGGATGCACCCCCACCGACAATTTGTCGGTCAGATAGGTGTCGTCGATTTTGGCAGCCTCCCCATGGAAGGGAAGGCCTTTCTCGGTGGCGCTGTGGCCGATGCCCTGAAAGCCCCACATGAAATCCAGGTGCCAGGTGGCGCGGCGGAACTCACCGTCGGTGAGGACGTGGTAGCCCGCCGCTTTCTGCCGGGCCACCAGCTCGGTGATGCAGCGGTCCTCCACCTCCTTGAGCTGCCAGGTCGTGATGGTGCCCGACTCATAGGCGGCGCGGGCCTTTTTCAGGGCTTCGGGGCGCAGGAAGCTGCCCACATAGTCATAGCGGAACGGGGTATGTACCTTTTCCATCTTGCGGATCTCCTTTTGGAATCGCCGCACAAGGCGGCGGAAATTGTTGTCAGAACCGTTTTTCAGTATACCGGCGGGACGGAGATCTGTAAAATACCGAAAAACAGTGGTTTGCCATAGATGCAGTCTATGGCAAACCGCTGTGTTACTCGTGGCGGTCCTGCCCGACGGCATACCGCTTCAGCGCCTCGATATAGCGGATGCCGAAAGGACCCGGCCCCACCTGGCTGTGGGTGATGTACCCGATTTCCATCGCATCGTCCACCGCCAGCGGGACGGCCACAATGTTTTTGCCGTTCAGCTCCTCGTTGATGACGCCGCTGCAGATGGTATAGCCGTTGAGTCCGATCAGCAGGTTGAACAGGGTGGCCCGGTCGGAAACCAGAATATCCTTTTTGCTCTCCCGGGTGCTCAAAATTTCCTCCGAGAAATAGAAGGAATTGTGCTCTCCCTGCTCATAGGATAACCGTGGGTAGGGTTCCAGGTCCTGCAGCGTCACGACGCTTTTGCCGGCCAGCGGGCTGAAACTGCTCACAAACACATGGGGCCTGGCGATGAAGAGCCGGTGAAATTTCAGACGGTTTTCCCGCAGGGTCTTGCGCAGCACCGTTTCATTGAAGCGGTTCAGGTAGAGCACCCCGACCTCGCTGCGCAGCTTTGCGACATCCTCGATCAGCTCATAGGTCTGGGTTTCCCGGATGCGGAAGTCGTATTCCTCCCCGCCATACCGTTTCAGAAGATCCACGAAGGCTTCCACCGCGAAGGAATAGTGCTGGGTGGACACACAGAACTGGTGCTTGACCTGGGCGGCCCCGAGGTACCGTTCCTCGATCAGGCGGGTCTGCTCCATCACCTGGCGGGCGTACCCCAGAAACTCCTCCCCCTCCGCAGTGAGCAGGATGCCCTTGTTGGTGCGCCTGAAGATCGTGATGCCCAGTTCGCCTTCCAGCTCCTTGATGGCGGCGGTCAGGCTGGGCTGCGCCATATACAGCCGCTTGGCCGCCTCGCTGATCGTGCCGGCTTCGGCCACCGTCACCACATATTTTAATTGCAAAAGTGTCATCGGTTTTCCTCCTGAGCCGGGCAAGATGCCGTTATCGTATCACGTTGCGGGAGCAAATGCAACCGGAACCGCCCCCGCCGGCCGCAGGATGCCCGTTGCGGGGCGGAAGTTTTCCCGCTTTTGTCCGACAAAGTCTTGTATGCCAGGACAAAATACGGTAAAATGGTTGGTAAACCAAAAACCGATGATTTACCTTCTGCCCGTCGGGCAGATTGAATACAGGAGTATGGTCATGGTAACACTGAAAGAGATTGCCCGGATGGCCGGGGTTTCCCCGGCCACCGTATCCCGGGTACTCAACCAGGACCCCACCCTCAGTGTGATGGATGATACCCGGCAGCGGGTGCTGCGTACAGCCCAGGAACTGGGCTATCAGACCGTGCAGCAGCGATACCAGGCGGCCCACCAGCAAGAGGCGCCGGAGCCCCCCATCTGGGAAAAGCGGATCGGCATTGCCCAGATGTTTGAAACACAGCAGCTCTTGGAGGACATCTACTATCTGATGCTCAAAAACGTGCTGGATGAGGTGTGCTTTGCCCGCCACTGGAGCACCTGCACCCTGCTGCGCAACGAAGAGGGCCATTTTGTCAAGAATGACGATCTGCCCCTGGACGGCATCGTGGCCATCGGCCGGTTCACCCAGGGGGAGATTGACGATTTCCACCGCTACACCCAGAGCCTGGTTTTTCTGGACTCCACCCCCGACGAGGAAAAATATTACAGCATTGTGCCCAACTACCAGCTGGCGGTGCGGCAGGTGCTCCAGTGCCTGTGGAAGCACGGGTATGAGCGGATCGCCTATCTGGGCAGCGTCTACACCTTCGGGCCCAAGAAAGAGCTCACGATGGACCCCCGCTTTTACTATTACAAAAACACCCTGCGGGAACGGGGCTGCTTTGAGGAGGACCTCGTGCTGGACTGCGAGATGAACTCGGCCAGCAGCTATGCCCTCATGCGGGCCTACCTCAGCGAGGGCAAAAAGCTGCCCGGGGCGATCTTTGCGGCCAGCGACGTTGTGGCGCCCGGACTGCTGCGGGCGCTGCGGGAGTTCGGGTTCCAGGTGCCCCGGGATGTGGGGATCATCACCTTCAACAACACCAGCCTTTCCCGGCTGGCCCAGCCGCCTCTGGACTCGGTGGAGGTGTTTTTGCGGGAAAACGCCGATTCGGCGGCCATCTGCCTGGAACAGCTCTGGCAGAAAAAGACCCACCCCAAACAGATCATCATTTCCTGCCGGCTGGAAGAGCGGGGCAGCGTGCGGGACCAGTAACCCGACATCATCAGAAAATCCGACGCAGAAGAGAGTTTCTCTTCTGCGTTTTTTGCATAAATACCGAAGGTCATTTTAGTAAACATTTTACAAACTTACTCGATTATAGGTAAAAGTATTAGTAAATTCGTTGACACCGGGGATTTTGAGTGTTACCATTTTCATGAAAGAGAAAAAAGAACGTAAAGCCATTGTATAAAACCGGAAAAAATGTATAAACCCGGCAAAAAATATCGTAGAAAGACAGGGAGAAATAAGCGATGAGCATTGTGGTTGGAACGAAGAACGACGTATTCCTGCTCAGCACCGAGAACACCAGTTACGCTTTCGGCATTGACGACCGGGGTCTGGTACGGCATCTGTACTGGGGGAAAAAGCTGACCTCGGCGGAGGATCTCGAGATGCCCGTCCTGACCGAGGTGTCCACCAACGACCCGGTGTTTGAGATCACGCCGGAGGAGTTCCCGGTCCACGGAGGGCTGCGCTACAAAGAGCACTGCCTGAAGGCCACCTTCGCCGACGGCACGCGGGAGCTGGTGTACCAGTACTGCGGCTACGACCTGGAGGAAGGGGAGGACTGGGAAGAGCTGGTGATCCACCTGAAGGACGAGCACTACGCCTTCACCATGGATCTGCACTACAAGCTCTATCCCCGGTACGATTTGATGGAGCGCAGCGTCGTGGTGAAAAACGAGATGGAAGAGCCCATCCAGATCGAGCAGCTGCACAGCGCCCAGTTCCACATTCCCTATGAAAACCTGAATTTCTCCAATGTGCATGGCCACTGGGGGGCCGAGGAACAGCAGTTCACCCAGCGGGTGAGCTACGGCAAGATTCTGATCGAGAACCGCCGGGGCACCTCCAGCCACAACCACAACCCCTACTTCATCCTGGACCGGGACGCCACCGAGACCACCGGTGAAGTCTTTTTCGGGGCGCTGCGGATGACCGGCAATTTCAGCGGCGTGGTGGAGCAGACTCCCTACGGGGAGACCCTGGTCCAGATGGGCATCAATCCCCACGACTGTCTTTTGCAGCTGGCCCCGGGGCAGAGCCTGCGCGCCCCGGCCATCCTCTGCGGTTATTCGGCCACCGGCTTTGAGACGATGTCCCACAACCTGCACCGCTTTGCCCTGGACCATATCATGAGCAAGGGACTGCGCCCGGTGCTGTACAACTCCTGGGAGGCCACCGAGTTCCATGTGAACTGCCAGGACCAGATCAAGCTGGCCAACAAGGCCAAGGAGCTGGGGGCGGAACTGTTCGTGCTGGACGACGGCTGGTTCGGCGAGCGGCACAGCATCCAGAACGGTCTGGGCGACTGGTATGTGAACGAGGGCAAGTTCCCCAACGGGCTGGAGGAGCTCATCGACGCCGTGAAGGGGCTGGACATGAAGTTCGGCATCTGGGTGGAGCCGGAGATGGTCAACCCCAAGGCCCAGCTCTACCAGGAACACCCCGACTGGATCTATCACTATGACACCCGCGTGACCGATACCTCCCGGGTACAGTATGTCCTCAACGTCACCAAGCCGGAGGTGCAGGAGTTCATCTACAACATGCTGGACAACCTGCTCACCCGGTATGACATCGACTATATCAAGTGGGACGCCAACCGCCCCATCTCCCAGACCGGCCCCCAGCGGGACATCTGGTACAAGCACATCCAGGTCATCTACGGCATCGTCACCGCACTGAAGAAAAAGCATCCCGACGTCCTGTTTGAGGCCTGCGCCTCGGGCGGCGGACGGATCGACTACGGCATTCTGGGCATCTTTGACGACTTCTGGACCAGCGACAACACCGATGCCTACGACCGGCTGTATATCCAGAATTCCTACTCCCGCATCTACCCCATCAAGGCCATGCGGGCCTGGGTCACCGACTGCCCCAACTTCCTTTCGGGCCGGATGATCCCGCTGACCTTCCGCTACCACAGCGCCATGATGGGCAGCCTGGGGATCGGCTGCAACATCCTGAAGTTCACCCCGGAGGAAGTGGAACTGTCCCAGAAGATGATCCGCCAGTACAAGGAGATCCGGCCCATCATCCAGGAAGGGACCTTCTACCGGCTGGACAATCCCAGCGCCGATTCGTATTTCCTGTATGAGTATCTGAAGGAGGACAAGGGCGTGCTCTTTGCCTTCCTGCCCCAGAGCAAGGTGGGCCACCGCGGCACCACCATCCGGCTGCGGGGACTGGAGGAGAACGCACGGTACACCCTCCACACCTCCCAGGGCGACATCACCAAGAGCGGAAGCTATCTTATGGGTCACGGACTGCCCCTGCGCCTGAGCGGCGACTACGCCAGTGCGCTGGTGCAGTTTGAAAAAAATCAGTAAATCCCCTGCGAAAAACTGGCTTGAAAGAAATGGATGGAGGTATCACGTATCATGAAACAATCAATGGGAAGGAAACTGTGTTTTGGCGTGGGCGGCCTTGGCAAGGACCTGTGTTACGCCATGATCAGCACCTATCTGACCATCTATCTCACCGACACCATCGGCCTGGCGCCCCTGTTTGTGGGCAACCTGTTCCTGGTGGCCCGTGTCTGGGACGCGGTGAATGACCCCATGATGGGCTTCATTGTGGACAACACCCGCACCCGCTGGGGCAAATTCCGCCCCTGGATCTTCATCGGCACCATCATCAATGCGGTCATCCTGGTGCTGCTGTTCCGGGGCCCGGATCTGAGCGGCTTTGCCCAGTACGCCTACTATTCGGTCATGTACATCCTCTGGGGCATGACCTACACCATCATGGACATCCCCTACTGGTCCATGCTGCCCTCGATGTCCTCCACCAAGGAGGAGCGGGACTCCATGTCCGTCATTCCCCGCATCTTCGCCAGCTCTGCCTGGCTGCTGGTGGGTGCTTTCGGCCTGGCCCTGATCAAGTATCTGGGCAACGGCAATGAAGCCCAGGGCTATGCCCGCACCGCCGTCGTGGTGGCTGTGGTCTTTGTGGTCACCCTGATGGTCACGGTCATCTTCTCCCGGGACCGCAGCAGCATGGAAGCTGCCACCAGCAAAAAGACCCAGCGCACCTCTCTGAAATACGCCATCCACGTCATCACCGGCAACGATCAGCTGAAGGTGTATATCGGCGTGGTGCTGGCCTACAACCTCGTTGTGCAGCTGGCCGGCGGTATGGCGCTGTATTACTTCAAGTACGTCACGATGGATGACGGTCTGTTCCCCTATTTCACCACGGCGGCCTCCCTGGCGGAGATGGGCGCCCTGTTCCTGTTCCCCCTGTTCTCCCGGTTCATGTCCAAGAAGTCGGTGTTCGCGCTGGCCAGCTTCACCCCGGCCATCGGCCTGCTGGGCCTGCTTGCGGTGGGCGTTGTGGCGCCGGAGAACATTCCTCTCACCATCGTCTGCGGCCTGTTCTATAAGTTCGGTTCCGGCCTGACCCTGGGCGCCACCACCGTCATGCTGGCCGATGTCATCGACTACGGCGAAGTCAAGCTGGGCACCCGCAACGAGAGCATTGTGGCCTCCTTCCAGACCCTGCTGGTCAAGACCGCTTCCGCCGTGGCCGGCTGGCTCATCGGCGTGGGCCTGACCATCTTCGGCTATGTGGAGAACGTGCCCCAGACCGCCGAGACCATCATGGGCATGCGCGTCCTGATGGGCGTGGTGCCCTCGGTCATCACCGTGCTGGCCTTTGTGATCTATGTGGGCGGCTACAAGCTGGACGGCAGCGTGCTGGAGAGTGTGGCCAGCCAGCTGCAGGCCAAGAGAGCCGCTGAGACCGTCGAGGCGGAATAACCCCCCCAAAAAAAACCATGCAAGAGGAACCGGTATGTATCTTGGTGTAGATTATTATCCCGAACAGTGGGACCCCGCCATGCTGGAACAGGACCTGGACAACATCCGGGAACTGGGCTGCAATGCGATCCGCATCGGCGAGTTCGGCTGGCACATCATGGAAAAGACCGAAGGACAGTTTGACTTTTCCTTCTTCGATCATGTGATTGATCGGGCCAGAGCCCGGGGATTGCAGGTCGTGATGGGGACCCCCACCGCCGCCATTCCCGCCTGGCTGGCCAAAAAGCATCCGGGCATCCTCTCCCGCTTTGAGGACGGGTCGCCCCGCGCCTTCGGCGGGCGGCATGTGTACTGCTTCAACAGCAGGGAACTGTATGCCTATTCCGAGCGGATCATCCGGGCGCTGGCCCGGCACTACCGGGACGAGCCTGCCATCGTGGCCTGGCAGATCGACAACGAACTCGGCCATGAGGGCAGTGACGTCTGTTACTGCCCCCAGTGCCGGGATGCCTTCCGGGCGTATCTGCGCCGGAAATTTAACGGGGACATCGACGCATTGAACGAGACCTACGGCACCACCTTCTGGAGCCAGGAATACAACGACTTTGACGAGATTCCCCTGCCCGCCCGCACCATCACCACCCACAACCCGGCCCTGCGGCTGGACTGGGAGCGGTTCCGCAGCGAGAGCATCCGCAGGTTTGCGCAGTTCCAGTGCGACCTGCTGCGGGAGATCCTGCCCGGGGCGGTCATCATCCACGACTTCCCCGGCGGCGGGCTGGCCAAACATGTGGATTACTCCCAGGTGGCCCAGCCGCTGACGGTGGCCGCCTACAACAACTACCCGGTGTGGGGCGGCCAGCGGGAACCGCTGCCCTCCAACGAGATTGCCTTCGGGCTGGACTACATCCGGGGCTTGCGGCAGCAGAACTTCTGGATTACCGAGGCCATCATGGGGGCCCAGGGCCATGACGTCACCGGCTTTTCCCCCCGGCCCAACCAGGCCCGGCTGTGGGCCTGCCAGGGCATGGCCCGCGGGTGCGAGTCTCTCTTCTTCTTTCGTTACCGGGGCGCCACCAAGGGCGCCGAGCAGTTCTGCTACGGCATCCTGGACGCCGACAACCGGAAGCGGAGAAAATATTACGAGGTGCAGAGCTTCTTTCAGGAGATCTGCCGGTATGCGCCCCAGCTGGAAACGCCCCTCTGTGCCGAGGCAGCCATCCTCTACGACTACGACTCCCTGGCAGCGTTCCGCATCCAGCGCCAGAGCCTGACGCTGGACTGTGAGCGGGAGATGAAAAAGTACCACAAATTCTTCTATGACCGGAATATTCCGGTGGACGTGATCCCCGCACGGGCCGACTTTGCCGGCTACAAGGTGGTCATTCTGCCCCAGATGATCGTCACCGATCCCCGGCTCCAGGCGCGGCTCAAGGCGTTCGTGGAGCAGGGCGGCATCGCGCTGCTCACCTACCGGGACTTTGTCAAGGACCTGGACAACAACCTGGTGTTCGGCAAACCGCTGCCCCTGGACTTTGACGATTTCGCAGGGGTCTGTGTGGCAGAGACCGAGAGCCTGCAGGAAGGCCAGTCCTTCCCCCTGGAAGGCGAAGGCGATTGGGCGGGTGCCCGGGGTCAGGGAGGCATCTTCCGCGATCTGCTGGTGTGCCGCGATGCCCAGGTGCTGCTGCGCTACCGGGACGACTTCTATGGGGAATATGCGGCACTCACCCGCAAGGCGCAGCAGAAAGGCTGGGTCTATTACCTCGGCTGCGGGGCGGACGAGCCCCTGCTGACCCGGCTGCTGGAGGAACTCTGTGCCAGGCAGGGCCTGGCCGGGGAGTCCTCGGCCCCCGGGGTGGAAGTGGTGTACCGCGGCAGCGGCCGGGACCGCATCCGCCTGGTGATGAACCACAACCCCCGGCCGGCGGCGTACGAGGACCAGACGCTGGCTCCCTTCCAGTGCTGCATCAGCCCGGCCGAAGAGTAAACGAAAGCCCCCGGAAAGCTCCGCTTTCCGGGGGTATTTTTCCTGTTCGGGGACCGGCCAAACGACCGAACTGGCCAGTGCGGTTCCTTCCTCAGAGTTTGCCGCAGGCACCGGTCCAGGCCGCCGCACGTTCCAGAAAATCGTCGTAGCCGTGGGCACGGATAAAGGCGATGGACTGTTGGTATTTTCTGTATTTGTACCCGGCATGGTTGTGAAATGCCTGGATGATGGGGCAACCGTCATAGGCGGCGCAGTCGGCGCAGGAGATCTGGTTTTTGCCGATACAGCACACCTTGATCCTGCATTTTGCCTTTGCCAGATCACGCGAACCGTCGGCGTACCCCATTTTGCACCCCTTGCAGGTTCTGCCGTTTTCCCGGCAGGTTTTGCAGTATGCTCCGCAGCAGCCGATTTCGAGCGTTCCCATCCTGACAGCCCCGCTTCCTTTTTTGATCCTGTTTTCCTGGTATTTGCCGGTCGGACCCGCCGGAACCGCTCCCGCCGTTCCTGTCAAAGGAAGTATATCATCTTTGGAAGCGCCTGTGGGGAACTTTCCCAAAAATGATTGCCGTACTAAGAACGCCTGCCCGGGTGGCGCCGGATTTCGGGGGAAGTCCGGGACGGTCGTTGCAGGCGTTCTGGAGGCAAGTCCAAATCAGCGCTATTTGACGATCTTCCTCTCCCCTGCTATGATAGAATTGCCCGGCACAGAGGGGGTGTCCCATCCGCGATGCAGATGGTGACTCAACAAGCGAACCCGGTTTCTTAGGATTTACAGGAGAAAACAATCATGACAATCCAACAGATCATCGACGACAAATCCATCAAGCGCCTGGAAAAGCGGACGGCCATCGTGCAAGGTATCCTTGACGGGCGCTTTGATTTTTCCGCAGTTTCTGAGGCCTGTTCATTTTTGCCCGAAAAAAAGATTTCCCTTTTGCTCGAAGCCATTGAAGAGGTGAGCCGTTCCAAAGAGGTTGTCCTCGAAGAAAGGTATCGGAAACTGTCAGAAAGCTATCTCCTGTCTTCCGATCCTTCTTGCAAACGGGAAGCTTCCAGAATCGTCGGAAATCTTGCGGCCGCTTATCCGGAGGATCTTGACGATGCCATAACCGCCTTGTTGCAGAATGCGGACTCGGATGGAACGGTGATCCGGTGGGCAAGCGCTTACGCCCTGTCCCGCATTGTTCTCCTCCCGCACTATGCAAAGGGGCCTTTGTTTGAGCAAATCTCCAACTTGTACGAAAAAGAAAAGGAAAACGGCGTCAGGAACCAGTATGGGAAAGCGTTGAAAAAAGCGGAAAAGCTCCGATAAGCGCACGGACGGTCCCGGCCATGGACCGCAGAGATTCCTGCCGCTTTTCGCCACTTGAAATCAGCAAGCCGGTCAGCCATTCGGTTGACCGGCTTTTTTTGGCGTTCCTGAAAAGGAATTGGTTCCAACAGCTGCTGCAACGTGATCGGGCGTCCCCGTTCTCAGACCGCAAGGCTGACTGAGATCAGAAACATCGCATAGTAGTAGGTCAAAAGATTGGCGACGTGCACGGCAGGGTGCTTGGAAGAGTAAAAATACAAAAACAGGATCAGCAGATCCGAAATCCAAAACAGCACCGCCCCTGCCAGCACCAGAAAGCACCAGAGCTGGCCGATGCCAAAGGCCAGCTGCAGTCCCTTGCCCAGCAGTGCCGAGACAAAAGCTGCATAAAGCACCACCCAAGGGCGCATCCGCCCGGTCTGCATTCCCGGCATGCCGGACAGCGCCGCCGCGCCGCCGGCCCCCAGCACCGCGGCCAGCGGCACCGGCCAGCCCATGGGCTGCATCCGGCACAGGCCCCATACAAACAGGGTATGTCCGGCCAGAAAGGCCGCCAGTCCGACCAAAAACAGGCCCGGACGGCGCAGGTTGTTGTAGAGCGCCAGCACCACATCCCCCACCACACAGCACAGCAGCGCCGGCAGTAATTGCCAGAAGGCTTCGGGACGGTTGCCCAGGGCAGCGCACACCGCCGCCACAGCCACAAAGCAGAGGCTGCACAGCGTTTTTTCGGGCAGATAGCCCCGACCCGGCAGGCGCAGCCGCCGCACCAACAGCCACAGGGCGGCGGTGTAGACCACTCCCATTCCGACGATATACGGTATGTTCATAGGCCGCGCCTCCTTTGCATTGTTTCACTTTCAGTATAAGCAAAAAACGCCTGACCGTCAATTTGTGCCCTGCCCAAAAATCCGGCACAGCCTTTGGCTACCCTGTGAATCTCCGGTTTCAGGCCCTACCGATCGGGACTGCCGCACCAGAAAATCCTCCCTGTTTCCGCCGCAGGCGATGGTCGCATTTTCTTCCCAACGAGCACACTCGCCGGTCTCATAACCCGAAAAGCACAACAAAAAGCCGGTCAACCATTCGGTTGACCGGCTTAGTGGTTGCGGGGACAGGACTTGAACCTGCGACCTCCGGGTTATGAGCCCGACGAGCTACCATCTGCTCTACCCCGCGATATAGGCGCCTCTCTTTTGAGTGCCTAATCAGTATAGCATGCAGAGATGTGGATGTCAAGAGTTTTTTGAAAAAATTTCCGGTGCGCGGAGCCGGGCGGGGCGAAAGAAAAGGTTGAATCGCAGCGAAAAAACAGGTACTATATTGTAAGTAAGGACGACATACAGGGGTTAGGAACGATGAAACGATTGGTCATAGGGGTTTTGGCCCATGTTGACAGCGGCAAGACAACGCTGTCCGAAGCGATGCTCTACCAGGCCGGGGCCATCCGGCGGCTGGGCCGGGTGGATCACCGGGATGCCTATCTGGACACAAACGCGCTGGAACGGGCGCGGGGCATCACGATTTTTGCCAAGCAGGCGGTATTCACGCTGCCGGGCGCCGAGGACGGCAGCCGTGAGGAGACGCAGATCACGCTGCTGGACACGCCGGGCCATGTGGATTTTTCGGCCGAGGCGGAGCGCACGCTGCAGGTGCTGGACTATGCGATCCTTGTCATCTCGGGCACCGACGGCGTGCAGAGTCACACCGCCACGCTGTGGCGGCTGCTGGCGCGGTACCATGTTCCGACCTTTCTGTTTGTCAACAAGATGGATCTTCCGGGAGCGGACCCGGCGCTGCGGCTGCGCGAGCTGCGGGGGCGGTTCGGGGACGGCTGTGTGGATTTTTCCCACTTTACCGCACCGTCCGACCGGGCCGAGGCGCTGGCACTGTGCAGCGAACCGCTGATGGAATCGGTGCTGGCGTGCGGCGAGCCCGCCCGGGAGGATCTGGTGACGGCCATTGCCCGGCGTCAGGTCTTTCCCTGCTATTTCGGGGCGGCGCTGCGGCTGGACGGCATTGACGAATTGCTGACCGGACTGCAGCGGGACACCCGGATGCCCCCGGCGGCCCCGGCGTTCGGCGCCCAGGTGTTCAAGATCGGTTCGGATGAACAGGGTGCCCGGCTGACCTATCTGAAGGTGACGGGCGGGGTGCTGAAAGTCAAGGACCCGCTGTGTTCGCGGCCGGATGCCCGGGTCAGTTTTGAAGAAAAGGCGGACCAGTTGCGGCTGTATTCGGGCAGCAAGTTCCGGCTGATCAGCGAGGCGCCGGCCGGGACGGTCTGTGCCGTGACGGGGCTGACCCGGACCTATCCCGGGGAAGGGCTGGGGGCGCAGCCCGACGCGGTGCTGCCCATTCTGGAACCGGTCCTGCATTACCGGGTGGAGCTTCCCGAGGGAGCCGATCCCCACCAGGCACTGCGGGCGCTGCGCACCCTGGAGGACGAGGACCCGCAGCTGCATGTGGTGTGGAACGATGCGCTGGCCGAGATCCATCTGCAGCTGATGGGGGAAGTCCAGCTGGAGATTCTGCAGAGCGTCCTGCACGACCGGTTCGGGCTGGATGTCCGGTTCGGCGAGGGCGGCATCCTCTACAAGGAGACCCTCTCGGGTGCCGTGGAGGGCGTGGGGCACTACGAGCCGCTGCGCCACTATGCCGAGGTGCACCTGCTGCTTGAGCCGGGAGCCCGGGGCAGCGGTCTGCAGTTCGAGAGCATCTGCCGCACCGACGCGCTGGACCTGAACTGGCAGCGGCTGATCCTGACCCATCTGGCCGAGCGGAGTCATCCCGGCGTCCTGGCGGGGGCCCCGCTGACCGATGTGAAAATCACGCTGACGGCGGGCAAGGCCCACCTCAAGCACACCGAGGGCGGAGACTTCCGGCAGGCCACCTACCGCGCCGTGCGGCAGGGGCTGCGGACGGCCGCGGCCCAGGGAAAGATGGTTCTGCTGGAGCCGTGGTATGATTTCCGGCTGGAGGTGCCGCAGGACTGTGTGGGCAAGGCCATGGCCGATTTGCAGCGCCGCTGCGCGACCTTCTCGACCCCCGGCGAGGACAGCGGGATGGCGGTGCTGACCGGAGAGGCGCCGGTGTCCGAGATGCGGGGCTGTGCGCGGGAGGTGACCGCCTACACCCGCGGCGCCGGACGGCTGAGCTGTATTCCCAAGGGATACGCGCCCTGCCACAACACCGAGGCCGTGCTGGCCGCCATCGGGTACGATGCCGACGCCGACGTGGAGAACCCCGCCGACTCGGTGTTCTGCAGCCACGGGGCCGGGTACCTGGTCAGATGGGACGAGGTGCCCGCCCACGCCCACATTTCGGGCGGGCTGGGCCGCCGGGCCCCCGGCGCGCAGGATGAGGCCGACCCCGAGGAGAGCGAAGCGCCGTCCGCCTCGGCCCGCCGCCGGGCGGACGCCTACCGCGGCACGCTGGAGCAGGACAAGGAGCTGCTGGCCATCTTTGAACGCACCTACGGTCCGATCCGCCGCCGCGGCGAACAGGCCGGAAAAGCCGGCGACCTGGCGGTGCGCCGGGCATTCCGGTCCGCGGCCGCCCCGGCGCCGTCCAAACCCGCCGAGCCGGTGCCCTCCGGCCCGGAATACCTGTTGGTGGACGGATACAACGTGATCTTTGCATGGGAGGACCTGCGCCGCATTGCCGCCGACAACCTGGACGCGGCACGGCGGCGGCTGATGGATATTCTGTGCAACTATGCCGGGTACCGCAAATGCGTGCCGATCCTGGTCTTTGACGCCTACCGGGTCAAGGGCGGGGTGCGGGCCGTCGAGACCTGGCACAACCTGCACGTCATCTACACCCGGGAGGCCGAGACCGCCGACATGTTCATCGAGCGTGCCACCCACGAGCTGGCACGCAAGCACCGGGTGCGGGTGGTGAGTTCGGACGGTGCCGAACAGATCATCATTCTGGGCAACGGTGCCCTGCGCGTCTCGGCCCACGCCTTTGAGAAGGAAGTGCAGGCCGTGGATGCCGAGATCCGGGAATTCCTGCAGGAATCCCGGTGATATTCTGAAGGAAAAGGAACGCTTCGTTTATGGATTTTATGTTGAGCCGGTCCACGATCGTCCGTGCCCAGTGGGCAGGGTCCGCCGTACAGCGGGCCGTGGACCGCTTTTGCCGTGATCTGGCCATGACGCTCTCCCCCACCGACATTGCGCCGGTCAACCGCATCATGATCTGTCTGGCTCCGACGCTGCCCGCCGAGAGCTACACCATGGACGTGACCGAGGATCTGCTGACGCTGTGCGCCGCCGATGATCTGGGTGCGGTGTACGCGCTGCTGGATCTGAGCCGGGAATATCTGGGCATTCATCCGTTCTGGTACTGGAATGACCAGCGGTTTGAACCGCGGCCCTTTGCGATGGTGCCGGCCATGCGCACCGCGGGCCAGACCGACGGGGTGGCGCTGCGGGGCTGGGACCTGTCCGACGCACCGCTGCTGTCGGCCTGGGCCAACGAGACCAACCAGGGCTGGGAGATGGCCTTTGAAGCGCTGCTGCGCTGCCACGGAAACGTCGTGCGGACCCGGTGCTGTGCCGAGCTGGCCGCCGCGATGGGTCTGCGGCTGATGCAGGACCCCGAGGCCCCGCTGAACGCCCCCATGCAGCCGGTGGAGACGCAGGACCCCGCGGCACGCCGCGCCCTGTGGGAGCAGGCAGTGCGCGACCAGAAATCGCTGCCCCGTGTCTGGACGCTGGGCTGCGGGCCGGTGACCCGCAGCACCGATCCGCAGGCGCTGAGCGAGGCCATCGGTCAGCAGTATGACGCGATCCGCGCCGCCGTGCCGGGGGCGCCGGTCTGTCTGCCGCTTGAGGGGGAGGCCGCCGCGCTGTACCAGGAGGGCCTGCTGACGCTGCCCGCCGACCTGGTGCCGGTGCTGACCGCCCGGGGCAGCGACAGCGATGCCGGCGGGCCGGGACCAGCCGACCGGCACGGGCTGCGCCTTTCGCTGTGCAGCCGCGATCCGCTGACCGGCAACCCGCTGACCCCGCTGCCCGGCGGTGACCAGCGTCTCTGCCGTGCCCTGCAGAGTGCCTGGCGCGGCGGGGTGCGGGCGCTCTGGATGCTGGGCGTCGGCGATCTGCGGCCCCATCTGCAGGCGCTGGACCTGGCGGGCGCACTGTGGCGCCGCCCCGACACCGACCCCGATGCCCGCCGGGCCGCCTACCTGCGGGCCACCTTCCGGGCGCCGGACGGCTGGGCGCTGACCGACAGTGCCCTGTCCGACATGGCGCTGTGTCTGCGCGTCTGGGCCGAGAGCACCGTCTGCTGCGGCGACCCGCCGCAGCCGGTGGGCGAAAACTATCTGAGCCGGTGCACCCGGATTCTGGCCTGTGCCTGGCTGTGCGGCCAGACCGACCGCGAGGCGCAGGCCGCCGCGCCGGTGCTGGGCAGCTGGCCCTTTGGGGAGCAGCTGGCCGAGTTCCGCGAGACCTGCGAAAAATCGCTGGAAAGCTTTGAAACGCTGCTGTCCGGCTGCTCCTACGCGGGGCGCGGCACCACCGCCGTGTGGGGCGAGCAGGTGCTGTTCGGCGTCCGGCTGACCGTCTATTCCCTGCGGGGTGCGGTGCGGTTCTGCCGTGCCTACGAGCAGTTCTGTGACGGGGATTACCGCGGCTGCTTTGTCACGCTGGGGCGCAGTGCCGATGATTTCGGCGCTGCGGCGGCGCTGACCCAGGGCGGCGACGGACGCTGGGCCGGCTTTTATGCGGGCGGCAGCGTCGGGATTGCCGCCACCGCCCGGCTGCTGGCCACCCTGCTGGCCGTGCCCCGGGCCGCCGGGGATGGTCCCGACTATACCGAATGGCAGAAATCGGTGCCCGGTGCCGGCGAGGCGCCGCTGGCCGACTTTGCCCTGTACCGGATGATGATCCGCACCGGACAGGAATCCTGACTCTGCACGGCGCCGTTGGAAGTTCCGACGGCGCCGCGTTGTGTTATCTGCGGCGCGGCAAAGCGGCCGCACCGGCGTAGACCGCCGCGGCGCCGAGTTCCTGCTCGATGCGCAGCAGCCGGTTGTATTTGGCCACCCGCTCGCTGCGGCAGGGGGCGCCGGTCTTGATCTGGCAGGTGTTGAGCGCCACGGCCAGGTCGGCGATGGTGGTATCCTCGGTCTCGCCGGAACGGTGGGAGACCACCGCCGTGTAGCCGTTGCGCTGGGCCAGCCGGATGGCGTCCAGCGTCTCGGTCACGGTGCCGATCTGGTTGAGTTTGATGAGGATGGAGTTGCCGCAGCCGCGGGCGATGCCCTCGGCCAGGCGCTGGGTGTTGGTCACAAACAGGTCATCCCCCACCAGCTGCACCCGGTCCCCCAGCGTCCGGGTCAGCTGCTGCCAGCCTTCCCAGTCCTCCTCGTCCAGCGGGTCCTCGATGGAGCGGATGGGGTACCGCTCGGCCAGCTGCTGCCAGTGCCCGATGAGTTCCGCCCCCGTGCAGCACCGCCCGCTCTTGGGCAGACGGTACTGGCCGGGGCGCTCACCCTTCCACTCGCTGGCCGCCGCGTCGATGGCCAGCACAAAGTCCCGCCCCGGCGTGTAGCCCGCCGCCCGGATGGCGTCGAGGATGCACTCGACGGCCGCCTCGTCGCCGTCCAGGTCGGGCGCAAAACCGCCCTCATCCCCGACGGCGGTGCTCAGGCCGCGGCTGCGCAGCAATTCGGCCAGCGCGTGGTAGACCTCGGTGCACCAGCGCAGCGCCTCGCGGAAACTGGGCGCCCCGACCGGCATGATCATGAATTCCTGGGTGTCCACCGTGTTGGCCGCATGGACCCCGCCGTTGAGAATGTTCATCATCGGCACCGGCAGGCAGCAGGCGGACGCCCCGCCCAGGAACCGGTAGAGCGGCAGACGCAGCGCCGCACTGGCCGCCCGCGCCGCCGCGATGGAGACCGCCAGCATGGCGTTGGCGCCCAGCACCGATTTGTCGCGGCTGCCGTCGGCGCGCAGCATTGCCCCGTCCACGGCATAGAGGTCGGCGGCATTGCGGCCGGCCAGCGCCTTGTCGATGACGGTATGGACGCCCGCAACGGCCTTGAGGACGCCCTTGCCGCCATACCGCGTCATATCGCCGTCGCGGAGTTCCAGCGCCTCAAATTCCCCCGTCGAGGCGCCCGACGGTGCGGCGCCCCGGCCCACCGTCCCGTCGGCCAGCCGGACGGCGGCCTCGACGGTGGGGTTCCCGCGGGAATCCAGGATCTCCCGCGCAGTCACCTGTTCAATTTCCAAGTACGGCATTGTATTTCCTTCCTTTCGCTCGTCCTGGGCTTAGTCTGCCCCGCCGGGCGCCGTCCTACACCTGCCCTGTTCATTCTGCCGAAACGCCCGGGGCGAAATTGAGCAGCCTGACGAAAATTCTGTCGCTTCTGCGGGAATGATTGACTTTCCCATCCTGTCGTGCTATGATTTTGCCAGATAAAGTTTCGATGCCTCAATGGCATGCGTTGGATTGTTACCGGTGATGCGGGCTAGACCAACTCCGTCGTACTTTCTGCTTGAAGCAGCGTGTCTGATGGGGCTGGCTATTTTTTTTCACGTTGCGCACGATGGAGGCGAACTGGGTGCGAATCAAAAAGGTCATCAACAACAACGTCCTGTGCGTCATTGACGAAAAAGGAAGCGAGATGATCGTAACCGGCCGCGGCCTGGGATTCGGGCGCAAGACCGGGCAGTTCGTGGACCCCGGCGCCGTCGAAAAGGTGTACCGCATGGAGGACAAGGCCGGGCAGCGGCGGCTGCGGGAACTGGTCGAACAGATCCCGCTGGAGCATCTGCGCCTGACCGAGGAGATGATCTCCGAGATCCGGACGGCGGTGCATCAGCCGCTGAATGAGTCGCTGCTCATCACGCTGGCCGACCACATCAGCTTTGCCATCCAGCGCAAACAGCAGGGCATTGAGTTCAAGAACCCTCTTGCGGGCAGCATCCTGTGCTACTACCCGACCGAGTATCAGCTCGGGCAGCGCTGCCTGGCGATGATCCGGCAGCGGTTCGGCGTGGAGCTCAACCCCGACGAGGCCGCCTTTATCGCACTGCACATCGTCAATGCCGAGCTCAACACCGACATGAGCGAAATGTACGACATCACCCGTCTGATTGACGGCGTGATTCAGGTGGTGGAGTATTTTTACCGCGACCGCGGCCGGTTTGACCGGGAATCCCTGGCGTTCAACCGGTTTGTGGTGCATCTGCGCTACTTTGCGCAGCGGCTGTTCCAGGACAAACTGATGACGGACGACGGCGAGGAGAACGACGCTGCCTTCCGCGCCCTGATTGCCCGCAGCTGCCGCGAACATTACAAATGCGCGCAGTGCGTGGCGGAGTACATCCGCAATACCTGGCACAAAACGCTTTCGGAGGAGGAGCTCGTCTATCTGACCATCCACCTCAAACGGGTCTCCGGCGATCTGCGGGAACCCACCTGACAATGCAAACGTATGGATAGTGACTGCATCCTGGCAATGTAGGCTAGACCTGTATCACCCTGTTCCGGGCAACCGGCACGGGGAGGTATGGGTCTGTTTTTATATAGACCGTCAAATCAAAACCAAGGAGGATTCGGAATGAAAGACAAGATTTTCGGCGTTCTGCAGCGTGTTGGCCGTTCCTTCATGCTGCCCATCGCCCTGCTGCCGGTTGCGGGTCTGCTGCTCGGCATCGGCAGTTCCTTCACCAATGAGACGATGCTGGCCACCTACGGCCTGTCCGGCGTCATCCACCAGGGCACCGTGATCTACACGGTGCTGGACATCATGAACCAGTGCGGCAGCGCGGTGTTCAACAACCTGGCCCTGCTGTTCGCGATGGGCGTTGCCATCGGCATGGCCAAGAAGGAGAAGGAGGTCGCCGCCCTGTCCGGCGCCATCGCCTACCTGGTCATGAACACCGCCATCAGCGCGATGATCAACGCCAACGGCGGCGTTGAGGCCATGCCCGCCAACACCACCACCTCGATGCTGGGCATCACCACCCTGCAGATGGGCGTCTTTGGCGGCATCCTGGTCGGCCTTGGCGTCGCGGCGCTGCACAACCGCTTCTACAAGACCCAGCTGCCGCAGGTGCTCTCCTTCTTCGGCGGCACCCGGTTCGTGCCCATCGTCTGCACGGCCGTCTATCTGGTCGTCGGCATCCTGATGTTCTATGTCTGGCCGGTGGTCCAGACCGGCATCAGCATGCTGGGCAACCTCGTCATCAGCTCGGGCTATGTGGGCACCTGGATCTACGGCCTGGTGGAGCGCGCGCTGATCCCCTTCGGCCTGCACCATGTGTTCTATATGCCCTTCTGGCAGACAGCAGTCGGCGGCACCGCCGTCATCGACGGCGTCACCGTCCAGGGCGCCCAGAACATCTTCTTCGCCGAGCTGGCTTCCCGCAGCACGACGGTCTTCTCGGTCGAGGCAACCCGCTTTATGGCCGGTAAGTTCCCGCTGATGATCTTCGGCCTGCCCGGCGCCGCCCTGGCCATGTACCGCGCCGCCCGTCCCCAGAAGCGCAAGGTCGTCGCCGGCCTGCTGCTCTCAGCCGCGCTGACCTCGATGCTGACCGGCATCACCGAGCCCCTCGAATTCACCTTCCTCTTTGTGGCCCCCGCCATGTACGCGGTCCACTGCGTCTATGCGGGCCTGTCCTACATGCTCATGCACATCCTCAACGTGGGTGTCGGCATGACCTTCTCGGGCGGCCTGATCGACCTGACGCTGTTCGGCATCCTGCAGGGCAACGCCAAGACTCACTGGGTCTGGGTCGTCGTGGTCGGCGTGTTCTACTTCGTGCTGTACTACTTCACCTTCTACTTCATGATCACCAAGATGAACCTCAAGACCCCCGGCCGTGAGGATGACGACGAGGAAACCAAGCTGTACACCCGTGCCGACTTCAAGGAAAAGACCGGCGTGGGCCCCGACGCCGCCGGCGCCAAGAGCTCCGACACGACCTCGGCGCTGATTCTGCGCGGTCTGGGCGGCAAGGCCAATCTGTCCGATGTGGACTGCTGCGCCACCCGTCTGCGTGTGACGGTGGTTGACCCCAACCAGGTCAGTGACGCCCTGCTGCGCCAGAGCGGTGCCTCCGGCGTGATCCGCAAGGGCAACGGCATCCAGGTTGTCTACGGTCCGCAGGTTGCCGTCATCAAGTCCAACCTGGTGGATTACATGGAAACCTCCGCTGCCAACGCCCCGGCCGTGATCCCTGCCCCGGCCGCACCCGCAGCCCCCGCCGAGCCCGCCAAGCCCGAGACCCCCGTCCAGCCCGTCGTGCTGGGCGCGCACCTGACCGGCACCGTCGTGCCGATGGCCGAAGTCAAGGATGAGGCGTTCTCCTCCTGCGCCCTGGGCGAGGGCGTGGCCATCGAGCCCACCGAGGGCAAGCTCTTTGCCCCGGCCGACGCCGTCGTGGACAACCTCTTCGACACCTGCCATGCCATCGGTCTGGTGACCGACACCGGTGTGGAAGTGCTGCTGCACATCGGCATTGACACCGTCAAGCTGGGCGGCAAACACTTCACGGCCCACGTCAAGACCGGGCAGAAGGTCCGCAAGGGCGATCTGCTGATCAGCTTTGACCTGGACGCCATCCGCACCGAAGGGTACCTGTGCACCACCCCGATGATCATCTGCAACACCGACGACTATCATGCCGTCAAACCGGTTGCCTCGGGCAGCATCAAGGCCGGTGCGGACCTGCTCCGCGTCGAGTAATCCCCTGCCGGCAAAAGGCCGGGCCTTCCCAAGGAAGGCCCGGCCTTTTTGGTTTCAGAGCTGCGGGTAATGCTGGAGAGCCGCATTGATGGCGGCGCCGAGGAACAGCAGGTTGATGATGACGTAGAGCCACAGGATGATCAGGATGACCGCCGTCAGCGAGCCGTAGATGTAGGAGAGCTTCCAGAAATGCAGGATATAGAACGAGAAGATGCGGGAAAAGACCAGCCACCCCACGGTGGCAAAGATGGCCCCGGCCAGCTGGCTGCGCAGCGTGCGGCGGCCGCCCGGCACGAAGGTGTAGATCAGCAGCACGATGAGCAGGATGACCGGCACGATGACCGGCTGGCTGTAGCTGAGGATGCGGCGCAGCGTTTCGAGCAGGGCCCCGGTGCCGATATACTGGGTCACAAAGCGGCTGAGAGGCGGGAACACCGACCGCAGCCCCTGCAGCAGCACGATGACCAGCAGGACCACCTCGAAGGCGACGGTGTAGACGATGGCGAGCAGCCGGTCATAGAAGCGGCACCGGGCGCCGGGCGTGAGCCGCTGCAGGCCTTTCTGGATGGCGGCCATGCCGCCCGAGGCCGAGAACAGCGTGGTGACCGCCGCAAAGGACGCGACAAAGGTGGTGGACTGGGCACTGAGGTTGTTCAGCAGGTCCAGCACGGTCTGCTGGATTTCCGGCACCTGGGGCAGGAAGCGGCAGAGCAGGTCGGTGAGGTCGGCGATGGAGTAGTCGGGCATATGGTTGACCAGCACCATGATCCAGATCAGCAGCGGGAAGGATGCCGTGATCAGGAACAGCGTGGCACAGCCGGCAAAAACCGGCATGTCCTGGTCGAGAAAGACGCGCAGTGCGCGCAGCGCCACCATTCTGGCGCGGTAGGTCCGGTATTTCATGGATCACTCTCCGTGTGGGGGCAGGTTTCTTTGTATTCATTATAGTATCTGCGGGGGTCGAAATCAACGCTGTGCGGTCATTGGCGTTTTTTTACAAAAAACAGCACACATTTTCGGCAGCTTTCCGAAAATGCCGGGAACCCGTGCCTTTTGGGGTCCGGCGTCGTATACTGGAACCAAACCCAAGAAAAACAGGAGGGATGTACAGATGAAAAAGACTGCGTTGCTGCTCCTGACCCTGGCAGCGGCTTTCAGTGTGGCGGCGGCCCCGCCGGCACTCGGCGAGGAAGCGGTCGGGAGTGCGCAGCAGGCCGCGGTCCAGGCGGAGGAAACCCTGACCTACGCCGTGCCGGACACCAACATTGTGCTGACCTGCTCGGTCATCCTGGACGAGGAGGCCGGGCACGCCCTGGAAGTGACCGGCTGCAACGACGATGCCGCCGGCATCCTGCGGATTCCCGAACAGATCAACGGTCTGCCCGTCAGGGTGCTGGACTGGAGCAGCCTGACCCGCGTGCACGACCTGGTGGGCATCATCGTGCCGGAAGGCGTCGAAACGCTGACCAGCTTTTTCTTCACGACGGGACGGCTGCAGTTCATCTATCTGCCCGCCTCGCTGCGCAGCATTGAGGAGGTGTTCCCGGTCTCCTGGCCCAACGCCCCCACCGAGATCTTCTTCGGCGGCACCGAGGACCAGACCTTCGAGACCTGGCGGCAGGACAGCACGCTGAACGTCGGGCTGTTCACGACCTACACCTCGGTTTCGCCCGCCGAAGGGGTCAAGATCTACTACAATGTGGACCCGTCCCGCCTGTGCACCGTGACCCTTGAGACGAACGGCAGAACCCCCGACTGGTATTCCGAGAAATACTATCTCGGGGACCCGTCGGCGCTGTGCTACGGCTACCTGGGCGGCGTGACGGATGCAGAGTTCCTGGGCTGGTTCACCGCCCCCACCGGCGGCGAGGAGGTCACCAAGGACAGCCCGCTGGCCGTGGCCGGGGACCACACGATCTACGCCCACTACCGTGAGGACGACGAGGCGCACTACACCGGCTGGAAGACCGAGAACGGCAAACAGTTCTGGTATGAAAACGGTGTCAAGCAGGGCACGACGGGCCGCGGCAAGGAGATCTACGACCCCGATTCGGACGCCTGGTACTGGCTGGACGCGATCCAGGGCGGCGCCAAGGCCGTCGACAAAGAGGTCTACATGGACTACGAGGGCATGCAGGGCGACCCCAAGTGGGTGCGCTACGATCCCGACGGCCGGATGGTCAAGGGCTGGTACACCAATGAAAACGGCACCTACTACTATGACCTGATCTCCGGTGCGATGACCAAGGGCGACATCCTGCTGGAGGGCGTCCACTACGGCTTTGACACCGCGACCGGCGTGATGCTCGACAAGGCCTGGCTGACGATTGACGGCGGCGATTACTGGTACGAAGGCGGCATCCGCCAGGGCTGCCGGCTCAATGCCGACGGCACGCCGGACCTGAGCTACCGCGGCAAGGAGATCTATGATCCCGCGTCGGACGCCTGGTACTGGCTGGACAATGTGGACTGCGGCAAGAAGGCGGTGTCCAAGGATGTCTACATGGAATCCGAGGCGGGCGCCTGGGCGGACCGCCCCGACGGCACCGGCAAATGGGTGCGGTACGACGCCGAGGGCCGGATGATCAAGGGCGAGCACTGCCAGAACGGCAGCTGGTACCGGTTTGACCCGATCTACGGGTCGATGATCAAGGGCTGGTACACCGAGGGCAGCAACAGCTGGTACTATGACCGTGTGACCGGCGTGATGCAGCACGGGGCCCTGGTGCTGGACGGCTGGACCTACTATCTGGACAACTGGACCGGCCTTCTGACCGCCAAGACCTACGGCGTCGGGGCGGCATGGCATTCCCGCGGGGAGGTCGAGGGGTATCTGGGGTCGCTGGCGGTCTCCTCGTCGGTGCCGCAGATGGCCCGGGCCGCCAACCTGAACGCCCCCTATGACGCCGGCGCCCTGACCGACGACAGCCAGCAGAAGGCGCTGAACGTCGTCAAGGCGATCCGCTATCTGGCGGGGCTGAGCACCGATGTCGTGATTGACGCCTCGATGGCCGACCAGGCGCAGCATGCCGCGATGGTCAGCGCCGCCAACGGGATGCTGTCCCACTCGCCGATCTGCCCGTCCGGCATGGACAGCGCGACCTGGAATCTGGCCGCGGCGGGGGCTTCGCGCAGCAATCTGTCCTACACCATGCGGCTCAATGAACCGATGTACAACATCATCATGCGCTGGATGGCCGACTCCAGCATCTCCAACATCCAGGACCTGGGGCACCGCCGCTGGATTCTCAACCCCAGCATGGGGCGGACCGGGTTCGGCTGGGTGTCCTCCAGAGAGTACGGCACCTTTGCGGCGATGTATGCGATTGACCACAGCAACCAGGCGGACGCCGACCTGACCGGTGTGGCCTGGCCCGGTATGCAGATGCCGACCGGCTACTTCTCGGACGGCGCGTGGAGTTACTCGGCCGGGCGGACGCTCAACCGCAGCGATGTGACGGTCACGTTGACCCGCACCTCCGGCACGCCGGCCAGCTGGAACTTCTCGGCGTCGGGCAGCGACGGAGCCTTCTATGTGAGCAACGGCGGCTACGGGCTGCGCGGCTGCGTGATCTTTATCCCGTCCGGCCTGACCGCCCGCGCCGGAGACAGCTTCCGCGTCGTGATCCGCAATGGCGGGGAGCTGCTGGCCGATTACCCCGTCGAATTCTTCTGAGACTTTCATCCAAAAACGCCGGCCGGGCAGGGAGTGTTCCCCGCCCGGCCGGCGTTGTGTTTTTTATCAGGTCCGGACCCGACGGCGGCGCCGGGCCGCCAGCAGAACGGCCAGCACCGCGGCGGCTGCGGCGGCCGCCACCCCGGCCCAGGGCACCGGGTGTTCGGTCACGGCCGCGAAGGCATCGTCCCCCGGCTGCACCGCGAACACAAGATAGCTCCCGTCCGCCGTGGCCTCCGCCTGCCGCCAGCTGCCGTCCGAGCCCCGCAAATAGAGGGCGGTATCGGGCGAGGCGGGCAGGTAGCGCAGCCGGGTCTGGTCCGAGGCATCGGCAGGCAGCGTGAACTGCCAGCTCTCGACGGTGCCGGGCACCGGGCTGTCGGTCTGCGGGGTCAGCGTCAGGGTTTCCCCGGCAAAGGACCCCTCGGCCAGCAGGATCGGTCTGCCGTCCCGCTGTTCGTCGCTCTGGATCACCGTCGCGTAGGGCGTGTAGACGGCCTCGATGGTCTCGTCAAAGACAATCCGGTCATGGACAAAATCCTCCCACGCCGCCGTGCATCCCTCGTGGGCGGGGATTTCGGGGGCGTCGGCAAGGTCAAAGGAACTGCCGTACGCCACCGGGATGACCGCCACCGGATTGCCGTCCGCCTGGAAAGTCAGCGTGATGGTGCGGAAGGTCTCGGGCAGGTTTTCCTGTCCGGCCAGCGCGGCAAACGCCTCGAAGGAGACCGGTTCCGCCTGCTGTGCATAGCTGACGCCGTCAATGCCGCCGAGCGTCTCGCTGACAAAGCAGTTGCCCTGCACATCGCTCGGGATGTCCTGCCAGTCGTTGAGGGCGTTGTCCGGCGCATCCCCGGACAGCAGTCCGCCCGCGATGGCGCCGACCTTCTCCTCCCCTTTGGCCTGCACCATGCTGCGGCAGTCCGTCAGCGTGTAGCCGCATCCGGCAATGCCGCCCACATACCGGCTGCCCGACAGGCGTCCCTTGGCCGCACAGCTGCGGATGGCGGATTTGCTCTGCCCGGCAATGCCGCCCACATACGCGGTGCCGTCCAGCAGCAGGTCGGCGGTGCTGTCACTGTGCAGCACACTGCCGAGGTCCATACTGCCCACAATGCCGCCCGCGCACTGTTTTTTGGCCTGGACGCTGCCCTGGTTGGTGCAGTCCCGGACGACGATGCGGGTCTTGTAGGTCATGTTCAGCGAGGTGCTGCCGCTGATCCGGGTGTCGTCCTCGGGGTCGAGGTCGTTCTCCCGCGCCATCGCCCCGGCAATGCCACCGGCGTTGAGGTCGGCGCAGACCGTCCCGGCGTTGCGGCAGTTGAAGACCTTGCCCTCGGTGTCGCCGTCGGTGTCCTCGTCGGAGACATCCTCATAGAGCGTGCCCTGGTTGGCGTTCTCGGCCGCGCCCAGCAGGGTGTTGCCCATCCGGTTGAGCTGGTCGGTGATGGCCTGAATATCGCGGATCAGCGCCTGGGTATGGTCGCCGGTATCGCTGTTGAGTGCCTCGACGCCCTCCGAGATGGCGGTCAGGCTGCCGCTGAGGCTGTTGCGCGCCGCCGTGACGCCGTCGCTGCCGCTCACCGTCAGGTCAGGGAGGGACAGCGTCATCTCGCCGTCCAGCGAGACCGTGCCGTCACTCTGCGCGCTGCCGTCGGCCTGGGCTTCGCCCTCGGCCGAAAGTTCCGGCGCATTGCGGCGGGGCCGCTCATGGACCTCGCCGGTGCGGTCGGCCGGCTCCTCGGTGGGCTGCGGCTCGGGTTCGGCGGTCGGCTCTTCGGTCGGTTCCGGCTCTGCGGTCGGCTCCGGTTCGGGG
The DNA here is from genome assembly GCF_036306485.1 of Gemmiger sp. Lineage (GTDB taxonomy): Bacteria > Bacillota > Clostridia > Oscillospirales > Ruminococcaceae > Gemmiger. Next base: position 42,986 of record NZ_JAXJZK010000016.1, on the reverse strand, counting down.
GTGGGGCCGGCCGGGGTTGCCTCGGGGGTCGGGGCGGGATTCAGCACCGCATCGGCCGACCCGCTGCCCTGCACACTGCCGCCGGCATTCGCCTGGCCGGTCAGGTCGGCCAGTGTGGTCAGCGTCAGGTTGCCGGCGTTGATGTCCACCCCGTCGGCCAGCTGGCCGAGCAGGGTATCCACGGCGCTGCGGGCGCTCTCCACCCGGTTCTGCAGGTCGGTGAACCGCGCATTGAGCTCACTCGAGGAGGCCGACGCATCGGCGGTTGCCCGGTTCATCAGTCCCTGCAGGGTGTCCAGCTCGCCCTGCAGCTGCTGCAGGGTATCCTGGCTGTACTGCAGCACGCCGGCCGGTTCCATCTGGCCGACGATGCCGCCCCCTTCCTTGCGGGCGTTGACGGTGCCGTAGTTGACGCAGCCCTCGATGTAGCCGGTCTGGCTGCCCGCAATGCCGCCCACATTGTAGCCGATATGGGCATAGCCCACGGCGCCCCGGTTGACGCAGCCGCGCACGACGCCGGCGGAGCTGCCCGCAAGGCCGCCGATGTCGGTGATGTCGGCGGCGCGCTCGGTGGTCAGCAGGTCCTCTACCGTCAGGTCGTCGAGGCGGACCTCGTTCTGGCTGATCGTCGTGTTGATGTCGGCGGTGTTGGTGCACTCCGAAATCACGCCGTCATTGCGGCCCGCCGCGCCGCCGACAAAGTGGTTGCCGTAGACGCTGCCGCTGATCGTGCAGCCCGTGATGGTGCCGGTGACGGTGTTGCAGCCCGCCAGGCCGCCCACCTGATCGGTGCCGGTGACGGTGCCGGAAAAGGTGCAGCCTTGCAGCGTGCCGGCGTTTTCGCCGACCAGGCCGCCCACCTCGGTGCGGGTTCCGCCGGGGTGCACGTCGCCGCTGACCGTCAGGTCACGCACAACGGCCCCCTGCTGCAGATAGCGGAACAGCCCCTGAACGCTGCCGTCCCCCGAAAGGTCCAGCCCGCTGATCGTGTGGCCGCCGCCCTCCAGCGTTCCGCCGAAGGTGGGGATGCCGGAAAATCCGCTGTCCGTCAGGTCAATGTCCGCGGCCAGCACCACGGTGAGGCCGCGGCTCCAGCTGTCCAGACGGCAGGACTGTGCGAGGTCCAGCAGGTCCTGCGCCGTGGAGACGGTCACGGTCTGCGGTCCTTCCTCCGCCCGGGCGGGCAGCGCCCCCACCGCCAGGCAGAGACAGAGCAGGGCCGAAAGAAGCCGTTTGACAAAGTTGTTCATACTTCTTCCCCCTCGGTATAGCTTTGGGCCCAGGCCGCGGCGTCCTGCGGCAGTGCGTAGGACGGGCCGGCCGGTTCGATGGTGGTGCCCGATGTGACGGAGGCATGGAGCGTGCCGTCCAGCGTGCCCCGGATCTCGGCGTCAATCACGCCGTTGACATAGCCGCGCACCCGGCCGCTGACCCGCATGTTGCCGCTGGCCGAGCGGTTGATGCGGGACAGGTCGATCGGTGCCTTCATCGCAAAGCTGGTGCGCTCGACGATGGAGTCGCCGATCAGCAGGATCTGCGGCAGAACGGCCAGCACCAGCACGATGGAGATGACGGTGCCCCGGCCCAGGCAGGTGCCGATGGCCGCAATGACGGGGTTGGTGGTCATCTGCCCGATCAGCGCCCCGGCGACTGCCAGGATGGTGCCCGAGGTAAAGATGGTGGGGAACGCCTCGTTGAGGGCCGCGATGAGCGCCTGCCGGGTGGGCAGTTCCTTCTTGAGGTCGGCGTAGTGGCTGGAAATGACGATGGCGTAGTCGATGTTGGCGCCCATCTGGATGGCATTGACGATGAGGTACCCGAGGAAATACAGCGGCTCATCGAGCAGGGTGGGCACCGAGAAGTTGATCCAGATGCTGCCCTGGATCACGACGATGAGCAGGATGGGCAGCCCCACCGACTTGAAGGTGAACAGCAGGATCAGCACCACGAACAGCGCCGACAGGATGCTGATGAGGATGTTGTCCTGCCCGAAGGAACTCGACAGATCCTTGACGTTGGTGGAGTTGCCGACCACATAGCAGTCCCCGGAATAGTACTGCCCGATGATGTTGTGGATGGTGGTCAGGAAGTCCATCGTCTCGTCGCTCTCTTCCGGCAGGTTCAGATAGACGACCATCCGGCTGTACCGGTCGCTCTGCAGCTGGATCTGCGCCCAGTTGAGCTGATCGAACAGGTCGTCCAGCGTGGCCTGCGCGTCCCCTTCCAGCGTGATGTTGCCGTCCTTCATCTCCTTCTGCAGGAACATGAAGATGTCGAACAGCGGGACCTTGTAATCCCCGATGCCGCTGAGCACGCTGCCGTACTGGTTCTGGTCCACGGCATAGGCCGCATACAGCGCCTCGGCGACCTCGTAGTCCACGCCCGCCAGCTCGGAGAACTGCCGCGGCGTCACCGCATCGGCCAGCATGTACCCGTCCTGCGCCTCGATGTTGGCCAGGCCCTGGGTGGACTTGACCTCGGGGCAGGCGTCGAGCTGCTGCAGGATGCTGCGCTCGGCGTCATAGTTGCCTTTGGGCACGATGATGGCCACCATGTTCTCGTTGCCGAAGGTGTTCTTGATCTTCTGGTGTGCGATCTGGCTGGTGCTCTGTTTGGCGGTGACCAGGTCGGTAAAGCTGTAGCAGTAGGGGCAGCGGTTGGCCAGAACGGCCGCCACAACCACGATGACCGCAAAGATCGGCGGGACGATCCAGCGCGTCGCAACGTCGAATTTTCCCAGGAAGGTGATCTGCGGGATCAGCTTGCGGTGGCGGGTGGCGTCGATTCTGCGGCTGAACACCATCAGCAGGCCGGGCATCAGCGTAAAGACCGACAGCAGGCTGAACAGAATCGCCTTGATGAGGACCGCCGCCATATCGCGCCCGATGCCGAAGTGCATGAACGCCAGCGCCCCGAGGCCCGAGATGGTGGTCAGCGAGGAGGAACTGATTTCGGGGATGGCCTTGGCCAGGGCGGCGATGCAGGCTTCGCGGGTCTCCTTGGTCTCGTGCTCATCGGAAAAGCGGTGGCACAGGATGATGGCGTAGTCGATGGCGAGCGCCAGCTGTAGAATCACCGTCACCGAGTTGGAGATGAAGGAGATCGTACCGCACAGAAAGTTGGTGCCCATGTTGAGCAGCGCCGCCGCGCCGAAGGTGAGCAGCAGCACCGGGACCTCGGCGTAGGAGCGCGAGGTCAGCGTCAGGACCACCACGATGATGACCGCCGCAATGACCAGGATGACGCCCATCTCGTCGGCCAGTTCGGCCGACATGTCCTGCCCGACCTCGGTGTCGATGAAGGTATCGTAGCCGCTGAGTCTGTTCCGGATGGCGTCCAGCGCCGACAGACTGACCTCGTCCTGCGCCGTGCCGTCAAAGGTCACCGAGTACAAAGCCGACGCCTCCCGGTAATGGTTGGCGGTCTCGTCAAATTCCACGCTGTACACGCCGTCGATGGCCTCAAGCTCCTTGTGCAGCGCCTGCGCGGTGCCCGCCGTGATGTTGGACACCATGACCCGCGCCGTGCCGAAGGTGGTGAAGTTTTCGTCCATGACCGTCAGACCCTGCCGTGTCTCGGTGTCGGCGGGCAGATAGGTCGTGATGTCGTTCTCGACCTTGACCCACCCCGATGCCACGACGCTGAAAATCAGCGCCAGGGCGTACAAAAGAAAGAACAGGTTGCGCTTGTCCACAATGAACGCCGCAACCTTTTCCATGCCGCTGGTTTTCGGTTTGTTGTCCTGCAATGCCAAGACCTCCCGTTCTGCCCCGTGTGGGGGGAAGCTGTTGTCTTATCTTAGTACGGGCGCGGCAAAAGTACCATGGACAGTTTTGAACATTTGTCTAATTTTCCGTGTTTCGGCGGTGCCCCGCGGGGGAAAGGGTGCAAAAAAGAAGGCAGGCTCTCTGAGCCTGCCTTCCGTTCATCGGGAGGATTCGGGTCTGCCGGCAAGGGACAGACAGAAGGACGCCCCGCCCCCGGGGGTATCGCCGACCGTCAGGGTTCCCTGATGCAGCCGGGCCAGCTCGGACGCCACCGAGAGCCCGAGCCCGTAATGCCGCGAAGCATCCCCGGCCGGGGCGCTGCGGCGATAGAAGAAGCGGAAGATTTCAGGTTTTTCCGCGTCGGGGATGCCGGGGCCGTGGTCCCGGACCCAGAACCGCACCGTATCGCCGAGCCGGTCCACCTGCAGGGTGACGGGGCCGGGCGCGTAGGCATGGGCATTGTCCAGCAGGATGGAGAGGATCTGTTCCAGCCGCTGCGCATCGGCCAGGACCGGGGGCAGTGCCGTGTCGGGCAGGTCCAGCGTCAGGTCCCGGTTGTCCCGGGCGAACACCGGCGCAAACCGTTCATAGACCGCCATCGCGGCATCTTCGGGGGACAGGCTGCGGGTCTGCAGCGTCCAACGGCCGGTGCCGCTGTTTGTCAGGACCAGCATATCGTCGATGAGCCGGGCCATCTGCCGGGTTTCCCTCTCGATGGTGCGGCAGGGTTCCTCGGGAGAGGCGGTGCCCCGGCGCAGCAGTTCTGCCGAGGTGGAGATCACGGCCAGCGGGGTCTTGAGTTCATGGCTGGCGCCGGCCAGAAAGCGGAGCTGCTCGGTCTGGGCCTGTTCGACCGGCCGGACCGCCTGCCGGGCCAGCCAGGCGGACGCCGCGATCAGCGCCGCCCAGCCCGCGCAGAACACCAGCCCGTACAGCACGGCCAGCCGCAGCGTGGCCGCCGTGTCCCCCCGCAGGGGCTGGAGGACGAGGATATTGTACCACCGGGTTGTCGAGGCGGACTGATGCTGCAGCGAGGCATGCCAGCGCTGCCCCGCCGCCGTCAGCGAGAAGCTGCCGCTCTGCGCCGTTGATGCATAGAGCTGCTGTCCGACATCGGTTTTCTGTGCCTCTGTCAGCAGTGTCTGCCAGGTTTCGGCGGACAGGCCGGGGGCAAAGTCCAGCAGGGTGCCGCCGTCCACGACGGCAATGGCCAGGTCATACTGTTCGGCAAACCGCAGCAGCGTCTGGGTGTCCACCGAGCCGGGCGCGGCCAGGTAGGCGCTGACGGTCTGGCACTGCGACAGAAAGAGCGACTGGGCGGCGCTGCGCATTTCGCGGCGGGCCGCCTGGAAGGAGATCCCGCACGCCGCCAGCAGCACCAGGCCGGTCAGCAGCGCGCAGAAGGCGGTGATCCGATGCCGCAGATGCCGGTACGGCGCGGCGCGGCGTGTTTCAGTGTTGTGGTTCATAGTGCAGCTGATACCCGGTTCCGCGGCTGCTCACGATCCGGACGCCGGACCGCAGATGCGCCAGCCGCTGACGCATCAGGTGGATGTAGGTGTCGATGACCGAATCGGTCACCTCGGCGTCGGGGCCCCAGATCCGGTTGAAGATGCTCCGCCGGGTGATCGGGGTTCCCGCACTGCGGACGAGCAGCTCGATGAGCTGGGCCAGCCGCTTGGGCAGGACCTCCTCACCGGCAGGGCCGCGCAGCAGCCGGACCCCCGGCTGGTAGCACAGGTCCCCGTATTCCAGCTGACGGGGATCTTCCAGCGGGACGGTGCGCCGCGACCAGATGCGCAGCCGGGCCAGCAGTTCCTCCATCGCAAAGGGCTTGACGATATAGTCATCGGCGCCGGCATCCAGCCCGGTGACCTTGTCGCCCAGGCTGTCCAGGGCGGTGAGCATCAGGATGGGCGTCGTGATGCCCTTTGCGCGGGCCTTGCGGGTCAGCGTCAGACCGTCCTGGCCGGGCAGCATCCGGTCCAGCAGAACCAGGTCGCTGCTGTTGCTCAGGATCTGAAATTCCGCGTCATCGCCGTCCGCACAGGGCACAACGGTGTATCCCTCGCTCTGCAGAACCGCCGCAATATTGCGGCGCAGCGCGGTATTGTCTTCTACGAGCAGAATCTTCATGCAGGCCTCCCGCTTCGGGAAATTCAGGATAAATTCAGTCAGGATTTGCTACAATCAGTGTAAATCAAATCGGGAAGGGAGTCAACCACCATGAAACGAACCGTCCGGAAGCTGTTTTCCGTTCTTGCCCTGTCGCTTACCGCCCTCTGCTGGACGGGGTGCGGCGCGGCGGATTTCGTCGCCGGGACGGCGGGCAGCGGGTCCGCACCGGCGCAGGAAACCGGGACAGCCGCCTCCCCTGCGCCGGCCGGGGCCTACGTTGAGGAAGCGATGTTCGGCACACTGCCCGCGACCTGCCGGTGTTTCACCGATCTGCGCGCCGGGGCGGACTGCGGCGTCGAACTCGTGGGGCTGAGCACCGACGGCCGGGTCCTGCTGATGAAGTGGAACGGTTCGGCCTGGTCCACGGCGGCCGAGGCCGGCAGTCCGGACGGCGCGACGGAGTATCTGACCATGACGGATTCCGGCGCCCTGTGGGCGGTGACGCGCGATGCGTCGGGACGCTACACGCTGTGCACCGGGACCGATCCCGCCGCGATGGAGACCGTTCCGGTTTCCGCGCTGGACGGGTCGGACGCCCTGCCGGTGGGGCTGCGGCTGAGTGATGACGGAAGGGTGTTTCTGACCGTTCAGGTCGGGGAAACCACCGTCTTTGTCCTGGTGGATGCCGAAACCCGGCAGACGGTGACCGTTACGCCGGGCTTTTACGGCAGCCCCGCCTTCTGTGCGGACGGAAAGGTCTATGCGTTCACGGCGGGCAGCACCGGTCTGACAACCTTCGATGCGGACACCGGCAGCGCGCTGGAGCAGCAGACGCTCCCGCTTTCCGACCCCCTGCCCCGGGCCGGGGCCGCCGCCATCACGCAGAACACCCTGATCTGGGCGGACAAGAACGGCATCCATCGGATCGCGCTGGGCGGAACGCTGCAGCAGACCCTGGCGGACAACCGCAGCTTTACCCTGGCGGGCAGCGATTTCATTCCGCAGCAGATTGCGCTGGACAGTCAGGGTTGTTTCTGGGTCAGCGGCATCCAGCCGGACGGACAGCCACGGTTGTACCGCTACCGCTACGATGCGCAGGCGCAGGTCCCGGCCGGCGGAGAGCTGGTCGTCTGGGCCATGGAGGGCAGTTTTCTGCTGCGGGAGGCGGTCAGCGCCTATGCGTCCATCCACCCCGAGCTGACCGTCACGGTGGAGTACGGTTCGGACAGCATGGACAGCGGCCTGACCGCCGAGGATGTGATCCGCACCCTGAACGTTGAGATCTATGCCGGGGAGGGCCCGGATGTTCTGGTGCTGGACGGGCTGCCGGTAGAGTCCTACCTGGACCGGGGCGTTCTGGCGGATCTGGACGGCGTGGACACCGACGGCTGCTATGAGAACATCGTGAACTGTTACCAGGATGCGTCCGGCTGCCGGGCGATACCGATGCTGTTCCGGCCCTGCCTGATGTACTGCCAGTCCGAGCAGAACGCCGCGCGGCTGGCCGAAGCGCAGAGCCTGACCGATCTGCAGGACCTGCTGTGCCTCCGGGACGATTTTCACTATGACGGGTACTACAACCTGTTCAGCGAGCTGTACCCGGCAGCCAGCGCCGCGATCTTTGCCGGGGATGCGCAGCAGATCAACGAAGCCGCCCTGCGGGAATTCCTGACGGTGACGCAGGCGGTGGTGAACGCACAGAACATCACGCAGGAATTTGACCCGCTGTTCGGGGACGGGGAGGACACCGTCAGCGGCGACGACGGCCAGCATCTGGCCGTGGACATTCCGGTGAGCATGAACTGGTACGGACGGGCGCAGCAGCCGGCGGACTGCGCCGCGGGCAGCCCCAGCGACTACCTGCTGACCTATCTGTATATGGTCAGCGAGACCCGGACCGTTCCGGCCCTGATCCGTCCGCTGCCCGGGAATGTCTTTATCCCGGTCATGACGATGGGGGTTCTGGACGCCTCCGATCAGAAGGAGGCCGGCATCGCCTTCTTGCAGACCATGCTCAGCTGCGAGACCGAAGAGGTGGCGGGGCGCGGCAGTTTCAACGGGTATTTTGTGCGCCGGGGCGTCCAGCTTGCCAAAGCCAGCCAGCGCAACGACGGCAGCGACGGTTCCCCGACGCCGGCACAGCTGGACCTGGACAGCGTGATGGAACAGCTGACCACCCCCGCCAACACGAGCAGCAGTCTGCGGGATCTGGTGTACGAGGAAGCCTGCGGGCTGTACACCGGGCAGCAGGATCTGGAAACGACGGTGACCGACATTGTGCAGCGGGCCGATCTGTACTATGCGGAGCAGCAGTAACGCGCGGCAGGAACGGACCGCCCTGCTGTTCCTGCTGCCCAGTCTGACCGGCGTCACGCTGTTTGTCCTTCTCCCCTTTGCCGAGACGGTCCGGCGCAGTTTCTGCGACGCGATGGGCCGCCGCTGGGCGGGGCTGTCCAACTACCGGTCGGTGGTGAGCAATCCTGCCTTCCGGCTGGCGGTACGCAACACGGCGCGGTTCCTGGGCACCGGGATTCCGCTGGTTCTGCTGCTGGGTCTCGGCCTGGCGCTGCTCCTGCACAGCCGTCCCCTGCGCGGCACCCGGCTTGCCCGGCTTTTCCGTACCACCTTTCTTTTGCCGGTCGCGATCCCGGTGGCCAGCATCGTGCTGCTGTGGCAGTCCCTCTTCGCCGGGCAGGGGCTGTGCAACCATCTTCTGGTCCTTCTCGGCGCCGCACCGGTGGATTTCATGGGCACCGGCGCCGCCTTCTGGGTGCTGACCGCCACCTATCTGTGGAAGAATTTCGGCTTTGTGCAGCTGCTCTGGCTGACCGGGCTGGACGCCATCCCCGCCGACCAGTACGAGGCCGCCCGCGTGGACGGGGCCGGGCCCTGGCGGCAGTTCTGCTGCATTACCTGGCCGGGGCTGCGGCCCCCCCTGGTGCTGACCGTACTGCTGAGCTTCCTCAACGCTTCCAAGGTGTTCCGGGAAGCCTGGCTTGTCGCCGGGCGGTACCCTCATCAAAGCCTGTATCTGCTCCAGCATCTGTTCAACAACTGGTTTCTTGCCCTGGACCTGCCGCGCCTGACCGCCGCGGCCGTGCTGGTGGCGCTGGTGCTGCTGGTCCTGATTCTCTGTCTGCTGAAGTGGTGGGATCATTGTGAAAAAGACTGACCGCCGGCTCCGTATTGTCTGGGGGACGGCACTGCTGGTGATTGCCCTGCTTGTGTGGTGGCCGCTGTGGTTCCTTGCCGCCGGCGCCGTGACGGCGGAGGATGAGCTGCGCCTGACCCTCGGTCCCGCGCTGGGGCTCGGGCAGGGGTATGCGGTCTGGCATTGGCTGCCGTCCTGGCCCACGGCGTCGCCGCTGCTGACCCTGCTGCTCGATACCCCGCAATTTTTTGTGATGTTCTGGAACAGCATCCGGCAATCCGGCGCCCAGGTGGCGGGCCAGCTGCTGGCCGGGGCGCCGGCCGCCTGGGCCCTCAGCCGGCTGCGGTTCCGCGGCCGCGGCCCGGTCCGCACGCTGTATCTGGTGCTGATGCTGCTCCCCTTTCAGGTCACCATGGTGCCGGGCTATCTGGTCCTCAAAGCCCTCGGGCTGCTGGATACCGCCTGGGCCGTCATTCTGCCGGGGGCGTTCTCCACCTTTCCGGTGTTCGTGATGATCCGCGGCTTTGACGCCATTCCCGGGGAGGTGCTGGAATCCGCCGCGATGGACGGCGCCGGGCCATGGCAGCAGTTCCGGAGAATCGGCATTCCGCTGGGTCTGCCCGCCATTGTCTCCGCCCTGACGCTGGCGTTCCTGGATGCCTGGAATGCCATCGAACAGCCGATGACCTATCTGAAATCCCAGCAGAACTGGCCGCTGTCGCTCTATCTGACCGACCTGAATCCCGAGGCGCTGGGCCTTGCCATGGCCGCCAGCCTGCTGATGCTGGTGCCCTCGGTGCTGGTGTTTCGTCTGGGACAGCCGTATTGGGAAGCCGGGATCGGAACCGGCGCCGTGAAGGGGTGATGTTGTTGTACAAGCTGACAGAAATCAGAGAGTCCGCGCGGGCCGGGACGGATCTTCTGCGGTTTCTGGCCATCCTGCTGGTGCTGACGCTGCTGGTGCGCGGGACCTCGGCGGTCACGATGCCGGTGGTCACGGTGACCGCCGCGTATCAGGGCACCGTGAGCCATACCTTTACGGTTTCGGGGCAGATTGCACCCGGGACCGGCATTCCGCTGGAACTTCCCGAAGGGCTGCTCGTGGAGCAGGTGCTGGTCCGGCCCGACGAAACCGTGACGCAGGGGCAGGCGCTGGCGGTTGTCTCCTGCGACGATGTGCAGGAGCTTCTGACCCAGACCCGGGCGACGCTGGAGCAGCTCCGGGTCCAGGCAGGCCAGCTGCAGGACGGCGAAACGGCGGACAGCTTTGCCTGGCAGCAGGCGCAGCAGCAGCTGGACCGTGCCTATGCCGCCTGCCGGGAAACCGAGGAGCAGAGCGGGCAGGCCGTGGCCGATGCCGGCGCGGCGCTGGATGCTGCCCGGCAGCAGCTGGCCGAGGTGGAAAGCCGGCAGCCCTGCGACCCCGAGGACCCGTCCGTCCAGGCGATGGCCACGCCGGAACAGGCCCGGGCCGCCGAGGCATACACGGCCTGGCAGACCGAACACGAGCAGGCCCAGTCCGCCGTGGAGCAGGCCGAAGCCGGGCTGGCCGCCGCGCAGCAAGCCGCGTCGGATGCCCGGAGCGCGGCGCTCTCGGCCGCCCAGAGCGCCGAGGACACCCGCGACAGTGCCCGCCACAGCTACGAGAAAGAGGCCGAGCAGATCGCCGACGCCAACGAGACGGACCGTGCCGAAGCCGGGGTGGTGCTGGCGCAGATTGCGCAGCAGCAGACCCTGCTTGACCGGCTGGAAGCGCTGCAGGCCGCCGGGGGGCAGGTTTTGGCCCCCGGCGACGGCGTGCTGACCGAGCTGGACCTGACCGTCGGGCAGCCCAGTCCGGCTGTGGCGGGGCTGCTGGCCGCGCAGGATGCCGGGTACACCCTGTCAGCCGAGCTGACCGACGACCAACTGGCCCTTGTGACGGCGGGCGGAACCTGTTCGGCCACGCAGGGACAGCTGACCGCCGCGGCAGAGCCGGAGTCCATCGGGCAGGACGGGACGGTGCAGTTCCGTCTGGCACAGGCATCCTGGCAGACCGGAACCGCCTCGCTGACCTTCTCCGGTACCGGCAGGACGGCGGGTCTCTGTCTGCCCGCCACCGCCGTGAACAGCGACAATGCCGGGGATTTTGTCTATCTGGTGGAGACCAGGAACACCGTGATGGGGGTACAGAACGTCCTGGTGCGTCTGGCCGTCACGGTGGAAGAGCGCGGTGACAGCGTGGTGCGCGTTTCGGGCGCGCTGAGCGGAGAGGAGCGGATCGTCAGTGGAAGCAGCAAACCGCTTTCGGCAGGAGCGCAGGTGCGGGTGGAGGAGTAACCGCAGCAGGGCCGGCTGGGTGCTGCTCATTTTGCTGCTGGCTGCCTGCGGCCTGTGCCAGTCCGCCGCGCTCAGATGCAGCCGGCAGATCGGGCAGTTTTCGCCGGGTGTGTCGCTGCGGTACAAGGAGGCTCTGACCCCCGGGGCGGCTGATGCGGCGCTCCGGTATGCCCGAAGCGAGCAGAACGCGGGGGCGGTGGTCCCGACCTTCTGGCGGGAGGACGAGCTCACGATGCAGGCCCCGGCCAGCGGCCGGGTGCGGCAGGCGCTCTGTCTGGGCTTTGACGGGCAGGCCAATGCGGTGTATGGCGCCGACTATCTGGCCGGCACCGCGCCGGGCAGCGGCAGCACCGCGGCCTGTGCCGTCAGTGCCCCGCTGGCCTGGAGCCTGTGGGGCAGCCAGGACGTCTGCGGCCAGACGCTGACCCTGCAGACCGCAGACGGCAAGGAGAGCCGTTACCTCGTCTGCGGCATCTTTTGCTGCGGGGAGGAACTGCTGCTCTACACGGCCGGCAGCGGCCAGGCGTTTTCCTGTCTGGAGCTGACCAACGTTTCCCGGGATCATCCGACCCAGAGCGTGCGGCAGTTCCTTGCCGGTGCCGGGCTGGGAGAGCCGGAGCGGATCTGTTACGATGAGGCGATGGCCTGGTGCGCCGATGGCCTGGCCCGTCTGCCCCAGACGCTGCTGGCAGCAGCCTGTCTGGCCGGGCTGCTCTTCGGACTGCCATGGTCCCGGACGCTGCGCAGGCTGCTCTGGTTTGCGGCGGCGCTGGCCGCGGCCCTGCTGCTGCCCGGGTGGCTGGCCGGTCTGCCCGGCTGGCTGGTGCCCGACCGATGGGGCAGCATAGCGGCCTGGTCCGCGCTGCTCGAAGCGGGCCGCGAGCGGCTTTCTGACTGGATGACCCTTGTTCCCACTGCCCGGGACGTCCTGGTGCGCCTGCGCTTGATCGAGACTTGCCTCGGCGTGACCGGCAGCCTGCTGTGCGGTCTCGCCGCCTGCCTGGTCTGGGTCCTGTCCAGGAAATGAAAAAGGCCCGGGCTCCCGCAGATGCGCGGGGCCCGGGGAACCTTCTGAAGAGCCGGACTATTCCTGTTTCCATCGTGCGGCGGCAACGGCAAAAACCAGCAGCAGCGGAAAGGCCGAGAGCAGTGCCTGCAGTGCCGTCAGGGCGGGGGCCGTCTGTGGCTGGTGCAGGAAATAGGTAGACAGCAGATCCTGGCTGCCCGCCTGCAGGAAAGTCATGGGCTGTTCGAGCATATTCCAGCTTTCGGCTGCGGACAGCAGTCCGCCCGCCAGCAGGAACGGCGCCAGCAGCGGCAGATAAATGCGGAAGAAGCACTGCGCCGTTGTGGCTCCTTCGCAGACAGCTGCCTCGAGCAGGCTTGTCTCGATCTGTTCGGTGCCAAACCAGTAAAACAGCACGAGGAACGGCTGGAACGCCGACATCAGGACAAGACCGCCCAGCCGATTCAGAAGATGCAGCCGATCCAGCAGCAGGTACTGCGGCAGGATCAGCGCCTGCTGCGGCAGCAGCATGAGCAGCACACAGAGCCATAGAATCCGCCGGGCCACGCGGCGCGGCAGCAATTTGGACAGTGCCAGTCCGGCGGGAACCGCAACCACCCACTGCACGGCCAGATTGCCTGCGGCGACCAGGGCGGTGTTGCGAAAGGCCTGCCAGAAGCCGGGGGCATCGCCGGCCATTGCGGCCCGCAGCTGTGCCGGATCCGCCGCGACCAAAGGCAGCAGCAGGGCAACGCAGGGCAGAAGATCCGCCAATGCCAGCAGGACCGGGACAGCCTTCTTCCAACGGCAAGGTCTCATCGGGTTCTCCCTCCCTTCCAAAGACCGGAGAGGGCAACGATGACCGCGGCGGGAACTGTGACCAGAAGAACCGAAGCGGCTTCCAGCCGGGCAAAGTTCAGATTGGAAAAATTGTTCTGCAGGAAATGCTGGAGGCTGTACAACGACTGTGCCGGGTGGGAACCGCCCAGCAGAAGGGCTTCCCGGAAGCAGCGGAAGGAATTGTAAACCGCCAGAACCGCACAGAGCAAAAATGCCGGGCGGAGCAATGGCAGCAGAACCGACCGGACAATCTGCCCCGCGGACGCGCCTTCCAGCCGGGCTGCTTCCCGATATTCCGCAGGGATGGCATCCAGCGCCGCCGCAAGAATCAGGATCGAGTAGCCCAGTCCCTTCCACAGGACAAGACCGGCAAAGACCGGGCCAGCCTGCGGTCCTGTGCGCCAATCCGCCGGAAGCAGGGACACCAGCCCCGTCATCTGCGGGGACCCAAACAGCTGCGACAGGATTTCCACCCCGCAGGCAGCGGGAAGAATGGCCGGCAGGAAATACAGTACCCTGGTTTTCCGGCTGCGGGCACTGTGGCAGGCCAGTGCAAGCACAAACCCGATGCCAAGATTGAGCGGCAGCACAACGGCCCACAGTCCCAACAGATTCCCGACCGCCAGCCGGAAGGTCGGATTGCGCAGCAGTTCGCTATAATTTTCCAGTCCCACAAAGGTAGTCCCCATACCGCGGTAGACGCTGCGGATCAGCGCCATGCCAAACGGCACAACGGCCTGGACGGCCAGTGCCAGCAGCATGGGAAGCAGCAGGAGCCATCCCAGAATCTGCCTGCGGCGGGAGAGCGATGCTTTTGGAAATACCGACTTCATGATACGCCTTTCATTCATCCAGATACATCTGCAATCTGGGGGTCAGTGCCCGGATCAGATCGTCCAGCGAGGTATCCCCGTACAGGTAGGAATTCATCGCACCGGTCAGGACGTCATCGCCGTTCTCATCCTGCCCCAGCTGCAATGCATTGTACCAGATCGTGTGGAAGTGCGCCGCCGTCACCCCGTCGCAGACTGCCCGGAGTTTGTCGATGGTGGAATCCTGCAGGTTCCCGCCATAGGCTTTCTGCCGGAGTGCCCGGTTCTCATCGGTGAGGGTTTCTCTGGAGGCGTCGTCAATCAGAAAGGAGTGCTCCTTCTCCAGCGAGGATTGCATGCTGTCCCGCCGGACGGGCAGCTCCTCCGTGGTGCAGGGGTAAGCCGCAGCATCCTGGCACTCCGCACTCAGGAGGTAATACAGCAGTTCCGCACACTGTTCGGGATGTTCGGTATTGGCGCCGGCCATCGCGTAGGAGGTGATCTCGGCGGTGATGCCGCCCGATTCGTTCGGAATTCCCTGCAGGAAAACCGGAACACCCTTGCCTTCCAGCGAATGCAGTGTTCCGAGCGCGAGGTCGGACATTTCCACCACGCCGGCCGGGGTTCCCTCGGCCAGTGCATCCACCTGGTCGGGCGAATAGTTGTCGAAAAAGTGCAGCTGATTCGCAATATATTCTTTTTCGATGGTCAGGGCCTGCCGGACGGGTTCGGTGTCCAGCTGCACGGTGCCCTGCGTGTAATCCATCAGCGGCTGTTCCAGCAGGTTGGTCAGACTCAGGGAATAGGCGACCTGGCTGCCGTTTTCCTGCAGAACGCGGGAAAGTTCCCCGAAGAAAGCCGGCTGATCGGCGGCTGCGGCATCCGCCTGAAAGCCCAGCCGCTCCACAACGGGTTCCGCCGCCGCAAACAGCGGAACCGAGAAACTCAGCGGCAGGATATACTGATGTCCCTCCCTCTGACCGGCTTCCAGGATGGCCGGATAGCAGCTTCCACCGTCAAAGCCGTTGGTCCCGGCATATTCCGACAGGTCCAGGAACGAGTCATTCTGCATCGCTTTCTGTATATCCGGGAAAAGATTGCTGTCGGTGAAGCGCAGTGTCGCCATCAGGAACACATCCGGGCCGCCGCCCGTGATGATCTCGGTGTTGAGCTGCTGGATCTGGGTTTCCCGGGCCGCCGGATCGGTGGCCCCGCCCACCGGGGAGACGTACTCCAGCCGGATTCCGGGATGAGCGTCGTCGAAAGCCCGGAGTTTCTCATAGATCGGGTAGTGTGTTCCCTCCTCGGTGTAAACGGATTCCAGATACACCGTCAGGGTTACAGGTTCCTCGCTCTGCGATGAGGCAGGCACCGGTGTTTCCGCCGCCGGGCTGCTCTGCCGAGGGGAGGCGCAGGCGGTCAGTCCCGCCGCCATCAGTGCCATGGCACAGAGCCGTGCCGTATGCTCTTTCATAAGGGTTCCTTTCATTGACAGGGAAGGTCTTGCTTATGTTTTATTATAGAAGTTCTGCGCTGTGCCTGCAACCCTTGCCAGCGCCGGCGCACGATGTCACAAAAGAAAGGGCGGTGCACCTGCCCCGCAATATCAAAAGGCCGCAGCAGATGCTGCGGCCTTTTGATGGGCGGATCGGTCAGGCTTTCTGGGGGCTGGCCGAGGCGGAGGGAAAGATTTTTTTGTTGACGAAGAAAAAGACGATCATCGAGATGCCGCCGTTGAGCACCGTGGTCCCGATGTTGTAGATGAAGTCCGGCACCAGCAGGCCGGCCACCGCCACCCAGATACAGTTGATGGAGTTGACGATGCAGGTGATGAGGCAGAACGCCACGAGGTACCAGGCGATCTGCTGTGCGAGCCGGCCGTGGGAGCGGAACACGAAGTTGCGCTGAATCGGGAAATTGATGCACTCGCCGATGACCATGGCCACCATGTAGGCGCAGAAGTAGGCAAGGCCGCCGTGGGCCTGGTCATAGCCGAGGATGTTCCAGGCAAAGGTCTCGCCGAACAGCGTGACCGGGATGCCCGGCCAGCCGAAGCTGGCATCCCCGAGGCCGGAAAACGCCGCGGGCAGGAACTGCAGCAGCAGGTATTTGAGCACGGTGATCAGGTTGCTGACGATGACGAACAGACCGCCTTCCCGGATCCACCGGGCGGCCGCCGGGTGGGTGCGGGCAAAGGAATTCCACAGATTCACGGGTTGCGGCCTCCTTCCGAAAGGCGTTTTTCCATCGCCTGGTTGGCGAGTTTATTCCTGATGAATTCGACGAGCAGACGCACCATGCCGATGATCCAGAAGCCTTTGAGCTCGAGGACCAGGCCGTCCACCATGCCCATGCTGACAATGCCGCCGGTCATCTTGGCGATGGCGCGCAGAGGCATATTGTAGTTGAACAGCAGGTTCAGGTCCGGTGTGCCGCTCCGCAGACTTTTTTCCAGCAGATGCCGGTGGACCAGGTGCACCAGCCAGCCCAGCGGGCTGCGGGCATGGCCGATCTCGCCCAGCGTCATATTGCGGTCGATGGCGACCCTGTCGGACGGAATCGGATGGCCGAGCAGCGCGGTGAACTCCTCATCGGGCACATCCTGGACCTGGCCGTCCGCATAGTGGGGCAGCGCGATGCCGGCATAGGGGTCGGGGTCGCCGCTGTCCGGGACCGTGACGACGGCCGTCAGGCGGATATCCTCGCTGGAGGCGCCCACCCGGACTTCATAGTCGCCGCCCTCGACGGCCCAGTGTCCGGCGGGGTCATTCCAGTAGCGGAACGCCTTGTCGTCCAGCGGGATCGTGACGGTGCGGCTCTCCCCCGCTGCGAGGCGGACCCGGGCAAAGCCTTTGAGTTCCTGGGCGGGGCGGAAAATGGCGGCGTGCGGCTTGGCGATGTAGACCTGCACCACCTCGTCGCCGGCGCGGTCGCCGGTGTTTTCCACCGTGAGGGTCACCCCGGTCGGGGTGGCTTTGAGGCCGCGGTAGGAAAACCGGGTGTAGGACAGGCCGAAGCCGAACGGATAGGCCACCGGTACGCCGGCGGTCTGGTAGTAGCGGTAGCCGACATAGAGGCCTTCCCGGTACTCGACGTTGCGGCCCGGACCGCCGAAATGCCGGTAGGAAGGGTTGTCCTCACAGCGCAGGGGCCAGGTTTCGGCCAGACGGCCGGCGGGGTTGACCTTGCCGGTCAGCACATCGAGCACCGCACCGGCGCCCGCCTGTCCGCTGAGGCCCGCCCAGAGCAGCGCCTCGCAGTGGCTCTGCCAGCCGGTCTCGACGGCGCTGCCGCAGCTGAGGATGACCACCAGATGCGGATTGGTGCGGTGGACGGCCAGCAGCAGGTCGATCTGGTTGCGGGCCAGCTGCATCCCGCTGCGGTCCAGGCCCTCGCTCTCCTTGACCTCATCAAGGCCGAGGAAGAGCAGCACGACATCGGCCCGGGCCGCCAGTTCCACCGCCTGGGCCTGCAGCCTTCCGTCCGGCTTGCCCTGGCGGTCAAAGCCCTGGGCATAGCCGACGGTCTGCAGGCCGCTTGTCTGCAGCACCTCAAGGAAGCTGTCCACCTGCGGGGCATTGACCAGGCTGGAGCCGGCGCCCTGGTAGCGCGGAGTCTGCGCAAAGTCGCCGATGACTGCGATCCTGGCGGTAGGGTCCAGCGGCAGCAGGCCGCTCTGGTTCTTCAGCAGGACGATGCTTTCGGCCGCGGCGCGGCGGGCCAGCGCATGATGGGCGTCCCAGTCGATGGTCTTGGGTGCCTTCTGCAGGGCGCCGGTGGTCTGGTCGATGAGGGTCAGCAGTTCCTCCAGCCGGGCGTTGAGGTCGGTCTCGGAGACTCTGCCGTCCTGCACGGCCCGGCAGAGTTCCCGGGCCGAATCGAGGCCGGGTGCCGGCATTTCCAGCGTGGAGCCGTTCTTGACGCCGAGGGCATGGTCATTGGAGCCGCCCCAGTCGGTCACGACGGCGCCGTCGAACCCCCAGGTATTGCGCAGGATCTCGCGCAGGAGGTGGACGTTCTCGTTGGCGTAGACGCCGTTGACCATGTTGTAGCTGGTCATGATGCTGCGGGGCTTGCCCTCGGTGACGGCGATCTCGAAGTTTGTCAGATAGATCTCGCGCAGGGTGCGCTCATCCAGGACGGAGTCGCTCGCCATCCGGCGCAGCTCCTGGTTGTTGGCGGCAAAATGCTTGGGGCAGGCGGCAATGCCGTTTGCCTGGATGCCGCGGATATAGGCGGCGGCCATCTTGCCGGCCAGGTAGGGGTCCTCGGAGAAATATTCAAAATTGCGGCCGCACAGCGGGCTGCGCTTGACGTTGAGGCCCGGACCCAGCACCACCGCGACATCCTGGGCGGCGGCTTCCCGGCCGAGGGCTTCGCCGATCTGCTCGCCCAGAGCGGGGTCCCAGCTCGAGGCCACGGCGGACGCTGTGGGGAAGCAGGTGGCGGGCTCGCTGGGATGGATGCCCAGATGATCCGCCGGGCCCATCTGTTTGCGCACGCCGTGGGGACCGTCGGACAGCCAGATCGAGGGGATGCCGTACTGCGGCAGCGCCCGCGTCTGGAAGGTGTCCGCGCCGGAGAGCAGCGCGCATTTTTGTTCGAGGGTCAGTTGGGAAATCTGTTCCTGATGTTTCATGTTATCCTCTTGCCTTCGCTAGGTGATAAAGATTTTTTGCAGAAAATTGTATAGGGCCAGATGCCAGGACCCCATCGAGTGGTAGCGCATGGGGAACACATCGAAGGAGGTATTGACGTTTTGGATCAGGCGGGGTTCCTCCGCCAGCAGGGTGCGGTAGTCCTTCAGCTGGCCGGGCAGACAGAAGTCAAAGCTGCCGCTGGTCATATACAGGTAGGAAATCGGATATTCGGCCAATGCCGCCGACTGAGCGCCGCTGCGCCATTCCTCCCAGTCGAGGAAACTGCCGCTGAACGCCCCGTACCAGGCAAACAGGTCGAGATTTTTTTCAAGTGCCGAGCGGAACAGCGTGGCCGCCCCGCGGGAAAGGCCCGCAAAGGCCCGGTGCTGCCGGCTGGCCTGCAGGTCCGCCGGATCGGTGGAGGCGGCAAAGCCGGTGTACTGCGATTCGACGGCCGGAATCAGGTCCTGCCGCAGTTCCTCGGCAAAGGCGTAGGTCAGCCGGTCGGGGTCGTCCGGACAGTCCTGCCCGGTGTACCAGGTCGGGGTGACCACGATCAGCGGGTCGATCTGCCCCGCCGCGATCATCGCATCCAACAGCGCCTTGTTTTCGGGATGGCCGACGAGCCAGTTGTTCTGGTCCTCACCGGTCCCGTGCAGCAGGTACAGGATGTTGTACGCCCCGTCCGCCTCGTATCCGTACGGCAGATAGACGCAGGCCTGCTTGGTGACGGTGCGGCCGTCGGTGGCGTAGGCGCGGGTGGTGTAGGAGAAGGTCTCCACCCTGCCCTGCCGGTCCCCGGGCTGCTCATAGCAGCGGGGCACCGCCCAGAGCGTGGGCACCGCGCCGGCGGCGCCGGGGACAAGACCGCGGTCCCGCAGGGCCGCAGCGCCCCAGCCGCCCAGGGCAAGGGCAAGGCAGAGCGCCAGCACCCCGGCCGGGACGCGCTGCCCGGCCCAGGCCTGCCGCGGCGGCCACGGCCGGTACACAGTGAGCAGCAGGCCGGCGGCGATGTCCGCCGCAGCCGCGAGCCAGTAGGCCAGTTTCCAGGGGGTCAGTTCCCCGTAGCTTGCACAGCCGCCCAGCACGATCAGACCGATGCCGGCTGCCGCCAGCAGCGCCCCGAAGCGCAGCCGCCATGCAAGCCGGACGGTCAGCGCCAGCAGCGCATGGACGGCCAGCGCCGCTGCCAGGGCCGTCAGGCTGCCCAGCAGCGCATACCGCAGGCAGGCCGCCGCACAGACGGCCAGCGTCAGCACACAGGCGGCACCGGCCGCCCGGCTGGCTTTGGACATAAGGGGTCACCTCCCGCAACCGGGGACAGGCGGCGCAAAGAGGATTGCGCCGCCTGCCGGAGGAGTCCGCGGACGGCGTCCGGAGGGACGCTGTGCGCTTACTCGATGTTCTTTTTGTACATCACCGTCAGGGCACCGCAGCCGATCGCGACCAGCAGGCTGATGACCGCCAGGATGGAGATTTTGACACCGCCGTAAGCGGCAAAGAACTGCAGGGCGAAATCATAGTGGGTATCGTATTCCCAGAAGAAGTTCCACAGATAGCCGATCGAGAAGCTGCCCAGGATGCCCGCGCAGAACAGGTAGAGCACGCCGCAGACCGGCACGCCGACGGTGCGCAGCTTGTCAATGGGGTTGCCCTCATAGAAGCGGCTGAGGATCAGCACCACATAGAGGTAGACCGGCAGGATGTACAGCAGCGCCATGGACAGCGCCCCGAGCACCCCGTAGAAGGTGGCGCCGGCACCGATCGAGCTGGTGATCCACTGGGCGCCCACCTTGAACAGTTCGACAGGCAGGAACGCATCGGCACTGTTTTTGATCAGATACCACACACTGAAGAAGAAGGCGGTCTGGGAGTCGCCGCTGCCGGCCGTGATGGGGATGCCGGTCTCGGCCGAGAAGTTGGGCGCGACGCTGCCCAGCGCGTCACAGATGATGATGGGCAGAAGAACGACAAACAGGAACCCGACCACGCACAGGATGCGAACCGCCTGCTCGCCGATCACCCGGGGGGTGATCCGCTCTTCCTCCAAGATCAGTTCACTTTTATTTTTTGCCATGATGTCACCTCATTTGTGTTATTGCGCTTCGGTCTCGACGCCGGCCGTGTAGTAGGCCATCGGCATGGCGGTGCCCAGGTTCAGGCTCAGGCTGCTGAGCGTATCGCCCAGACCCGCGGCATTGTACGCCTCGATGAAGTCGCTGGCCGTGAAGGTATGGATATACTGGCTGCTGATATGACCGTTCTGGCCCCAGTAGTAATAGGTCTGGTCATCGACGGTCAGCACAAAGTCGCCGTTGTCCTTCACATCAAAGGCATAGGTGCTGTAATAGTCGGTAAAGGTACCGTCGCTGTTGTCGTAATGGTTCATGCCCCATTCGGCCCAGGTTTCGGGATCGTCGTAGACCGTGCCTTCGCCGTTGCCCACGAGTTCGCCCGCCGAGTTGTACATCGAGAGCACGCCGTTTTCGACGGTCCAGGTACCGGCGTCAATCGTATAGGTGTTCACATGCTGCATGAAGTTCAGGCCCGTGCAGTGGCCCAGCGCGTAGGTGCCGTCCACATAGAAGGTCAGCGCGCAGATATTGTCAACCAGATAGCCCTTGTAGCTGTCCTCGCAGTAGGTCTGGTAGAGGATCTCGGCATCGGTCACGCTGGCGGTGGCGTCCTCGGGCTTGATCCGGCATCCGGTCATGCTCATCGAAACGCCGGCCGCAAGGGTGCCGCACAGCAGCAGGCTGGTAATTTTCGTCAGCTTCATTCTCGTTCACCTCAATCGTTTGTCACAGGGTCAGGATCTGCCCGCCAGCAGCTTTTTCTTGCGGTTGTAGGAGCGCGCCGCCATGGCGATGCAGGCCACGGTCAGCACGGCGGTGACCGCCATCACGGCGTACAGGGCCGTCTGCCACCACGGGGTCAGGGTGACGATCTCGGTTTCGGGGCCAAAGCCGTCCATGGCATGGCTGTTGACCACGTTCCACAGGTTGTGATGGACCGCTTCCACCAGGGCGTTCATGAAGACGGTATCGCCGGCATCGATGCGCTCCTGGATGGGGTCAATGACGTTGGGGTTCACGCTCGTGCACAGCCAGCGGGTGTTGCCGCCGATCAGGCCGTCCACGGCGTCCTCGTAGTCGGTTTCATACATGTCGGTGATGACCATGCCCTGCATTCCCAGTTCGCCGCGCAGGACGTTCTGCAGCAGGTTGGCATCCTGGCCGGTCCAGGTCATGCCGCCGCGGTTGAAGGAGGTCATGACGGAATCCAGGCCGCCGTACTCGGCTGCCAGCTGGAAGGCGGGCAGGTAGACTTCGCGGATGGTCTGCTCGTTGGCCCAGGTCGCAATGCCGTGGCGGTTGGTCTCGCCGTCGTTGAGCAGGTAATGCTTGGCGATGACGCGGCCGCCGACCGACTGGCAGCCCTTGGTCTCGTAGGCGGCAGCCATGCCGGTGACGTAGCCGTCCTCGGAGTAGTAGGAGTAGTTCCGGCCGCCGTAGGGAGTGCGATGGATGTTGACGCCGGGGCCCCACCAGCCGATCATGTCGTCGCCGGCGGAGTGGACCATGTTCTCACCGAAGAGCTGGCGTCCGATCTGCTCAAGCAGTTCGGCGTTGAAGGTCGCGGCACGCAGGTCCTCCGACACGGCGTTGACCGGCTCGATGCCGTTGGCGGTGGTGCCGCCGACACCGGTCGGGCCGTCGCGGTCGAGGGTGGCGGGCACGACAAATTCATCGATGGCGGTGCCGGTCTGGATGGAGACATTCTCCACGAGCTGCTCCACCGACAGCTGCGACAGGAAGGAGGTCCAGGTCGGGTCGTCGTAGTCCAGGCCGACCAGTTCGGGCAGGGTGATCTTGTCCTCGCCGTAATCCTGGTCGAGGGCGGGCATCTCGGTGGAAGCAATCAGCGCGTCGTCGGGTTCATAGGTCTGGGGCAGTGCCTGCAGGACCATCGCGTCGTTGTACTGGACGCTGACGGCCTTGGGGAAGGTGTCGACCCAGTCCTGACGGGACAGGTACACCACGCTGTTGCCGGCGGACTGTGCGGTTTCGTCCTTGTTCAGATCCCAGCTGTCAAACTGGTTGGTGATCTCGAAATCGGTGATCTCGGAGGCCGAGAAGACATCGGCATCAAAGGCGTAGTCCTGTTTCCAGACCAGGGCGCTGTTGCCGGTCTCGCCGAGGGCGGCCATCCGGGCCGCGGCCTCCTCGTTGCCGGCCACCTTGACCGACAGGATGTTGTTCATGGCGTCATGGACGCTGTCGCCGACGGTCAGGTAGTAGCTGCCGCCATCGCGGATGTAGGTCTTGGCTTCGTACTCGTCGTAGGTGGCCATCTCGGTCTGATCCACCGAGATGCTGGCCACGGCGGTGCTGTGTGCGGGCACCGTCACCTTGGTGTAGCCGACCAGCTTGATGGAGCCTTCCTCAATGCCGAGGCTCTGGTCACGGTCGGAGTAGGGGGTCTGCATGTACGCCAGCACCGAGTGCTGCACGTCGGTGGCGCCGTCGTTCCTGACGGTCACGGACAGATCGAAGGTGCCCTGTGCATCGTTGGGCGTCACGGAGAAGTTTTCGTAGGAGATGGCGTTGTTGTAGTGCAGGCCGGTGCCGAACGGCGCGGCCACATAGCCGTCGTAGCTCCAGTTGGTGTAGGCGTTGTGCGCATCGCCGTTGAGGATGTAGTCCTCGTAGCGGGTCTCATAGTAGCGGTAGGAATGGTAGATGCCCTCGGCATAGGTGACGCTGGTGCGCCAGTAGTTGCCCTGGGCGCCGGCCCACTCGCCCTGCTTGGCCATGACTTCCTGCAACACGTCGGTGCTGACCTGTGCGGTGTTGACGTTCATGGCGCCGATGTTGGCCATCTCGGGCATGGCCTGGTTATCGACATACATCGTATCGACCAGCCGGCCGGAGAAGTCCAGCCCGTCCTTGGCGCAGAGCAGATCGGCCAGGCGCTGGATGACCTCGGGGGTGTAGCCGCTGGACTGTGCCACCCAGACCACCGAGTCAACGTCGATGCCCAGGGCGTTGCCGTCCTGCAGGTAGGCGGAGTCAATGCTGTTGGAGGTCGCAATGACGACGATCAGCTTGCGGAAGGTGCCGTTCTGCTTGAGGGCGGTCAGCTGCTGGAGCAGCGTCTGCTCGTCGGCGGACAGGGCCAGGTAGTCGCCGTCCTTGGTGTAGACGCAGTCGGCGCCTTCGCCGGCGGTACGGCCCAGCACGACGATCGCCGCATCCCCGCTACCCGCAGCGGCGGAAACCTGATCCCAGGCGATCTCGTTCGCGCTGGTGCCCTTGACGGGCTGTTTTTCCTCGCTGAGGGTGACGTAGGTGTCGTACAGGTCACGGTTGACGGTCAGGCCGTCCGCCTCCAGGGCGTCGGCCAGGTCGAGGTAGGCGATCTGGGCAATGCCGAAGATGCTCACGCTGTTGCCGCCGGACAGCGGCAGGGCATTGTTGTTGTTCTTGACCAGGGTAGCGCCCTCCTGCATGATCTGCTGGGTCAGGGCCACATTGTCGTCATGCAGTTTCTGTTCGCCTTCCTGGGTGAATTCGTAGCTGCTCTGGGTGACGCTGTCGTCCTTGCCGCGGATCTCGGTGGTGGTGACGTTGAGCGTCGTGTTGATGATGGGTGCGTAGACCGAGGCAATGGAGTTGCCGATGGTGAACACGATGAACATCACGGCAAACAGCAGGGCCCACAGTGACCAGAATTTGGTCATGTTCCTCTTGAATCTTTTTTTCTTAACCATGTTTTCCTCCTGTTCGGGACGGTATTGCGGTCAATACTCGGTTCCTCTTTGGGGCGCGCACCCTTTGTAGTGTCTGTATTGTAACACACCGGGATTTTTTTACACGAAATTTGCACAATTTGCGGTTTTTCCGGCAAATTCTGCATTTTTGGAGAATTTCCCCGCTTTTTTATTGTCCAAACCGCACAAATAAGCCGCGGCTTTCCTTGTGCAGAATTCCAAAAAAGGCCCGCGGCCGTCCGGAAAGGTTCCGGGCTGCCGCGGGCCGTATGATCGGTCAGGCGGGCAGATGCGGCAACAGGACACGCAGGATGAACCAGTTGTCCTCGCTGTGCACCGTGACGGTACCGCCGTATTTTTCCGCCGCCGCTCTGACGGTGCGCACGCCGTAGCCGTGGGGCGGCATGCCGTCGGCATCCAGATGCACCGGCGTCTCGCAGTAGTTTTCAAACCGCAGCATCACAAAACCGTGCTGCGCATAGATCGCAATGCGGATGAGCCGCTTCTCGGCATCGGACAGCGTCTGGACGCTCTCGGTCGCGTTGTCCAGCGCCGTGCCGACGATCGTGCAGATATCCCCGGTCGGCATGAAATCCAGCAGATGCCCGTCCGCCACACAGGTGAAGTTGATGTCGTGCTGCTGGCAGTACAGGCTTTTTGCCGTGAGCAGCGTGTCCAGCACCGGGTTGCCGGTCTTGTTCTGGGCCTCATACATCCGGATGCCGCTCTCCATCTCGTCCAGGGCCGCCGCCCGCTTGCCGGGATCATGCTCGGCGCGGATCGCGGCAATCTGCAGTTTCAGGTCGTGGCAGTGCCGGTTGATCAGGCGGATGCTCTCGCGGCTCTGCTGGTACTGTTCATACTGGCGATGCAGGACGTTGTCCATCGCCTCGAGTTCGCGGTGCAGCCGTGCCTCGAGAAGCTGTTCCTGCTGGATGGAAAGCACCAGCACGCCGGCCAGGTCCACCAGCGTCCGGATGTAAAAGACGTTCATCGTCGCCTGGCCGTCCTGCGCAAAGGCGAGATTGCTCACCGCAAAGGCCGTCAGGGCCAGCACCACGGCGCTGACCAGCGCCCGCTGCGTGATGCCGAGGTCCCGCATCTGCTGCAGACGGCGGAACTCGTACCAGTACATGAAGCCGTACACCGCCGTGTAGACAACGGCCAGCAGGACGATCGCCCGCGGGTCGGCTCCGCCGCGCTGCGGCCACAGCAGACAGTGAATCTGCCATTCGAGGCTGGCCGCGAACTCCGCCAGGATGAACGCCCGGGCACAGCAGTACCCGGCCGCGAACGCCGTGACCGAACAGCAGAGGAAGAGATACAGGTACATCACGGCGACGGCCGCCGCCATGCAGGGAATCCACCAGGCCAGCGGCACGCCGCCGGTGAGCTGCAGAAAGACCCCCAGCCCCGCCAGCACGCCAGTGCTGAGAACCGCGGTGACCGCCCTGCCGAAGCGGCGGTGCAGCGCCAGGACATAGAGCAGGCAGGCCAGCCATTCGGCCAGTGCCGTGTAGAGGCGCGGAATATCGGGCAAGGTGTTCATCTGACGCTGCCCCCTATGTAATCGGTCAGCGATTCCAGGAAGGCTTTTTTCTTGGGGCGGCTGATCTGCAAGGTGTACGGCCCGACCTGGACGGTGTTCTGCTGCACGGCCCGCACCTGCGCGAGATTGACAAGATACCCGCTGTTGCAGCGCACAAAGGGCTTGTCGGCGAGTTTTTCCTCATAGCTCTTGAGGCTTCCCGGCGCGACCAGGTCCCCGTCCTCGGCGTAGAAGTGGACATAATGTCCCTCGCTCTCGAGGTAATACAGCGACCCCACATCCAGACGGCGCAGCCCGCCCTCGACGGGGACCGTCAGGAAGGTTTTCTGCCGTTTGTGCAGCCGTTCGACGGCCTTCTGCAGCTGCTGCGAAAACGCAAAGTAGGGCACCGGCTTGAGCACATAGTCCAGCGCGTCCACCGCATAGCCGCGGATCGCAAACTGCGCCATGTTCGTGATGAAGATCAGGATCACATCCTTGTCCACCTTGCGGATGGCCTCGGCCGCCGCCATGCCGTCCATGCGGCGCATCTGGATGTCCAGCAGGATGATGTCATAGATGGCCCGGTAATCCGATACGATCTCGTCCCCGTCGGAAAAGCTCGTCAGATCGAACATCCGCCCGAACTGCCGCTCATACCGCCGCACATACCCCACCAGCTGCTCCCGCACCTCGGGATCATCCTCCACGATTGCAATACGAATCATTGCCCTGTCCCCTTTTCGCCGCAGGTTTCACACAATTCCGTCATATTGCACGAAACCCCTCTGTTTGTCCCTATTATACCGGAAACGGTTCCGCCACGCAACCGGCAGCCCGTTGCCCGGGCCGGAACAAAAACAGCCCTGCGCACCGCGCAGGGCTGTCGATTACCCGTTATCGTCCGCCCAATGGGGGTTGCGGAAGATGGCCCGTCCCACGCCGATCAGATCGGCGCAGCCCTGTTCCAGCAGTTCTTCCGCCTGGGCCAGGGTGGTCACACCGCCGGTGAGCAGCACCGGAACGGCTGCCTGTGCCTTCACGGCCAGGGACATCTCCCGGAAATAGCCCGGCTCCCGGTGTCCCGGGCGCACAAAGCCGTTCATGCCGCCGGTCAGGTGCAGCAGGTCGGCGCCGTTCTGTTCCAGAATCCGGCAGGCTTCGACGCAATCCTCCAGCGTGCTGCCGCCCTCCTGATCATCACAGCCGCCCAGCCGGACCGACACCGGGTAATCTTCCCCTGCTTCCCGGCGCACGGCCTGCAGCACCTCCCGGTGAAACCGGGTACGGTTCTCCACCGACTGCGGACCATACTCGTCCTCGCGCCGGTTTGCCAGCGGCGAATAGAACTGATTGAGCAGATACCCGTGGGCGGAATGGATCTCCACCCCGTCGAAACCGGCTTCCCTGGCCCGCCGGGCGGCTTCTCCGAAAGCCTGTGCCACGGCGTGAATCTGCTCCACGGTCATTGCCTCCGGCCGTTCCCGGGTCTGTTTGGGGTGGAAAACCGCGCTGGGGCCCACCGGAACCTGTCCGATCACCGCGGAGGTCGCCGCGCTGCCGGCATGGCTGAGCTGGGCGAACAGTCTGACGCCCTCCCCGTGGACGAGGTCTGTCAGGCGGTGCCAGGCGGCAAGGTCGGCGTCCTCCGCCATCGAGGTCTGCCCGGGATGGGCCTTGCCCTGCCGGCAGACAAAACTGTGTTCGGTGATGATCAGCCCGATCTTGCTGTACCGGGCCCGCTCCTGATAATAGTCGCAGATTTCGGGGGTCACACGGCCCGCCTCATCCGCTTTGCCCGTGGCCATGGGCGGCATGACCAGACGGTTTTTCAGGGTCAGATGACCCAGGGTAACAGGGGTAAACAGACAGGACATACAATCTCTCCTTTGCAATATCTCAGACGTTCCGGTTGCGCAGTTCCAGACCGCCCAGGGTCAGGGCCAGCACAAAGGTGCAGGCATCGCCCACCGGACCGGCCCACAGCGCCCCTTCCACGCCCAGGAAGTGCGGAAGGATCAGCAGGGCCGGCAGCAGGAACAGGACCTGTCGCGACAGCGAGACCACCGTAGCCTGAACCGGTTTGCCGATGGCCTGGAAGAAAACCCCGGTGCAGAGCTGGAACCCGTTGAGGGTGATGAGCAGCAGGAAAATCGTCAGGCTCTTCACCGCAAATTCCTGATAGAGCGCCGATTCGGAGCCAAAGATCCCGATGATGGCCTCGGGGAAGGTCTGAAACACCGCGGTTCCCGCCGCCATGACGACGGTGGACCAGCCCACCGCCAGGAAATAGGTCTTGCGGGCACGGTTCCATTTTCCGGCGCCGGTGTTGTACCCGATGATGGGCTGCGCGCCCACCGAAATGCCGATCACAATGCCGGTGATGATCTGGTTGATCTTCATCGTAATGCCCAGGGTGGTCATGGGGATTTCCGAACCGTACGGCGAAGCCGCGCCGTACCGGACCAGCACATTGTTCATCACCGCGATGACGATGGTGGCCGCCAGCTGCAAGAAGAAGCTGGAAATTCCCAGGCTGCACAGTTTCAGGCACAGTTTCGGCTGCGGAACGAAACACTCCCGGGTGAGCCGGACCGCTTTGCAG
This sequence comes from Gemmiger sp., assembly GCF_036306485.1. Lineage (GTDB taxonomy): Bacteria > Bacillota > Clostridia > Oscillospirales > Ruminococcaceae > Gemmiger. The sequence continues at coordinate 14,427 of NZ_JAXJZK010000016.1, read as the reverse complement.
CGGCGCAGATAGAGCAGCGTCAGCACGCTGGAGACGATCTGCCCCAGCACCGTTGCGATGGCCGCACCGGTCACCCCCATCCCGAAGCCAAAGATGAACATCGGGTCCAGAATCGTGTTCAGGATCGCGCCGCTCAGGGTCGTGAGCATGGCGTATACCGGACTGCCGTCTGCCCGCAGCACCGAGTTGAACCCCATGCTGAACAGATAGAAAGGAAAGCCCAGCACGATGATTGCTCCGTATTCCAGCGCATAGGGCAGGATGGTTTCGGTGGCGCCGAACAGCCGGCACAAGGGCCGCAGAAAGACAAACGAGCCCAGCGTGAGCAGAACACTCACTGCCACGGTGAGCAGCAGCGCATTGCCCACCCCCTGTGCGGCCTTTTTGGTTTCGCCCTGGCCCAGACAGAGGCTGAAGTAGGCCGTGGCACCGTCGCCGATCATCAGCCCCAGCGCCAGGGCGATCACGGTAATGGGCAGGATCACATTGGTGGCTCCGTTGCCCAGATAGCCGACCCCGCGGCCGATAAAAATCTGATCGACAAGATTGTACAGGGTGCTGACCACCATCGAGATGATGCTGGGCACCGCGAACTTGCCCAGCAGCCTGCCGATGGGCGCTGTGCCCAAGGGATTCTGTTCCATCGTTTCCATACCTTTCTCCTTACGATTGCAAAGCCGCCGGAACCTTTCCGGGGCGGCACCGTATTCTACTATAAACTTTACTATAATGGGAAAGTCAAGGGAAACGCTGCAAAAAAATGCCCCGCAGCCGGATGGCCGTGGGGTGTCGTTCAGATTTCTATCGGCTGCTGCAGTTCCAGAACGGTATTCTGGGGGTCAAAGCTGGCCGAACTCAGATTGGTGATGACCAGCTGCCCGGCCTCGGGATGCTCGGCAAAATAGCTTCCGATCAGCTGGCCGGGATTTTCCAGCGCCCGCCCGGGCTGCTGCCGGCAAAGATACGCCCCGCCGGGCAGCGTTTCCAGGTCAGGAAGCGGCTCCTTCTGGGGCAGCACTTCGAGGAAAATATCGGCTGTGAAGGTCTTTCCCCTGCGCGTTGCCACCAGCCCGATGGGAAAGGTAAAGACCGGCAGGACTCCCAGCGCCTGCCCTTTCTGAAAAATGCGGGCCGACGCCTGTTTGAAGCTCAGTTTCCCGTCGGAAACCGAAAAGGAATCCCGCAGAATCCGCCGCCCGGGCAACATCCGCCGATAGGCATCTGTCCGGTCCCGGACCTGCTCGCCTTCTTCCACGCGGAGCAGCGCATCCTCCATCTGGCGGAGGCTGTTCTGGAGATGGCTGAGCTTGTCCTGTATTTTTTGCTGTCCCTCCTGCAGCAGCCGGCGAATGTCCAGCGTGCCGTCCACCTTCCGGAACCGGGCGGACTCCCGCAGCGGAATGTCCAGTTCCAGGCACATCAGGATCATATCCATCTCGATCACCTGTTCCGGGGCATAGTACCGGTAACCGGTGTCGGGGTCGGTGTACGCGGGGACCAGCGCCCCGATCCGCTCATAATACCGCAGGGATTTCTCGTTGACATGGCGCAGCCTGGCAAACTCCCCGATGGACAGATACCCTTTCATGATGGTTTTTCTCTCCTCCTGTTGACTCTCCCATTATGGGAGGGTGTATCTCTTATAGTATAAAAGAAAACACGGCGTTTTGCCAGAGAAAAATGGAAAGGAAGGATTTCATATGTTCGTATACAAAACAACCGGCACCTGCTCCAAAGAAATTCACCTGGAGGTGCAGGACGGTGTGATCCGATCGGTGGAATTTGTGCTGGGATGCCCCGGATTCACCCAGGCGCTCGGCCGGGTGTTGACCGGCATGCCGGTGGAGGAGGCCATCGCGCGGCTGGAAGGCATCCAGTGCCTCGACAAAGGCACCTCCTGCCCGGACCAGCTGGCCAAAGCTCTGCAGGCCTGGCGCACCCAGCCCGAGTGCCGCCCTGACCGCTGAACGCTCCTGTGGCCGCCCCCTAAAGGAAGTCCGGCAGCCACACTTTTGCCCCGGGCCGCCCCCTGCCCGGGGGCTTTTTTCTGTCTTCTTTGGGGCTGAACCGATCATTTTCGATATCATTTTGCAGCTGATTTCGGATATCGTCCCTTATCGGCCTTTCAGACTTACCGTACCTATGTAATTTCTCTTGCACCGGAAGCGCCGGTCCCGTGTTGATGCTTCCGGTTCACATGTTTATCGGAGAACATCAGACGACTTTCTCTTTACCGTTTTCGTTTCCGGCACCACGCCATCACAGCAAACGGCAGGCAAACGAGTCCTATCAGGAATGGGATCACCAGCAAAGGTCCGGGCGACCAGATCCGGAAACCGAACCAGTGATACAGGTTCTGCCGGAAGATATCCTCCGCCCCGCCCACAAAGGGCAGCAGCCGCAGATATTGCTGCACCGACCAGGGCAGATACTGGTTGAGGATCTGTGGTCCCCAGGTGATCAGCAATGCGGCGATCAATGCTGCCGTGGTTCCCGGCAGAAGCGCCGACATCAGCAAGGCAATCCCGGCAAAGCCCATCACAGAGCAGAACAGATACGCCAGCTCATAGCATTCCGCCTGGAGCATATTCATCGGTGCAGTGGTCAGCATCTTGATCAGCTGGATAGGCAGATTCCAGCCCTCAAATCCCAGCCAGATAACCTGAACCGCCACCATAACCGCTGCAAACATCGCAAAGATTTCCGCCGCAAATGCCAAGCCCGACAGGAGTTTGGCCCCAGCCAGTCCTGCTTTTCCATGCAGGGATGTCACCTGCAGCGTATCCATGCCCCGCCGTCTTTCCCCTGCAAACACAGACGTCAGGGCCAGGGCCAGCACCACGGGCAAGACCATCTGACCAAAGCCCCCGATTCCGTTGCCCAAAATGGCAGACCAGCCTGCAGCCCAGCCGTATGCCATGGGCTTGTCCACCTGGCTGTCCATATCCAGAAAGAACTGTCGATCCGCCGGGTCTGAAAACTGGTTTTCCAGGTAATATTCGAGTTTTTCCTCCCGACGCTCATACAGACCGGTCAAGCGAGCAGGGTCCACATAGTAGATGGTCAGTGTGGGATAGGGCTGGGACTGATCCTCCACCTCCGGCCACAGAAACGATACTAGTGTTCCCTGCAGAAAGCTGAAATCTGCCAAAGCACCGTCAAACTCCGGGTTCTCCGCCAGGATTTGTTGATAAGTACGCACCATATCCTGTGCTGCTTCATCGGTGAGCGTTTGCCACCGGGCGGCATATTGCTGACTCTTGCGAATGTTCGCATACCCATCGATCTGGTGACTTCCATCTGCCCGCATGGTGCCGAAATTGATGCACTGCATGGCCCATACCTGCAGCCCCAGCGTCAGCAGCAGCATTCCAAAGACTGCCAGTCTGGTCAGCCCGGAACGCCACAGTTTCTTATGTTCCTGCCAGAACAGGCTCATGGATGGTCGCCCCCTTCCTCCTCCGGAAAGTACAACAGATACAGATCTTCAAGCGTGGGGATACAGGGTCTTGCCGCCGGGGCAGGCTTTGCATCCGCCAGAATCCGCAGCGCCACGCTGTTCCCGTCATAGCGCAGATTGGCCACGGTCATCCGTGCCTGCCAGGCCTCAGCCTCCCGGGACGGCACAGTCAGCTCCCACACACGACCGTTTGCCTGCTGCAGCAGTTCCGAAACGGTTCCCTGGGTTTGAAAGCGTCCGTCTTTCATCAGGAACACCTTGTGTGCAATCGCTTCCAGATCAGAAACAATGTGGGTGGAAAGCAGCACAATTTTTTGCTGCGCATACCCTTCCAGAATGTTGCGGAAGTGGACACGCTCCTTGGGGTCCAACCCTGCAGTCGGCTCGTCCAGAATCAGAATATCCGGGTCATTGAGCAATGCCTGGGCGATGCCCAATCGGCGGCGCATCCCGCCGGAAAAGGTCCGAATCTTTTTATTGCCGGCCTCCTGCAGACGGACCATCTGCAGCAATTCCTGAATCTTCGGCATGGCCCGGGAGCGGGTCATCCCTTTCAGCACAGCCATATACAGAAGGAAATCTCGGGCACTGTACTGCGGATACCCGACAAAATCCTGGGGCAGATAGCCCAGTTTGTCCCGGTATGCCGCGCCCAGTGCGTCAATAGGAATCCCATCCAGACGTACCTGTCCGGCAGTGGGCTTCAAGACTCCGCAAATCATCCGCAAAAGAGTTGTTTTTCCCGCACCGTTGGCTCCCAACAGACCATAAATACCGGGTTCCAACACAGCCGTGACCCCTGCCACCGCCGTGTTTCCTCCGAACTCCTTGCACAGATTTTCAAGCAGCAATTCCACCGATGATGCCCTCCTTTCGTTGTTGGAACAGAGAAATCAGTTCTCTGACAAAAAATCCGCCGAATACCAGGAATGCAAGAATCCAGCCGCCCAACGCAGACGTTTCATACAGCTGGGGCGCCGCAAGATGAATCATCAGCAGTCCCGCCGCTGTGACGGAACATACCGCGATACAGATCGTCCCATTGCTCCGCGGACAGCGTCGAAGTACGGTCAAAGCCGTCAGCGCACAGAACAAAAAAGGAACCAGCAGATAGAAAAATAACGGCAGCAAGGCTTTTCCCGTCTGTGACCTTCCCAACACCAGTGCCGACGTTAGAATCACAAGGTCTGCGGCCGCGGCCAGAATCAGCTTGGCAAGTGCCAGTTCTGCACGGGACACACAGGTGGATGCTTCCAGTTCATCCATGTCGTAACGCTGACCGGCAAACAGGACCGGCAGACATACCGCTACCAGAATCGGCCCCAACAGCGGCAGCCAGGACACAAGGTCTTTTTGTCCGGCCGCCGCCAGGAAAAACAGCACAGACGCAGCCCCCTGAGCCGCCCACATGGGCACCCCGGTAAAGCGCCATACCTGTGAGAGGAAGGTCCAGAATCCGGTACGCGGCCGCACCGGATTTTCTTGTAAGAGTGCGGCACACTTTTGTTTGGTTTCTGCCATGCGAGAGGGCTGCGGCCCCTGGCACAGCAGGCGATGCAACTCAGAAGAATTCACAGGTTTCCCTCCCTTAAAGATTTCAGTGCTTTCCGTACACGGCTCTGCACAGTGCGCAGTGGCTGGCCCGTCACGGCTGCAATCTCGCGGTATTTCAATCCTTCCCCATACCGGAGCAATACGGCTTCCCGCTGTTCCGGGGGCAGACTTGCCAACAGTCGCTCTGCCATATCACGGTTTTCGACAGTTTCGGAAAACACCGATGTGTCTGCCATGTCCTCCGGCATCGGTTCTGTTTTTCTTTGTCTGGCGGCATCCACACACAGACAATAAGCGATGCGATACAGATAGGCGCGGAACTGCCCTTGTTCCCGGTAGCTTCCTATGGTGCGGAACAGGTGCAAAAAGACTTCCTGGGTCAGGTCCTCCGCCGTCTGTGTACAAGGGGTATGGCGGGCGCAATATCGCAGAATTGCCGTATAATATCGCTCAATCAAGGTGTCTGCCGCCGTGCGGTCTCCGGCCTGAATGCGACGTATCAACTGCGCGTCCCGCATACGCATCCCCCTTGTAAAATGTGCTTCACTTATGATAACGAAAGTTCTCCCCGAAATGATTAGGCCATAAGCACTCTCAGAAAATTTTTATGATCCCTGGCACTTTCTCATTTTTCTTCCGCGTTTTTCCTGTTTTTCCACTCCTCAAACAGCCGTTGTCCCGCTTCCGACTGATAAAATGCCTGGATTTTGGGCAGCAGGAACCGGGCGAACCGTTCCAGCTCCTGCTGGGGTACGCCGTCCTCCCGGTATTTGGCGGACGCCGCTGCCTGTGCTGTTGTCTTCTCCTGCCGATCTTCCGTAGCGGCTCCTTTCTGCAGGGCTGCCCCCTGCTGCCTTATGATGTGTTCTGTCATCGATCCTGACCCTTGGCCCGCTGGCGGCGTTGCTGACGGTTCAGCCGCTTTTCTTCCTGTTGGCGGCGGCAGATGCCCAGCACAAACACCTGCACCTGCTCCGGTGCCACCCGCATGGCTTCCCGGTAGGGCCGGGTTTCGGTCAGTACTGCATCCAGCTGTTCCTCACAGCGATGGATGCACTGGCGCAGCTCCTGTTCCCTCACTGTGCATGCTGCAACTGCATCCGCAGACTGCGGTTTTCTGCCTGCAGCTTGCCGCTGGCCTTTGCCATCTCACACAGGGTCTGGAAGTCCTGCGGCATCAGTTCCACCCGCTTTTCCAGCACGCCTTTGGTTTTGGCCCGCTGCTCAATGTCCGCCACATCGCGGATTGAGCCGGAAATGTTCTTCACCTGGGAGATAAGCTCCTTCCGCTGGCCCTGCATCTGTTTGGTCTGGTCAGACAGTTCTGCCACTGTCTGGCGGTCCTTCTGGACCTTATACTCCAGAACCTCCAAATGTTCGGCATCGCTGCCCTGCACACCGCGCTCAAAGTCGGTGAATCCCGCCTGCCGCATGTGCTCGAAGAATTGCGTTTACAGCAGGCTGTAGGAACTCACCAGTCGGGGCTTGCCGTTCTTTTTCAGCACAGGCTGTTCCAGTTCGTCGGTCATGGGGACCATCGGCCACTTTTTGCTGTGACTCACCTGCATGATCATCTCCCGCACGGTGCCCCGCAGCGCCGGGTCCTTGCACCGTTTGGACCAGCGGATCTGCTTTTCCACCACCGGCAGGTAGACAACGTGGAGATGATAGTGAAACACATCCCGTCCCAACCGGTCACTGGCTTCCCGGTTGCGCTCGTCGGCGTGCATGACCGCGGAGATAATGTATTGTTCCCCACCTGCAATCTCCTTGGCCAGCTCATACACCTCGGCGTAGAATTGCTTGGCGTACTCATAGCCGCCGTGAGCCTCGAAATAGTCGGTGTTCACATCAAACACCAGCTCGTCAAAGACGTAGGCGTCCGGTTTCAGTCCTCGGGTGGAAACGACGCCTTCTTCCACCATCCGGTCAAATTGCTGGGCGTAAGTAGCTGCCTCGCAGGCTTTGAAGGTCACATTGTTGTGGCTGTATTCCAGCAGCACATCCGGGTTGGAGTACACTTCGTTCTTGCGTTCATGATGCCGCTCCCGCACCGAGATGGCATTTCTACGGTAGCGCTCATTGCGCACCACGGTCCGATGGATTTTGCTGATAGGCGCTCCTTTCTTGGGCACGGTTCTGCTTCGGATGGGGTACGCAGACGCTTTGCAAAGCATCTGACCCACTATGACACTTTCCGGCGCTGCCGGCAAAGTGCCAGTGGGCCCGCTGCGGCGGGAGGGATTGGGATACGGCTGTCAACCATAACCTCTTCCCGGTTGGGCTGCCGTCGTATCGGTTGCAAGTCTGTGGTTGCCTCTGGAAACCAGACACCACAGCCTTCATCCACCTTTTGCAAAACGCGGGGTGTGGAATTCTTTCTCTATTTCTCTTTTAGTTAGATATTTCATTCTATCTTTATCGTGTCGGCTTTTCCAACGGGTCAGTGTCGGCAAATCCGTCAACTGCCTGTCCGTTTTTCCTACAGGTCGGGACGGAACTTCCGACGGGTGGTTACAGCTCGTTGGGTTCCTTGGGCCGGGGCAGGTTGAGGTAATACCGCCGAGCCTTTCCGTTTGGCTGTCCCGGCACCGGCTTCAGCAAACCGCAGCGTTCCAAAGCGGTAAACAATCCGGCGGCTTTTTCTCGCTGGCAGTGCAGCAGCCGCCCCTCACTGGCCCGTGAGAGGCTCACACAGGGCCTGCCGTTGGCTTTCCAGTGCCCGGTGGTATCCTGGGCCGACAGCCGCAACAGCCCCAGCAAGTGGCCGTACAACAGTTTACTTTCGCCGGGAAGGTCCCGGTAGGGTTGCTCCGACAGAAGATTGGACGGGATCATCAGGAACCCGTCGATGCGATTCAGGTTTTCCTCTGCAGGAACGAGTTCATGGTTCAGATGGCACCTCCTTGGGTTATGGGTTGGGGGCGGACTTCGGCTTCTGGCATCCCTCTTTTCCGGTTGGTTTTGTCCTCGAAAGATGTCCGATGATTTCATCATATATTATTCCGACACATACAGCATACAGCGTCTTGCAGTCCGTTTCAAGATGTGTTAGACTGTTTTCATGTTGGATGATTCACACACTTTTCTCGGCTGTTTCTGAAACACAGAAAAACACAGAGCCATTTTACGCCCACTATGCTCCAACACAGGACGGTGACGAATTTTGAACTACCAGACGTATCTTTTCTTTGAAGGCCGTACTGAATATATCCAGGGCTACGACACGCCCCAGCATACGTATCCGCTGGGGTCTTTGGTGTTCGGTGTCCTGGACCTGGATGCCGCCCCCTACCTGGAACGGGGCCGCGCATTGCTGGAAAGATTCCGGGGCGTAAAATTTCCGGAAGAGCAGACCATGCAGCAGAGCCTGGCCTCCCCTGACACCTGTGTGTATTACCAGGTGGCTTCCTTTTACCATGACTTTGCCGCCGCTGTGCAGCAGGTTTCCCCTGCACTGTTTGATCTTGTGGAGGATTACATGTTGTCCATCTTCCGCCGCAATGAGCGGGAGCTGAAAGCTACCCAACATAGCGTGTTGCAATTTATACATACTGGAGAAAATAGCAGTTCGTATACATTTGATGAATTGCGCTCCAGAATGTCCCACCTTGGCGAATTGGCCTTAACCAGTGACATCATGGAAGGGTTCTGCCGGAACTTCCCGGAGTACACAGACCAGATGAAGGTCTTTATACAGCGTGATACCGGGGATGCCTCTCTGTGCCGGACGGCGTTGTCGGTATTGGAATCCTTCGTGACCCTGCTGCAACAGTTGGTGGACGGAAAAACGGATCTGCGCCATCTGATCGAGGTTACACTGGTGGACGAGGATGGCCGCCCCAGAACAGAGCATGGCCAGCGCCCTTCGGAGCTGCTGGTAGAACTGGCCGAAAATGGCGATCCGACCTACCAGAAATACCACAAGCTGGAGGACGACATCCATATACAGACCCGCTACAAACGGCCTGCAGACAACAAAAAAGGCGGCATTTCTGCCGCCACGTTCTATGCGAGCGATACGCTGCCCGCGTTACTCTTTTTGGAATTTGTACAGATGTGTGCCCAGGACCTGCCGGTTGCCGTCTGTGAAAGCTGCCACCAGCTGTTTGTCCCCTTCTCCAGCCGCGCCAAGTATTGCGAGCGGATACTGGATCCAGAAACCGGCGCCACTTGCAAGGATATTGCCGCCAAGCTGGCCTATGCTGAGGAGCTGAAGGCCAACAAAGCCAAGGAACTCTACAACAAGATGCGCAACCGCTACCAGATGCGCTGCTCCCGTGCCCCCGGCAATCAAAAAATGAGGGATGACTACAACGCCTGGCGAAAACAGGCACAAATGGCGCTGAGTAAGTACCAGATGGGGGAGATCGGCTGGGCGGAATTTGAAGGGATTATTCTGAGAAACCAGTAAATATTCATTTTACATAATCGAAATTACTGTTCCTGCTTGTCTTCTTATTGTACGGAGATCTGCCAATATGAATAATAAACATTCTGGATATTGCGCCCTTTGCCTTGAGTATAAAGATAAACTTACCTTTGAGCATATTCCGCCACGCTCATCTGGTAACAATAGCCGTGCCAAAATTTATAAGGGGCAGGAGTTAATAGGATGCAACAAACTTCCATGGGACTTCTCCGAAATGCACTATGAAAATGCTCAGCAGGGAGCGGGGAAGTACTCATTATGTAAAAAATGTAATAATAAAACCGGTCGCTGGTATGGAGCTGCTTACTCACAATTCGCGCAACAGATAAAAGAAACATTTGAAACCAGTTTTTTACATCTCATACAGACTGGTGAAATAAATATACAAAATATTTATCCTCTACAAGTCATAAAGCAAATTTTCTCTATGTTTTGCTCTGCCAATCCTCCTACAAACGATCATATCAATTACAAACCTGTCGTATACCCATTCAGTACACAAATTCTAACATCGCCTATTCAAAAATTGATTTTAGCTCAATACAATCTTGTTAATGCAGAATATTGGATTGATGATTTACGAAAGGCTGTCTTAGATAAAGAGCGAACCGGATTAAATTATGGTAGATTCAAGATTTGTATGTACTTTACATTAAGCCCCTTATTAAAAATTAACGGGATTAGCGAATCACTCAATCTTAACCATCATGAACCTGTATCTGTAAGCGAAATTGTAACATATCCTGTAGGTTTTTTACTTATACTAAACCCTAATAACGCTATCTCATATCCAGGGATCGATATAACCCATTGGGCGGATTATGCTTATACCGACTGCACTAGCATCTCCTTGCCCCTATGTGTGTATCCCGTCAATTCCTGGATTCCAATGGATTTTCGAAGGAAAGATGAAATCCAAAAATGCTTAAATACTAACGCTCCCGATTCAAAGAAATTTTAATTAGAAATCCTATCTATTGAGATAGCCAACGGCCGGGAATTTTATGGATTGTCCAAAACTTCCCGGCCGTTCTTTACAAGTACTTCATATTTTTGAGGTAATTAGTCCTAAAATTTTTGTGTTATATCCTTAGTGCCATTTTTGAATTTTCAAATTCTACTTTTTGAATTTTGAGTTCACCCATTGTACAAGCATTGTCATAAGAGGGGTAACCAAAGCCAGCAAGACCTTCTCTGTCATTGAATAATCGTTCTTTCCCCAGAAAAGCATAGAAACGATGACCAAAAAGGCCACGAAAGCTGTAAGGTTGGGAAGTATCCACTTCTTAAAAAATCTTGTTCGCCCACTACCTTCCCAATATTGATCGATCAGCTTACGAATATATTTATCATGCTGCTCAATCTCATCACACATCATCAGATAACGACACTCGCGTATTACTCCACTTTCTATGTCGCCAATCTTTTCTTCTGTCAAATCATCTAATTTCTGTGCATCTTTTATCTTTTTATTCCAACACAAAAACTTATTTTTTAATTCTTGGTCTCCTTCTTTTTGGCGCAATGCTTCTTCAAGACCAATTGTCAATGATTGAACGTAGCAAAGCTGATCTTTGCGCGTAATGCTTTTACGTACCTCATTAACACTATCTATCAATTTCTGCAAATCGTTATGGCGTTCCTTTTTTTCCGGCAGGAATTCAATTACTTTCTGAATTATATCTTGAAATTTTTCATATTCTTTTGCTCTAATACCCGCTGGTCTTTCGCTTAAGTCTTTCCATATATCGGTCCGCATGGGAGGATTATCTAAATGTAATGATGAATCACCACTCTTACTGTTTTCCTTCCCTGTCCAGGACAAAACCATTGTAACCAAGCCTATGCTTTTTGTTTTTCCCTCACTTTTCTCTTCTATCCGTAACTTAATTCTCCTTTTCGTAGGATTATTAATGGCAAACAGTAATTTTCCCTTCCAATTTGGGTCCAATGTAGTTGATACATTTCCCAAACCATCCGCACTCATTCGAACTCTTGAATGGAATGTCCCGACTATATTTTCTTCGGTTATGACATATTCTTTAGAGATTGTAAGAACCGTATCATTCGGATCAATCCAAACAAAAATTTCCTTTTCGTTTTGATGGACTTTCACAAGTCTTTTTTTATTTACAGAATAAATAAGCGTCGACGGAGACAAATTATAACCCGTTCCCTTTGCTTTCTTTTCATCGAAGGGGACAATTATAACATCTTTCAAGTCTCTACGTGCTTCCAAATAATCAGCTGCAATTAATGGACCGACCTTTTTCTTTTCTTTTTCGTATTCATTGCTCACATCGGTCTACCTCCTTTTTTCTTCACTTTTTTGTTTTTCCTCATTTTTCTGGGGCACCCATATTTTATGTCCCAGCCAAAGTTCTCTCTCATCCTTTATGGGCAAAAGCGGTGTGAAAAGTCTCGTATAAGCCGTTCCTATAGCACCAGTAAAAAGAATAAATTCTGGCCTACTTTTTACTGGTCCTGCCATCAAGACGTGACTATAAGAAATGTCAGGGTAAGGATCGACATAGTAAATCTTTGAAATTCCAAGATATCTTGACTTTTTGGCGCATAGCACACATGGACTAGACGTGGTGAATAAGAATCCCCCTTTTGCGCGTTGTTTGCTATCACCTGTTAAGTTTAGAAATGCAGTTTCCTCTGCGTGCAACGCTCGTGTGTGCACTTGATTTTTTTCTCCTGTAATTCCATTATAAACATCTTTGAAACAAAAACAAACATTCCTGCCATGTGTCTTTAGCGGACAGCCCTGCTTATTATATTCCTCTGTGACGAGAGTCTGGATATTTTTTTGAAAAGACGTTTCTCCCCCTTCACTAGAATTTTCATAGTCACTATATCCGTCCGGATCATGATGAGCATACAACTCACACAAATCTCTATAAAGACACGGAAGTTGTTCACGAGGCTGTTGGTTCCAACCAACTGATAAAAGTTGATAGTCACAGTCTGTAACCACAGCACCAACTTGTCTTGATATGCAACCGGAATTTGCCTTGGATGCATACGCAATTTGCATGCATCTCTCCAGATTGGTGGGCAATACAATTCCCGGACACATCATCAAACTAATATAACGAACCATTGTTCGTTTAATCGTAACGTAAGAACTGTTGTCAATTGGATTGTTAATAAATATGTCAGCAGATTCCAAACAGCTTGAAACATTTTGAAGAATAAAAGGAAGAACATCTTCAAGCCTTTGTTCTTTGATCCTATTAAGAAATATCTCCAAAACTGGATCTTGCTCCTTCTCAGATAGCTTTTTATCACACCAATCCCTATAATATTTTTTGAATATTCTAAGCTGTTCTACTCGATCAATAGTATTAATATCATCCATAGAAAATTTATTACTATTAATCAGTCTCTTCTGCCTTTGCGCTTCATCGGTATAAATGCCCATCAAATAGTAGTTACTGTATCTTTGTTTTAAATACATCGACTCAAATGGGTTTTTAATAGAATCAACAACCACCAGAGCATGCTTATGAATGGTTTCATTGTCCTGAGTGGAATCCTTACTCTTTAGTTCAGCTTTTTTCGATAAATAGGCTCGCAGTATTTTTATGGAGTGGTTGATGTCTTTTGCAATTGTAACATATCCCTTTTCTTGAAAGGCGTAATAGGCAGTCGCCCCATTATCATCTTCATATTTTGCGTATGGCCGGTCACTTATCCTAAGATTATTTCCCAAAAGCTGCATTGCTAGAGTTTCGATCTTTTCAAACTTTTTAATTTTTTTGAGAGCATCCCAAAATTTTGTCACCGTCTCTGACAAGAAGGCAAATATATATTTTTGCAAAATCCAATAATATATGGGGTTCAAATTTCCTTTTTTTGTTTCCCTACATTTTTGGAAATCGCGAAACAGCTTATATAAATCAACATTGCTAATGGTAAACGCTTTTTGTTTTGTGTCATAGCTGATTGTGATGTTCTTCCCATTTACCAACTTTATTGTTTGGGGGACATTAGGAATTTCAACAATATTAGTACCTTGCGATATACCTCTTATATTAAGTCTCAAATCCTTTGATTCTAACGGATCTCTATCGCAATCAAAAAATTCGTGAAATTGAAATTTCGGTGTTGATGTGGAATGTTTCTCTGCCAGCATAAACTCTTTATCAATTTCAAAAGTCATCCTTGCATCAAAAAAACTTTTAACAACACCTGTAGCATCCGTTCTTTCATCTTTGGTTAATCCAGCCACTTCATATAAAAACTCACAAAATTCTTCTTGTTTATAAGACAAAACACTTGCTACAATTAAAGCCCTCGTTTTTACCAGGTAAAACTTATTCCAGTTTTTTTGGGCATAGTCATAAAGAATATGATACTCATGCCTTTCATAATCCGAAAACTCCTGGGGAGCCTCCAAACTCAAATTCAACTCATTAAATTCTTTCTGCAAAATATCTGCAATCGTAGAAACGCCTGATCCAGTTTTTCCGCAAAGTCCAACAACAATAAAATCCTGCTGCCTTTCGAAAAGTTCACTGACTATCTTGTATCCATTGTCTTTCTTTGACATTTCTATTTCTCCTTGCCATATCTTATCAATTAAGCACAAGGCGACAAAGTCTACAAGTATAAATTCGCCTTCATATAAATATTATCAGGATTATCGACATTTTTCGATAATGTTTTTTAGACAAATTTATTTTCAGCTATATGTACAAAGTTTTTGTATATAAATTGTATAAATTGATTGTAAAAGGGTAGTGATAAATCAAAAATGCTAAAAGCTTAATCTCTTATGAAATAAAATCCAAAAAAGAAATCCGAACGCACCTTCGAAAAGAAGTACGTTCGGATTTGCTTGGTATGGTGCACCTCCAGGGACTCGAACCCTGGGCCCACTGATTAAGAGTCAGTTGCTCTACCAACTGAGCTAGAGGTGCATAACACAAACCTCCGGTCCGGGCTATTGCGCTCGGCCCGGAGGCTGTTT
>NZ_JAXJZK010000015.1:0-97557 GCF_036306485.1 Gemmiger sp. | reverse complement strand
GCCGTAGACCGCGGAAAGAATTTCCCGCAGGACGGCCACCACGGCCTCAAATCCGGCCATCTGCCCGGCCTGCAGATCCTGCATGACCTCGGCAACGGCCTGCTGGATAGTCGCCAGTGGCGCCTCCACATTGGTGCCGTGGGTCTGGTCGCCGAGCACTGCCAGAAACTCCCGGTTGGCCGGAATGACGGCACCCTGTGCCAGGTAGGGGATCTGCGGGGCGGTGATGGTCGCAATATCAAATCCGAAAGAAGAACCGCCGATGCCGGGCACCCAGTCCGGCACGTCGAAAGACAGAGAGTCAACCGCGCGGATCAGCGAATTCAAAGCATTCACGACGGCTTGGATCATACGGTTCACAAAACCGATTATGCCATTGATGCAGCTCTTGATCCCGTTCTGAATACGGTCCCAGACAGCCAGCACCGTGTCGGCGATGGCCTGCCAGGCGGCCTCCCAGTCACCTTGGAAAACCGCAGTGAGGAAATCGGCCAGGCCGCGCAAAAGAACAACAGCGGCATCGATGACATCTGTCACGAGTCCCATGGCAGTTGCGACGGCCTCTGCCACAGCATGGAACACGTCGGCAAACGTCGGGCCGAAGACGGAAATCAGCCAGTTTACCAGTGGGGCCAGCACATTGTTCCAGAAGGTCAGCAGTGCATTCTGCACGCTGCCGATCAGCAAAAGAAGGTCGTCCCACAAAGGTTTTGCGTGCCGGTTCCAGAAGTCCCCCAGCAGCGCAATGACGTCGGACAGAATGGGTTCCACCACGGTGTAATACAGATTGCTGAAGATGGATTGCAGGTTCTGGAAGGCGAAGACCAGCCCATCCAAAACAGGCTGGCCGTATACGGCCCACGCACCGGAGATTCCGCTCATCATGTCTTGCCAGACGGTCAGAAGCACATCCAGCGCCGGGCGCACCAGATTGTTGATGGCATCGGTGAGGATGCCGCACACCCACACAAAGGTATTGGCGAGAATCTGCATGGCCGCCGATACCGTACCTCCCACAACGGGGGCGAATGCCTGTGAGAAGGAGTTGACTACACCGGGTACGAAAGTACCTGTCAGATACCCCAGCAAAGGCTGCAGGGCATTGGTCCACAGTCCCGATGCCGCCGCCTGAATTTCCGGCCATACAGCCAACGCCGTGGCCCTGATTTGTTCCCAGGCAGCGCTCCATGCCGCAAGGGACGGAGCAAGCGCGGCGGTAAAGGAATCCCAGAAGGCCTTCACCCGGTCCATCAGGGTAGAAAATCCCGCCCCGGTCCGGTCCACAAAATCATAATTGGGGGCAGCGGCGCCCCCGCCGCCACCCCCGCCGGGGCTGTTATCCTGCGGCGCGTCCAGACGGTTGATCTCATCGAATCCGGCCAGACTGCGGGTGGCCTTTTCCGTCTGTTTGGCGGCACTGCCAGCGGCGCTCCCGTAGCTGTTCATCGCCCTGGCGCTGCTCTTCATGGCCCCCAGGCTCTTGCCAGTGATCAGGCTGATGAATCGTGCCAGGTAGCTGATGCCGGTTGCCAGCAGGTTGTTGATATAAGCAAGACCCTTGCCCAGCGCCTGCACCAGAGGGGCCGCAGCCACGCTGGCAGCTCCCTGCAGGTTGGCCAAACTTTGGCGAAAAGCATCACTGGACTTCATGGCGCTGCCGAACCAGCCCACCATTTTGGTGAGGGCCGAGGAAATCACGTTGAATACCAGGGCACCCGCGATGATGCCAGTAAGCCGTGTGCCGAACTTTTGCATGGCGGCGGAAGCCGCTGCGATTCGATTTGCAGGTTCATACGCCTTTTCCACTGTAGTGGAGGTCCCTGTCTCATTTGCTGTGGCGCGGCGCTTTGCGGCGGCTTCTTCTCGTGCAGCGCGTTCTTCTGCAGCTTTGGCGGCCCGATTCTGTGCGGCAATCTCCTTTTGCGTGGCTTGCACTACAGCCTCAGCGTGCTTCACGGGGTCAGTTTCTATCCCCAACAGTTTGTTTTGTCTTTCTTGTGCTTTGGCAAAAGACTGAGAGATAGCAGATTCCTGTTTGGAGAAGTACTCCTGCATAGAGTAATCGGCACTTTGAAACTGCTTTGCTCTTTGCTGGGAAGCAACGGCCTTTTCGAATGTAATGCTAGCCTGCTGTGCTGCTGCCTGCTCCTGTTCTAGTTGCTGCTGAAGATTGCTGTGCTGCTGCTGAAGCTGCGCGACGGTGCTTACCTGTTTCTGATATTCGGCTTCGACATCAGCAACGGCGGCTGTCTGCTTGTCCAGTGCGGCAATCAGTTTGTCATTCTCCGCCACAAGCGAGGCATGGGAGCCCAGCACGCGGCTGGTGGCGATGTTGTTTACGTTGGTGTCGGACATGCCGGGGTATTCCTGGCGCACCTGCGCGGCCGCGGCAGATTTGGCGGTAGCGAGCTGGCTGTTTACCCCCTGGAGGGCGGTTTCGGTGGCCTGGGCTTCGGCTTTGGCTTTGGCCAGGTCGTCGGCCAGCTTGGTGCGTTTGCTGGTTGCCTGGGCAATCTGCTTGTCCAGGGCGCTGATCTGCTGGGCCGTGCTTTTGGCCTTGGCCTGCAGGGCTTTCAGGTCCGCTTCGGCACCTTTGGTGTTGACACGGGTATCAATGATGATGGAACCATCTGCGGCCATGGTTTACACCCCCAATCGTTTGAAAAATTCTTCTTCCTCACTGGTCATTTGCACCGCCATCCCGATGAGGTCAGGATTCTCGCGAGCAAAGGCCTGCTCGGATTTATCCAGCTTTTTACCCCGGGCGCGTTTGTCCCGGATGGCGACCACCTCGGCGAACAGCCCCTTGCCGATGTTGCGGAAGGCCCCCACGAATTCCCACCAGTGCAGATAGGTGCAGGCACGGCAGCTGTAACCCAGCACCTTGTCGATGGCGGGGGCGATGAGCTGCACGTCGGTGTCCCAGTGGACCAGCGCAGGGCGAGCCGGTTGGTTATCCGGCACCGGCTGGCCCAGATTGATGAAGGTCATAGCTGCCCGGAAAGCCTCCCCGGCATCGGGGAGGCGGTCAAAGGCAGGGTAGAGAATCTGCAGGCAGGCGGCTACCCGCAAGGGCGGCGGCAGTGCGGCGTCGTTCAGGGCGGTGATGGCATCCAGCACGGCACGGTAGTCGCTGCGGATGGCAAAGGTCTGGCCTTCCACCTCCACCGTGGTGGGCAGTTCCCAGCCCATCAGTCAGGCAGGGTCTGGTCTGGCGCCAGGCCGCGGGTGGTGCCCTGGTAGGGTGCTGTGTGGGTTTTAGCCCGCTGCTGTACCGCTTCCAGGCCGGACTTCATGGAAGATTCCAGCACCGGCGTCAGAGCGGTGAGCACATGCTCCAGCACGAGGGAGCCGTCTTCACAGATGCCGAAAGCGGACTGTCCGCCGAAAAATGCTTCCGATACCTTGGCACCGAAGGCGTAGTCGAACAGGGATTTGATCTTCTGGTCGGCGTCCAGCATCAGGGACAGTGTGGCGTCCTCCTCGTCGTCGGCTTCCTGCGCCGCCTGGGCCAGCTGCTGGATCTCCGGCTCGGCGGATTTCCAACGCGCAGCGATGCCGGGATCGGCGGGGTTGAAGCGCACGGTGCCGGTCACGTTGCCGTTGGCGTCCAGAATATCGTAGGTTTTCAGACCGGTGTCGATTTGCAACTGCATGGTGTATCCTCCTTATTCGGCATCGTCGGCGGTAAAGGTGGGAACGCCCTTGGTGATGGTCACGGTGCCCAGGTCGGTGTCGTTGGACAGGTAGACGGTCAGGGGCATGTCCACATAGGAAGAACCGCCCAGGCTGGTGGGCACGATGGTGCAGCCCTTGTGAAGCTCGGCGGTGAAGGGACCGGTGGCGGCGGTGCCCAGATAGCAGTGGACCACCAACACCTCAAAGTTGCCCAGCTCGCTCAGAGCCTTGCGGCGCTCGATGTCCAGGATCTTCTCGCTCAGCTTGTTGCCGCCCCGGATGGTGTTGGGGTCCAGCTCCTGGGAGGGCTTGGCCGGGGACACGGTGGTATCGGTCAGCCCCAGAACGTCGGTGGTCTGATCCACATCGTGGTTGTATTCGATGCTGGAATCCTCCACACCGCGGCCCAGAATCTCCCACTCGGGGGATTCACTGGTGGAGCCAACGTTGACAAAGGTCATCAGAAGTTTGCGGTCGGCCTTCTGGCCGTTGGTCAGATTGATAACAGGTGCTGCCATGGTTATACCTCCTCAAGATTCAGCTTGATCTGCAGCTGGTAGCGGGCGGCATTGGCGTCTGCCTGGGTGATGACGCCCGCGTTGGATGCCTGAATTTTCGTAACGGTATACCCGGATACCTCCGGGTAATCATGGACCCGCTCCTGCCCGCGGATCCATGCGGACAGACGGGCAAAGAAATCCGCCGCGCTCAGGTTGGGGGCAAGTGCCGCCCCGAAGGGCAGCTGTGCCACAAATACCAGGTCATACTCGGCCATGTCATACCCCAGCACATCGGGCTTGTGGCTCTCGCCGCCGGTGCGCAGGGTGTATTCGGTGGCTTCGGACCCCAGATAATTGGCGTTGAAGCGGTCGTGCTTGTCAATGAGCGGGCATTTCGCCCTCAGCCACTTCCGGGTGGCGTCCAGTGCGTTCACGGTCCGGCCCTCCCTCCGGCCAGGGCTGCAGCGCCCTGGATGATGTCGTCTCCACGCTCGGCCTTCATCCTCTCAAACCAGAAAGCACCCCGCTCCGGCGCGCCGTTGTAGGTCAGCTTACGGCCGGTGGGGTGCTTTTTCTTGCCGGGCACAGACCAGAATCCGGCAAGCTCTCCCGCCTCGAAAATCGGGATGTTGGGCCCGTAGACCTGGCCGTAATAGAGATACCGGGCATACGGAGCAGCATACACTACCATGCCCTGCCCGATGACCGATGCGGTGATGGCACTGTGCTTAAGCACGCCGGTGGCAAAGGGAACTTTGGGGTCACACAGGCGGATGACCTCGCTGTCGATGAACTTCTGCACCTTTCCGCCGGGCGTCAGTCCACGGGCTTCCAGGGCTTCCCGCAGGCTGTCCAGATCCAGGCGGGCATCGTATTGGATGGGCATTTATTCCGCCTCCAGATAGAGATGGGCTCCGGTCCTGCCACGGTTGTCGTGCACGGTCGTCACGGTGGCCGTCTCACTCCCGCAGCAGATCTTGTCCCCCACGGCCACAACAGGGTCACCGGCGTTTTCGGGGATGCGGCACTTGTACACGCAGCGGGCCGTCATACCGTCCTTTCCGGGGGCGGTTGTGCGGCCGCCGTACCAGCTGCATCCGCGAAAAGTCTGCACCTGCTCGGTGTCACTGTCGGTGTCCCCATCATAGCCGAGATGAGTGATGGTCACGGTTCTGTTACATCCTTGCATGGTTGTTCCTCCTTCACACAAAGGCATGCCCTGCAATCCCCAGAAGATTCACAGGAACGGTCAGATACCGGGTCAGCAGGCTGCGCAGCGCCGCGCGGGATTCTGCGGCCGGGGCGCGGGTCTCGCTGTAACCGTCGTTGGTAAAACTCTGCACGCCGTCGGCGGAAAAGTGTCCGGCATCCAGTGCGTCGATGAGGGCACACTCACAGTCACACAGGGCATCGGCCATACAGGCGGGGGCATCCCGCGACCGTCCCATCGTTTCACGATCGAGGATGTACGCTGCCTTTTTGGCCAGGATCAGATAGGCGCCCTGACTCAGTGTGCCGCCGTTTTCCTGATAAAGATCATATGTGCTGTACATAGGCGGCTCCTTTCGGCTTAGTCGGACACGCTGCGCACCGCCACCAGATTCTGGTTGGTGACACGATAGCCGGTATTCATCTCCACCTGAGCAAGAGACCCCGAAAAGCGTTCGGAGTCGATGATGCGGGCCATATCGAAGTTGGAAACGATGGACAGCGCCTCGTGATAGTACATGACGTACTGCACATTGGTCAGATCCACCGTCTGCTGGGAGCCGGTATAGTCATAGTATTTGATGCTGCCGGTGGCGCCGTTGGCCTCCACAAAGATCATGCCCAGCCATTTTCCCACGTTGCCGGTATCGGCAATGCGGTCATTCATGACCGGGGTGAAATCCTTGCCGGCGGCTTCCAGCACAATGCCGTAGAAGTCCGGGGTGCACATCACCACATTGGCGCGACCTTTCTTCTTGACAATCTCCTTGCGGGTTGCGATGAGGTCGGTCTTGACGTTGTCGGCCGTAATGGCTGTCTTGGCGGTGGCGGCAAAGCCCTCGTGTGCCAGGCAGGCGATGCCGCACTGCATCCAGCCCTCGCGGCACTCCGAAATGGCGGTGGAGAGCGCTTCCTCGCCCGCGCTGAACGCCACAGCGGCAGCCTGCACGCCGTAGAGTTTGTAGGACTGCTGGAAGTTGTTGTTCAGCTGGATGGGAACCAGCGTGTCTGCCATCTTTTTGTCGGTGAAGTCCCGGCCGGGGGTACCGGCTTCCACCGCAGAGGTGGAAACCTTGTGGACGTAGATCTGACCCGCCGGGCCGGTCTGGTACTTGTCGGTGAAGGTGACGCCGGGAACCATGACGGGGTTGTAGTAAAGATTCGGTTCGAGGATGGAAGCATACTTCTCATCCACATTGAGCTGGTCGTACTTGATGGCCATGAATTATTCTCCTTTCGGATGGTAGAAGGGGTTGTTCTTGTACTTGCTGTCCAGGAAGGACTGGCTGGAGGTGGAGGGCATCTGGCCCTTGCTGCCCACCGTGATGGTGGGGGCGGCCTTTTCCGGGGCAAAAGCGCCGGGGTCGTCCTTTTTGTAGTCGGCCAGGTAGTCATCAAATCCCAGCAGCTTGCCGTCCTGCAGGGTCAGCTTCTTGGCCTTGAGATCAGACAAGAAAGCCCGCTTGGCGCTCTCGCTGGAAAACCTGACGCCCGCTGCGGCAGTCTGGGCGGCAAAGTCCTGCTGCAGCGCGGCCACCTGTGCCTTGGCATCGTTCTCGGCTTTTTCGGCCTTGGTCCTCCAGTCGGGGTCGTAGCCCTCCAGTTTCTTGTTGGCGTCGCTCAGGTTGTTCCGGGCGGTGTCCCGCTCGGCGGTCAGGGTGGTGATCTGCTGTTTCAGGTCGTTCAGTTCGGTGCCGTTCATCGCAAACACCTTCTGTACCTGATCGTCGTTCAGCCCCAGGGCTTTGAGTTCTTCTGTTTTCATCGGTTGTTCTCCTTTCGGTTGCAGATAGCCTTGATAAGGCGGTCGGCTCCGCCAGTCTGTGCGGCTGATCAGTCCCGCCGCCGGGCAAAAGAATGGCCCGCCCCGGCCTCCTGCGGCCAGGGTGGGCATACAATGCGCCTTTGCATTCGGGTGCAAAAGCGCAAGAAAAAAGCACGGTGCGGTTTGCATCGTGCTTCTGGTATGGTGACAATCAGGTGAAAGAGTGCCAGGTGATTTTCTCGATTTGCTCCGGCGAAACGGAAAAGAACTCACAATCGTCTTTGTCGGGCAGATCGTATTCGACATAGAATTCGTCGCCGTCGCCCAGCACTTCCAGGACCGTTACCTCACGGCCGTCTTTCAAACGAACAACGTCCAGCTCTTTCGGCTGCAAGAAAATCACCTCACTTTTGTTTGTACAGATAGACACTGATGAGCCGCGGCGCCGTGCCCTCCTTCTCAATCAGCCAGCCGGTTTTCGCCGTGGCTTGCCGGCCGTTGGCACCGGTCAGGATCATCTTGACTTCATAGGGCTGACCATAGCGGGTGGCCGGTCTGGGGCGGGCTTTCCACCGGCCCAGTCCATCGCGCAGCGCGTCGGCCAGTGCAGGGGCATTTTCTTTAGTATAGCCCAGCACATCCCGGAAGGCAACCGCTTTGCCGGCGCCCTTCGGGTGGTCAAGATTCAGGGCATAGCCGGTGAGCTTTTCCTGGGGGATGACCGCCTGGGTATGGCCCGGCAGCAGATCTTCCTCCCCGGCGGCAAGGTTCTCCTTGCGGAAGGCTTCGAAGGGGTCGTTTGCCTGGGCGGTGGAGAGCGCGGCTTCCGGGTAGCGGAACCCTGCTGCGTCGGTGCGGCCGCCGTCCAGCTTGCCGTCGGTGTCCTCCAGGAACCGGCTGAGCGCCCGCCGGGCATCGCGCAGTCGGACGGATGTGGCGGCGGTGTCCGCCTTGGCAGCACGCAGGGCCACAAAGCGCCGCTTGTACTTGCGCACCCGGCGTTCCAGCGCGCGCTGCATCTGAGTGATCTCGTACCGGGTGTAGAGTTTGCCGTGGTATTCGATGGTTTTTGCGTCCAGCGCAGCGAGTCGTTCGGCGGTGTAATGGGGAACCGAAATTCCCGGAAAGAACGGGAAAAAGTTATGGCGGCAGTTCCAGCCGCACAGCCCCGGGCCGGTGCCGTAGCCGGTGGCAGTCTCGAAATCCTCATACCATATGCCTTTGTACAGGATTGCCCCGCCGATGTGATAGACCTTTCCCTGCCAGAGTGCGTGCTCGGGGCGGGCTCCCTCGTGGGCGGTGACCTCCACGAACTCACAGCCCATCTCCTCGGCCCGGGCCAGCTGCAGCTTGGCAGCTGTCTGGTTCACACCGGTGAGCACCGCGCGGCGGACAGCCACTTCCAGCGTATCCTGGTGGCCGCTGGGGTAGGTGACACCCGGCATCTGGTCGGCCAGATCTTCGACAGCGCGCCGGATGGCGGTATCGTGGTCAAAGGCGCCGCTGCTGATCTGCAGCCAGGCGGCGTCCAGGCGCTTCTCAAAGGCACCGGTCACCGTGGCGGCTGTGGTGGCGGTCAGGTTCTGCCAGGTGCCCAGCGTCTGCCGGTAGCCGGCATTCAGCAGGTTGTTGAGTGTCCCGTTCTCCTCGATGGGAGAGGGGGTGAGGCCCGCTTCCTTGTAGAGAGCGTCGTCGCTGGCCAGCGTTTCCCGGCCCGCATCCAGCAGCAAGCGGCGGATCTCCTCCTTGCTCTTGCCGCTGTACTTGGCCAGGATGGAGAGAACGCCTTTGCGCACCAGCTGGCTCTGCTCCAACCGCCAGGCCTGCCACTGAGCCGCCGGGGTCAGGGCGTCCAGGTCCCGCATCTGGGCGATACGCCGCCCCAGGTCCTGGAGGATATCGTCCTCCACCTGCTGCCACAGCTGGACCAGCGCTTCAGGCAGTTTGTCCAGATCGTCAGGAAAGAGCATCAGACATCACCAAAGTGCAGCGTGTCGGCGGCGGGCATCATCTGCCGCGCCTTTTTCTCATCCACCCCGAAATACCAGGCGGTGACCAGCTCGGGGCGCAGGTAGTTGGCCTGGGCCAGCGCCATGCGCCGCTGGAACTCCACGCCGGTATCCTCGAAGATGGAATCGCCGAAGCTGACCGCAGGCTCTACGGCACCCGCCGGGGCCAGGCTGTACAGGGTGGCGTAGACATCGAACCAGTACAGCACATCCAGCAGGCCGGTGGTCAGGCCCCGGTCCTGGATGGCCTTGATGGTGTTGTAGGTGGTGCGGTCCTCGCTGATGACCTGAGTGGCGGTCACCCGGCCGGTGCGCGGCTCAATGGCAAATGTTCCGGCGCTGAACCCCACCTGCATCTCCAGCAAGCGCAGCAGTGTTTCGATTCCTTTGCGATACGGTTCAAACCGAAGATCCGGAGTGTAATCGTCCCAGGGCTTTTCGTCGGGCATGTCGATGGTCATATAGAAGTCGCTGGCCATCTCCCGGAAAGGAATGGGCGGCTTCCCGTTCACAGGGTCCCGCATGGCGGCGGTTCGGTCCAGAATCATCCGGCGTTTGCCGGTCTCTTGCTCCCACACAAAATCCCCATAGGTGACATCCAACTGGCGCAGGGTGTCCAGGGCGTTGGCGTAGAGGCTTACCGGGTATGCGCTGGCGTCCACCGTGTTGAGCATGGGCATTCGCAGCAGTCCGAAATGGGGCCGGTCCACATTGTGGATCGTCACTTCCGGTTCCAGGGCCGACCAGCGGGGCACGTCGGTCAGGGGCACTTCCTCGCCCATCAGGCCGCCGGTTTTCAGCCGGTAGGCCTTGTTCGTGATGGTCAAAGCCTCGTCCCGCAGATCGAAGTGCTCTACCTTGACCACGGCAACGTCACCGGCGATCTTGTCAAAGTCGGTGAAGTATCCGGCGTTCAGCCGATGGTTGGGACCCCAGCGCTCGGGGAAGATGCGGCGGCGGGGAATCACTTCGGCGTAGAGGCTGCCGTTCTCCACAAAGGGCTTGACGGCAGACATGCCGCCCACCCCCGCGAGCTGCACCGCTTCGAACAGGTGGGGCATCAGGTTGGCGCTGGACTGTTGCTGAAGCCAGCCGGCCCGGGCGCTGGTGCCGGTGGAGAAAGTCATCTCACTGGTGGCCAGGGTGGCCATGTAGCCGGTCAGGCTCTGGGCCATCTTCAGACTGTGGGGCGGCTGGTCGGTCAGATAGAACAGACGGTCCCAGGCTTCCACCGCCTGTGCCATCTGCGGCGTCATATCACAGCCCAGGGCACGGGCATCACGCAGATTCAGCAGTTTCATGACCGCTCCTCTCAATGTTTCCAAAATACTCATCATGTACCCTTGCGCTTCCAGATGCACTCGGTGGCGTAACGCACCGCGTCAATGTGGTGGTTGTTCAGATCAGGATAGCCGGGAAGCACCTCGCCGGTGCGGGTGTCCCGCTCGTACTCATACTCGGAAAATTCCCGGGCGGTGTCGGGACAGACCGCCGGGTCTATGACGATGGCGGCCAGGCCCTGCAGCCATTTCATGCTGTAGTTCACGCTGCCGGGGCCCTTCTGCGCGGCTTTGCAACCCAGACCAAAGGCGCGGTAGTCGCCCACGCTCTTGGGCTCGGCAGAATCGGCCGTGATCAGGTCGGCGCCGGTCAGGCCCCGCTCTTGCAGCAGGGTGGCGGTGTCCCGGTTGGAGGTGCGCCGCCGGGTCAGCTCGTCGAGAACGTAGAGTGTCCGCCGGGCGGCATCATAGTGCACGGCGTTGTAGGCCCAGGGGTCGGGGTACCAGCCCCAGTCCACCCCGTGGAGGGACCGGTCAAAGCCGGCGCGCAGCGCGTCGGGGATGGCCTCCAGGCGCAGGTTTTCAAATACCGCTGTGCCGCTGCCCACGACCTCGCCGCCGTATTCGTGGCGGTAGGCCACCGGGTTGGTGGCCTGCAGGTGCTCAGCGTCCGCCAAAAAGCGCGGCCCCAGCCATTGGGCCGGGGTCGTCTGATAGGTGGAGTGATGCACCAGCTTTCCGGGGCGCTGCTCCAGGGCGTAGCGGTTGGCCCAGCTGCGCGCCGAGGCGGGTGGGTTGAAGCTCTTGAAGGTCAGCGCGTAGGGACCGCCGCGCAGGCAGCTCTGTTCTACGTTGCGCACCTGCTCCGGACCGTCAAACTGGTCCAGCTCCTCAAACCACAAAAGGCCGATGTACCCGAAGGGTACTTTCAGGGATTTCAGCTTGCCGGGATCGTCCATGCCGAAGAAGAGGATCTTCTGCCCGGTGGGGCGGTAGATGCACTCCATGGGGCTGACGGTACATTTGAACCGGCTGCCAAGACCCAGGGCTGCAATGGCCCAGCAGATCTGCGCATAGACACTGGTGCGCAGCGTCTTGTCTACCTTGCGCAGCACGATGGCGTGGCACTGAGGATGGAGCAGCAGCTGCAGGATCAGCTCCAGGCTGATGTAGCTGGATTTGGTGGAGCCGCGGCCTCCCTTGGCCAGCAGCTCGGTTACCTTGCCGGCCTTGATCTGGCGGTGGACCTCAAAGAAAGCAGGGGAGATCAGCTCGGACAGTTTACAGGTCATCCAGGATCTTTACCTCCCCTTCTTCGGCCGGCGGGGCCTTATCATTCCAGCCGAAATTGCACCGCAGACTGAACTGGGCGCCGGTTGTGCCGTCCCGGTCATACAGGCGCTCTTCGGCATAGGCTTCGCACCGGGCTTTCGCGCGCGTTATCGTGTCCACAAATTTTGCTTTTGCTTGGTAATTGAGCAATGCCTGCCGCCCTGAAAGCCCAAGCGCCAGGGCCAGACCGGTGACGGTGGGCGGATGCGCGCCGACAATCACCGGGTCTCCGTGCTTGTCGATCACAGCTTTGCCGTCATCATCCAGCAGCGGTGTTCCCTCACAGGCGGTGAAGTAGGCGTCAATCTTGGACTGCATCTCTTCCACCGTCTTGTACTTCGGCGGACGGCCCGCCTTCCTTTTCGACGCCATTGTTCGCCACCTTTCAGAAAATGGATTAAAAATGGGAATAAAAATGCCCGCCGCCGGGTGGCGGTGGGCAAAAGGTTAGTGGATGTCAGGGAGGAAGTTGAACATTTCCATCTGACGGAAGAGAAACTGACCCGGGGTCAAGTCTTTGATTTCATCCCAATGAAGCAAATCTTCGGTAAATAGAATTCCTGACAAACTTAAATCCATCCTAAAGTCCATATCTACGATTCTAGAGAATTCTCCGTTTTTCCACAAGATCTTGATCTTGTTTGTTCCATTGTTTGGCTCAACTGAATAGATGATTCTTCCAGAATCCTTCCTGGTGCTCTCCATGGAAAGCTCCGATAACTCAGAGCATTTGAAGGGTTTGTTTTTTTGCACAAGCCCTAACGCGGTACGGACACAAAAGTTGTTTTGTTTGTTGTCCGAAAAGAGAAACTCGTGCAGGAGTTTCTCTACAGACCCCTTCGATAAATTTGCAAACGATGAGGGGTCTTTGTATTTCCAACAAAGCAAAGTCCAATACAGAAGATAAGCCTGTCTGTTTTTATAGGAGGAGAGGAAGTTGTTCATCATCAGTTGATAGACTTTTCCGATGGTTTCAATATTACGAGGGCTCAACTGAAATTTAGATGAAACACTAAATAGATCCTGTTTTATCAGTTCCTTCTCATCAATATTTCTTGTAGAATCGATAAGTTTCCCTATCATTGCGTCAGTGCTTGCTTCTGACAGTCTGGAATAATAGCTAAAAAATCTCATCAGGTAGCCGGTGGCATCAGTATCCGGGCCATACACCTGTTTTACGGCGGCCCCCAGCTGCTGGACATCCAAAGCGAATAGATAGACCACATTGGGAACATCCATGACGTGCTTTACGATTTCCAGGGTCTCGATGGCAAAGGTTGGGCGACAACGGTCCAACTCGTCGATGATGATGACCAATTTGACCGTTTTGGAAGAATCTTTTGGAGCGTTTTCTGCCAAAACTTTCTCCATGGCATCCTGGACTGTTTGGATGCTCACTTTATAAGCGCTGTATTTTGGGGTGATTATCGTAGGCTTTTGAGAAGTTGCGGCTCCTGCAGCACTCATGGCTGCTTCCAACGCTTTTATCATTTCAGGAGAATCAAAATAGTCATCCAATCGTTTTTTGGCAAAAGCCAAAGCAAGATGCTTCAGAGCATCTCTAAACTTTTTTCCGGCACTTCCTTCCGTTTGATCCGCAAGGGGAGAGGCAAACAACGGATGAGAAAAGACCGCATCGGCAAAAGGCTCAAAGGCATTGTCCCAGAAGTCGTTTTCCCAGGCATTGTAATGCACCACACAGAGCTGATCTTGGCAGTCTTTCTCCAGCATGGACTCGAACTTTTCAAGAAAAACGCTCTTGCCGGTACCCCAGGGAGAATCCAGAGCGATAGTGTAGGCTTTTATGTCGTCATCCCGGTGGTAGTTGTCACAATTCAGGATGAGTTCTTTCAAAAAATCCGCGTAGTCCTCGCGGTGGAACAGGTCATCATCAGCAAAAGTGCGTTTCTTTTCCTCTGGCACGGTACTCACCTCGACTTGATTCTAGCAAATCAAGGTGATATTGACAAGTTTTTCCTGCGGAGACACAGCAAACGGCAATAAAAATCCCGGCAGCGCAGAGGACGGAGCGTTTGGGTCACAAATGGGCGGGGCTCTCCTTGCCTGCCGGGCAACACAAAAGCCGCAAGGCGGTTTCCCGTTCCTTACGGCTTTTGATGGTACCATCTTACCTCACATGTTAGTGGCTTTCAATGGTCAAAATCTCTACGGTCCTTTTGTGTCTCCGATAAACCCAGCGCAGTTCGATTTTCATCTCCACCGCAATGTACTCCCAGCGCTGCCCCAGAAGATACCGCCGGCGCAGGATCTCATGGTCCCGGGGGTTGGAGATCTGATTCAGGGCTGCCACCACCTCCCTGCGGATGGCGCCGCACTGGTTGATCTGGGCCTGCAGTTCCTGCTGCGCCTTGACGATCCCCTCTACGGCGCGGGGCAGCTTGCTCCCATCCTCTGTCCCGCCGGGCATTCCGGACAACAGCGGCGTCACCCGCGCCGCCTCGCTGCGCAATCGCTCCACTTCCTCGGCCAGTTCTTTCTCTCGCCGCAGGCTATCCTGATATCGTCGCAGCCAGCGGACTTTTTCGTCATAGGTCATCGGGGTCGCCTCCGTGGGTATGATCCATGTACAATTCGATTTCGAGGTACTCTTCCCGGGCGGCCTCGGTTCCCCGAACGATTCCCAGTGCATAGGCACCGGCGATCAGTGCCGCCAGGAGAATGGTTCCGAATACGCTTGCCACAATCGTCACGCTTTCTCACCTGCTTCCACCCGCTCCACGCGGACATGATACACGATGGCTGCGGTCCGGATCTTGAGGATTCTTTCCACCGCCGCTTTCAAAGTCTGACACCGGAAGATCTTCCAGTGGATCTTCCAGTCGGCAAAGGACCGATACGACACAAATACTTGATAGCTCACGCCTGCTTTTCTCCTTTCTCATCTTTCCGCCTGATCTGCCAGAGCATGCAGTGCACCGGCAAGGGCGGATCGCAGTCTGGCTGCTTCATCAGCATGACCGGCGTCGGTCATGGCTTCCATCAGATCCATCATTTTCTGGGCTGCGTCCTGCAGCTGCTCAAACAGAAGAGCAGCACGGATACTGTCCTCGCTGGAATCCGGATTCAACTTTCTGGCATTCGTCTCGGCACGGATCCGGGCATCGTCGGCATCCCGCCGGGCCCGTTCCAGGGCTTCTTCATCCTGTTTTTCCTGCCGGCGGCGTGCCTCCTCCGCAGCATCCCGCCGGGCTGCGTCGATCTTGGCAGTCAGCGCATTATGCTGCGTGCGAAGAGCGCTCTCCAGTTCCTGCCGGTGGGCATCTGCTACCTCTTCCTTGACCTGTTCCAGCATCTCGGCGCGCAGAGCATCCACATCCACTTTCTCGGCCCGGTCTTCCACCGGTGCATTGGACTGAAGCAGTGACAGCTGCTCGGCCAGGCCATTTTTCTCTTCGATGAGGGTTTTCAGGTCCTTCACGGTGATGCCGGCCAGTTCTCCGGCCACTTTCTGCTGATCTGCCGGGCCGAGCCTGGCCAGGAGAGCCAGTTTTGTCACACCGGCGGCTGCGTTCTCCTCCACCAGGCGGGCGGGTACGTTCTCCACCACGGTTATGTAGTTATAGGCCTGACGCTGCCGGATGCCAACGGCCTGCTCGGTGTAGTCTGAAAAGGTCTCGAATCCCAGCCGCTTATAGCCTCCGGTATCCCGCATTTGTTTGAGCTTGCGGCCCAGGTCCAGCAGGCTGTTGGCGGCAGCCTGTGCGGCGGCCATGATCTCATAGTGCAGGCCCATGGCCTGGGCCTGTTCGGGGGTGCCGTCCGGAATCAGGGACAGCTGCTGCATTTCGTTCATGATGTTGCCTCCTTATGGCGGCGGGAACGGCCCGCCGGGTGGTTGCAGTCAAATGCAAAGGAGCGTTTTACGCGGCGCTGACAGCGGTTTGCGGTTTCGGCCTCTTTTTCGGTTTGGGAAGGGTCCATTTGTCCAGGACTTCCCGTTTCCAGAGGTCTACGAAATCCTGCACGGCCTTTGGAATGTGCAGCGTCTGGCCGTGGGCATACTCGTTGCCGTAGCCGTGGTTCTGGATGATCTTTTTCTCCTTGACATCCACATTCAGGGTAAACCAGCTGCGCTCCGGGCGGCGGGTGTGGCGGATAAAGAGGATGATCTGACCGTTGGCGTGCGCTGGCCCGTAGCCGCCCACACAGTGGTGCAGCGTCTTGCCCTCCTGCACCAGTTCGTCCACCGTTTCCGCCGGGCGGATGCAGATACCGTCATGTTCCCAGGCAAGGCCCCGGCAGCGCTCCGTCATGGCGGCAAAGCGCGCGTTCAGCGGTGCGTTGTGCTGGTATTCGACCTGGGTGGCCAGCCGGTCATGGGCGGCACGCAGATGGGGCGGCCAGCGGATCACTTCGTCCTGCAGGTCCAGCTCCAGCTGATCGGCCATACTCC
This sequence comes from Gemmiger sp., assembly GCF_036306485.1. GTDB lineage: Bacteria > Bacillota > Clostridia > Oscillospirales > Ruminococcaceae > Gemmiger. Next base: position 81,370 of record NZ_JAXJZK010000015.1, on the reverse strand, counting down.
AGTAGTCCAGCAGGAGGTTGGGCCGCTCTTCCTGTCTTTTCAGGTACCGCACCGTTTTGCCCAGCGGTGCGCCTGACTGATGCAGCCGCTCCACAAAGTAGAGTTGCAGCTCTTGCACGGCCAGGGTAAAGTCTTCCAGCGTGGTATCTTCTCGGAGGGTGAGATACAGGCGCAGCTTTTTGAGATCCCACTGCTGCCGGGCCACCTGGCGAAGTTCCGCCCGGTTCAGGCCCAGGATCTTGGCGGGTTTGCATTCCTTCCAGTTCATCCAGGACAGTTTGGGGGTCACCATCTTAATGCCGCTGTAGCTCATGGAGCTTCGCTCGCACTCCGCCTCAAATGCCTGCCCCAGCAGGCGGCCCAGCCCGGTTGTGATGAGATTCTCCACCGCCGGGTGACGCTGGTAAAAGCGCAGGTAGGCCACCGGGTAGAATACGCCCTTCCGGTACGCCTGCTCGGCATACTCCCACAGCTTGGCGTTCTCCAGCTCGGTGCCGTCCAGGCTGGGAAGTTCTCCGGTATAGAACACCGGATCGCCCAGGCTGTCGATCTTCCGTTTGGGCTGCTGCCAGGTTTCCAGCTCGTAGTAGCGCCCCATCATGCCGAGACGCCATTTTACCAGCCGGTGCAGCTTGCCGCCGTCGAAGATATAGGCGCAGAACGGGTCGGAAAACCAGTCTTCCTCCAGCCGGGCGCTGAAATGCCGGGCAATCCGCCACTGTGTCAGCACCAGCCGGTTCCTTTTCACCGTCGGCACCACCACGAAGTGCTCCTCGGTCTGGCCGTACCGCAGGGAGGATGTACTGCGCAGGCGCACCTGTGCGCCGCAGCTGGGACAGAGCAGCTCCTCGCCGTCCCCGAACCGGGTGTTGTCCATGTAGCAGTCCAGCATCCGGACGCCGGAAGAGACACCATATCCGTGGCAGGCTTTGCCGGGTATGTAGTCTGCCAGCATATACCGCTGACACTCGGTGCAGTACAGCAGGGCCGGACGATGCTTTTCGGTGCCGTCGTCGCAACGCAGGTCGGCAAAGAAGTCATAGTGGCAGGTGTAGGCGTCTGCTTCCTCCCGGCTGATCTGTTTGTATTTCAGGATGCCGCTGGACCAGAAGTGCTCAAAATGTTTGAGCCAGGACACGAGGCCTCTGGGCGGGGCGGTGGGAATCAGCCTGGCGTAGTCTTGTGTTTCCATGAGGACTGCCTCCTCAGAGAAAATCCGCCAAGCGGATGGTCTTGCGTTTTGGCGCACCGGTAGGGACCGACGGGGCTTCCGGCAGACCATAAAATGCCCGGATGATGCGGTCGGCATCCAGCGGTCCGCAGAAACCTACGCTGCCCTGGCGGTGATCCTTGGCGAAGGCGGCAATCTTCTTTTCACAGTCGGCCAGGCTCATGCCGGTCTGGTCCAGGTCGTTGGCTACCAGCCCGGCGGTCTCCGGCTGGGTGCGCAGAATATCCTTCAGCTGCTCACCTACACACCAGGGGGCAGAGCCTTGCTTGTGCGTGGCTTGCTGGGCGGTGATCTTGTCCAGCGCCGCTTGCAGATGGGTCATATTGATTCACTCTCTTTCGTTATAGTCGTGGCTTGCGCCGCATTTTCAGGCTGATGGACCAGCCGAGAAAGTCGTTATACTGGGCGGTGGCTTCGTTGAGTTCCCAGCCCGGGTACCGCCGGGCCCAGTAGGCAGCGTCCTGCAGCAGGGCATTGTTGGTGGCCAGGTGCTCGATCTGGCGGCGGGTGTAGCGGCCGTCCCGGGGCGGGGGCATCACGGGATTGCGGATGCCCCGGCTGCGGTAGTAGCGGTGCTTGCGGTTGGGATGCTTCATCATGTAATTGGCCAGGGCTTCCAGGCTGCCCTTGTCCAGCTGCAGCCGGTCGGCGTTGGCGCGGCCCAGGCTGACACCCTTGCGGTGCCAGCAGCTTTCGATTTCGTCACGGGAAAGCCCGCAGCGCAGCAGCACATGAAAGTGTGGCGCCACGGCTTTCTGATCTGCGTCGGGGTCCGCGTCCTGCCACTCCATCACGGCCAGGCATTCCGGCTTGTCCAGCCCGGCGGCTTTGCTTTTTTCCCGGATATGCCGCATGAAATTGCGAAAATCCCGCCACGCTTCTTCCGGGGAGGCCGGGCGTTTGTCGGCGGCGTAGGTCAGGGTGGTGTGGGTGTCTTTTCCGGTAAAGTTGGTTACGGCCAGTCGGTGAAACCATCGCCGGGCTGTTTTTGCGTTGTGGGCCGCCTGGGCGGGAGGCGTCCCGCGAAAGGTGGGCGGCGTGCTGTTCCGGCGGTCGAGGTCCCGGCTGAGGCTGTCCCGAGAGGGGAGGGGATAGATCTCCACTTCCTGGTACTGCGCCTGCCGGGAGTTCCTGCCGCACAGGTATCGGCGCTCTCGCTGGTAGGTCTTCATGAATTCCTCGCTTTTCTGGTATGAAACAAAAAAGGGCTCCTCCTGCAGGGGAACACACCGGGCAGGCTTGTCCGGGCGGCAGTGCTTTGGAGGTGGGAAAGCGCCTGCCCTCGTTTTCCCCTGCACCCCTTTCCCCGGCAGGGCACCGTTCTATTTTTATTACCCTATACGAGCCCGCATAGCGGCCGAAGCCGCCGGGCTTTCTTGACAGGGCACCAGCGCGCACGCTATAATGGGAATGCTGATCCGGTAAGCGTCCGCGCTTGCCCAAACCGGCCCCGCATGGTTGTGGGGCCGGTTTTCATTTTGCAGTCAACGGCAAAGAGGAGCGGATCGTCCTGGAAGGAAGGTCCAAAACGGCCAGGGCTGCACCGGGTTTGAGTGTCCGCCAACTCTCGGGCGGGCAAGGTGCAAGCGCCTTGGGCAACGGGATCGGCGTAACCAGCTCCCTGGGAGATTCGATCTCCCAGGTCCGCAGCTGCGGAACATCCCGCCGGGAATCCGCTGCATATCGGCAAAGCTCCGATCTGCACAGACACGCTCTGCTGCACGCCTCCCGTACGGAAATCTTGTGCAGCGTCCCGATGTGCGGGCACCGGAACCATCCTACGATCTTCCCACGGCCATTGCCTTGTTTCCTCTCATACAGAATCACGCAATACGGTCCGGAACTTTCCGGAGCCGTCTTGCGAATTTCAAGGGTTTTGCTGCCCTCGAAAATCTGTCGGACTGCGTCTGCACTTGCACTCATCAGCAAGTAAATCACTGCGGGGATCCCTCCTTTTCTTTTCAAAGTTTCCCTGCTTTTCGATACCTCTCTGCCAGACGACGCAAGACCGCCGGGTGAAGAAGCGATAACTCGAACCGAACACGATCAAGATCTCCCGGCGGACTGGTCAGAGGTGTCCCGTTGAGGGAGTGCTTCAGATACTGCATATACAGCTGTTTGATGACGGGATGATTGATATTCAGGAAGTACCACGGTGTGGTCTGGTGTCTGGATGCTGTCTGCTGCGCCTCCTGGCAGCGCTCTTCCCAGACCAACGGAGCGAGTGCTTCGATCAGATCCACCCAAGGCGATTTCATCGTGTCTCCTCCCGCAAGCCGATGATGCACAGGGCAATGGCGGTTGTGACCGGCCAAGGCTGCCAGGGCGTCAAGTGCAGCAACGACGGCAGTGTCACACCGACAAACAGCCCTACGCCGGCGGCTCCGCACCCGATCAGAATTTGGTGGACAATGCCCTCCAGGATATGTACCATTGGAGAGCGGGTATTTTCTTTGTCCTCCCGCATTTTCAGGCCGTTCCGGTGTGCCAGCATCGGGGCGGTCCTTTTGTTTTGTGTCATGAGATACTCCTTTCAGCAGAGCTGCCGGGCCAGCGCAGTGGCAGGAATCTTTTTGTCGTGGCTGCCTTGGGTCCAGCCGGTGAACTTGCGCAGCACCCAGTCTTTCTCTTTGCGGTCCGCGGCGCCCAAAGTGATCTTGGCAGCTTCCGCCACCGTTACCATCTCGCCGGCAGCCTGACTGCGTACCCGTTCCAGGGCGTCACGGTAACCTTCTTTTTCTCGTGCCATAAGGAACCTCCTTGTGATGTTGTACTTTCCGCGGTAGAATGGAGACGGAAAGGAAGCGAAAAAAATGTTGCAAGACATTATTACGAACATAATCACAACTGCAATTTGCGCGTTTTTCGGATTTATTTTGCAAGCAGTTATAAAATCGATAAATGAAAGAGAGAAAAACGACAATTCACATGGGCGGACAAAGCATTCACGCTCGTTTGTAAAAAAGCAGTTTTTTATATGCTTTATTTCTTTGCCGATTCTTGTTGCTATTGGAGTTTTAATCCCCACGCCGCTAAGTCCCAAAACGGTGATGGATTTGTTATTTATGTCCGCAAAGGTTGTGTGCTTTCTGGGGGCATTTTACTCATTTATTTTTGCGTGGGGGGCTTTTTCAGCGGCGTTTGAATTTTACCCTAAAGATGAACCCTTGAATTCGGAGGGCAACTCGCCTGATAATACTAGGCCAAGCGAGCTTGTCAAAGTTCCAACCGATGATGGCACCGGAAAGACAGCTGATGATGATAGATAATTTCAGATAGTCTCCTCCTTTGCAGTCCCGAGTATGGGACGAATTATTTGGTAGAATGATCCTTAAGATCAGAAAAACCAAGATTTTTTTTGACACTTTCTATGATTTTTTCGGGGCTTCTCTGACCAGTAAGAATCTTGTACATATAGCCACTATCCACAAAAAGCCCTGTATCTTCTGTGACCTTTTTTTCCAGTTCGGCCTGGCTCATTCCTTGACGCAAGAGTTCCGTCTTTACGCACAAACCGAATTCAGTTAATTTGTTTTTTTGCACAAATCATCACCTCCTTGCCATAAATCATATTGACAAGTACCTAATTAAGTACTAATATAAAGCTGTCAACAGTTATTAGCACGCAATCATGTACTTGTTACGGTTTTATTATAGTACTTGTTCAAGTACAAGTCAACGTGAAATGTTCTTGTTGATGTACTTTTGTCTATGTGCACAATAAGGAGTACTTGAAAATGTACAATTTGTATGAAACAATAACTTCTCTTTGCGAGCAAAAAGGTATTAAACCTGGTCGCATGTGTAACGATTTGGGAATTAGCCGTGGGACAATCACCGATTTGAAGGCGGGCCGTAAGCAATCTCTTTCTGCTGAGACTTTATCTAAAATTGCAAACTATTTTGACGTATCTATCGATTTTCTGCTCGGTAACGAGCAAAAAGAAACGCCCCTCATCAATGGTGATGAGGAGCTTACCGAGTATTTGGAAGAATTAAAGAATCGACCAGAAATGCGTATGCTATTCTCGCTTGCCAAGGGAGCCTCAAAAGAAGATGTGGAGAAGGCAGTACGCATTGTTGAGGCCGCATTAGGGAAGTGACATTTTATTGAATTGCATATTTATCAGGCGCATTTCTTTGCCGGGTTCTGTGCGAGGTGTTACAGTGGCCGCACCGGATGATGACTTTGTTGTTTTTGTTAACGATTCACTAGGCCCTGACATTCAGCGTAAGGCTGCAGAACATGAGTTGAGGCACATACAGCTTGACCATTTTTATCATGATGAACCGGTTGTGGTAAATGAACTGGAAGCGCGCTAAGGAGCGCAATTAAAAATGGGAAGGGGAGTGTTGTATGTCTCCAGCTGTTGAATTTTGGGTGACTTTTTTGTTCGGTGCCTTTGGAGTCCACAAGTTTTTACATGGGAAAATTGGCATAGGTCTGCTTTACATCTTTACATGTGGTTTATTTTGCATTGGTTGGATTTACGACACAGTGCAGGCTGGGCGTCGCTATTTCGGTGCTGCACATTATGCGCACGAGCTTCGCAGAAAACCAACATCTTTGTTTGCAGTGCCTGCTCCCGGCCTGTTTTTGGATGAGGGGGAGGTATGCGTCTATTGCTCCCCTGCACAGTATACAGTTTCCAAAAACCGGGTGACAGGCTATGTCAAGGAAAGCGGTGGCGCCGGTGTGCGGATTATGCCGGGCCTCAACGTCGGACGGTCCACAGGTGTATCACGGGCAATCCGGGAAAATGTCTCAGAGCTTTATCCCGGCACTTTGTACATAACCAATCGAAGAATTGTGTTTTCCGGGAATCATGGCAGCTTTGATAAGAAACTGACCACAATCACAACTTTTGCAGTGAACCCTAAAGGAATAGAACTCCAGTTCGGCAGTTCTTTTTACGAGTTGCTTGTTCAGAATTCAGCGCGGTGTATCAACACGCTGGAAGGGGCACTGAATAAAATCCCTATAGAATAAGACCAAAAAAAGAAAAAACGCCCCGCCGGCGGCCACCGGCAGGGCGTTCGAATAGATCAGCTTGCCTAAAGGCGAAAATCCGACCTAGTCCAATTCGGATTATACCACCTTCGGGTAGGCTTTGACAAGTGTACCCTTTTGGAGGTGGATTTTTTATGCCCAAAAAGAAAGTGAATACACGCTCTGACGGTCTGATCGAGCGGGTGCGCACCATTGACGGCAAGCGCCGGCACTTCTACGGTCGCTCCCTGCCAGAGGTGCAGAAGAAAATCGATGCTGCTATCGTAGAAGCAGCTACCAAGAAAGAATGCGGCGAAAAGTTCGAAGAGGTGGCTGATGCTTTCTGGAAGACAAAGGAGCCGAAACTGAAATATGGCTCGGTGCGTGGCTACAGGCATAAGGTAGAGGTGGCCAAGGGCTGGTTTTCCGGCTACGGTATGCGAGAGATCAACAGCACTCTCATCAACCGGGAATTGTCCCGCATGGCAGCACAGGGATGGTCTTACAAAAGCATTGCCGGGCAGAAGTCAGTGCTCTCGATGATCTTCCAGTATTGGTGCGCTGAGCTCGATGGAGACTGCAATCCCTGCACGCTGCTCAAATTACCCCAGGGATTACCTCAAACCAGACGCCGCGCCCCCACCGATGCAGAGGTGGAAAAGGTGAAGCAGCACTCGGAAGGATTCGGACTGTGCGCTGCCTTCATGATGTATGCGGGTTTGCGACTGGGGGAAATCATGGCATTGCAGAAGAAAGATCTGGCCGGAGGCATGATTTTTGTTTATAAACAAGTTGTATGGCACAGCAATGCGCCGGTTATAGAATCTCCGAAAACACAAAATGCCGTCCGGAAGGTTCCTATTCTGGCGCCGCTTCGGCGGGGAATAGGGGACCGACTGGACGGCATGAAAGATGAGGAATATGTTTTTGGCGGAGAAAAGCCTATGACCAAAAGCCAATATGAAAACGCCTGGCTTCAATATTGTGCCTCACTGGGGTGTATCCATGATACAGGACGGAGATATCTGACCGGCAAAAAGGACAAGCGCGGCAATCCGCTCTATAAAACGATCATGGCGCCTGACTTCACTGCCCACCAACTGCGACATGAATTCGCCAGCACTCTGGTACAGTGTGGTATCAGCCCCCAGGTGGCCAAGGAGCTCATGGGGCACGCGGACATACTCACAACGCAGCGATGGTATGCCGAAGCGAAAACCAGTGCCATCGAGGAGGCAAAAGCCATGCTGGATGCCCATTTCCAGGAAGAATAAGGCTCGGATTTCTACGACATTTTTACGACAGAAGCCCCGTCTACGACACCTATACGACCGGGTACAACGGTCTATTTCGTGGTTGCTGGTTGCTCAATAAAAGCGAAAAACCGCGTTACTACGGCTTTTGCAAGCTGTAACGCGGTTTTTACGTTGGCGGAGTAAGAGAGATTTGAACTCTCGCGGCCCTTTCGGACCCTACGCCCTTAGCAGGGGCGCCTCTTCGACCTCTTGAGTATTACTCCAAAGTTCAAAGTGATTCAACTATTCACCTGTTTTGCAAAAATGGCGGAGAGGATGGGATTCGAACCCATGGTCCGCTCTCGCGAATCGCTGGTTTTCAAGACCAGTTCCATAAACCACTCGGACACCTCTCCACAGTGGTCACCACCAGATGCGTGTATTATTCTAGCACGCGATCGGGCGGTTGTCAAGCTTTTCCGTGAAAAAATTCGGATTCCCTCAGATCTCGGCGTCCAGCGCATCGCGCGCCGCCCGCACTGCCCCGGGGTCGGTCTGCTGAATATGCCACTCATCCAGGCCGGGAAGTCCCATCGGCACACCTTCACGGCGGAAGCGCATTCCGCTCTCCCGCAGTGTCTTGCCGCTCATATGGAAGGCCCGTGCTCCCGGCAGGCGGCGCCGCAGCCGGTCAATCACGCCGGCGTTGACACCGGCCCCGATCAGAACTTCCGGCCCGTTCAGACGATCCCGCTCGGCCAGCAGCTCCTTCAGAACGGCTTCTCCGGCTTCGCAGCTGGCAGCAGCACCGCTCGTCAGGACGGTGTCAAATCCGAGAGCCGCCGCCTCGCGGTAGGTGGTGACGGGATCGCGGGAGACATCGATGGCGCGGTGCAGTGTCAGACCGGTTCCCTCGGCGGCTTTCAGCAGCGGTTCCAGCGCCCGGCGGTCCAGTTCACCGTCCGGCGTCAGACAGCCGATCACAAAACCGTCGGCCCCGGCCAACCGCAGTTCCTCCACCTGGCGGCAGAGCAGGTCCATCTCTTCAGGCGTGTACAGAAAATCCCCTGCCCGCGGACGCATCAGACACCGCACCGGCACCGAACTCTCCTGCCGGATCTGGCGCAGCAGGGCTGTATACGGCGTCAGTCCGCCGGCCAGCAGCGCACTGCAAAGCTCCAGCCGGTCGGCACCGCCCTGGATGGCGGCACGCGCCGAAGCGAGACTGTCCACACAGACTTCCAACAGTCGTTTCATCCTGACAACCTCCCTGCCCGGTATCGGGTTTTCTCTATCATAGTGCATTTGCCGTAAAAGCACAAGTCCCCGCCGTGCAGCTTGCGGGAACACGGCAGGGAAATGTGCAGTTCTATGCGATCCGCGGCCGTGGCCCGGAAAAAGGGGGAAACACAATCAGGCGGCCTGCCCGTTGTGAACAACGCGCAGGGCAGGGGTGGACGGGGACGGTGCCGTCTTGGTCCGATGGGGACGCGCGGGCAGAAGCAGCCCGCAGAGAAGGTTGGCACCCAGAATCAGGGCGGCAGCCAGCAGCAAAGCGGCGGCAGGACCGATGCTTCCTTCCAGCAGCGCACTCAGAAGACTGACAAGCAGCAGCGGCATCGCCGTCAGGATGCCCTTGCACACAATGGTTTTCAGCAATTCGGTTTTCATGGTGATTCTCCTCCCGGTCGCGTTGTCATCCGGCGGCCACAAATCGCTGGTGACAACTTATTGTTGTTTGCTGACTTCACTATAATACAACTTTGCGTTGTTGTCAAGACGAAAAAAACAACTTTTAAGGGAAATTTATTTTGGCAACCCTCTTTACAGAAACTACCTTTGGTTGTATAATGGGATCACAGAACGTGGAATCTTCCATCGATACGAAAGTAGGTAGAACCTGATGTTTTCCGAACGTTTGAAAGAGGCCCGCAAAGCCAAACGATACAGCCAGGCCGAGGTGTCCCGCCTGTTGGGCGTGACGCAGCAGGCTGTGGGCAAGTGGGAGACGGGCCGTTCCACGCCGGACCCCCAGACCGTCGCACGGCTGGCAGAGATTCTGGATACCACCGCGGATGTCCTTCTGGGGCTGCAGAGTGCCTCTGCGGAGCTGCGGGGGGCCGTCGGGCAGCGTGCGTTCAGCCGCTACACCCAGTGCCCGATTCCCGTTGTGGGAACGGTGCGCGCCGGTTACGGATCGCTGGCCTTTGAGGAAGATTACGGCAGCGAATATGCCAGTGTCAAGGACCCGCAGAACTACTTCTATCTGGTGGTCAAGGGTGACAGCATGGAACCGCGCATCTCGGACGGAGACCTGGCCCTTGTCCATAAGCAGAACACGCTGGACAACGGGGACCTGGGCGTGATGGTTTACGGCAGTGACGGGAACGGCACCCTCAAGAAATACATCCAGCGCGGGGATTCGGTGGTGCTCCATCCCTTCAACCCCAACTATGAGGACCTGATCATCCGAGGCGAGGAGCTGGACCATCTGTACATCGCCGGCAAGGTTGTCGAGACCAAAGCCAAGTGGTGAGCCTTTCCCGGCCACAACTCCAGTATAGCGGACCGGCAGTCCGTTAATCCGGACCCAAGCCGGACCCTGTCCAATTGAACATCCCATTGATCGTACACGCCGCCGCAGTTCCTGCGCTATCCAACGGTATGCGGCGGGGTGTATTTCTTATACCCATTTTTCAGGAGGAACCCCAGATGGAACTGGCCGAGAAACTGAAAATCCTGGCCGACAGCGCCAAATACGACGCATCCTGCAGCTCCGGCGGCATCAACCGCGGCAGAACCCCGGGAACCTTCGGCACCTGCAGTGCGGCGGGCATCTGCCATGCCTACACCCCGGACGGCCGGTGCGTCTCGCTTCTCAAGGTCCTGTACTCCAACGCCTGCCGCTATGACTGCAGCTACTGCGTCAACCGCTGTTCCAATGACCGGCCCCGGGCCACCTTTGAGCCGCGCGAACTCGCAGACCTGACGATCGGATTTTACCGCCGCAATTACATCGAGGGGCTGTTTCTCTCCAGTGCGGTGATCGGCACGCCGGACTATACGATGGAACGCATGATTGAGGTGCTGCGGATTCTGCGCGAGGAATACCATTTCAACGGTTATCTCCATGCCAAGACCATTCCGGGGGCGTCTGCCGAACTGGTGCAGCGGATGGGGCTGCTTGCGGACCGGATTTCGGTCAATATCGAACTGCCCAGCGAGGCAAGCCTGACCAAGCTGGCCCCCGATAAAAAGCGCGGCGAGATCTTCCGCCCGATGGGACAGATTGCCGTGCAGAGCCGCCAGAACCGGCAGGACCTGGTCCGCTACCGCCACGCCCCGCGGTTTGCGCCGGCGGGGCAGAGTACCCAGATGATCATCGGCGCCAGCCCCGAGAATGACCGTCACATCCTGACGCTTGCCGAAGCGCTTTATAAAAAATACGGCCTGCGGCGGGTGTTCTACTCCGCCTATCTGCCCGTCAATGCGGACTCCCGTCTGCCGGCAGTGACCACCCGGCCGCCGCTGCTGCGGGAACACCGGCTGTACCAGGCGGACTGGCTGCTCCGCTACTATCATTTTTCGGCCTCGGAACTTCTGGGGGAGGAGGAACCGGACTTTGACCCCTATCTTGACCCCAAATGCAGCTGGGCGATCCGGCATCCGGAATTCTTCCCCGTCGAAGTCAACAAGGCGCCCGAGTTTGCACTGCTCCGCGTTCCGGGCATCGGTCCCCGGAGTGCACGGCGGATTCTGCTGGCACGGCGGCAGCAGCATCTCGGAATGCCGGAACTCAAACGTCTGGGCGTCGTGCTCAAACGTGCCCAGTTCTTTGTGACCTGTGAAGGACGCGCCCCGGCCCGCGGCACGCGGCGGGAGATCGCATCGGCCCTGCTGGACCCCCAGGCATTCGCCGCCGATGTGCACCAGCTCAGCTTTGGAGAGATCACTGAGGAGACGCTCTCCACGGCGGCGCCGGCGGTCCAGCAGCTGACCGATGGAGGTATGGCCCCCGAGCGGGCGGCCATGGAAGTGCGGCAGGAGGCGTTGGGATGTCTTACCAGGCGCATGTGACCGAAGAATCCTACCGGTATGACGGGAGCTATGCGGGATTCCTCTGCTGTATTTTTGAAAGTTTCCGCTGCCGGGAACTTCCGGCGGCCATTCTGTCGCCCGAATGCGGGCAGACCTCGCTGTTCGGCTGCCGGGACATCCCCACCGATCCCGGGCGCGCCCGCCGGGTGGCGGCCGGAATTGACCGGATGGGCCCCTATGTGCGGCAGCGGATCACGCGGGGATTCCTGGCGGATTCGCCCGACCGGGAGATGATTCTGCTCCGCTTTGCCCGGCTCTGCTTTGAGCGCGGACCTTCTGCTGCTGCCATGCTGGGCGACCCGGATGTGCAGGCGGCGTTCCGGCTGGAACGGGCCGTGAACGGCGAGGCGGGCAAATGTCTGCAGTTCATCCGGTTTGAATACAAGGATGGCATGTACGGCGCCAGAATCCATCCCACACACCGGGTGCTGCCGCTGCTGCAGCGGCATTTCTGTGAGAGACTGGGGGATGAGGACTTCCTGATTTTTGACGCCACCCACGCCATGGCGCTGGTCCGGAAGGATGGCAGCGTCCAATACCTGGAAATGGAGCGGTATCTGCCGTCCGCCGAGGAGGAAGAACGGCAGTGGCAGCGGCTGTGGAAGGACTTTTTCGGCGCAGTGACCATCGAGGAACGCCGGAATCTCAGAACACAGCAGACGCATGTCCCGCGCCGCTGGTGGAAGGACATGCTCGAGATGCAGCCGGACGCCGACAGCGGGCAAAAAATCTGAGATTTCCTCTGTGCAGCGTTCGGGATTTATGGTATAATGATTTTCATATCTATTGAAGAGGGGAGCCCTGCAAGATGGAAGAACTGCTGCATATTCTTGAAAAAAACGCACGCCTGCCGATCGAGGACATCGCTGCGATGATGGACAAAACGCCCGCCGAGGTGGCCGCCATGATGGACGAAGCGGCAGCCAAGGGATATATCCGCGGCTATGAAGCGATGATCGACTGGGAACAGGCCGGCATCAATGTGGTGGAAGCGGTCATTGAACTGCATGTCTCCCCGCGCAAGACCCGCGGCTTTGACGAGATTGCCAACGTCATCGCCGGCTTCGATGAGGTGGACAGCGTGCTGCTGATGAGCGGCGGCTATGATCTGCAGGTGGTCATCAAGGGCCGCAGCTTCCAGGAAATCGCTCTCTTTGTGGCAAAGCGGCTGTCCCCGCTGGATGATGTCCTGTCCACCGCCACCAGCTTTGTGCTGCGCACCTACAAACGGGGCGGCAAGCTGTACCAGAACGAAGAAGCCGACGAAAGAGAGTGTACCGTACTGTGATGAACTATGATGAACTGCTTGCGCCGGCGGCCAAAGCGATGCGGCCTTCGGGAATCCGCAAGTTCTTTGATCTGGCTGCCGATATGCCGCACTGCATCAGCCTGGGCGTGGGCGAGCCGGACTTCAAGACGCCCTGGGGCATCCGTGACGCCGGCATCCGCAGCCTGGAACAGGGCCGGACGCGCTACACCGCCAACGCCGGTATGCGGGAACTGCGCGTGGAAATCTGCCGGTACCTCGAACGCCGGATGGACCTGCACTACCATCCCGAGCAGGTGCTGGTGACGGTGGGCGGCAGCGAAGCCATCGACATGGCCATCCGTGCCCTTGTCAAGCCGGGCGATGAGGTCATCATCCCCGAGCCCTGCTTTGTCTGCTACGAACCCATCACCTCGCTGACCGGCGGAATCCCCGTTCCGATCGCAACCCGCGTCGAGGATGACTTCCGCCTGACGGCAGACCAGCTCCGCGCCGCCATCACGCCGCGGACCAAGCTGCTTGTGCTGCCGTATCCCAACAACCCCACGGGCGGTGTGATGGGTCAGAAAGACCTGGAAGCCATCGCTGAGGTGCTGCGCGGTACCAATGTGATGGTGCTGTCCGACGAAATCTACGCCGAGCTGACCTATGGCCTGGACCGCCATATCAGCATCGCCTCGCTGCCCGATATGAAGGAACGCACCATCGTCGTCAACGGCTTCTCCAAAGCCTACGCGATGACGGGTTGGCGGCTGGGCTATGCGGTGGGTCCCGAACCGGTCATCCGGGTCATGACCAAAATCCACCAGAGCTGCATCATGTCCGCCCCCACCACCAGCCAGTATGCGGCCATTGTGGCCCTGCGCAGCTGCGATGACGCCATCGAGATGATGCGCGATGAATACAATCGCCGCCGCCGGTATGTGGTCAAGGCACTCAATGATATGGGCCTGACCTGCTTTGAACCCCGGGGCGCCTTCTACGTCTTTCCGAGCATCCGCTGCAGCGGACTTTCCAGCGAGGAATTTTGCGAGCTGCTGCTCAAGGAACAGGAGGTCGCCATCATCCCCGGCAATGCGTTCGGTGCTTCCGGCGAAGGGTTTGCCCGCATCAGCTATGCTTACAGCGTGGAACATCTGCAGACCGCCATGCACCGCATCCGTACATTCTTGAAAGATCACGGCTGGCTCAAGGACTGAGAGCCCGCCGCAGGGAGTTGAATCCGAATGGCAACACAGAAACAGTCCGTTGTCGTGCTGGCCCCGGCCAAGCTGAACCTTTCGCTGGACGTGGTGGGCCTGCTCCCCAACGGGTATCACAATCTCGACATGGTCATGCAGACCATCGACCTGTACGAGCGCCTGACGCTGCGGCGCAGCCAGGACCTGATCCTGCGCATGCCCGGCAGCTTTGTGCCCGTCAACGAAAAAAACACGGCGTACAAGGCGGCGCTTGCCTTTTTCAACTACACCGGCCTGCTGGCGGGTGCCGAAATCGTCATCCAGAAGCGCGTCCCCGTCCGTGCCGGGATGGCGGGCGGCAGCGCCGATGCGGCCGGCGTGCTCGTCGGCCTCAATGAGCTGTACGGCGCCCGCCTCTCGATGAGTGAACTCTGCGCGATCGGTGCGGGCATCGGCGCCGATGTACCGTTTGCACTCATGGGCGGTACCTGCCGCGTCCAGGGCGTCGGGGATTTCCTCAAACCGCTGCCGCCCTGCCCGGACTGCTGGTTTGTGGTGGTCATGCCCAATGTGGGAATCTCCACCCCGGAAGCCTTCAAGCGGTACGATACGATGGGCAGCCCGGTTCATCCCGACTGTGAAAAACAGGAACAGGCCGTGCGGGCCGCAGACCTCGCGGCGGTCTGTGCCGCGGCCGGCAACGCGCTGGAACACTGCTCCGGTGCCAAGGAAACCCCGGCCATCTGCGAAAAGCTCAACGCCCACGGCGCCGTCACCAGTCTGATGACCGGTTCGGGAGCCGCCGTTTTCGGGGTGTTTGACCGGGAAGAGGCGGCCCAGGCGGCCGCCCAGGCCCTGCGCCAGGAATATTCGCAGGTCTATTTCGCCCGCCCCGTCCGCGGCGGCGCGCGGGTGGTATCGGTCCGGACGAGCAAAACGCCCAGAACGACGCCGCAGACCTGATTATGCTGCTCCCCTTTGCCCCATACTGACGGGTGAAAGGGGAGTTTGTTTATGAAATATCCGGAATTTGCACCGGCCGGCACCAGACGCCCGGCCGCCCGCACCGTGCTGGAAATCGGGTTTCTGCTCGGTCTGGTTCTCACCATCGTACTTACCGCGGCACTGTGGCAGTACCGCGCCGTCTGTAACCGCGTCTGCCGGGATACCCTGCGGCTGCATATCCTTGCCAACAGCGATACCCTCGAAGATCAGCTTCTCAAACTGCGCGTGCGGGATGCCGTGCTCGAACAGGTGGCGGCCCTGACCGAAAACGCCCAGGACAAACAACAGGCGGTCCAGGCTGTCGGGGCGGCGCTGCCCACCCTCAGGGCGACGGCGGAGCAGACGGTCCGCGCCGCCCATAGCAGCCAGACCGTGCAGTGTTCTCTGGAACAGGCAGAGTTTGCGCCGCGGGATTACGGGACGTTCAGACTGCCCGGCGGCAGTTATCTCGCCCTGCGTATTGAACTCGGGGAAGCGGCCGGCCATAACTGGTTCTGCGTGCTCTACCCGGCGCTCTGCGTCGGAAGCAGCGACGCCGAGTATGCGCAGGCGGATGAAAACGCATTGGTCTTCGGGGAATATCGGGTCCGCTCGGCCCTGCTGGACACGGCACGCGCGGCCTGGAAGGCACTGCGCCAAACCTCATGAAAAGAAAGGAACTGCTATGCTCACGCTGATTCTGGGACCCTCCGGCAGCGGCAAGTCGGTACGGCTGCGCCGGGAGCTCAAACAACGGGCAGAGAAGGGGAGCGCCAGCCTCCTGATTGTGCCGGAACAGTTCACCTCCTCCACCGAGGCGGCATTGTACCGGACGCTGGGAGATACCCTGTCCGGCTATGTGGAGAGCTACTCCTTCACATCACTGGCCGAAACGCTGCTCCGCCGGTACGGTGGGGCGGCTGTCCCCACCCTGACCGAGGCGGGACGGGCTGTGCTGGTGCGCCGTGCCCTGGACCAGATGATGGACAAGGTGGTGTATTACAGCCGGCAGCGCCGCAGTGCAGCCTTCTGTCAGAAAGCCGCCGAGACGAT
The DNA here is from genome assembly GCF_036306485.1 of Gemmiger sp. Lineage (GTDB taxonomy): Bacteria > Bacillota > Clostridia > Oscillospirales > Ruminococcaceae > Gemmiger. Next base: position 65,331 of record NZ_JAXJZK010000015.1, on the reverse strand, counting down.
CAGCGAGCTGAAGAGCGCCGGCATCCGTCCCGAAACGCTGGCCGACTATGCGTCGGCGCCCGGGGCGGACCGGGACAAGCTCTCCGAACTGGCGCTGCTCTACGGTACATACGAGAGCCTGCTCGCCGAGACCGCCATGGACCCCGGCGACCGGGTTGAGCTGGCGGCCAGGTCACTGAGCCCTGAATTCTTCGCGGGGCGGACGGTCTTTATTGATGAGTTCGATACCTTCAACGCCTCCAAGCGTGCGATGCTCGCGGCAATGCTTCCCGTCACCGATGTGACGGTCAGCCTCTGCTGTGACGATGCGGCGGAGCAGGAGGGGCTGACCGATGTGTTCAGCGGGATGCGGCGGGTGGCCAATACCCTCAGGGCGATGGCAAACCGGGCCGGTGTTGCCTGCCGGACCGAAAAACTGACCGAAGATCTGCGCCACCGCAAGACCCCGGTGCTGGCGGAACTGGGGCTGCTGCTGGCCGACCCTACCTATACCCCGGAACATACGGTGGACCCGGCGGCCCCGGCCATCGTCAGTTACCGGGCGGACAGCCGTCAGGCGGAAGCCAAGGCGGTGGCCGCAGCGGTCAAGGCCCGGGCACGCGCCGGGATGCCTTACCGGCGGATGGCCGTTATCTGCCGTACCGCAGAGCAGTATCTGCCGGCAGTCCGGTATGAATTCCGCCTTCAGGGCATTCCGCTTTTCTGCGATGAACCCACCACCCCCGAAAATACCGCGCCGGCCCGGGCGGTCCGGGCGGCCCTGGACCTGCTGCGGGGCGGCATCACCTCCAACACGGTTCTCAAGCTGGTCAAAACGGGACTGGTGGACCTTGAACAGCCGGTTCTCTGTGCGCTGGAAAACTACGCCTACACCTGGCAGCTCAGCGCGGCGGACTGGCGGGAACCCTTCACCCGCAACCCGTCCGGCTACACCGACCGGATGACCGAGCAGGATCAGCGGGACCTGGCCGATGCCGAAACCGCCCGCGCCTTTTTGGTTCCGCGGGCCCGCCGCTGGATGGACCGGGCCCGCGGCGCCGATGCCGCCGAACTGACGCGCGGACTGTACGCTTTTCTGCAGGCGGTGGGGGCGGAGAGCGCATTGCAGAAACTCACCGACGCACTCCGCGCACAGGGAGAACTGCCCGGCGCCGACGAAGCGCTGCGGGAATGGAACGTCGTCATGGGTCTGCTCGACCAGATGGTCCGGCTGCTGCCGGCCGGGTCGCCGATCTCTGCCGCCGATTATGACGACCTGTTCACGCTGCTGCTGCGCACCACCGACCTGGGCCATATTCCCCAGAGCATTGACAGTGTGATCCTGACGACGGCGGGCCGGATGCGGCTGCCCGAGACCGATGCTGTCTTTGTGCTGGGCCTGGCGGAAGGTGAGTTCCCCCAGACCCCCGGAGACAGCGGCCTGCTCAGCCATGCCGACCGCGATGCGATGATCGCCCAGGGGGCCGATCTTCCGGACTGCTTCGAAAACCGCGTGATCCGCGAACAGGTCTGCTTTTACAAGGCCCTGACGGCGGCCCGGCAGTTCCTCTGGGTCAGCTGGCCCGGCGGTGCTGCGGGACTGCCCTGCTCGACAGCCCTGGCCCCGGCCCTGGAACTGCTCAATGTGCCCGAGACGGTCCCCGATCCGGTCTCGCTGGCGGCCACCCCGTCCTCGGCCCTGGATTTGCTGGGCAGCGTGTGGCAGCAGAACACCCCGCTGCGGGCCTCGGTGCTGGAAGCCCTGCATGCCGTGGAAAACACGCCCCACGCCGCCCCCGGCCTCGCGGCCATCCGCCGTGCCGCCCGGCGGGAACCTGCCCGGGTGGAGGATGTCCGGGAACTCGAAGGGCTGTTGGGCCGCAGCGTCCGGATCAGCCCGACCCGGTTTGAACGGTATGTCAGCTGTCCCTTTGCCTACTTCATGCAGTATGTGCTGGGCGCCCGGGTGCGCCGCAAGGCGGAACTGGCCCCCAACATCAGTGGAACCCTGACCCATTGGGTTCTCGAACAGGCACTGCGCCGCCAGGGAGAACAGTTCACGGACCTGAAGCCCGATGAAATCCAAGCCCTCGTCACGGCGCTGATCGAGGAGTACACCCGGGACAATCTGCCGGGTGCCGGCACCCGGATGACCTATCTGCTCGGCCGCATCGGCCGCAACCTCGTCGGATTGCTGAGCTTCATCCAGCGCGATATGCGCCAGTCGGGATTCCACCCGGTGGCCTTTGAGCTGCGCATTGATGACCGACCCGATGCCGATGCCCCCGAAGCCCCGCAGGTGCCGCCCGTCACCCTGACCGATGAGGAGGGGCACACGGTCCGCGTGGTGGGAACGGTGGACCGCGTGGATGCCATGAAACTCGGCACCACAACCTACCTGCGGGTGGTGGACTATAAGACCGGCACCAAAAAATTCGATCTGCGGGAAGTCTACTACGGACTGGACTGCCAGATGCTGCTCTACCTCTTCACGCTGGAACGCAATGCCGGGAACCTCTTCCCCGGCGCCCGGGCGGCGGGGGTGGAATACCTGCTGGCCGACCCGCCCCAGCAGACCGGAGCACGTCCCGCGGCGGATGCCGCTCAACCGGACAAACCCCAGGACTACCCGCTGGAAGGGCTGCTTCTGGACGAACCCAGCGTCTACCATGCCATGGACACCCACGGCACCGGCGCGTTTGTGCCGCTGACGTTCAGCGCCAAGACAGGGGAACCGACGGCGGTTTCGGCCAAGGCACACCTGGCGGACCGTGAGACGCTGGACCGTATCCGGGATCATCTGGATGAACTGCTGATCGGCATGGCCCGGGACCTCTACGGCGGTCGCATCGACGCCGCCCCGCTGGTGCCCGGCGAGGGCAAAAGCCCCTGCAACTGGTGCGATTTCCGGGCCGTCTGCCGCCACGCCGACGGGGAAGGAGAGCGCACCGTCCGCAAAACCGAAGATCCGTTTGAACAGACACCGGAAAAACAGAAGGAATCCTGAAGATGGAACTGAGAGAGTACCGATCCGGGGACCTGCCCGAATTGCTGACCCTGTTTTACAACACCGTCCATATCGTCAACGCCCGGGATTACACGCCGGACCAGCTGGATGCCTGGGCGGACGGAACCCCCGACACCGCAGCCTGGGACCGCTCATTGCGGGAACACCGCACGCTGGTTGCGGTGCAGGACGGCCGGATGGTCGGTTTTGCCGACCTCGCGGCGGACGGCCATCTGGACCGTCTGTACGTCCACCATGCCTGGCAGGGCCGGGGCGTTGCAACACGTCTGTGTGACGCCCTCGAATCCGGGTCGGATGCACCGCGCCTGTATACCGAGGCCTCCCTCACGGCCCGCGATTTTTTCCTGCGGCGGGGCTACCGGGTGGTGCAGCGGCAGCAGGTGGTGCGCCACGGCGTGGCAATGACCAATTTCCGGATGGAAAAGATCCGCACACAAAGGAGCTGCAACGATGCCTGAACAGACAATCCGGTTTACGCCCGCCCAGTCGGCGGCCATCCGGGCGCGGGGCGGCAGCCTGCTGGTGTCGGCCGCCGCGGGGTCCGGCAAGACCCGCGTTTTGGTCGAGCGTGTTGCGGGGCTGATCACCGACCCCGTTGCCCCGGTGGATGCCGACGCGCTGCTCATCATGACCTTCACCAACGCGGCCGCGGCCAAACTGCGCTCCGATATTGCCCGGCGGCTTGTCACCGAAATCCGGGCCCGTCCCGGCGATGCCCGTCTGCGCCGCCAGCAGCTCCGGCTGCAGCGCGCCGACATCGGCACCGTGGATGCTTTCTGCCTGCATTTTGTGCAGCAGAATTTCTCGGCGCTGGAAATCCCGCCGGACTTTACGGTGGCCGACGAAGCCACCCTGACCCGTCTGCGGCAGGAAACGCTTGCACAGGTGCTGGAACACGCCTATGAGGACGCCGACTTCTGCGCCTTTGCCGACCTGTATGACCGCGGCCGGACCGATGACACGGCGGGACGCTCGGTGCAGGAACTGTATGATTTCACCCAGACCCTGCCACACCCTTCTGCCGCGCTGCGGGATTTTGCCGCGATGTGGCAGACCGACGACCCGCCCCAGCAGACGGTCTGGGGGCGGCATCTGCTCCGGGCCGCCGCCGGCAAGGTGGACGGTGCGCTGCAGATGATCCGCGCTGCGCAGAAGATTGCCGCACGCGATGACGCCGCCGACAAAGCACTGACGGCGGTCCTGTTTGACGATGAGGACCGTCTGCGCCTGCTGGCCGAACGGTTGGAACGCGGGGACTGGGACCGTGCGCTCGAGGCCCTGCAGGCGGCGGGAAACTGGCGGCGGATGGGCCGCATCCCGGGCGGAAAGGCCGGCAATACCGCGGCCTCGGCGGCTGCGGAACTGCGGGAACGGGCAAAAAAACAGGTGGCCTCCCTGGCGGCGGACTTCCTGCTCTGCACCGAGGAGGAATTCCGCCAGGACCGTCGCCGTGCGGCACCCCTGGTGGCGGCGCTGGTTCGGGCGGTGGAGGAGTACCGCAGCCATCTGTTCCAGGCCAAACTGACAGAGAAGGTGCTGGACTATGCGGACCTTGAACATCTGACGCTGGAACTGCTGCAGACGCCGGACGGTGACCGCACCTCCCTTTGCCGCACGGTGAGCCGGCGGTATGCGGCGGTCCTCGTGGACGAGTATCAGGACACCAACGCCCTGCAGGATGCCATTTACTTTTCCCTGGCGGCGCCGGATGCCTCCAACCTGTTCTTTGTGGGGGACATCAAGCAGAGCATTTACCGCTTCCGCCAGGCGGACCCCTCGGTCTTTATCGGCAAGCAGCTTGCCTGGAAACCATATCCCACCGATGCGCCGGTCCCGTACCGTGAACCGGCTACCATCGCGCTGGATGCCAACTTCCGCAGTGCACCCGATGTGATCCGGGGCATCAATTATCTGTTTGAGACAATCTTCTCGGCGGAGCTGGGCGGCATCGAGTACGGGGACGGCCAGCGTCTGGTGCCCGGACGGGAAGGGGAGTACCGCGGCCTCTGTGAGCTGGATGTCCTTCCCGAGGCCGATGCGGCCGGGGATGCCCGGACCATCGCCGAGCGCATTGCCCGGATGAAGGAACAGGGCTTTGCGGTGCGCGGGGAGGACGGAACCCGCCCCTGCGAGTACGGAGATTTCTGCATCCTGCTGCGCAGCCGCGGAGATTTTGCCCTTTATGAGGCGGCCCTGGCCTCCCGCGGAATTCCGGTCTACGCCGATACGGCGGACGATCTGCTGTCGGCCCCGCACATCCGGCCTTTTGCCGCGCTGCTGCGGGTCATTGACAACCCGGCGCAGGATGTCGAACTGTCCGCCGTGCTGCTCAGCCCGCTTTATCCCTATACGCCGGACGATCTGGTCCGCCTTCGCCGTGAGGTGCCCGGCGGCAGCCTGTATACCGCCGTCCTCTATGGCGGAAAGGAGCGGTTCGCCCCCTTCCTCCGCGATCTCGAAACCTATCGCCGGCTCGCCCGCACGCTGCCGGTGGACCGCCTGATAGAAGAACTCTTTGCCCGCACCGGCTATCTGGCCGCGGTGGGCGCCATGCCGGACGGGGAGCACTGCCGGGATGATCTGCGGGGATTTGCGGTCTGGGCTGCCCAGGCGGGCGCCCGAGGACTGGCGGCCCTCGTGCGTGCGATGGATGCGGCCCAGGACGGCGGCGGTGTCCAGAACCCGTCCGGGACCGGCCAGAGCCGCCCGGGCTGCGTGACCATCATGACGGTGCACCGCTCCAAGGGACTGGAATTTCCCATTGTCTTTGTCGCCGACACGGCCCACAAATTCAACCAGAGCGATGCCATCCGCCCGGTGCTCAGCCATCGGGAGCTGGGGGTCGGCCTCATGCTCCGGGCCGGCAGCCATGCCGGACGCTACAAGACGCTGCCCTATGCCGCCCTGGCGCAGACCATCCGCGGCGAGACCCTCAGCGAGGAGATGCGGATTCTCTATGTCGCCCTGACCCGCGCCCAGGATGCCCTCATCGTGACGGTGCCGCTGCGCAAACCGGACTCCGACCTCAAAATGCCGGCCCTGTGTGCCTGCGCCGAGGCAACCAGCGCGGCGCTGCTCCGCTCGGGCAGCAGCTGGGCTTCCTGGCTGCTGACGGCGGCCCTGCTTCATCCCGACAGCGGGGAGCTCTGGAAGTACAGTGATCTTCTGCCCCACTGGCAGCAGACCGACGCGCCGCTGCACATCCGTGTGGTCCCGCCGGCGGAACAGGTCGAAGAGCCGCCCCGGGAGGAACCCGCCGAACCGGATCGGACGCTGTGCGCGGCCATGCTGGACGCTTTTGACTGGCACAACCCCGAGGAAGCCCTGCACCGGATTCCGGCCAAGGTCAGCGTGAGTGCCGTTGCCCATGCGCAGCAGGAAATCCTGCCGCAGCGGCCCGCCTTCCTGCAGAAATCCGGGATGACGGGCGCCGAGCGCGGCACGGCGATCCACGCATTCATGCAGAGCGTGCCGTTTGACGGCCCGGCGCCCGACCTTGCCCGGGAGGTGGAACGCCAGATCCGCCTCCGGCTGCTGGACCCTGCCCTGGCGGAGGTCCTGGACCTCGAGGTGGTCCGCCCGTTCTTTGAGAGCGATCTGTGGCAGCGGATCACCCGGGCCGGACGGATTCTGCGGGAGGAACCCTTCATCACGGCCCTGCCGGCCGGGGAGGTGGTCCCCGAGCAGTTTGAAACCGCCGCCCCCGATGCCGCCGCACGGCAGGCGCCGGTGCTGGTCCAGGGCATTGCCGACCTGGTGCTGGTCTTTGAGGATCATGCCGAGATTGTGGACTACAAGACCGACCGCAGCACCGATCCTTCCTATTATAAGGAAGAATATGCGTCTCAGCTCCGGCTGTACCGCCGTGCCTTTGCGCTGCGGCTGCCGGTTCCGGTGACCCGCCTGACCATCTATGCGTTTGCGCTGCACCGGGAAATTGACATCCCGTGCGAACCCTGAAAGAGTTTCCGCTCCACGCGAAATTTTCCGCCCATGCCCCTTGACGCGGGGGCATGGGTATGCTATTATGATAATACCTCTTTTGCGGGTCTATTTTTTTGTGCCCATTTTTAGGCGCAGGCCCGCAGGCGCGGGGGCGGCAAACCTTTGCGCAACGAGGGAGGCTTAATAAACCGTTAATTGGAGGTGCCGAAACATGACTGTCAAGATCACCCTGGCCTGCACCGAGTGCAAGCAGCGTAACTACAACAAGGAAAAGAACAAGAAGAACAACCCCGATCGTCTTGAGATGAAGAAGTATTGCCGCTTCTGCAAGAAGCATACTGTTCACCGCGAAACCAAGTGAGTTGAAGGAGCTTTTAAGATGGCAGATAAGAAAGCGGTAAGCCAGACCGCCGCCAAGCCTGAGGACGCCAAGGTCGAAAAGAAGGCCAAGAAGGCGGACGACGGCAAGAAAAAAGTTCCCCTCACGACCAAGGTCAAGAACTTCTTCGGCCGCATCCGGAAGTATTTCCGTGATACCAAGAGTGAGCTGAAGAAGGTCGTGTGGCCCAGCAAACAGGACGTCAGGACCAACACCATCACCGTTATCGTGGTGGTCATCATTGCAGCGCTGGTCCTGATTCTGCTTGATCTCGCCTTTGGCGGCATCATTCAGCTGCTGATCGGCGCGTGAACCGACTTCTGAGCGGAGGCAACAATGGCTGAACAAGCGTATTGGTATGTGGTGCATACCTATTCCGGCTATGAAAACAAGGTCGCCACGGACCTGATGACGATGGTGGAGAACCGCCGCCTTCAGGATCTCATCTGTGACGTCAAAGTCCCTACCGAGACCGTGCTGGAAGACCAGTTTGACAAGACCGGCAACAAGATCGGCGAGAAGGAAGTTCAGCGCAAGATCTATCCCGGCTATGTCTTTGTCAAAATGGTGATGAACGACAATACCTGGTACATCGTCCGCAACACCCGCGGCTGCACCGGCTTTGTCGGTCCGGCTTCCAAGCCGGAGCCGCTCTCGGAGGATGAGGTCGCCAAACTGGGTGTCGATAACGGCGTTGCCGCGCCGGAGGTCGATTACGCGGTGGGCGACAGCGTTGAGATCACTTCCGGACCGATGGAAGGCTCTGTCGGCACGGTTGAGGAGATCAACCTGGACGAGCGTAAAGTGCGCGTCAAGATCAATATGTTTGGCCGTGAGATCCCGGCGGAGCTGGGACTTCATGAGGTCAAACTGCTGTAAGGGTTCCGAGCGGGAATCCGCACAGTGGACAGCCGCGGGCTGTCCGCACAAGTTCCGGTAGAAACCGCGACGCAGCGGTTTTTATAGAGCGTACCGATTGGGTATGCTCGTGGGAGGCCTGCACCGCGGGCCGCAACTCACCACAAATTTTGGAGGTGCAATTATCATGGCACAGAAAATCACTGGCTACATCAAGCTGCAAATCCCCGCCGGCAAGGCGACTCCGGCGCCCCCCGTTGGTCCTGCTCTGGGCCAGAAGGGCGTCAACATCATGGCCTTCACCAAGGAGTTCAATGAACGTACCAAGGGCCAGATGGGCATGATCATCCCCGTCGTCATCACCGTTTACGCTGACCGTTCCTTCAGCTTCATCACCAAGACCCCGCCGGCTCCGGTCCTCATCAAGAAGGCTGCCGGCATCGAGACCGCTTCCGGCGTGCCCAACAAGAACAAGGTCGCTTCGATCACGCTGGCTCAGGCCGAAGAGATCGCCAAGACCAAGATGCCTGACCTGAACGCTGCTTCTCTGGAAGCTGCCGTCAGCATGATCAAGGGCACCGCCCGCAGCATGGGCGTCACCGTCGAGGGTTGATGAGCCCCTTTTACGTGGGAGGATTAATCCGATAACTACCACAATGGAGGAATAAAGAATGAATCACGGGAAACATTACGTCGACAGCGCCAAGCTGGTCGACCGCACCAAAACCTACGAGCCCCAGGAAGCCCTGGAGCTTTGCTGCAAGACCGCCAAGGCCAAGTTCGACGAGACCGTCGAGCTGCATGTCCGTCTGGGCGTTGACAGCCGTCATGCCGACCAGCAGGTCCGTGGCGCTGTTGTCCTGCCCAACGGCACCGGCAAGAACGTCCGCGTTGTCGCCATCTGCAAGGGCGATGCCGCCAAGGCCGCTGAGGCTGCCGGCGCTCAGGAAGTCGGCGATGATGATCTGATCGCCAAGATCCAGGGCGGCTACCTCGACTTCGATGTCCTGGTCACCACCCCGGATATGATGAGCCGCGTTGGCCGTCTGGGCAAAATCCTCGGACCCCGTGGCCTGATGCCCAACCCGAAGGCCGGCACCGTTACCCCCGACGTGGGCAAGGCTGTCACCGACGCCAAGGCCGGTAAGATCGAGTACCGCCTGGACAAGCAGAACATCATCCATGTTCCCGTCGGCAAGGCTTCCTTCGGCGCCGAGAAGCTGATGGTCAACCTGGACACCGTCCTGGATGCCATCGCCAAGGCCAAGCCGGCTGCTGCCAAGGGCCAGTATTTCAAGAGCGCGACCATCGCCACCACCATGGGCCCTGGCATCCGCGTTGCCACCAACAAGTACGGTGTCTGATTTCTGACACGGCGGGATTGTGAGTTTCTCACAAACCCTTGACAAACGCACGTTCTCGTGCTATAATCATTAAGCTGTTTTTAAGACAGCAGGTGCCCGCAAGGGCCTAACGGGATTTGCCCGCCTGCCGAGAAACGTGCGTTTTGAATTGATTCAAAGCCCCTTTCCCGGCAACGGGTCAGGGGCTTTTTCTTCAGGAAGAAGCCGCTTGCCTGTTTCAACTTACAAGCGGAATGAGGTGAAATACAAATGCCCAGTGCAAAGATTCTGGAATCCAAGAAGGCGTATGTTGCAGAGCTGAACGCCAAGGTGGTCGCTTCTCTGGCCGGTGTTGTCGTTTCCTACAACGGCATCAGCGTTTCGGACGACACCAAGATGCGTAAGGAACTGCGCGAGGCCGGCGTCGAATACATGGTTGTCAAGAACTCCATGCTGCGTCGTGCTTTTGCCGGTACCCAGTACGAGGCTCTGACCGACTGCTTCAAGGGCGTCAGCGCCATCGCGCTGTCCGCCGAGGACCCGGCTGCTGCTGCCCGCATCCTGTGCAAGGTTGCTGACGCCGACAAGTCCAAGCGCTTTGTCGTCAAGGGCGGTTTCTGCGACGGCCAGGTGCTCGATGCCGAAGGCGTCAAGAGCCTGTCCACCATGCCGAACCGCGAAGGTCTGCTGTCCATGCTGGCCGGCTCCCTCAACGGCATCATCGGCGGTCTGGCTGTTGCGATCCAGGGGATCGTCGACAAGCAGGAAGAAACCCCCGCTGCCTGATCTGTGCAGCCTGAGGAATGCGGCGTGACCTGTACAAAATCGCCGCGCAACGAAACATTACAATACTGGAGGTAACTACCATGGCTTCTGAAAAGATCACTGCCATTGTCGAGTCTGTCAAGACTATGACTGTTCTCGAGCTGAAAGAGCTCGTCGATACCATCTGCGAAGAGTTCGGCGTTTCCGCCGTTGCCGCTGCTGCTCCGGCCGCTGCCGCTGCTGCTGCTCCCGCTGAGGAAGAGAAGACCGAGTTTGATGTCATCCTGGCCGAGGTCGGTGGCAACAAGATGCAGGTCATCAAGGCTGTCAAGGAGCTGACCGGCGCTTCCCTGATGGATGCGAAGAAGCTCGTTGAGACCCCGAACGCCAAGCTGAAGGAGCAGGCTTCCAAGGCTGACGCTGAGGAAATGAAGAAGAAGCTGGAAGACGTCGGCGCTAAGGTCGAGCTGAAGTAATTTTTCTTCTTCCTGATTTTGCAGAGAAGCCGCCCCACGGTGTCATGCCGCGGGGCGGCTTTTTGCATGCCGTCAGATCCGGCGCCAGAACAAACAGAACACCCCTCCCGCAAAGGTTTTCTGCGGGAGGGGTGTTTTTGCGTGAGCAGGGTTCCTGTCCGGATCAGGCACGGAGCTTTTCTTTGGACATCTTGCCGGACATCTTGGATTTGGCGGAGGGCGCCGGCACCTCATACTGCTTGGCAACCTGCCGCAGGATGGCGGTCCGGCGCACGATGCCGATGAAGACATTGCGGTCATCGACCACCGGAACAAAGTTCTGGTCAATGGCGGCATTGAGCAAAGCGTGCATGTCGGTGGTCACCGGCACCGCCTTGTAGTCGCGGCGCCGCGGAAAACTGGAGATCGGTACATCCTCGCTGGCGTCCAGGTCCAGACCGTGCAGATTCTTGATGCCCCACAGAAGATCACCTTCGGTGATGGTGCCGAGGTATTCGCCGTTGCGGCGCAGGACCGGAATGGTGGCGTAGCGTTGGTTGGCCCATTTTTCAAGGGTCTGACGCAGCGTGAAATCTTCGTAAATAAACAAAACATCCTGTTTGGGAGTTAGAAAGAAGAGTAGGTTCATGATGCAGTGACTCCTTTGGTGACGGCGGAGGGGTGGATAAAAGGGAGATCGTTCCCCGGAATGCGCTCACGGACCGCCCGGCACCGTCACAGGCGGGGCGGCGCTTCCTTCTTCTGTTTCAGTATACGCGCACGATATGAGAACTTTGTGAATGGAATGTAAAAAACCGTGTAAAAAAATACAATACAAATTTTGTGCTTCCTTTTGGAAAAAAAGCCTGTTCAAAACGTACGGAATAGTGTATAATAGAATCGCTATAACTGTGAAGCCGTGTGCGTCGCAGCCGAGAAGGAGGAGCGCCGATGATTACGAAAGTGAATCCTTTGGGAAAAATTTCACTTACGAATACCTATTTTTCCGGCCTTGTTGCCGAAGCCGCCAAGAACTGCTACGGCATTGCCGCGATGGGGCAGGCGCCCGCCGCCTCCACGGTGCGGCAGGCCCTGCGCAGCGGATCGCTGCCCAAGAAGGGCGTGACCGTCAGCCAGGAAAACGGCAGGCTCGTGATTTCCCTGCATATCAAGGTCGGGTACGGGCTGAATATTGCGTCCATCACGCAGAGCATCACGCATCGCGTCAAGGATGAAGTGGAACACGCCACCGGTCTCAAGGTGGACCGCATTGACGTGTTTGTCGATGACATCATCGACGACTGAATTTCTGAAAAGTATCGCCGTGTCCCGGGGTTCGGGCGGCGGCAGCGGCCGGAGCCCGTCTGGAACGGTGCGCCGATGCCGGAAGAAAACTGAATGAGGTGCAACTGAAACATGATTACTGGCAAGATTCTGCGTGACGCCATCCTTTCCGGCGCCAATAACATTGCAAACCAGCGTACCCGCGTGGACGAACTGAACGTCTTCCCGGTACCGGATGGCGATACCGGCACCAATATGAGTATGACCATCGGTGCGGCTGTCAGCGAACTGACGGCCATGCCGGATTCCTGCACGGTCGCGGAAGCCAGCAAGGCAGCCGCCTCCGCCATGCTGCGCGGTGCGCGCGGCAACTCCGGCGTCATCACCAGCCTGCTGTTCCGCGGGTTCTCCAAGGCGCTGGCCGGCAAGCAGACCGCCGAGGCGTCCGACCTGGCCAAGGCCTTGCAGATGGGCGTCGAGGCTGCCTACAAGGCGGTCATGAAACCCACCGAGGGCACGATCCTGACGGTCACCCGTCTGGCTGCCGAAGCGGGCGTCGCCTGCACCTCGGATGACGTTCCCACGCTGTGGCAGACGATCTGCACGGCCGGTCAGGAAGCGCTGGAGGATACCCCCAATCTGCTGCCCGTTCTGAAGAAGGCCGGCGTCGTGGATGCCGGCGGTCAGGGCATCATGCTGGTCTTTGAGGGCATGAAGCAGGTCTTTGACGGCGGTGAGATCATCGCCGGCGAGGAAGTGGCCGCCAAACCCAAGCTGGATTCCAGCGCGGCCGGCAAGGGCGTCTTTGCCGATGACCTGATGAAGGTCGAGGATATCAAGAACGGCTACTGCACCCAGTTCCTCGTCCATAAGAATGAGGGGGCCAGCATCACCCGGCTGCGCGCCTTCCTGGAGTCCAACGGCGACTCGGTTGTCGTCATCGAGGACGACGATGTGGCCAACTGCCATGTACACACCTCCGATCCCGGCATGATGCTCAGCGAGGCCATCAAGTACGGCTACCTGACCAACTTCAAGATCGAGAACATGCACGAACAGTTCCTGGCCCGCCAGAAGCAGGCTAAGGGTCTGGAAAAGCAGGCCGAAGCGGAGGAGAAGGCCGCCGGTTCTGCGGAGCAGTTTGTCTATGCGGCCGTTGATCCCGAGCGCGATTACGGCTTTGTGGCCGTTGCGGCCGGTGACGGACTGAAGTCGGTGTTCGAGGACCTCGGCGTGGATGCCGTGGTTTCGGGCGGACAGACGATGAACCCCGCCACCGAGGACATCCTGGCCGCGATCCAGAGCGTTCCCGCCAAGACCGTTCTGGTCCTGCCCAACAACAAGAATATCATCATGGCCGCGGAACAGGCGCAGAAGCTGGCCGACCGCAAGGTTCTGGTTCTGCCCACCCGCACCGTGCCCCAGGGCATGACCGCCATGCTCAACTTTGACCCCGATACCGCCGCCGAGGAGAACGCCGTCAACATGATGGCCGCCGCCGAGAAGGTTTCCACCGGTCTGATCACCTACGCCGCCCGCGACAGCGAGTTTGACGGCAAGCCCATCCGCAAGGGCGAGATCATGGCGCTGGAAAACGGTAAGATTGTCTCGACGGGCACCGATCTGACCAAGATGACCTACCGTCTGGCCCGCTCGATGAAGAAGAAGGACACCCAGTTCATCACGGTCATCTCGGGCGCCGACGTGACCGACGAGGAAGCGGAAAAGACCACCGAGCTGGTTCAGACCAAGTGCGGTTCCAGTGTGGAAGTCAGCCATATCAAGGGCGGCCAGCCGGTCTACTACTATATGATCAGCGTCGAGTAATCTGACCCCCGATCAAACAATATCAAAAGGACGAACAGGCTTAACACGCAAGTTCGTCCTTTTTCATAACACAGCCGCTGGGCCGGGAAAGGAGGCGGACACCATGCCCACCATTGACAGCGACATTCAGTACCTCAAGGGCGTGGGCCCCGCCTACGCCAAAAAGTTTGCCAGACTGGGCATCCATACCATCCGGGACCTGCTGCTCCACTACCCGCGCCGCTACCTGGATTACTCCAAACCCTATGCCATCGCCGAGGCCCCCTATGACGCCGATTGCTGCGTCCGTGCCACGGTATGGCAGCGCGATCCCGACCGCCGCATCAAGGGCGGCAAGGTGCTGTCCCGCGTGACAGCCTCGGACGATTCGGGCATCCTGCAGCTTTCCTGGTTCAATGCGCCCTACGCGGCCCAGAACCTCGTGCCCGGCGAAACCTACTACTTTGAAGGCCGGGTGGGCGGGGGACTGACCCGGCGCGAGATGCTCCATCCGCTCGTGCGCACCGAGGAGCAGGTCCGGGCGGCTCCGCTGCTGCCCGTCTACGGCACCACCGAGGGGCTGCCCGCCTCCCGGGTGACCCGCTGCGCGCAGGCGGCGCTGGCCTATGTGGAGGAACTCCAGGATCCGCTGCCTCCCGAACTGCTGACCCGCTACCGGATGCCCGACAAGGCGCAGGCCGTGCGGGCCATCCATCTGCCCCATGACGAAGCCGAGACCGCCGCCGCCCGCCGCCGTCTGATCTTTGAGGAACTTTACCTGCTGCAGCTGGGAATTTTCCTGATGCGCGGACATGGCCGGCAGGCCGCCGGTGCTCCCATGCGGGCACTGGATCTGGAACCTTTCTGGCGCAGCCTGCCCTATGCCCCCACGGGGGCGCAGCGCCGCGCGGCAGGGGAGATCTGCCATGACCTCTGCGGCAAGGTGCCGATGAACCGGCTGCTTCAGGGCGATGTGGGCAGCGGCAAGACGCTGGTGGCCGCCGCGGCCATCTGGTTTGCCGCCCAGAACGGCTGGCAGAGTGCAATGCTGGCCCCCACCGAAATTCTGGCCCGCCAGCATGCCGCCAGCCTTGCCGACCGGCTGGAACCCTTCGGCGTCAATGTGACGCTGCTGGTGGGCGGCATGAAGGCAGCGGAGCGCCGGGTGGCCCTGGCCGCCATTGCAGACGGCCGGGCCGGGCTTGTGGTGGGGACCCATGCGGTCCTGACCGATGCGGTGGTGTTCCGCAACCTCGGGCTGGCGATCGTCGATGAACAGCACCGGTTCGGCGTGCGTCAGCGCGGCTTGCTGGCCGGCAAGGCGCGCAACCCGCACCTGCTGGTCATGAGCGCCACGCCCATTCCCCGGACGCTGGGACTGCTGCTCTACGGAGATCTCGACATCTCGGTACTGGACGAGTTGCCCCCCGGCCGCAAACCCATCAAAACCTGGTTCATCACCGGCAAGAAACGCCGGGATATGTACGGTTTTCTGGAAAAACAGATTGCGGCAGGGCATCAGGTCTATATCGTCTGCCCGGCCATCGAGGAAAACGAGATGGATGCCGGCATGAAGGCCGTCAAACAGTACTATGAACAGACGGCCTGCCCGTTGCTGCCGGGCCGGCGGATCGGACTGCTTCACGGCAAGATGAAGCCGGTCGAAAAGGACGAGGTCATGCAGCGCTTCAAGAACGGGGAACTCGATGTGCTGGTCAGCACCACCGTCATCGAGGTGGGCGTGGATGTGCCCAACGCCACCGTCATGGTGATCGAGAACGCCGAGCGGTTCGGCCTCTCGGCGTTGCATCAGCTCCGCGGCCGTGTCGGACGGGGCGCGGCGGATTCCTGCTGCATCCTGATCTCGGACAATGAGAGCGAGGGTGTGCGCAGCCGTCTGCATTTCCTCTGCCGGACCTCCGACGGTTTTGCGGTGGCACGGTATGACCTGGAAACCCGCGGCCCCGGTGATTTCTTCGGCGAGGCCCAGCACGGACTGCCGACGCTGCGCATTGCCGATCTGGTGCAGGATACCCGCACACTGACGGTGGCCCAGAATGAGGCCAAGGCCCTGCTGGCGGCCGACCCCAATCTCAGTGCCCCCGAACACAAGGCGCTCTCCGACGAGGTGGAACGCCTGTTTGCCACAGCCGGTGCCATGAACTGAACCTCTCCCGCTTTTCTTTGTTTTTCCCCTTTCCATCGGGTGGGATATTTGGTATACTAAAGAATAAATCCGAATCCAACCTGTTCTTTCACCAAGGGACATGCCATGAAACAGATCCTGTCCGCACTTTTTGCAGCGCTGCTTCTCGCGGCGATGTTTGCACTTCCGGCGGCGGCAGAGGAGGCCCAGCCTTCCTTCGAGGTCACGGCCGAAGCCGCCTACATTGTCAATACCGATACCAATCTGGTCGTCTACGAGAAAAACAGCGAAACACCGATGTCGGCGGCCAGTCTGACCAAACTGATGACGATGATCCTTCTGCTGGAAAACTATCAGGACCAGCTGGACACCGTCACCGTCACGGCGCCGGGGTATATCTATGACCTGATCTGGGAGCAGACCCAGAACGCCTCAACGGCGGATATCTGGCGCGGGGAAACCCATACCCTGCGCAGTCTGCTCTATGCCATGGAGCTGCCCTCCGGCAACGAAGCCGCCTACATCGTGGCCGATTATATGGGCGGCGGCAGCATTGACAGCTTTGTGGCGATGATGAACGACGAAGCTGCCCGCATCGGCTGCACCAACACGGTGTTCACCGATCCCTGCGGCCTGGACCCCGGCAACACGACGACGGCCCGGGATGCCTATCTGCTGCTCCGCGTGGCGATGAGCTATGACGCCTTTGTGCAGGCCGCCGGGTCGGCAACCTACGAGATGCCGGCGTCCTCACATCACGATGCACCCTACACGATTCTGGCCAGCGACAAGCTGATTGTCAGCGGCAGCAGCTGCTACCGGGAATATACCCAGGGCGGCAAGACCGGCAGTCTGGACAACTGGCAGAGCTTCGCCGGCTGGCATACCCAGGACGGGGAAACCTATGTGAGTGTGGTGCTGCACGTTCCCAAAACCGATACCAACAGCTATCCCGCCCTGACCGAGACCGCCGATCTGATGGACTGGGCGTTTCAGACCTATACCGTGGCGCCGGCGCTGGATTCCACCCAGCCGCTGACCGAGCTGCCCATCGTCTATTCCACCCAGGCCGATACCGTCATGCTCTACCCGGCGGACGATATGCAGACGCTCCTGCCCCGTGAGGGCGGCAGTGAGCTGACCCAGAAGACCTTCCAGGTCCCCGACCGCCTGACCGCGCCGATCCGCCAGGGCGATGTCGTGGGAACGGTGACGCTCTCCATCGACGGCGTCGAGATCGGTACCGTCGATCTTCTGGCGGGCAGTACCGTGGACCGCAACGAGGTGCTGTATACGATGGCCCGGGTGCAGGAGTTCTTCTCCAGCACCTACTTCAAGGTGGTCGTCATCCTGACGATGCTCGTTGTCGCGGTGTATATCTTCCTTTGGGTGGTGGCGATGCTCTTCACCATCATCCGGGCCGGTGATCCCAACCGTCACCGCCGCTGAACCGGGTCCCCATTCCGCACGGCGCGGATGTGTATAGAAGAAAACCTTAAGGGGGTTTATCTCAATGCTGGATGTTAAACGCAATCTGACAACCATGACCGATTTTTACGAGCTGACCATGTCGGCCGGATACCTCGACGAAGGCTATAAGGACAAGATCGCTGTCTTTGATATGTTCTTCCGCAAGGTGCCGGACGGCGGCGGCTACGCCATCATGGCAGGACTCGAACAGTTTATCAATGCCGTGGACAGTCTGAAATTCACCGATGAGGATATCGCCTATCTGCGTTCCACCGGTGCCTTCAACGAACAGTTCCTGGACTACCTCAAGAACTTCACGCTGCACTGCAATATCTGGGCCATCGAGGAAGGTATGCCCATCTTCCCGCAGGAACCCATCGTCACGGTGGAGGGCCCGGCCATCGAATGCCAGCTGCTCGAAACGCTGCTGCTGGTTACCTTCAACCACCAGTGCCTCATCGCCACCAAGGCCAACCGGATCTGCCGTGCGGCTGCCGGCCGCCCCGTCATGGAGTTCGGCGCCCGCCGCGCCCAGGGCTATGACGCCGCCTACTTCGGCGCCCGCGCCTCCTACATCGGCGGCTGCGGTTCCACCTCCTGCGTGATGGCCGCCCGCGATTTCGGCATCCCTGCCTCCGGCACGATGGCCCATGCCTGGGTCCAGATGTTCCCCTCGGAGTACGACGCCTTCAAGAAATATGCCGAACTCTATCCGGACAACTGCGTCCTGCTCGTGGATACCTACAACGTCCTCAAACACGGCATCCCCGATGCCATCAAGGTCTTTGACGAGGTCCTCAAGCCGATGGGCAAGCGTCCCAAGGGCGTCCGCATCGACTCCGGCGATATTGCCTATCTCTCCAAGAAGGCCCGCCGGATGCTCGACGAAGCGGGCTATCCCGACTGCACGATCTGCGCCTCCAACTCTCTGGATGAGTACATTGTCCGCGACCTGATCCAGCAGGGTGCCCGTGTGGACAGCTTCGGCATCGGCGAGAACATGATCACCGCCAAGTCCGACCCGGTTTTCGGCGGCGTCTACAAGCTGGCCGCCGTCAAGGAGGAGGACGGCAGCTACACGCCCAAGATGAAGCTCTCCGAATCCGTCGAGAAGATGACCACGCCCTGCCTGAAAAAGGTCTGGCGAATCTACGACGAGGACGGCAAGGCCCAGGCGGACCTGATCACGATGGACGGGGAAGAGGTCAACACCCGCAACGGCATCACGCTGTTTGACCCCATCGAGACCTGGAAGGAATGCACCTACGTCAACTGCACGGCCCGCTGCATCTCGACGCCGATCTACCAGAACGGCAAGCGCGTCTATCAGAGCCCGGCCCTCGACGACATCAAGAAATTCTGCAAGGCCCAGGTCGGTACGCTGTGGGACGAAGTCAAGCGCTTCGAGAACCCCCATCGCTACTATGTGGACCTGAGCCAGAAACTGTGGGACACCCGCAGCAGCCTGCTCAAGAAACTCTCCAAATAACGTCCGCTTCCGGGACCCGGCTTTCCGATGGGAAGGCCGGGTCCTTTTGTCTGTCCTTCTCTCAAAAAAATCTTACAAAATGGTTACAGACCGCCTGCCCTGCACAGACTAGGAGCAGACTAACTGTACGGAGGGATGGATCGTATGTTCAAATATCGAATGGCGGGGCAAGCCGAGCTGCTGGCCCTCTTCCCCCTGGGCGGCACGGCCTACCTGGCCCTCGAGATTGCCTGGCGGGGAACCACCCACTGGACCATGTTCTTTGCCGGCGGCGTCTGTCTGTGCGCCCTGCAATGGCTGGAATACCGCCCGATGCCGGTGCCGGTCCTGGCAGCGGTGGGAGCAGCGGGCGTGTCGGGGGTGGAACTGGCTTTCGGGCTGGTCTGTACCGGGGTGCTGCACTGCCGCGTGTGGGATTACAGCCGGGAATGGGGCAACCTGGCGGGCCTGGTCTGCCCCAAATATTCGGCGCTGTGGTACCTGCTCTGCCTGTGGCTGCTTGCAACCATGCGCTTTGTCCGCCGCGGGCTGGCCGCCCGCCGCCCATCCCTGCCGGAACAGTCCGGTTCATGGGACTGCCGGGAATCGCCCGCAGCCTGAAAGTCCATTTTATCACCCTGACTTTCCGGTATACTTCAGGTATACCAAACAGAAAGGCAGGGGTTCCCATGACTGCAAAATTCAAGTACGTTTCCGGCCATATCGAGGTGTATTCCGCCGCCGGTGAGTTTCTGTTCTCCGCCGATACCATGCGCGAGGCATGGGAGGACTATCAGGCGGAACTGTCCGCGTAACGCGTACAAACGTGGACCGTATATGTACAAAATGACGAAACAGTGGAAAATATATAAAAAACTTTTGTAAGATTGTACAAAGTGCATCTTGCATCTCCGGACGAAAACGGATATACTAAAGACAGAAAGGAGATGGGGTTGCATGTTGAACCTGCATACGATCGCCAAATGGATGCGAGGGATTGTCGACAGCGAACAGACCTATGGCCTGCCCGAGGATGTTTACAACGACGTGATCCCGTCGGGACTGCATGATTTTAACCGAATGGATTTCTGACAAACTGATACCCGGACGGTTCCGATAAACGCTCCGCCTCTTCCGGCTGAAAAGTGCCGGAAGGGGTTGTTTTTTTGTGCAAAATTTAGTATCCTTATTTCGTATGACAAAACGAGGGGGGGAGATCCGTGCACCTGACGCCCTATGCGATTTTTGATCTGGACGGCACGCTGCTGGACTCCAACGATATGTGGGAGTCCGTCACCGACCGGGTGCTGTCCCGGTACGGCCGAACCATCACCCCGCAGCAGCGGATGGACAACATGACGCTGACCATTGACGGGGCCGCGGACTATTTTGTGCGGGAACTGGGCGTGCAGGACACGCCGGCCGCCTGTGCCGAACTCATGCGCCGGGAAGCGCAGCGCGGATATGCCGAGCGTGCCCGCGTCAAGCCGGGCGTACCGGAGATGCTGCGTGCCATGCAGGCCCGCGCCGTGCGGATGTGCGTGGCTTCGGGCACCGAGAAACCGCTGGTGGACGACGCCCTGAAGGCCCACGGCCTGCTCGGCTTTTTCGAGTTCACGCTGTCCTGTGACAATCCCGAAGGCAAACGCCGGCCGGATGTGTACCGCCGCGCCAGGGAACGGTTCGGCGTTTCCGACCCCGGATGCGTCACGGTGTTTGAGGACTCGCTCACGGCCCTGCGCACCGCGGCCGGGGACGGCTTCCATACCGTGGGCATCTTTGATGCGCCCACCGCCGGTTGCTGGCCGCAGATCCAGGCCACGGCCGAGATTGCCTGCCGGACCTGGGACGAGTGGACCTGCCGGCTCTGATCCCCAAGTAGAATGAAGAATAGAGGAATCCTGATGAAACTGATTACGTTTACCGTTCCCTGCTACAATTCCGCCGCCTATATGGACCGGTGCATCGAGACGCTGCTGCCGGCCGGCGAGGACGCCGAGATCATCCTGGTGGATGACGGTTCCAAGGACGAAACCGGCAAGATTGCCGATGCCTACGCCGAAAAGTACCCCACCATCGTGCGGGTCATCCATCAGGAGAACAGCGGCCATGGCGAGGGCGTCAACCAGGGCATCCGCCATGCGTCCGGTTTGTACTTCAAGGTGGTGGACTCCGACGACTGGCTGGACGGCGATTCTCTGCAGCAGGTCATGGCCCTTCTGCGCGATTTTGCCGCCATGCCGGAACCGGTTGATCTGCTCATGTGCAACTACGTCTATGAGCATACGGTGGACAACACGCATCACACGGTCAGCTACAAGGGCATCCTGCCGCAGGACCGCGTCTTTGGCTGGGATGAGATCGGCCGTTTCCCGCCGAGCCAGAACATCCTGATGCACACCGTCATCTACCGCACCGAGATCCTGCGCCGCAGCGGCCTCGAACTGCCCAAGCATACCTTCTATGTGGACAATATCTTTGTCTATCAGCCGCTGCCGCAGTGCCGCCGCCTGTATTACAAGAATCTTGATCTGTACCGCTATTTCATCGGCCGCGAGGACCAGAGTGTCAACGAGTCCGTCATGGTCAAGCGAGTGGACCAGCAGGTGCGGATCACCAAAATCATGATTGATGCAGTGGACCTCTACGCGCTGCCGGAAAACCAGAAAAAGCTGCGCGCCTATATGCTCAACTACCTGTCCATGATGATGACGATTTCCAGCGTCTTTCTGACGATGGACGGCAGTGATGAGGCGTTCCGCAAAAAGGCCGAGCTGTGGCAGTACCTCAAGGCGCACGATGAGCGCGTCTATGAGAAGTGCAAATTCTCGGTGGCCGGTGCCTGCAACCTGCCCGGCACCCTGGGCCACAAGCTGACGCTGTGGGGCTACCACGTCGCACAGAAAATCTTCAAGTTCAACTGAGAAAACGGACGGTTCCCTGACGGAACCGTCCGTTTTTTGTCAGTGCGTTTTGTCGTTGAAATGCGTGACGTAGAACCGGTAGGCGAGGATCCCGAACACGACGGCAAGCGTTCCCGGAAACACCAGAAGTTCAAGGACCGGTCCGCCCTGCCGCGCGGCGCGGAAAATCCCGGGCAGGCGGGGCCCGACGATCAGCCCGAAGAGGACGAGAAAGGGCAGGCCCGCGCGGACTGCCCGTACCAGCCGGCGCTTCCAGCCCGGCAGGGATTCGTCGCCCTGTTCGCCCTCAAGATGGCAGCGGATCACGGCCAGCGGTGCACGCCCATACAGTTCATAGACGCGGTCCGCCCAGTAGGGGACACCGTCCACCGTGAAGTGCGGGTACATCCCGCCTTTCGTGATGACGAGATCCGCCTTCTCGGATGCGGCCCAGGCCCGGAGCGCCGCGGCAAATTCCTCGCCGTTCGTGACGGGACCATCCGGAACGAAGGAAAAGAATCCCCGGCTCTGCGCCTGGGCAATGCGCCGGTAATCTTCCTTCCAGCGAAGGAAGAATCCGCCACTGTCTTTGGCATCGGTCATGCGGGCCAGACAGCCGTCCACATCGAGGGAGACAAGGTCCTGCCCGCTGTGCTGCAGCTCCCCGCAGAAGCGGATGGCGGCCTGCAGCTCCTCGGCCTGTTCCCGGAGCCGCTGCTGCTGGCTCCGGGCCGCTGTGTCCAGTGAAACATCCCCCGCCAGCAGCTGCCCGATTGTCTCCAGCGGCATGTCGAGCATCCGCAGCATCCGGATCAGCTTGAGCGTCCGGATCTCCTCTTCGCCGTATTCGCGGTAATCGTTCGCCGCGTTGCGCGCCGGATGAAGCAGCCCGGCCTTTTCGTAAAACCGGATGTTCTGACGCGAAACACCGCTTTGCAGTTCCGCCTGTTTGATATTCATCCAAGCTCCCTCCTTTTCGCTCTTATTATAAAGGTTGAAGTCGGTAGAAGGTCAAGGAAATTCCCGAAATTTTTCTACCCGGCCCTTGGAATGTAGAACCCGGCGACGGTTTGTGCTATACTGAATGAAATACCATCCAAAGGAGTGGAAAGTATGTACAAGTCCGGCGATAAAATGCTGGAGGTTCGCGAACTGCTCATCAAGGCATTCGCCTCCGCCTGGGAGGCCAGCGACAAGGCCACCGACCGCGATACCTATATTCACAGCAGCATCAATGTGATTGATTCCATCCAGATCCAGCCCGAGATGATTTATGCCGAGGAAGGCCAGGGCCTTCTGGACGGCGAGGAACTGGACCATCTGACCGACCTGGTCCGCTCGGACGGCACCTGGGTCTACTACGGCGTCCCGGCCGAGAACTTCTTCATCGTGACCTGGATGCCCGACGCGGCCGCCGCCGAGGAGAAGATTGCGGCCCTGCAGGCGGAAGGGGACTGCATCGCCTGCCATGTCGATCTGTCCCAGCAGTGGGATTTCAACTGACCGGGCAGCTGCCCGAGAAGCGGAAGGAGGTGTCGGCCGGTGACCGATCCTGCGATCAGAATTGCACTGCCCCCGACAGTCTCCCGCCTGCTGGGGGCCCTGCGGCGTGCCGGACACAGTGCCTATGTGGTGGGCGGCTGCGTGCGGGACAGTCTGCTGGGGAAAATCCCCGATGACTGGGACATCTGCACCGCCGCCACACCGGCCCAGATCAAAAAGATCTTTTCGGGCTACCGGCAGATCCTCACCGGAGAAAAGCACGGCACCGTGGCCGTCATTGTCGGCGGGCATCCCTATGAGATCACCACCTACCGGCTGGACGGGACCTATCATGACAGCCGCCACCCCGACGCGGTGTACTTTGTGCCGGAACTGAGCCGGGATCTCGCCCGGCGGGACTTCACCGTCAATGCGATGGCCTACGCCCCCGGGGAAGGGCTTGTGGATGCGTTCGGCGGCCGGGACGACCTGCGCGCCGGCATCATCCGCTGCGTGGGCGTGCCCGAAGAACGCTTTGCCGAGGATGCCCTGCGCATTCTGCGGGCGGTCCGTTTTGCCTCCCAGCTGAACTTTTCGCTGGACGGCGCCACCGCCCGGGCCGCCGTCCGGGACGCTGAAACAATACAAAATGTATCGGCAGAACGAATTTATACAGAACTGGACAAGCTCCTGGCCGGTCCTGCGGCCGGTCGGGCGCTGAGCAGCTGCGGCAGCATCCTGGCGGGGGCCATTCCCGAGATCGCCCCCTGCATCGGTTGTACCCAGCCGGGCCGCTGGCACTGCTATGACGTGTGGCAGCACACGGCGGTGGCGGTCGGGGCGCTGGATGTCAGCGGCCAGGACGAAAAGGGCGCCCGCGTGCTGCGCTGGAGTGTGCTGCTCCATGACCTGGCCAAGCCGGAATGCCGCACCCTCGGACCGGACGGCGCCGCTCACTTTCCGGGCCATAACCAGCGGGGCGGCCGGATGGCAAGGACCATTCTGCGCCGCCTGCATGCCCCGTCCTACCTGATCGAGGGGGCCGGCGTGCTGGTGGCCATCCATGACAGCGCGCTGCCCGACGATGTCCCCGGCACGCTGCAGATGCTCAACCGCTACGGCGCGAGCTTCCTGCAGCGGCTCTGCCGGGTCAAGCTGGCCGATCTGGCGGGCCATGCCCGCAACAGTGCCGTCGAGGCCCGGGAACGGCAGGTGCGCGCCTTTGAGGCAC
The DNA here is from genome assembly GCF_036306485.1 of Gemmiger sp. GTDB lineage: Bacteria > Bacillota > Clostridia > Oscillospirales > Ruminococcaceae > Gemmiger. The sequence continues at coordinate 40,789 of NZ_JAXJZK010000015.1, read as the reverse complement.
GGATGCTGGAACTTTCCGCGACGGCCTGCTACACGGTGGGCCAGCTGGCCGTCAACGGCGGCGACCTGATGGCACTCGGCATTCCACCCGGACCGGCGGTGGGGCAGATCCTCAACCGGCTGCTGCAGGCAGTCATGGAGGGCAGGCTCCCCAACGAGCGGATGGCATTGCTGCGCCAGGCCGGAAAGGAGTACGCACCATGATCTACGGGATCGGAACCGACCTGTGCCGGGTGGAGCGGATGGAGCACTGCCTGGCACGTCCGGCATTTGTGCAGCGTGTCTTTGCGCCCGCCGAACAACAGCTGCTGGACAGCCGCCGCGGCAAGGCACGGCTGGAAACCGCCGCCGCCAACTTTGCCGCCAAGGAAGCCTTTCTCAAGGCGTGCGGCACGGGCCTGGCCGGCTATGCGCTGCAGGAAATCGCCGTGCTGCGCCGCCCCGGCGGTGCCCCGTACCTGCAATGCAGCGGCAGGGCGGCGGACTTCCTGACAGAACAAGGACTGGCCGCCCATCTGAGCCTGACCCATGAGGCCGGGCTGGCCGCCGCCTTTGTCGTCCTGGAATTTCGGACGGCGGCGGATGATTAAAATACAACCTCCCTGCTTATACTGTAATCAGAACAGAACAGGCAGGGAGGTATTTTTATGGAAGTACACAGAGGCGAAGTCTTTTACGCCGATCTCAGTCCCGTTGTGGGGTCGGAACAGGGTGGGGTGCGGCCGGTACTTATCATACAGAACGATATCGGCAACCGGCACAGTCCCACCGTGATTGCGGCGGCCATCACGAGCCGCCAGGACAAAAACCGACTGCCCACCCACATCGGGGTGCGTGCCGACCGGTGCGGCCTGGCCAAGGACAGCATCGTCCTGACCGAACAGATCCGCACCCTCGACAAACGGCGCCTGCGCGAGCGCGCCGGCCGGATTCCCGAGGATGACATGCGCCGCGTGGATGAGGCCCTGGGGGTTTCGATGGGACTGCACGACCAGCCCGGCGCCCAGAACATCCACACCGACGGCGGGTATTTCTGAGCTCAGATCAGCTCGCTCAGGATGGCGTTCTGGACCACCATGCCGGCGGGGGTCAGCCGCAGTGTCTGCCCCTCCAGCCGGGCATATCCGTTTTGCTCGCACCGGCGCAGAAACGCCATCTGGTCCGGATTAAAGGTGATGCCGTACCGGCGGCGGTATTCTGCCAGGTCCAGTCCCGAGGTCAGCCTCAGCTGCATGATCAGAAAATCCTCTGCGCCGCAGTCGCCCTCTGGCTGTTCCTCGGCGGTGCCGGCCACAAAGGCCGCGGTGTCATCCGGCCAGAACCGGCGCACCCCGTTCAGACAGCTGTGGGCCGCCGGGCCGATGCCCAGATAATCACAGCAGTTCCAGTACAGCAGGTTGTGCCGCCCCTCATGCCCGGGGCGTGCAAAGTTGCTGATCTCGTACTGACGGTATCCCTCCTCGGCCAGGCGCCGGACCGCATACAGATAAAAGTCCGCCGCGGCATCGGGGTCGGGCAGCCCCTCGGGGGGATGCTTCGCAAAGGCTGTGCCCGGCTCGATCTTGAGCAGATAGGCCGAGATATGGGTGCAGCCGCCCTGCTGCAGCAGCGCCAGCGTCGCATCAAATTCGGCGTTGCTGTAATAGGGCAGTGCCAGCATGATGTCGCCGCAGATCTCGGCAAACCCGGCCTGCTGCGCCCAGGCCAGCGCCCGGGCGGCGCCCGCGGCGGTGTGGGTCCGTCCCAGACGGCGCAGCTGCCGGTCATCGGCACTCTGTACACCGAAGCTGATCCGTGTGACGCCCGCCGCCGCAAAGCCTGCCAGACTTTCCGGCGTGACCACGTCGGGATTGGCTTCCAATGTGATCTCGGCACCGGGCAGCGGATCGGCGGCCCGGATCAAAACGCCGACCTGGTCGGGGGTCAGCAGGGCAGGGGTGCCGCCGCCGAAATATACGGTATCGGGGCGGCGGGTGCTGCGCGCCAGCTCGCGCAGCAGCGCCTGTACATAGGCATCCGGGACGCCGCGGGCGCCCGGAGCGGAATAAAAATCACAATACCGGCACTTGCCCCGGCAGTAGGGGATGTGCAGATAGATGCCATAGCGGTCGGAATGCGGCAAAATGGTACCTCCCCGCAGATTTGTGCGGAAACTGTCATAAAGAGTTCATACATCATTTACACATTTTCTTATCTTTTGAGTATATAATAGAATCACCCAAAAAGAAAGGGGTCTGTTTTATGGACCAAAAATATTATAATATTTCCTATGCGGAAAGTCCGTTCGGTACGCTGCAGCAATATATGGCCCGTACCTACGGCTGGATGTTTGCCGGCCTGCTGGCAACCTTCGCGGTGGCCATCGGCGTCATCACGAGCGGCCTTTTCGTAACGCTGTACAACAGCGGCCTGACCATGGTGCTCTGCATCGCCGAGATCATTCTGGTGGCGGTGCTTTCGATGCGGGTGGAGCGGCTGCAGCCCTCCACGGCCACGGCGCTCTTCTTCGGTTATGCGCTGCTCAACGGCGTCAACCTCAGCGTCCTGTTCGTGATCTATGACCTGACCACCCTGGTGCTGGCTTTCCTGGTCGGTACCGTCTATTTCGGCGTCATGGCGCTTTACGGCCTGCGCACCGAGCGCGATCTGAGCGGCTGGGGCCCCAACCTGGTCAGCGGCCTCTTTGCGCTGCTGATCACCGGCGCGGTGGGAATGCTGTTCGGCGCCATCACCGGCATCGGATTCGGCCTGTTTGATTTCCTGCTCTGCGCGGTCTCGCTCGTGATCTTTATGCTTTTCACCGCGTACGATACCCAGAAGATCAAGTTCTACTACTCCTACTTCGGCGGGGATGCCGGAATGCTCCACAAGTATTCCATCATGGGCGCGCTGAGCCTGTACCTGGATTATATCAACATTTTCCTGTACGTCCTGCGCATCCTGGCCCGCAGCCGCAGCAACAACTGAATCTTCCCGATCCGGCTCCCCGCTTTTGGCGGGGAGCCTTTTTGCGCGGCAAAGGACGGTTGACAAACCCTTCCAAAGCGCCTATAATACCCATTGTATGAAAATCAAACACTGTGACGGAGAAAGTACGCAGGCACCGTTTGGTGCAGAGAGGGCGGCCGCCGGCTGCAAGCCGCCCCGGAAACCTGCCTGCGGAAGTTCGCTCCCGAGTGGTCTGTGTGAACGGCCCCGCGGCTCAGTAGCGCAGGACGGCTGGCCCCGTTATGGGCTGTCAAGTGCCGCTTTTGTCTCTTCAAAGGCGGAACACGGGTGGTACCGCGGAGTTTTTTGCAGCTTCGTCCCTGAAAGATCCATCAGGGACGGAGCTTTTTTCATGCATGGCCCGCCCCGTGAGTAAAACAAAGAGGTGTATTATGGAAGAGAAGATCGCAGCACTGCGCGCCGAACTGGAAGCAGACCGCGCAGCTGTCCACACCAAAGAGGACCTTTCCGCCTTCTGGCAGAAATACCTGAGCAAGAACGGCAGTGTGACCGGCCTGACCAAGTCCCTGCGCGACGTGCCCAAGGAGGAGCGTCCTGCCGCCGGCAAGACCATCAATGCGTTCAAGGTCTGGGCGGAAGGGGAGTACCAGGCGCTGTCCGCCGAGATTGAAAAGGCGGAGCTGGCTGCCCGCAACAAGGCCGAGACGGTGGACATCACGCTGCCCGGCACCCGTCGGGAGACCGGCGCACTGCATCCCATCACGCGGGTCAAGAACGAGATCATCGACGTTTTTGCCGGGATGGGCTTTGAAATCTTTGAAGGTCCCGAGATTGAGGATGACGACCACAACTTTACCCGCCTCAACGTGCCGAAGAACCATCCGGCCCGGGATATGCAGGATACCTTCTATGTGGCCGAGGACATTGTTCTGCGCACCCACACCAGCCCGGGACAGATCCGCACGATGGACACCCACAAGCCGCCCATCAAGGTGCTGGTTCCTGGCCGGGTGTTCCGTTCGGATTCCGACGCAACCCACAGCCCGATGTTCCACCAGATGGAAGGTCTGGTGGTGGACCGCGGCATCACGCTGTGCGATCTGCAGGGCATGCTGGACAAGTTTGTCCAGGCGCTGTTCGGTGCCGACGTGCGCACCCGTCTGCGTCCGTCCTACTTCCCGTTCACCGAACCCAGCGTCGAGGTGGATGTTTCCTGCTTTGAGTGCGGCGGCAAGGGCTGCCCGCTGTGCAAGCACACCGGCTGGATCGAGGTGCTCGGCGGCGGTGTGGTGCACCAGAACGTGCTGCGCAACTGCGGCGTCGACCCCGAGGAGTATTCCGGCTTTGCGTTCGGCATCGGCATCGAGCGGATTGCCATGCTCAAGTACGGCATCAACAACATCGGCCTGATGACGGAAAACGACCTGCGTTTTCTGAAGCAGTTCAAGGACTAAGGAGGGAACGAACATGAAAGTACCGTTCAGCTGGCTCAAGCAGTACGTGGATATTGACGTTTCCGCCGAAGAGCTTGAAAAGAAAATGTTTGACTGCGGCTTTGAAGTCGAGGAGCGCATCGACCTCGGAGCCGAGATCTCCCGCGTTGTGGTGGGCGTTGTGACCGAGTGCGTTCCCCAGGAGGGAACCCATCTGCATATCTGCAAGGTGGACTGCGGCGACTACGGCCACGACATCCAGATTTCCACTGGCGCCCCCAACGTCTACGTCGGTATGCACACCCCGGCGGCTCTGGACGGCTCCACGCTGCCCGGCGGCGTCAAGATCAAGGCCCGCCCGCTGATGGGCGTCGAGTCCAACGGCATGCTCTGCTCCGGCGAGGAACTGGGCCTCAATGAGGACCTGTATCCCGGCGCCGAGGTGTACGGTCTGCTGGACCTGCCCAAGGACACCCAGCCCGGCACGCCCATCCAGGGTGTCGTGGGTCTGGACGACTCCATCTTTGACATCTCCATCACGGCCAACCGCGCCGACTGCCAGAGCATTCTGGGCATCGCGCGCGAGGTGGCCGCGGTTCTGAACAAGCCGCTCAAAATGCCCGCCACCGACTACACGGTCAGCGATTACCGCGACCCGCGCCTGAACATCACGGTGGAAGCGCCGGATCTCTGCCCGCGCTACATCGGCCATTATGTCCGCAACATCACCACCGGCCAGTCTCCGCGCTGGATGCGCCGCTGCCTGGCGCTGTGCGGTCTGCGCAGCATCTCCAACGTGGTGGACATCACCAACTTTGTCATGCTGGAAATCGGCCAGCCGATGCACGCCTTTGATATGGACACGCTGGAAAGCTGCCAGATCATCGTCCGCCGTGCCGCTGAGGGTGAGAAGATCACCACGCTGGACGGCAAGGAGTTCACGCTGACCCCGCAGAACCTCGTGATCTGTGACGGCGAAAAGCCGGTCGCGCTGGCCGGCGTCATGGGCGGTCTGAACAGCGAAATCAAGGATTCCACGACCCAGCTGCTCTTCGAGTCCGCCAAGTTCGCGCGCGACAACATCCGCAAGACGGCCCGCGGCCTGGGCCAGAACACCGATGCCTCCAGCCATTACGAGAAGGGCATCAGCGAGTACACCACCGAGCTGGGCATGGCCCGCGCCCTGCACCTGATCCAGGAACTGGGCTGCGGCGAAGTGACCTCCAGCCACTTTGACTGCTCGGCCGGCGCCTCCCGGGAGGGCAAGCATTTTGCCGCCCGCATCAGCCGCATCAATGCCATTCTGGGCATCACCGTTCCCACCGAGACCATCCTGGACATCCTGCGCCGCCTGAACTTTGAGGTGGAGCTGCAGCCCGATCAGGACACCATGCAGGTGGTTGCCCCGCGTTACCGCGAGGACATCGAGATTGGGGAGCCGGACCTCGCCGAGGAAGTCATCCGGGAATACGGCTATGAGCATATCGTGCCCACCTTCCTCAAGGCGGCCCAGGTCACCAGCGGCGGTCTGACCGCCGACCAGCGCCGCCGCGAAGCGTTCAAGCGCACGATGTGCGCCCAGGGCTTCTATGAGGCATCGACCCTGGCCTTCTATGCGGACGCCGACCTCGACGCGCTGCACATCGCTGCCGATGCGCCGGAGCGCCGCGTCATCCGCATCCTCAACCCCATTTCCTCCAACCTGACCATCATGCGCCCGCTGCTGGTGCCCAGCCTGCTGAACGCTGCGGTCAACAACCTCAAGAAGGGCAACACCGCCGGCCGCCTGTTCGAGATGGCCAACGTCTATATCCCCAAGGAGCTGCCCGTCACCGAGCTGCCGGAGGAGCGTCTGCACCTTGGGTTTGTGGCTTTCGGTGAGAAGGAGGACTTCTTCGCCGTCAAGGGCGCCATGGAAGACCTGGCGGCCTCCTTCGGCACCCACTTCGAGGTGGAGCGCGCCGAGGATGTGCCGTACCTGCATCCGGGCGTGGCGGCCTACCTGCTCTGCAACGGCGTGCGCGTCGGCTGCTTCGGCAAGCTGGCGAACGACGTGCTCTCCGGGCTGGATCTGCCCCGCGACAGCCGCAACAGCCAGAAGATCTTCCTGGGCGAGCTGGATTATGCCACCCTCACGGCCCAGCTGCCCGCAGATGTGCGCTATCAGCCGCTGTCCGAGTTCCCCGAGGTCGCCCGTGACCTGGCCCTTGTCGCCGACGAGGAGACCCCCTGCGGCACCGTCATCGCCGAGATGAAGCGTGCCTGCAAACAGCTGGCCCGCGTCGAGCTGTTCGACATCTACCGCAGCGACGCCATCGGCGCCGGCAAGAAGAGCATGGCCTTCACGCTGCACTTTGCTCCGGAAGGCAAGGCCCTGGAGCCGAACGATGTGGATCGCTTCGTCAAGAAGATCCTCGGCAACCTGAAGTTCAAACTGGGCATCGAAATCCGCTGACCCCGGTCCGGATGATCTGAGCCTAAAAAATGGTCCCCGCCTGGAAAATCCAGAGCGGGGACCGTTTTTTATTGCAAAAGTATGGCGGGCGGAAACTGCTCAGAGCAGCACGCCGGTGACGGGATCGAACTGATAGCTCCTGCCGTCAATCGAAACGTTGCCTTTGGCCATCGTGCCGTAGATGGGATCAAAGAAATAGGTGCCGGCATCGGTGGTGGCCCAGCCTTTCACCATGTGGCCCGCGGCGTCGTAGCGCACCCATTTGCCGGTGCCGTCCGCACGTTCGGCCCACGGACCGGCCTCGGAGTCCTGATAAACGTCCTTGCTCACCGCCTTGGCGCCGGCCTGGACATTGTCCAGCCAGTACCAGGCATCCGAAGCGGGATCGTAGATCTCCTTGCCGCGGTAGGTGTCGGGACGGTCGGGATCGTATCCCTGGCGCAGGCAGTCCTCGTACCAGTAATCCCGGCCGTCAATGGTAGCCCAGCCGTACCGGACCGCGCCGGTGGTCTCATCAAACTGGACGGTGCGGTTCTCCACATTGCGGCTGCCCTTGTACATGGCGCCGCTGATCGGATCAAAGTACCAGGTCTGACGGCCGACGGTCTGCCAGCCCTTTACCATGCGTCCCTGCGCATCGTAGCGCACCCATTTGCCGCCGTCCGATTCCTGGAACACATCCTTGGACACCGCCTTGGCGCCGCCCTGGACGGCATCCAGCCAGTACCAGGCGTTGGTATCGGGGTCAAAGATCTCCTTGCCGCGCCCGGTGGTGCCCTGCTTCACACCGTTTTCATACCAGTAGTCCTTGCCGTTCTCGGTCTTCCAGCCGTTCAGCGGGGCGGCCGTCGGTTTGGCGGTCGGCTTCGCGGTGGGCTTGGCCGTCGGCCTGGCAGTGGGAACTGCCGTGGGCTTGGCGGTCGGTTTGGCCGTGGGAACTGCGGTGGGTTTGGCCGTCGGCTTGGCGGTAGGAACTGCCGTCGGAACCGGTGTCGGCGCGGGAACCGTCACACTGCAGGCTGCGTGGGAGTTGCCTCCGTTTCCATCAAAGGCATAGATGTGGGTGGTATAACTGCCGCTCTCATTGTTGTGGCTGCTGGTATTCACGCGGTAGGTGTAGGTGCTGCCGCTGGCGGTACCCGAACAGGACGGGTTGGTATTCCAGCCCGAGACAAGATCGTCCTGGCCGTTCAGATCACTCCAGGTGGGGAACTGCACGCGGTCGATTCCCAGATCTGCCTGCACCGTGCAGCTCACTGTGTAGCCGGTGGGCGTCACATCGGACACCTGGACGTTGGTGATGCTGGGAACCGCAATGGTGCGGGTGTTGGATGTGGTGGCATTGTTGCTCGTCGTGAAGGGAATGCTGAACCGGAACTCCGTGCCCTCCGCGTCGGTTGCATAGACATAGTAGAAGAAGGTTCCGTTGTTGGCAAGCTGTCGGAAGGTCATCGCGTCATCGGCTGTATGGATGTCCCAGCTTGGCGAATTGGGATTGGCGATGTAGTTGAAGGCGATGTTCTGGTTGTAGTAGCGGACGCCGCATTCTACATAGATCAGATTGCAGGTGGACTGGATGATGCCGTTCACCGTGAAGGTGGACAGCCACTTCTTGTTGATGGGGTAGACAAGGTTGCTGACCGTCAGACGGTCCACGGCGGGCGCCGGGGCCGGCGTGACGGTGGGCGTGCTGTCATAGGCGTAGATGTAACCGTAGAAGGTGTAGCTGTTGTACTTGTCCGCCGTCGCCTTGGTGCGGTAGAAGAATTTGTTGCTGGGGTTGGTGTGGCCGCTCCAGGCAGATTCCGAAATCCACACGGTGCCGCCGTCCACGGCTTCGACAAACGCAACGTGGCTGCTGTAACAGGCAATGGCACCCACCCGCGGCTCGGTGCCGTAGGCATAGCCTCTGCCGTTGGCGTAGTTGGTGATGTTGGCGCTCCACCAGTCACCGGCCGATCCGGTGGGCAGCTTGGGACGGGTGCCGGTCACCTCGTACAGACGGCCCCAGGCGTAGGTGGTGCAGTTCGGCATACCGTAGCCGCTGGCGGCAAAGGGATTGTAATTCCCGTCGTAGTAGTATTTGGCCGCCGGGTCGCTGGTTTCGGGATAGGTGGAACGGATCGCAAAGGCGTTGTACAGAGGCGCCTGCTGCACTTCCGGCTCGGAGTCTTCGGTTTCCTCCGACAGCGTGACCGCAGCACTTTCGGCGCTGGCCGCCTCGGTCACGGCCGTTCCCTCGATGGGTTCAGCCTGTACGGGAAGGCACAGGCTGATTCCCATCAGGAAAGTCAGACAGAGGGCGCACCACTTCTTTTTCATGACAATTCCTCCTTAAGTTGGCGTAGGGTGGACAGGGATGCCGCAAAATGGAACAACTTCCATATTGTACCTTTTATTATAAAAAACGGGAAAGGGTGTGTCAATCTGTGGAACAAAAAAGCGCCGTCCCGGAAACCTCCGGAACGGTGCCAGTTCATTCGGGTGCTTATGCCTTGCCGACCATCATGTCACAGGCCTTGTACAGATCGCCGCAGCTCATGCAGACAACCAGATCCCCCTCACGGGCATTCTGCTTGACCCAGTCGGCGGCGGACTTCAGTCCGTCCACCACAACACAGCCGGGAATCTTGGCGGCCAGGTCCTCACTGCGCACACTGCCGTCATCCACCTCACGGCTGCCCATGATGGGCAGCAGCACACACTGATCGGCCTGCCGCAGCACCTTGGCAAAGTCGTCCATCAACGCCTTGGTGCGGCTGTAGGTGAAGGGCTGATGCACCGCAATGATGCGCTTGTAGCCCATCTTCTTGGCGGTGGCCATTGTCGCGGCCAGCTCGGTCGGATGGTGGGCGTAATCGTCCACGACCGGCGCGCCGTTGCATTCGCCCTTGATCTCAAACCGGCGGCCGGTGCCGTGGAACTCCGCGGCTGCGCGCTCGGCGTCCTCGGGACGCAGGCCCAGCGGGCGGACGCAGCAGCACATGGCCAGGGCGTTGTAGATGTTGTGACGGCCCGGCACACCCAGACGGATGTGTGCAAACCGGTCGCCCAGCTCCAGCACGTCGAACTCATAGAAGCCGGGACGGTATTCCTGGATGTTCACCGCACGGAAGCGGGCCTCCTCCTCGATACCGAAGGACAGGACCGGCCGGTCGATGGAGTTCATCACATCGAGGGTGTTGCGGTCATCCATGTTGAAGGCCACCGTGCGGGAGAGCAGCGCGAACTTCTGGAACGCCAGCTTGAGGCGGCCCATCGTGCCGTAATATTCCAGATGGTCGTTGTCAATGTTCAGGATGATGCCGAGATAGGGGACCAGATGCAGGAAGGTCTCGCTGTACTCGCAGGCCTCAATGACGGCGCTGGTGCCGTGGCCGGCCTTGCCGTAGCCGCCGATCAGGGGCAGCTTGCCGCCGATGACGGCGGCCGGATCGCGGCCCGCCAGCTGCAGCATCGTGGTGATCATGCCGGTCGTGGTGGTCTTGCCGTGGGTGCCGGACACGCAGACGCTCTGCGGATACATCCGGCTCACATAGCCCAGCAGCACGCTGCGCTCGACGGCAGGAATACCGCGGGACCGGGCCGCCTGCAGCTCTGGGTTGTCGTCATGGATGGCGGCGCTGTACACCACCAGCTGCGCATCGCCCAGATGGGAAGCGTCATGTTCAAGATACACCGTCACGCCCATTGCGCGCTCGGACTCGGTAATTTTGGTTTCCTCCACGTCGCTGCCCGAGATGGTCAGCCCGCGGGAATGCAGAATCTGGATCAGCGGATAGGTGCCCGACCCGCCGCAGCCGATAAAATGGACGTGCTGTACGCCGTCCAGCAGTTTGCTGTCAAAGGAATTGAACATAGCCATAATCAGTTCACCTCAAAACGCGCCGGCGCGGCAGATGTGTCCGGCGCGGAATTCACAAAACCCGGCAGGGAAGCGGCCCCGCGCCTGAGCGCGGCAGAGCATGCTTCTGAGCATACCGATATTGTCATTATAATATTTTTGGAACGTAAAATAAACACTTTCGGTAAAAATTTGGTATAATGACAGAAAACACCCGCAGAAATCCGGCATTTTTTCAACGCCGGGACGGAGGAATTTTGCATGAAACACTCTCTGTTTGCCTGGGGCGCCAACCCGCAGCCCTTCCGCGGACCGGAAAATGACCGGATCGTGCTGCCGGTCACCACCGAGGAACTGAAACGTATTGGCGTTGCACCGCATAAAATCCGGCGCGTCGAGTCCGAACTGCGCCGTCTGATCGACGCCGATCCGGCTTTGGGGGAGCGCCGCACCGTGCTCAGACTGGCGCGCCAGATCTCCAAACAATTTCTGTGATGTGAAATCCGGGCCTTTGTATTGTCAATGCAAAGGCTTTTGTGTTATAATATTCCCTACCGTGCAACAAGTGTAAACGGAAATATTGCTTTGTGTGGCAGCCAGCCATGCAGGAGGAGTAGGAACAGTTATGAAAAACAGTGAAAAGACACTCGATATGATTGTCAATCTGTGCAAAAATCGCGGATTTATTTATCCGGGCAGCGAAATTTACGGCGGCCTGGCCAACAGCTGGGATTACGGCCCGCTGGGCGTTGAGTTCAAGAACAACGTCAAGAAAGCCTGGATGAAGAAGTTCGTGCAGGAAAGCCCGTACAACGTGGGACTGGATGCCGCCATCCTGATGAACCCGCAGACCTGGGTGACGACCGGTCACGTTTCCAGCTTTTCCGACCCTCTGCTGGACTGCCGTTCCTGCAAGGCCCGTCACCGCGCCGACAAGCTGATCGGCGACGAGCATCCCGAGGTCAATGTGGATGCGATGAGCTTTGACGAGATGGATGCCTTCATCGCCTCGCACGAGGATATTGTCTGTCCGGTGTGCGGCAAGCATGATTTCACCCCCATCCGGAAATTCAACCTGATGTTCAAGACGGCCATCGGCGTGACGGAGGATTCCTCCTCCACCTGCTACCTGCGTCCCGAGACCGCCCAGGGCATCTTTGTCAACTTTGCGAACATCCAGCGGACCACCCGCCGCAAGCTGCCCTTCGGCGTCTGCCAGGTCGGCAAGGCCTTCCGCAACGAGATCACCCCGGGCAACTTCACCTTCCGTACCCGCGAGTTCGAGCAGATGGAATGTGAGTTCTTCTGCAAGCCCGGCACCGACCTGGAGTGGTTCGCCTACTGGAAAGAGTTTTGCCGCAACTGGCTGCTGAGCCTCGGCATTCACGAGGAAAATCTGCGCCTGCGCGACCATGAGGCCGCCGAGCTGGCCTTCTATTCGCGTGCCACCACCGACATCGAGTATGCCTTCCCGTTCACCGATTGGGGCGAACTGTGGGGCATTGCCGACCGTACCGACTACGACCTGCGCCGCCATCAGGAGGCGTCCGGCAAGAGCCTGGAGTACTTTGACTCCGAGACCAACGAGCATTATATTCCCTATGTCATCGAGCCGTCCCTGGGCTGCGACCGTGTGGCGCTGGCCTTCCTGTGCGAGGCTTACGACGAGGAACACCTCACCGACTCCAAGGGCAAGGAGGATGTGCGCACCGTGCTGCATCTGCATCCCTTCCTGGCGCCCTTCAAGTGCGCCGTGCTGCCCCTCTCCAAGAAGCTGGGCGACAAGGCCATGGAAATCCGCAACGAGCTCTCCAAGGACTTCATGGTGGATTACGACGATGCCGGTTCCATCGGCAAGCGTTACCGCCGTCAGGACGAGATCGGCACCCCGCTGTGCGTGACCGTGGACTTCCAGACCGTCGGCGACGACAAGACCCCGGCCGACAACTGCGTCACGGTCCGCGACCGTGACACGATGGAGCAGGTCCGTCTGCCCATCTCGGAACTCAAGGCGTATATTGCCCAGAAAGTGGCGTTCTGATCCCGCTGTTCCGGGCGTATGGTACGGGGCCGGATTCCATCCGGCACCGCAGCCGCCTTTTGTGCGGCAGCCCCCTTCGCCGATCGTGATGCGAAGGGGGAATTTCTTTGTTCCCCCCGCATGGAAGGACGTGCAGATTCATGACTCAACGCCGGCAATCCCTGTTCCGGTCTGGCCGGGTATTGCTGTTCCTGCTGATCGGTGCGGGACTGCTCTGGCTGGCCCAGCGCATCCTGACGCCGACCTGGAACTACCCCGAACAGGACGAAAACCTGACCCGCAACTTCCGCAGCTTTGCCGACCTCGAAGAAGACAGCGTACAGGCGATCTTTCTTGGCACCAGCCACGCGGAATACGGCATCTCCCCGATGCGCATCTACGACACCGCCGGCCTGGTCACCTACAACCTGGGTGCAGTGCTTCAGCCGCCGGTGGAGGCATACTACGAGCTCAAATGGGCTTTCCGGATGCAGTCTCCCTCGGTGGTCATGCTGGATGCCTCCTCACTGTTTCTTGAGGACTTCTCAACGCTGGCCGCCCGCCAGAAAGACCAGCTCGAACCCGCCTACCGCTATTTCCTCGACACCCTGCCGCTGTGCGACATCAAGTGGGAGATGGCGCTGGAACTGACCCGGGCGGCCGACGCCGGCAAGGATTCCTTCTCGATTCTGATGCAGAATCTGTTCCCGCTGTTCCGTTACCATGACCGCTGGAAGGAACTGCAGCAGGCGGATTTCACCGAGGTGTTCGGTTCCCGCCACAGCTTCTCCCGCGGGTATTTCATGCTTTCCAGCTGGGTGGATTCCGGTTATGACAGTGCCTCCGCCAACGCCATGGCCGAAACGCTGCGGCAGGACGACACGGCCTGGAAAGTCTGGTATGACGACGGTGTGTACGGCGAGTGGAGCGAGGAAGATCAGCGCTACCGCCCCGCCATCAGCGAGGAAGCCATCGACTACCTGTGCCGCATCCGGGAACTCTGCGACGCCAACGGTGCCGAACTGATTCTGTTCAAGGTCCCCTGTGTGACCGACCCCGTGCAGTACAGTCCCAGCTGGACCACGGCGCGCTCACGCGAAGCCCAGAGGGCGGCGGCCCTGGCCGGCGTGGCCTTCTGGGATATGGTCTATGACGTGGACACCGGCATCGACTGGGCCCACGACAGCATTGACGGCGGCGCCCATCTGAACCTGCGCGGCGCCGAGAAGGTGTCGGACTGTCTGGCACAGTTCCTGATCGACCGCCGCAATCTGCAGCCCCGGCAGGATGCCGCCGCCGACCTTGATCTGGTGCCGTACCGGCAGGCCGCCGCGGCGGCGCACCTGCAGCTCGAATACGATCTGTCCGAGTATCTGCGCCGGATCAGGCAATGGGACGGCTCGGTGACGGTCCTGATGGCAGCCTCCGACGATATGGCCACCGGCCTGCAGGAGGAGGACATTCAGGCGCTGTGCTCGCTCGGTCTGGAAAGCGATTTTGCCCGGATGGAGTACAACGATGCCTTTCTGGCGGTTGTGGAGGACGGCGCCGTCCGCTATGAGGAACTCTCCAACCGCCGCACAACCCACCGCACCCAGCTGCCGGACGGCAGCGAAGCCGTGCTGACCAGCTCGGGCTACCTGTCGGGGTCCGAAGCGGTGCTCCGTGTGGACGGCACCGACTATGCGGTCGGCGGCCGGGGCCTGAACCTCGTGGTCTATGACAATCTGTCCGGCCTCGTGCTGGACAGCGTTGTCTTTGACACCTGGGATACCGGGTCCCACGGCTGTACCCACAGTGCACAGCGCAACGATCTGCTGCGCAGCTATGAACAATACCTGATCGAGAGTCAGGACTAGGGAGGAACGCCGATGAGCTTTACCGAACTTGTATTTTTCCCGTTCCTTCTGGTGACCGGGCTTCTCTATTTTCTTGTCCCCATCTCCTGGCGGTGGACCGTCCTGCTGGCGGCCAGCGCGGTGTTTTATCTGAGCTGGGGTCCTCAACTGTTTCCCTTCATTCTGGGCATGGCGCTGATTGCCTGGCTGGGCGCCCTCGCGATGGAACGCCGGTACCGGGCGGCGGAGGCCTCGCTGGAAGGCGAGACCGACCGCGCGCTGCGCCGCAGCCGGCAGGCGGCCGCCAAACAGAAGACCCGCCGGGTCCTGATGCCCTGCGCGGCTGTCCTCACGGTGCTGCTGGTGGGCATCAAGGTTGCCCGTCTGCTCGAAAGCAAGGTGATGCTCACCGGCCCCGACGGCCAGCCCTTCTCGGTGCTGGTGCCGCTGGGCCTGTCCTACTACACTCTCTCCCTGGTAGGGTATTTGGCCGATGTCTACTGGCGCAAGGAAAAGGCGGAACCCAACTTTTTCAAATTTTTCCTCTTTGTGCTCTATTTTCCCAAGATTCTGCAGGGTCCCATCTCCCGGCACAAGGACCTCGGCCCGCAGCTGTCTGCCGGACATCCCTTTGACTACCACCGGCTGTGCAGCGGCGTGCAGCTGATGCTCTGGGGCTATTTCAAAAAACTTGTCATTGCGGACCGCCTGGCCGTCGTGGTGGATACCGTCTTCGGCAGCAGCGATACCCAGCCCGGCTCGGTGCTGCTGGTGGCGGGCATCCTGGCATCCTTCCAGCTGTACTGCGATTTCTCGGGCTGTATGGACATGGCACAGGGATTTTCCGAAATCGTCGGCATCCGGCTGGAAAAGAACTTTGACCATCCCTTCTTCTCGGCCTCGGCGGCGGAATTCTGGCGCCGCTGGCACATCACGCTGGGCAGCTGGTTCCGGGACTATATCTATATGCCGCTCGCCATCTCGCCCCGGGTGATGAAACTGTCCGCCGCTGTGCGCAAACGGTTCGGCAAACGGGCCGGCAAGGCTGTCGTGACGGTGATCCCCTCGGCGGTTGTCTGGGTACTCACCGGTCTGTGGCACGGAACCGGGTGGAACTACCTGGTCTGGGGCCTCTACTGGGGCGCGCTGATCATCCTGACCAACGTGCTGGAACCCGAAATCCGCCGCCTCAACCAGGCGCTGCATATCCGCACCGATGCCCCCAGCTTCCATTGCTTCCGGCAGGTGCGCACCTTCCTGATCTTCACCTTCGGGCGTCTGCTCACCGTGCCCGGCACGCTGGCCGCCACCGGCCTGGTCTTGCAGCGGATCGTCACGGCGTTCCAGCCCTGGGCGCTCGTGGACGGCACTCTCTACGCGCTGGGACTGGACCGCCCGGATTTCCTGCTGGCGATGCTCTCGCTGGTACTGCTCTGGGGCGTCAGCATGATGCAGCGCCACGGCTCGGTGCGGGAGAAGATCGCCGGCTGCAACGTGGCCATCCGCTGGACCATCTACTATGCGGCGTTCTTTGCCGTGCTGATTTTCGGTTTCTATGGCGCGGGATACAATGCCTCCGCCTTTGTCTACATGAATTACTGAACAGAAAGGAACTGCTCCCATGGAAGAAAAGATTCTCACCCTTCTGCAGGAAGAATACCCCGAAATCGACTTCACCGCCTCGGATTCCCTGGTGGATGACGGCATCCTGGATTCGCTGACGCTGACCGGCATCATTGCCGCGCTGACGATGGAATTCGGTGTGACCATCCCCTATGAGGAGATTGTGGAGGAGAACTTCAACTCCATTGCCGGCATGGCCCGCATGATCGAAAAACTGCAGTGAGACTGCCGTCCCGCGGAAAAGGAGGGATACGATGTATCAGACCATCGTGCAGGCGGTTCTGGCCCATGCGGCCGAACAGCCGGATAAACTGGCGGTTGCGTTCAAGGAGGAGCGCCTGAGCTATCGGGAGCTGGCCGACCGGATGCGCCGCATCGCGCTGATCCTCCAGCGCGACCATCAGGTGCGGGCAGGGGACTGCGTGATGCTCTCGGCGGTGTCCCGCCCCGACTATGTGGCGGTGCTGCTGGGCATCCAGTATCTGGGCGCGGTGTCGGTGCCCATCGACAAGGCTGCCCGGCGGGAAAACGTGCAGGATGTCTGTGATTTCCTCACTCCCTGCCTGCTCATCAGCGATACCGCACTTCCGCAGTCCGCCACGCCGCAGCTCTCCCTCAAGGCGCTGTATGCGGCCTCGGCGGATGAGACCGCCAATCCCTGTGCCTCGGCGCCGGACTATCTTCTGCCCGACGGGTCAGCCCTGGCCGAAATCCTCTTCACCACCGGCACCACAGGCAAACCCAAGGGGGCCATGCTGACCTATGCCAACCTGTTTGCCAGCACCCAGAACACCCGGCAGGGCATCGGCATCCGCTCCGATGACGTGGAGCTCATCCCGCTGCCCCTCAATCACAGCGTCGGCATGCGTGTGCTGCGCACCCTGCTGTATGTCGGGGCCACGGTGGTGCTGCAGAACGGCTTTACCTTTGCCAAGGAGCTGGAGCGCAACATCACGACGTTCCATTGCACCGGCCTGGTCAGCGTCCCGGCGTCCATCGAGGTGGTCTACCGCCAGATGCAGGACCGGTTTGCCCCGGTGCTCGGCCAGCTGCGGTTCATCGAGTTCGGAGCCGGCTCGCTCGGCTATGCGATGAAACGCCGGCTGCTGCGGATTCTGCCCGAGACCGAGATTCACAATACCTGGGGCTCCACCGAGACCGGCGGCGCCATCTTCCTGGATGTGACCCACCATCCCGACAAACTCACTTCGCTGGGCCTTCCGGCGGCGGGGGTGGAACTCAAGGTGGTGGACCCCGAGGGCCGGGACATCACGGCCACCGCCCGGGATATCAATACGGCGGGCCGGATGGCGCTGCGCGGCCCGATGCAGATGGCCGGCTATTACCGCAGCCCCGAACTGACCGCCCAGACGCTGGTGAACGGCTGGCTCTACACGAATGACCTGGTCTATCTGGACGAGGACGGGTATGTGTATATGCTGGGCCGCGCCGACGACATCATCAATGTGGGCGGCGAGAAGGTCTCCCCGCTGGAGGTGGAGAACATCGCCCAGGAATTCGCCGGGGTGCGGGAGGCCGCCTGCATCGGCGCCGAGGACCCGGACGGCATCCTGGGACGCATCCCGGTGCTCTTTGTGGTGCCGGAGTCCTCCGCCTATCAGGAAAAGGACCTGGTGCGGTATCTGAGCACCCGGCTGGAAAAGTACAAGATGCCGCAGCGCTATCTGCAGCTCGACGAACTGCCCCGCAACCGGATGAAAAAGCTGGACCGCAAGGCCCTGCAGCAGATCTGGGACGAGCAGGGGACCGTGACCGGCAATGAGGTGCTCACGGCGATCTGCAGCCGTCACAGCGTCCGCGATTTTGCCGAGCGGGAGGTTCCGAGGGGGCTGCTGGCTGCCGCGGTCGAGGCCGGCATCCATGCGCCGTCCGGCCGCAACCTGCAGACCTGGCGGTTCACCGTGCTGCGCCGTCCGGATGACCTGCAGGCCCTCAGACAGACCACCGCCGAGGCCGCCGCACGGTGCGGTGTGGGCTTCTACGGCTTCCACAATCCGCCCGCCGTCGTGCTGGTCAGCAATGACCGGCGCAACCCCGACGGCATTCAGGACAGCGCCTGTGCCGCGGAAAACATCATGCTGGCCGCCCATGCCCTCGGACTGGGGTCGGTCTGGATCAATGCGCTGCACAGCCTGTGCGACGAACCGGATGTCCGCGCCCTGCTGGACCGGTTCGGCGTGCCGGCACAGCATATCGTCTGGGCCATGGTGGCCATCGGCTACCCGGCGGGGCCGGTCCAGGCGCCCGCCCGCAACAAAAAGGTGATCCGCTGGGTGGAGTAACCCCGGATGCACGGCGCCCCGGACGCGCATACTGAATCCGTTATTCATTCCGAAGGAGGAATTTTCATGAATCAGACCTATCTGCAGCTCTATGCCGATTTCATTGTCAAGGTCGGCGTCAATGTACAGCCGCGCCAGAATTTCCTGATCCGCTGCCCGGTGTCCATGCCGGACTTTGCCCATGCCTGCGTCAAGGCGGGCTATGAAGCCGGCGCCAAGGACTGCATCGTCCGCTGGGAGGACGACAAACTGACCCGTCTGCGGATGGAGTACGGCGCCGAGGCCGATCTGGCGGCGCTCAAGCCCTATGAGCTGCGCAGCTACCTCGATTACGCCGAGGACCCGGACGGCTGCTGCACGCTGGCCATCCATGCCGATGACCCCGAGGCTCTGGCCGGCCTGGATGCCGCCAAGATCAACCGCGTCAACCTGGCACGCCGCAATATCATGAAGCCCTGGCAGGAATATACGATGAACGACCGCGTACAGTGGTGTGTGGCGGCTGTGCCCGCGCCGGCCTGGGCGGCCAAGGTTTTCCCCGACCTGCCGCAGGACCAGGCGGTGGAAAAGCTCTGGGAGCTCATCTTTGATGTCTGCCGCGTTTCCACCGGCGACCCGGTTACGGCCTGGCGGGAGCATGTGGCCGCCGGCAAGCATCATCGTGACCAGCTCAATGCCTGGAACCTCGACCACATCCGGATGGTCAGCTCCAACGGCACTGACCTGACCATCGGCCTGGCCGATGACGCCACCTGGGAGGGCGCCACCAGCAAGGCGGAGAACGGCACCGAGTTCATTGCCAACGTCCCGACCGAGGAAGTGTTCTGCGCACCGCACCGTGAGCGCGTCAACGGCATTGTCTACGGCACCAAGCCCTACGTCTACAACGGCCAGCTGATCGAGGGCTGGCATGTCACCTTCCGCGACGGCGCGGTGGTCGAGCACGGCGCCGAGAAGAATGCTGCACTGCTGGCGGAGCTGCTCTCCACCGATGCGAACGCCAACCGCATCGGCGAGATCGCCCTGGTCCCGGCTTCCAGCCCGATCAACCGCAGCGGCGTGCTGTTCTACAACACGCTGTTCGATGAAAACGCCGCCTGCCATATCGCCTTCGGCGCCGGCTACCCGACCAACATCCGCGGCGGCAGCACCATGACCCGCGAGCAGCTGATGCGCAAGGGCCTCAACGACTCCGCCATCCATGAAGATGTGATGATCGGCGCTCCCGATACCTGCGTGACCGGTGTCACCAAGGACGGCCGCGAAGTCGAGATCTTCCGTGACGGGGAATGGGCATTTTGAAAACGCAGCTGTGGGAACCCGCGGACCTGAACCGCCCCGCCTCCGCGGATCTGCTCCGTGTGATCGCCACGGCGGCGGTGGGATGGTTCCATATCTGGCAGCAGAGCTGGGTCGGGGGCGGGGCTCTTGACCATTGGCCGCGCAGCGGTGCCGCCTTTGTGGATGTGCTGGTCATGCTGTCGGCCTTCTGCCTGTTTCTGCCCTATGCGAATGCAGCGGCGGGGGGCGGACAGATGCCGGCTGTGACGCCGCTGGCGTTTTACCGCCGCCGCGCCGTGCGCATCCTGCCCAGCTACTGGGTCAACCTGCTGGCGTCACTGCTGATCTGCCTGCTGTGGCGCGGCGGCTGGAATGCTGATCTTGGCATCGACCTTGCCGCACACCTCACGCTGACCCAGATGTTCTTCCCGCAGGCCTATACCGCGGCCCAGCTCAACGGCGTCACCTGGACGCTGACGGTCTTTGCCCTGTTCTATCTGGTCTTTCCGCTGCTGGTCCGCACGCTGCGCCGTGCCCCCGTCCAGACGCTGGCCGTTCTGCTGGCAATCCAGTGGATCTGGTCGGTCCGCACGCTGGACTGCTACGGCACCGCGGCCTACGCCGGCCTGTTCAACCAGTTCCCGGCTTTCTGCGGCGTCTTTGCCGTGGGATTCGGCGCCGCGTATGCGCTGGCCTATCTGGGCCGCTGCCCGGTGCTGCAGACCAGGAGCGCCCGCGTGACCTTCACACTGCTGGGACTGGCGGCGCTGTACGGTCTGGACCGGCTGGCACTGTGGCAGAGCCGTGCTGCGGAGTATCAGCGGTTCCAGCTGCTGGACCGGATGCCCCTGGCCCTGACCGCGGCCGCCATGATGGTCTGCCTGGGACTCGGCGTCACACTGCCGCTGCGCGGGGTGCTGCGCTGGCTGTCCGGGATCAGCTTCAATTTCTACTTATGGCACCAGATGCTGGCGGTGTTCCTCAAATACAACCTGCATCTGCCCGCCTGGAGCGGCGACACCCCGCCCAACCAGCTGGGGGATACCGCCTGGATGAACCGGGCCAACCTGCTGTACTGGGCGGTCGCCTTCGGGGCGGCGGTGTTCTTCACCTATGCGGTGGAACGCCCGGCCGCCCGCGCCCTCAAAGGCCGGCGCCATGCGGCTTCCCGCTGAGGTGCAAAGGTTACAATTTCCCGCAAAATGCCGCACACCCCTTGCAATTTTTAGCCGGTTGTGGTATATTCTTACTGTTCGATGATGATTTTATTGGAAAGTGGGCCGTCAAAGGTCCGCTTTCTTTTTGTGATAGGGGGATTTTTTCAATGGCAAATGGCAAGAATCGCCAGCCCGGCGGCGCCGCGGCGACCGTCGAAGCACTGGTCCGGCCCACGGTGGAGGGATTCGGACTGCGTCTGTGGGATGTGCGGTTTGAAAAGGAAGGCCCCGACTGGTTCCTCCGCGTGCTGATCGACCGGGACGAACCGCTCGACACCGACACCTGCGAAGCCGTCTCCCGCGCCATTGACCCGATTCTGGATGAAGCCGACCCGATTGAGCAGAGCTATTATCTGGAGGTCGGCAGCCCCGGCCTGGGCCGGCGCCTGACCCGTCCCGAGCATTTTGAACAGCTCCGGGGCAGCAAATGCACGGCGCACCTGATCCGCCCCGACGAGAAGGGCCGGCGCGATGTGACCGGCATTCTGCAGGGCCTGTCCGAGGACGGCACCGTGACGCTGCGCAGCGAGGAAGGGGAGGAATCCTTCCCGCTGAAGGCGGCCGGCTACGTCAAACTTTGCGATGATGAAGACCTGTTTTAACATACACAGCAACAACGGAGGAAATAAAATGGCAACGAACAACAGCGAATTCTTTGACGCCCTGGCTGCACTGGAAAAGGAGCGCGGCCTGCCCGCCGATTATCTGATCGAGAAGATCAAGGCGGCCATTGTGATCGCCGTCAAGAAGGACTACGAGGTGGAAGACGAGAACGTCGTCGTGGACATCGACCCCGAGATCGGCGCCTTCCGCGCAAGTTTGCTGCAGGACATCGTGGAGGAAGTCGAGAACCCCCACACGCAGGTCAGCCTGGAAGATGCCCAGAAGATCCGCAAGAGCTACAAGCTGGGCCAGCGTCTGGTCACGCCCCTCAAGACCAAGGAGTTCGGCCGCATTGCCGCCCAGACGGCCAAGCATGTCATCCGTCAGGGCCTGCGCGAAGGGGAGCGCAGCCTGCAGTGCAGCGAGATGCAGTCCCGTGCGCATGAGATCATCACCGGCACCGTCACGGCCGTGGATGCCGAGCGCGGCAACATCGTGCTGGATCTGGGCAAGGGCGGTAGCGCCGTTCTGCCCCGCAACGAGCAGGTGCCCGGCGAGACCTTCACCGAAGGTCAGATGGTGCAGGTCTATGTCGTGGACGTTCTGGCCACCGACCGCGGCCCGCGCGTGACGATCAGCCGCACCCATCCCGGCCTGGTCAAGCGGATGTTCGAGCTCGAAGTGCCGGAAATCTATGACGGCACCGTCGAGATCAAGGCGATTGCCCGCGAAGCCGGCGCCCGCACCAAGATGGCCGTTTACAGCAAGAACCCCGATGTGGACCCGGTCGGCGCCTGCATCGGTGCACACGGTTCCCGTGTGGAGAAGATCGTGGAGGAACTCCACGGCGAGAAGATCGACATCATCCGCTGGAGCGAGGATGTCTCGGAGTTCATCTCGGCCGCGCTGTCTCCCGCCAAGGTGGTCAAGGTGGAACTGCTGCCCGGCGAGACCAAGAGCTGCCGCGTGACGGTGCCGGATCACCAGCTGAGCCTGGCAATCGGCAACAAAGGACAGAATGTGCGCCTGTGCGCCCATCTGACCGGCTATAATATTGATATCCGGCCCGAGTCCGGTTACTACGGAGAGGACGAGGAATAAGCGTCCCGCACGGACCCTAAAAGAAAAGAGGTCAGCCACTTGCAACAAAAACCGCAGAAAAAGGTGCCGGTGCGCCGGTGCGTGGGCTGCAACGCCCAAAAACCGAAGAAGGAACTGGTGCGCATCGTGCGCAGCCCCGACGGTGAAGTCGGCGTGGATCTGACCGGAAAGCGTTCCGGCCGCGGCGCCTATCTCTGCCCGTCGGCTGCCTGCCTGGCCAGAGCCCGCAAAGCCAAACGGCTGGAGCACGCGTTCGGCGTGCCGGTGCCGGACAGCGTCTACGAGCGCCTGACCGAAGAGATCGCCTGCGCCGAGCAGGCCGCAAAGGAGGCGATGCCCCGTGGCGAATGACGCAAACCCCCTGTTGGGGGCCCTGGGAATCTGCCGCAAGGCCGGCAAACTGCTCCACGGCTATGACCGTGTGGAGGAGGCCGTCCTGCGGGGCAAGGCTGTTCTGGTGCTTCTGGCCTGCGACGCCAGCGACCGCACCGTGCAGCATATGCAGACTGCCTGCGACGGCCTGGTGCGCTGCGCCGTGATGCCGCTCTCCACGCAGGAACTGCGGATGCTGACGCCCAAGCCTGCTGCCGTATTTGCGGTTACGGACGAAAACTTTGCGCGGCTGTGCGCGAAACATCTTACCGACAGCGAGAAGGAGGAATCAGCCAATGGTTGACTTCAAATATAAGATTGCAGATGTGGCCAAGGATTTTGACCTGAGCACCAAAAAGGTGATTGATACATTCGCCTCCCTGACCGGCGAAACCCGCAAGACCAGCGGTGTCTTTGAGGAGAAGGAAGTCAATGCGCTTCTGGAAGCCCTGACCCGCGAGACCGCTGTGGAAAACCTGGACGAGTATCTGGCCTCCGCCAAGAAGCCCGAACCCAAGCCGCAGCCCAAACCCGAAGCTGCCAAGAAGCCGGCGGCCGAGGCCAAGAAGCCGGAAAAGAACGACAAGCGCGGTGACCGCCGCAACGAGAAGCAGCCCGAAAAGCGCAGCGAGAAGCGCGTGACCATGCAGGAGCTGGCCGCCGATACCGGCATCAAGAAGCCGGTGGCCACCGAGCAGGTCAAGGTCAACCGCTCTCAGGTCTCGGTGGATACCCGTACCGTCGATGTGAACGTCGACAAGTTCAGCGCCCGCTACGATGACCTGGCCGACAGCCGCAATATGCCCAACAAGCGTAAGAACCAGCCTTCCGGCAAGAAGGAGAAGTTCAACAACCGCAACCGTCAGCGCGGCCAGCAGTTCGGCCGCCGCCGCGAGACCGAGGCCGAGCGCCTGCAGCGCATCCAGCTCGAGAAGGCCCGCAACGCCCAGCTCAAGATCTCCATCCCCGATGAGATCACGGTGGGCGAGCTGGCCACCCGCCTGAAGCAGAACGTTGCCAAGGTGGTTGCCAAGTTCATGCAGATGGGCGAGATGCACGCCGCATCGGATGTCATCGACTTTGACTCCGCCGCCCTGATTGCCGAGGAATTCCACGCCAAGGTCGAGCACGAAGTGCATGTCTCCATCGAGGAGCGCCTCTTTGTGCAGGAGGAGGACAGCGCCGATCAGCTCACCGAGCGCCCGCCCGTTGTGGTTGTCATGGGTCACGTTGACCACGGCAAGACCTCCATCCTGGACCGCATCCGCTCCACCAACGTCACCGCCGGTGAAGCGGGCGGCATCACCCAGGCCATCGGTGCATACCAGGTCAACGTCAACGGCAAGCTGGTCACCTTCCTGGACACCCCCGGCCACGAGGCTTTTACCGCCATGCGTGCCCGCGGTGCCAATATGACCGATATTGCGGTCCTGGTGGTCGCGGCCGATGACGGCATCATGCCGCAGACCATCGAGTCCATCAACCATGCCAAGGCGGCCAAGGTCAAGCTGATCGTCGCCATCAACAAGATGGATAAGCCCACCGCCAACCCCGAACTGGTCAAGGAACAGCTGACCAAGTACGAGATCGTGCCCGAGGACTGGGGCGGCGAGACGGCCTGCATCCCGGTTTCCGCCGTGACCGGCATGGGCATCCAGGACCTGCTGGAGCGCATCGTTCTGGAAGCCGAGGTCATGGAACTCAAGGCCAACCCCAACCGCCGCGCCAAGGGCGCCGTCGTGGAAGCTCGTCTGGACAAGGGCCAGGGCCCCGTTGCCACGCTGCTGGTCCAGAACGGTACCCTGCATAAGGGTGACTGCCTGATTGCCGGCACGGCCGTGGGCCGTGTGCGCACGATGCGCAACGACAAGGGCGTCGAGATCGAGGCCGCCGGCCCCTCCACCCCTGTGGAGATCACCGGTCTGACCGAAGTGCCCACCGCCGGCGATATCTTCGAGGCGGTCGAGGATGAACGCCTGGCCCGTGAACTGGCCGACAAGCGTACCAACGAAGCCAAGGAAAAGCAGTTCGCTGCCTACACCAAGGTTACGCTGGATAACCTGTTCGACCAGATGGCCCAGAACGATATGAAGGAACTGCCCATCGTCGTCAAGGCGGATGTGCAGGGCAGTGCCGAGGCCGTCAAGCAGAGCCTCGAAAAGCTCAGCAACGACGAGGTGCGCGTCTGCGTCATCCATGCGGGTGTCGGCGCCATCTCCAAGTCCGATGTCTCGCTGGCCGATGCCTCCAACGCCATCATCATCGGCTTCAACGTCCGTCCCGATGCGGTCGCCAAGGCCGAGGCCGAGCAGGCCGGCGTCGAAATGCGGATGTACCGCGTGATCTACGACGCCATCAACGATGTCTCCGACGCTCTCAAGGGCATGCTGGCCCCCAAGATCCGCGAAGTGGCTCTGGGCGAAGCGCAGGTCCGTCAGGTCTACAAGATCTCCAGCGTCGGCACCGTCGCCGGCTGCCGTGTCACGGAGGGCAAGATCACCCGCGACGCCCAGCTGCGCCTGGTGCGTGACGGCATCGTCATCTGCGAGGATGCCATTGCCTCCCTCAAGCGCTTCAAGGACGACGCCAAGGAAGTTGCTGCGGGCTACGAGTGCGGCATCACGCTGCAGAAGTTCTCCGACATCAAGGAGGGCGACGTTTTCGAGTGCTTCAAGCTGGAAGAATACCGTGAGTAATCGTCCGGCCTGAATACGAGTTTGAGGTAACAACTATGCCAAGCAAAAACCATGGCCGTATGGCACAGGATATGAAACGGGAACTGATCGCCATCATCGGCGAGATGAAGGACCCCCGCGTTGTCGGCGGCCTTCTGACCGTGACCCGGCTGGATGTGACCCCCGATCTGGATGTGGCAAAGGTGTATATCAGTGTGCTTGGCCGGGAAGGCGGGACCGACCCGGTTGTCAAGGCGCTGAACAAAGCCTCTGGCCATATCCGGACCGAAGTCAGCCGCCGGATGCATATCCGCAAGG
Organism: Gemmiger sp.; assembly: GCF_036306485.1. Taxonomy (GTDB): domain Bacteria; phylum Bacillota; class Clostridia; order Oscillospirales; family Ruminococcaceae; genus Gemmiger. The sequence continues at coordinate 14,758 of NZ_JAXJZK010000015.1, read as the reverse complement.
CTCCCCGGTTTGTCTTTGTCAAGGATGACGGCGCAAACTATGCAGCCCATATCAATGAGCTGCTCCGTGATCTGGACGAAGCCAGACCCGAGGAATGACCCTTATCAAAACCCAAAAGGCCGACTTCCCCTGCGGTTGACAGACCGGAGTCCCCGGGGAACGCGGAAGAGAAAAGAGGACCCTTATGACCGAATCTGTGGATCGGCAGACAGCCGTATTGCGCCTTCGCGGCGCGGACGATATTCTGATCCTTTGCCACAAAAACCCTGACGGCGATACAGTCGGAAGCGCCGGTGCCCTGTACCTGGCGCTCAAACAGCTCGGGAAAAACGCGGCCGTACTCTGCAGCGACCCCATCCCTGCGCTGTACGATTACATGAAACTGCGCTGGTACGACGGCAGTTTCAAGCCGGCGTTTGTGGTGGCGGTGGATGTTGCCAGCATTCAGCTGTTTGGCGATCGCAACGACATTCCCCTTTACGCGGAACATACCGATCTGTGTATCGACCATCATGCCACCAACAGCGGCTATGCCTACGAAACGCTGCTGGACCCCGGTGCGGCGGCCACCTGTGAATTCCTGCTCGATGTGATTGTCGAGATGGGCGTGACCATCACCCCGGAGATTGCCAACTGCCTGTACACCGGCATCGCCACCGATACCGGCTGCTTCCGGTTTACCAACACGACCTCCCGCACCCATATTGCGGCGTCCCGTGTGATGGAAGCCGGCGCCGATACCGAAAAGCTCAACGAGCGGCTGTTTGAATCCCGCTCCCATGCGCGGCTGCTGGCCGAGCGGATGGCACTGGAAAGCCTGGAATATTTCTACGATGACCGCTGCGCCCTGATCTGCCTGACCTGGGACCAGATCCGGATGTCCGGCGTGGCCAATGCCGAACTCGAGGACCTGACCAGCCTGCCCCGCTCCATCGAGGGCGTCGAGGTGGGCCTAACCTTCCGGCAGCAGCCGGACGGCAGCTTCAAGATCAGCATCCGCACGGCCGGTGCCGTGAACGCCTGCAACATTGCCCGCCGTCTGGGCGGCGGCGGCCATGCACGGGCCGCCGGCTGCGAGATCAGCGGCAACCTGGACAACGCCAAGCACGCCGTGCTGGAGGAAGTCCGTAAAGAATTTCAGCGCACCGGTCTGCTGAATTAACAGAAAAGGAACCCCCATGAAGGAACTTTGCGCCATTCTTCCCGTCGATAAGCCCGCGGGCTGGACCAGCTTTGATGTGCTGGCCAAGCTCCGCGGCGCGCTGGGAACGCGCAGACTGGGGCACTCGGGCACACTGGACCCTATGGCGACCGGTGTGCTCGCCGTGTTTATCGGTCGCGCCACCGCTGCCGCCGACCGGCAGATCGATCACGATAAAACCTACGAAGCTACGCTGCGGCTGGGCATCGCCACCGATACCGGCGATATCACCGGTGCCGTGCTGCGCAGCGCCCCGGTGACGGTGGGGGAGCGGGAGGTGCGCGATGTGCTGCCCCGCTTCCTCGGTGACCGGATGCAGCTGCCGCCCATGTACTCGGCCGTCAAGATCAACGGCCAGCCGCTCTACAAGGCGGCGCGCCGCGGCCAGACCGTCGAGCGCACGCCGCGGCCCATCACGATCCACGAGATTGCCTACCTGGGCAGCCCGGCGCCCCAGGAATACACGCTGCGCGTCTGCTGCTCCAAGGGAACCTATATCCGGGTCCTGGCGGAGGAAATCGGCGACGCCCTGGGCGTGCCCGCCACGCTCTGCGCGCTGCGCCGCACACGGGCCGGGGTGTTCGGCATTGAATCCTGCCACACCCTTCCCGAAATCCTGCAGGCTGCCGCAGAGGGAACGCTGGAACAGTCGGGCTGGCTGATGCCGGTGGACCGCGTCTTTGCGCCGCTGCCGGCCCTGACCGTCGACCCCGCCGTGGCCAGACACCTGCTCAACGGCTGCCCGACCAGCCGGTACCCGGCCGCGGACGGACGCTACCGTGTCTACGGACAGGACGGCGGCTTCCTCGGCCTGGCCGGCATCACCGATGGCGTGCTGCAGGTGGAAAAACTGTTCTGTGACAGAACCTGAAAGGAATTCCGACGAATGTCAACCGAGATGCATATTCTGAATACCCTGGCCCCGATCGATGCCCCCAACGGCAGTGCGGTCGCGCTGGGCTATTTCGACGGCGTCCATCTGGGGCACCGCCATGTTTTGTGTGCGGCGGCGGACACCGCCCGCCGTCAGCAGCTGACCGCGGCGGCGTTCACCTTCAGCCTGCCGGGAGGCAATACCCTCAAGGGCGGGCGCATCCTCTCCACGGCGCTCAAGCATGAACGGATTGCCGGCATCGGCATCACCGAATATATGGAACCTCCCTTTGAGGAGTTCCGCTCCCTCTCGCCCGAGGTGTTTGTCCGCCGGATTCTCGTGGACTGCTTCCATGCGAAATCCGTTTTCTGCGGGGAAAACTTCACCTTCGGCGCCCGCGCCGCCGGCAACGTGGAAACGCTGCGGGAACTCTGCGCGCCGCTCGGCATTGCCGTGAACGTGGTGGAGATGGCGCAGTACAGCGGACGGACGGTCTCTTCCACCCGCATCCGTGCCGCGCTGGAGGAAGGCCGCCTGGCCGATGCCAATGCCATGCTCGGCGCGCCGTATGCCATTGACTGGCAGGTCCGCCACGGCAAGGGCATCGGAACCTCCCGCCTGGGCCGCCCCACCATCAACCAGAACTACCCGGCGGACGCCCTGCAGCCCTGCTGCGGCGTTTACCTGACCCGGATTTTCCTGGATGGCCGCTGGTGGCCCTCCGCCACCGGAATCGGCCGCCGTCCCACCGTGGATGTGGAAAATGCTCCCGTCACCTGTGAGACCTATGTTCCGGGCTTTGCCGGCGACGCCTACGGCACCACGCCGGTTCTGGAATTCCATAAATACCTCTGCCCGGTCCGGAAGTTTGATACCCTTCAGGAACTGTCCGATCTCATCGGCCACGCGGCGGAACAGAGCAAAGGCTACTTCGCCGATCTGGAAAAAGCCCGCAGCTGTGGGAAATGATACAGATATAGGAGGATTTTACTCCGTTGGAACGAAAAAAACTTGCACCCGGTGTCTTCATCACCACGCTGGACGCCGAAAAATTCAACCGCTGCCGCATCACGATCCATTTGCGTTTTCCGGCCCTGCGCCGCAGCGCGACGGACACCGCGGTTCTGCCGCTGGTGCTGGAACGCGGCTATGCGCGCTGCCCCGATATGACCGAGCTTTCCCGCAAGCTGGCCCGCCTTTACGGCGCCGACCTGGGCGTGGACCTGAGCAATGCGGGTGTGGACCGGATTCTGACGGTGGATATCTGCGGCATCAAGGACCGGTTTGCCCTTGCCGGGGAAAACCTCACCGATGCCTACGCCGACATTGCATTCGGGACGGTCTTTGAACCGTATCTGATCAATGGCGTCTTTGACCCCGAGGCGGTCCGCATCGAGAAGGAGACACTGGCCCGCCGCCTGGAAGCCGAGTACAACAACAAGCGTCTGTACTGTGTACGCCAGGCCCGCCGCAAGTTCTACGGCGATTCCCCGGCCGGCATCGAACTGGGCGGATACCGCAGCGACCTGCCGCAGGTCACGCCGGCCACCCTCAAGGCGGAGTATGACCGCATCCTGCGCCTGGCGTCCATTGATGTGATGGTGCAGGGCGCCGACGAGGAGCGGGTGACCGAGATGCTGCTCCGCAAACTGGAAAACGTTCCCCGCGCCCCGCAGCGGTTCGCCCTTCCGGTGGCCATGCCGGTCACCGAGCCCCGCCATTATTCCGAAGAAATTGCCGGCCTGACCCAGGCCAAACTCTGTATGCTGTTCACCCGCGGCACGCCCGAGGACCTGCCCAGCATCACGGTGCTGCGGATGGCGATGAGCCTGTTCGGCGGTTCAACGACCAGCCGGCTGTTCCGCAATGTCCGTGAAAAGCAGAGCCTGTGCTACTACTGCGGTTCCAGCGCTCTGCGGGCCACCGGCGTCATGATGGTGGATTCCGGCGTTGAGCCCGGCCGGGAAGCGCAGGCCGAAGCGGCCATTCTCCGCGAATTGGAGAACCTGTGCAACGGGGAGATCACCTCCGATGAACTGGAGGACTGCCGCCGCAGCCTGCTCTCCGGCCTGGATTCGCTCAGCGACTCGCTGGGCGGTCTGGAAAGCTGGTACTATGGCCAGATCATCCGGGATGAGGCCCTCGCGCCGCCCGAGTACGGCAAGGTGCTGACCCGCGCCGTCACCGCCGACGAAGTCCGGGAGGTCCTGCAGAGCTACCGGTATTCGGTCTGCTACGCGCTGACCGCCAAAAGGGAGGGGGAGAACGCATGATGGAACGGGAAACCATCCGCCGCAAGGCGGCCGACGCGGTCAACTGCCGCAGCACTGTCCTTCCCAGCGGCCTGACGGTTCTTTGCCGCACAATGCCGGGGTACAGTTCGGTCCATGCGATGTACGCCACCAACTTCGGCTCGATCGTGCGGGAATTTTCCCTCAACGGCCGGCGAATCTCGCTGCCTGCCGGCACGGCGCATTTTCTCGAGCACAAGATGTTCGAGTCCGAGCAGGGCGATGCCTTTGACCTGTACGCCCGGACCGGCGCATCGGCCAACGCCTTCACCGGCTATGACCGGACCTGCTATATCTTCACCTCCACCGACAAGACCGACGAAAACCTGGATATCCTGCTCAACATGGTGGGACATCCCTGGTTCACCGAGGCGACCATCGCCAAGGAGCAGGGCATCATCGGGCAGGAAATCAAAATGTACGACGACAGTCCCGACTGGCGGCTGCTGACCGGGCTGTTCCGCTGCCTCTATCAGGCGCATCCGATCCGGGATGACATCGCCGGCACCACCCAGAGCATCGCCCAGCTCACGCCGGAACTGCTCTATGCCTGTACCGATGCCTTCTATCATCCCGCCAACATGGTGCTCAGCGTGGCGGGCAACATTACCCTGGAACAGGCCGTCGAGGCCTGCCGCCGCAACGGTCTGTGCGAGGCTGCCCCGGCGCCTTCGGTGGAAACCTTCTTCCCTGCGGAGGACGGCACCATTCCCTGCCGGGAAACCTCCTTCCCGATGCCGGTCAACAAGCCCTGCTTTGCGCTGGGATACCGGGAGGCCCCGATCCGCCGCGGCGATACCCGCGCCGAGGTCATTGCCGATATGCTGCCCGACCTGGTCTGCGGCGGGCTGACCTCGCTGTACCGGACCCTCTACGATGAGGCACTGGTCAACCCCGAATTCAGCGGGGATTACCTGTCCACCGAGGGCTGCTGCGTCATTGCCTTCACCGGTGAGAGCGATACCCCCCGCAAGGTGGCCGGCATGGTCCGCAACGAGATTGCCCGGCTGCGCCGGGAAGGGGTGGACCCCGAACTCTTCACGCTGGTCAAGAACCAGATGTACGGCGAACTGCTCGCCGACGTGGAATGTGTCGACGATGCCGCCGAGGAGATCGGCATGGCCTTCCTCAAGGGCCGCAGCCTGACCGACGAGATCGAGACGCTGGCCACCCTGACCGTGCAGGATGTTAACGAGGCGCTGCAGACGATGCTGCGGGAAGAGAACAGTGCCTACGTTCAGATCGACCCGCAGAAATGAGGCGAACGTCATGGTATATCATGTACAATTCCCCGGCCTGGGGCTGGAACTGACCGTCAACCGCGTGGCACTGAGCATCGGCGGATTCAACATTTACTGGTACGGCGTCATCATCGCGGCCGGCATGGTCCTGGCCATGCTCTACGCCTTCCGCCATGCCGATGACTTCGGCATCAATTCGGACCGCCTCATCGACGTGATCCTGGTGGGAGCCGTCATGGCCATCATCTGTGCCCGCGCCTACTATGTGATTTTTGCGCCGGTCCCGTACGATTCGCTCTGGGATATGATCGATATCCGGCAGGGCGGCATCGCCATCTACGGGGCCGTCATCGGTGCTTTTGTGTTCGGCGGCCTCATGGCCCATATCCGCAAGATTCCCATTCTCCCGCTGTTCGACCTGGTCGGCGTCTGTTTCCTGATCGGCCAGGGCGTGGGACGCTGGGGCAACTTCGTCAACCAGGAAGCCTTCGGCTGCAACACGACGCTGCCCTGGGGCATGTACAGCGAGGGCACCAACAGCTATCTGAGCAGCGTTCAGGCCACGCTGGCCGCCGAGGGCGTGACCGTTGATCCGTCACTGCCGGTCCACCCGACCTTCCTGTACGAGAGTCTGTGGTGCCTGATCGGCGTGGTGCTGCTGACGGTCTTTCTCAAGAAACGCCGCTTCAACGGCCAGCTCTTCCTGATGTATGTGATCTGGTACGGCCTGGGCCGCTACTGGATTGAAGGACTGCGCACCGACTCGCTGATGATCACTTCCAGCCTGCGCACCAGCCAGCTGGTGGCGCTGCTCTCGGTGGCGGCAGGCATCGTGCTGCTCGTCGCGGGTCTTCAGAAGTCCCGCGGCAAGACGCTGATGGTGCCGCTGCAGGTGGAAAACCTGAAAAAACTTGCCCAGGCCGGGGACCGTTTCACGGTGGATTCCCTGCCGGCCAGCGCTTCCCACCGGGAGTTTGCCGCCGCCACCGCCGCGATGAACCGCCGTCTGGAGGAACTGGATCTCAGCACGCCGGCAGAGGAACCGCAGCCCGAAGAAACCACCGGGCCGGCTCCCGCCGATCCGGATTCTGATGAACCGTGACAGGGAGGAATTGCCATGCACGCTCAGCTCATTGACGGAAAAGCCCTGGCCGCCGCTGTGAAGGCGGAGGCCGCCGCCGAGACCGCCTCTCTTCAGGCCGCGGGGGTCACACCCTGCCTGGCCGTCATTCTGGTGGGGGAGGACCCTGCCAGCCAGGTGTATGTCCGCGGCAAGATCCGCGACTGCGCCGAATGCGGTATCCGCAGCCTGGAACTGCGGCTGCCCGAAACCACGACCCAGCAGGAACTGCTGGACCGGATTGCCGCGCTGGCGTCCGACAGCACCGTGCACGGCATTCTTGTCCAGCTGCCGCTGCCCGCCGGCATCGACGAGCGGGCCATCATTGACGCCATCCCGCCCGAGAAGGATGTGGACGGCTTTTCGCCCGTCAACGTGGGACGGATGCAGACCGGACAGCCCTGCTTCCTGCCCTGCACGCCGGCGGGTTGTATCCGGATGATCGAGTCCACCGGCACCGTCATTGACGGCAAACACGCCGTGGTGATCGGCCGCAGCAACATCGTGGGCAAGCCGGTTGCACAGCTGCTGCTGGCCCGCAACGCAACGGTCACGATCTGCCATTCCCACACCCGCAACCTGCGGGAACTCTGCGCCCAGGCCGATATCCTGGTCGCCGCCGTGGGACATGAGGCGTTTGTGGACGGCAGCATGATCAAACCGGGGGCGGTGGTCATCGACGTGGGCATCAACCGCGGCTCCGACGGCAAGCTGCACGGGGATGTCAACTTTGCCCAGGCTGCGGAGCGGGCGGCATTCCTGACGCCGGTGCCGGGCGGCGTGGGCCCGATGACTCGCGCGATGCTCATGAAGAACACCACCCAGGCGGCCGCCATGCAGAACGGTCTTTCGCTTGAAAAAATGTCTTGACGCGAGGACTGGAATATGCTATTATAATAGAGCCGCATGGCATGGGTCTACAAGTATGCGCATTTGCCGCATCACCCCGCATCCAGCGAGCCTTATTGAAAGAGGTTATACACATGTACGCAGTTATTCTGACTGGTGGCAAGCAGTACAGCGTCAAGGTCGGCGACAGCATCTTTGTTGAGAAGCTCGGCGCTGAGGCTGACAGCGAAGTCACCTTCGACAAGGTTCTGGCCATTGGCGAAGAGGGCGCCGTCAAGTTCGGCACCCCCACGGTTGACGGTGCTGCCGTTGTCGGCAAGGTCGTCAAGAACGGCAAGGGCAAGAAGCTGAACATCATCACCTATCGTCCCAAGAAGGGCAGCATGGTCCGCAAGGGTCATCGTCAGCCCTACACGAAGGTGGAAATCACCGCGATCAACGGCTAAGGGAGGTAAAACACAATGGCACATAAGAAAGGCGTAGGTTCTACCAAGAATGGCCGCGATTCCGAGTCTAAGCGCCTCGGCGTCAAGCGCGGCGACGGTCAGTTCGTTCTGGCCGGCAACATCCTGGTCCGTCAGCGCGGCACCCACATCCATCCCGGTGAGGGCGTCGGCATCGGCAGCGATGACACTCTGTACGCTCTGGTTGATGGCCGCGTTCATTTCGAGCGCGTCGGCCGTGACCGCAAGCGCTGCACTGTCAAGCAGTAAGTTTTCAAAAGGGCGGGCCGGGATGGCTCGCCCTTTTTCTTTGCATCAATTCGGGAAAGAGGTACACTATGCCCACCAGCAATTTCATTGATGTCGCAACCATCTGGCTGCACGCCGGCAAAGGCGGCGACGGTGCGGTGAGCTTCCACCGCGAAAAATTCGTGGCGGCCGGCGGCCCGGACGGCGGCGACGGCGGCCGCGGCGGCAGCATCATCTTCCAGGCGGACCCCAACCTGTCCACCCTGATGGACTTCCGCTACAAGCGCAAGTACACCGCCCCGGACGGCGAGAACGGCAGCGGCGCCCGCAAAAAGGGCAAGGATGCCGAGGATCTGGTCATCCGCGTGCCCCGGGGTACCGTCCTCAAGGAGGCCGAGACCGGCCTGGTCGTCGCGGACCTTTCCACCGACGAGCCCGTCGTGGTTGCCAAGGGCGGCCGCGGCGGATGGGGCAATGCCCGGTTCGCCACCCCCACCCGGCAGATTCCCCGCTTTGCCAAGCCCGGCCTGCCCGGGGAGGATCTGCATCTGACCCTGGAACTCAAGGTCATCGCCGATGTGGGTCTGATCGGGTTCCCCAATGTGGGCAAGTCCACCCTGATCAGCATGATCAGCGCGGCGCGTCCCAAGATTGCCAATTATCATTTTACAACACTGACGCCCGTCCTGGGCGTGGTCCGGGTCGGCCCGGAACAGAGCTTTGTCTGTGCCGACATTCCCGGCCTCATCGAGGGCGCTGCCGAGGGCGTGGGCCTTGGCCATGATTTCCTGCGCCATGTCGAGCGGTGCCGCTTGCTGCTGCACGTCGTGGATGTGTCGGGCAGCGAAGGCCGTGATCCCAAGGAAGACTTTGAGCAGATCAACCATGAGCTGGAGGGCTTCTCCGCCGATCTGGCTGCACGCCCGCAGATCGTGCTGGGCAACAAGTGCGATATTGCCACCGAGGAGCAGATCGAGGACTTCCGCGCCTTCATCGAGGGCCGCGGCCTGACCTTCCTGCCCATCTCGGCCGCCACGCGGCAGGGCATCGACGGCCTGCCGGCGCTCGTGTACAGCCGCCTGCGCGATCTGCCGCCCGTCAAGGTCTTTGAGCCGCAGTACGTCAAACCCGATCTGAGTGCGGCACCCACCCGTCCCTTCACGGTGCAGCGGACCGGAGAACATGAGTTCACGGTGGATGCACCCTGGCTGGAACGCATCCTGGCCGGTACCAACGTCGAGGACTACGAGAGCCTGCAGTATTTCCAGACGCAGCTGGGTGATTCCGGCATTCTGGACGAGCTGGTCCGCCAGAACGTGGAGGAAAACGACACGATCAAGATCGGCGAATACGAATTTGACTATGTATATTGAGGCGTACCATGCTGTTTGAAGCCAAACCCCAAGTGGATATTCACGAAATGTCGCCGCTGGCCCTGGCGTTTGTGGGCGATGCGGTGCTGGAACTGCTGGTCCGGCAGCGCCTGGTCGAGACGACCCGCCTGCAGCCCGGCCGTCTGCACAGCATGGCCACGCGGTATGTCTCCGCCCACGCCCAGAATCAGGAGCTTGCCCTGCTGGAACCGATGCTGAGCGAGGAGGAGCAGACCGTTCTGCGCCGCGGCAAGAACGCCAGCAAAGCCAGTGTGGCCAAACATGCCACCGCACAGGAGTACCGGGCTTCCACCGGGCTGGAGTGCCTGCTCGGCTGGCTGAATCTGCAGGGCCGCGATGAGCGCATCGCCGAACTGTTTGAAGTCATCTGGAAAGAATACGTCCCGGAACTCTGAGCCGGTCTTTTATGTAACGGGCCGGCGCAGCCGCCGGTCCCGCAAAGCCGCCGCTGTGTCGGGAAAGCGCCGTCCGCACCCCTCGTGCGGGCGGCTGCGCTTTCCGGGCACAGGGGGCCCAGGGCAGCAAAAGCAATTACTTCTTCTTGCTGTTGTCGCTCTGACGGCCGTAGCTGCCGCCGCAGTTGGTGGAGCTCTCGGTCTTCTGGGAGGTCTTGTTCTGGGCGACCTTCTGTGCCGCCTTCTGCGTTGCTTTCTGGGTGGCCTTCTGGGTGGACTGGCGGGTTCCGTTCTGCTCCTTCATGATGTGTGCCATGTTGGGCGCTCCTTTCAAAATAGGGTGGATTCCGAACCGGGCCTCCCCCGGCTCTGCAGATAGTCTGCCCAGTCGTTGTGTTCTTATGCAAAAGTTGAGGTGCTGTCATGTCCTTTCCCGCCCTGTTTGAACAGCGCGAACGGCGTCTGCTCGGGGACCGGTTTGAAACGCTGTTCTCCGATCCCCAGGGTCTCCCGGCGCGGGGGATCACCGTCAATACCCTCCGCTGTACGCCCGAGCGGATGGCGGCGCTGGCGGACTTTCCGCTGCAGCCTTCTCCGTTCTGCCGGACGTCCTTTCTGGTGCAGGCACCGGACTGGAAGCCGGGACGCCATCCCTACCACCATGCCGGTGCGTTCTATGCCCAGGAACCCAGCGCGGCCTCCCCGGCGGCACTGCTGGAAGTGCGTCCCGGCCTGCGGGTTGCGGACCTCTGTGCGGCTCCCGGCGGAAAAACCAGCCAGCTGGCAGCGGCACTGAATGGGGAGGGCTGGCTGCTGGCCAACGAGTTTGTCCCCGCCCGGGCCGAGATCCTGCGTCAGAATCTGGAGCGGATGGGGGTCACCAACGCTGCGGTCACCAACGCGGATACGGCGCGCCTTGCGGAAGTGCTGCCCGGCTGCTTTGACCGGGTCCTTGTGGATGCCCCCTGCTCGGGGGAGGGCATGTTCCGCAAGGAGGCCGCCGCCGTCACCCAGTATGAACCGGCCCTGCTGGCCCGCTGTGCCGCGCTGGGCCGGGACATCCTCGACAATGCGGCCGCGCTGCTGGCCCCGGGCGGGATTCTGGTCTACTCCACCTGTACCTTTGCCCCCGATGAGGATGAAGGGCAGGTGGCGGCGTTCCTCCGTCGCCATCCCGAGTTCACCCTCTGCGATCTCTCGGAATGTGGGTTCGGCCACCCCGGCGAGAGCAACCGCGCCGGGGATGAGAACTTTCCCGCCGCCTTCTGCCGGCGCATCTGGCCCGCGGACGGCGGGGAAGGGCATTTCATGGCCAAGCTCCGCAAGGCGGAGGACGCCCCGGCGCCCGAACTGCCCCGACTCCGGACCGAGAAACCTGCCCGCCTGTCCCGTCAGACGGCGGCTGTCTGGCAGGAGTTCTGCCGCAGCCTTTTCCCGGATCTCGCCGATGCCGCCGTCGAGGCTGTGGGGGAGGGGATCGTTCTGGTTCCGCCCGCTCTGCCGCCCCGGACCCGGGCACTGCGGCTGCTGCGCACCGGCGTGCCGGCCGGGCGGGTCGTCAAGGGACGGCTGGAACCCTCGCATGCCCTCTTCATGGCATACGGGGACCGGTGCCGCAACCGGGAGGAACTCACGCTGCAGGACCCGCGCACGGCAGCCTGGCTGCGGGGCGAGGAGATCCCCGCCGAAACCGCGGCTTCCGGGTGGTGTGCCGTCCTGGTGGACGGCTTCCCGCTGGGGGCCGGCAAGGTCAGCGGCGGCCGGATCAAGAACCACTATCCCAAGGCGCTGCGCAATCTGCAGTAAAAAAGAGCCGTTCAAACATTGAAAAACGCCGGGGAACGTGGTATAATATACTACTGTAATTTGTCGGCCTGCGCGCTTTGCGCAAAGTGCGGGGCCTTTCCCGTTCAGAAACGGATACAATTCAAATACTTAGGGGGATTTTCATGTCCGGACATAGCAAATGGAACAACATTAAGCGCAAGAAGGAAAAGACCGACGGCGCCCGCGCCAAGGTGTTCACCAAGATCGGCCGCGAGATCTCTGTGGCTGTCAAGGAGGGTGGCGCCAACCCCGCCTCCAACTCCAAGCTGGCTGCCCTGATCGCCAAAGCCAAGGCGAACAGTGTGCCCAATGACAACATCCAGCGCATCATCAAGCGCGCCGAGGGCGGCGACAAGACCGAGTACGAAGCCATCACCTACGAAGGCTACGGCCCCGGCGGCATTGCGGTCATGGTGGAGACCCTGACCGACAACCGCAACCGCACCGCTGCCAATATGCGCCATTACTTTGACAAGTTCGGCGGCAACCTGGGCCAGATGGGCTGTGTCGGCTTCATGTTCACCCAGAAGGGTGTCATCGTCGTCGATCTGGACGGCAAGGACCCCGATGAACTGATGATGGACGCCCTCGATGCCGGTGCGGAGGATTTCGATGCCGGTGAGGAAGCCGCTCAGATCACCACCACGCCGGACAACTTCTCCGCCGTCTGCGACGCGCTGGAGAAGAAGGGCTACAGCTTCATCTCGGCCGATGTGGCGCAGGTGCCCAACACCACGACCACGCTGACCGATCCCGATCAGCTCGCCCAGATGGGCAAGCTGCTGGACGCCCTGGACGAGGATGACGACGTTCAGAACGCCTGGCATACCCTGGAGAACGAGGAAGACCTGGACCGCTGAGATCCGGCCCTCCCGCGAGGAATTGGATAAAAAGCAACTCACTTGACAAGGACTTCCTGAAAAGATGAGTTGCTTTTTTTTCAGAATTTTTGCAGCCGATCAAGCCGAACCCGGAGCCTGACCGGAAAGGAGAGATTTTCCCATGGACCAACTGCCGCTTTGCCCGCACTGTCTGGAACCGCTTCAGGACGGGTATCACGGCGCCTGCCCGCACTGCGGCAAGAGCCTGGATAACCGCAACCCCGAAGGGGCGCTGCCGCTGGGAACCCAGCTGGCCGGCCGCTACACCATCGGCGCCTACCTGGATGCCGACGGCGACGGATTGCGGTACCGCGGTGTGGAGAATGCCGAAAAGCGCTTTGTCCTGATCAAGGAGTATTTTCCGGTCACACTCTGCAACGGCCGCAGTCCCGACGGCTGGCTGATGCCCAAAGAGGACAGGGAAGTGCTGTTCAAGACCAGCCGGATGGATTTCAAGGATCTCTACGACGACCTGCACCGGCTGACCCCGGCCACCGGATTGTCCCAGATTCTCGACGTGATCGAGGAGAACAATACCGTCTATGCGGTCGAGGAGAACCGCAAAGGCATGACGCTGAGCCATTACCTGAGCCTGCGTTCCCGCAACCTGACCCCTGCCGAGGCCCGCACGATGCTGCAGCCCGTCATGGAAGGGGTGGCCCAGCTGCACAAGGCGGGCCTGATTCACCGCGGCATCTGTCCCGAGAACATCCTGCTGCCGATTGACGGCAACGCCTGCCTGACCGGATACGGCACACTGGCCCTGCGCACCGAAGGCAGTGAGCTGAAAAGCCAGCTGTACCCCGGATATGCGGCGCCGGAACAGTATTCCGCCGCGGAGTTCTCCGGCCGGTACACCGATGTCTACGCGCTGGCGGCCGTGACCTACCGCCTTGTCACGGGCCAGACGCCGGTGGCGGCCCCCCAGCGCAAAGTGCGGGACAGCCTCGAGAATGCCCACAGCCTGGAATCCAGCGTGCCGACCTTCTTTTCGCAGGTGCTGTCCTGCGCGATGCGCCTTGACCCGGCCAAGCGGATGCAGACCGTTCCCGAGCTGATGAGTGCCCTGACCGACCCGAATGTTGCCAACGCGATGTTTGAGCGCGGGGAAAACCAGGTTTCGACCAAGAAGATTCTCGGTGCCTCTCTCGTTGTGATCTTTGTGCTGGTGGTGCTGCTGGTCTGGAGCCTGCTGGACGGCACCACGGGGGAGACCCCCGAGGAGACACCGCCGCCCACCCAGAGCGAGACCGCCACGCCGGAGTCTGCCGTGACCGAGGTGGAAGTGTATCCCGATCTCGTCGGCAAGCGGTACCAGAGCGAGATCAAGAACAGCGAGTTCGATAAGAAATACCGCATTGCCATCACGGAGGATTATTCCTCCACGGTGCCCAGCGGCTGCGTCATCAGCCAGGAGCCGGTTGCAGGCACCCTGATCACCGGGGACAATCCGGTGCTCAAGATCGTTGTCAGCCTGGGACCGCTGAAGGTCAAGATGCCCAACATCATCGGCGCCACGCTGGAAAAGGCGGTGGAAGAGCTCAATGCGGCCGGCATCACCTACCGCATGAAGATTGTCAAGAATGACGGCAGCTACGCCGAAAACTGCGTTGTGGAGTGCTCGGTCAAGGCCGGTACCGAGTTTGATCCGGCCACCGAGGTGGAAGTCTCCATCGCGGGATCGCGGGACGATGCGTTTGACGCATCCTCCGGCACGACGCCGACGCCCACCCCCGACTGGGTGACGTCCGACGACGGAAACTGAAAACAAAAAACAACCCGTCCGGGCGAACCGGACGGGTTGTTTCTTTGCTGTGAAAAGCCGCGATCAATCGCTCACATACGGCATGAGAGCCATATGGCGGGCACGCTTGATGGCAACGGTCAGCTCGCGCTGATGGAAAGCGCAAGTGCCGGTCACACGGCGGGGAATGATCTTGGAACGCTCGCTGACGTACTTGCGCAGGCGGGGCAGATCCTTGTAATCGATGTG